>NZ_JBGQOD010000002.1:0-615142 GCF_052113625.1 Flavobacterium sp. W21_SRS_FM3 | reverse complement strand
GACGGCGTAGGCGGTGAGGATAATCCTTCATTCGAAATCATAGGAAATAGTTTGAAGGTGAAGAGCATTTTTGACTTTGAAACTAAAAATATTTATAAAATTCGCGTTCATGCAGTCAGTAGTCGTGGAGATGTTTTAGAGCAAAATTTTACGATAACAGTTCTAGACGATCAGTTACCTACAGTTTTTACTTTATCTAAATCAACTATTGACGAGAACAAACCCGTGGGAGCTGTTGTGGGTGACTTTACAGTCCTTAAGGAAGACCGCACTGCATTTGCCTTGACATTAATTGACGGCGTAGGCGGTGAGGATAATCCTTCATTCGAAATCATAGGAAATAGTTTGAAGGTGAAGAGCATTTTTGACTTCGAAACAAAAAATATTTACAAAGTTCGCGTTCAAGCAGTGAGCAGTCGTGGAGATGTTTTAGAACAAGCATTTACCATCACGGTACTTGACGACAAATTACCAACGGTTTTTACCTTGTCAAAATTAACGATTGACGAAAACTTGCCTGTTGCTACCGTAGTGGGGGACTTTACGGTGATTAAGGAAGATAGAAATGAATTCATACTAACTTTGATCGAAGGTGTGGGTGCAGATGATAATGCTTCTTTTGATATTACAGGAAATAGTTTAAAAGTGAAAAGCGTTTTTGACTTCGAAGCAAAAAGCATTTACAAAATTCGCGTGCAAGCAGTAAGCAGTCGTGGAGATGTTTTAGAGCAACCTTTTACTATCACGGTACTAGATGATAAATTGCCAACGATTTTTACCTTATCTAAAGCAAATATTGACGAAAACTTGCCTGTTGCTACTGTAGTGGGTGACTTTACGGTCGTTAAGGAAAACCGTACTGTATTTGCCTTAACGTTAGTTGATGGTCAGGACGGTGAGGATAATGCCTCATTCGAAATCACAGGAAATAGCTTGAAGTCTAAAGAAATGTTTGACTTTGAAACTAAAAACAGTTACAAAATTCGTGTAAAGGCACAAAATACCCTAGGCGAAGTACTGTATGGTACCTATGTTATTGCCATCAATGACATCAATGATAGTCCTGTTTTAATCACAATAAGCAATGATAAAATCAGTGAAAACGTTCCTGCAGGTACTGTTATAGGAACATTAAAGACTAAGGATCAAGACAAGGATACTAGCATATACCGTTTTTTTATAGGCGGTTCTGATTATTTGAACTTTGATCTTGTAGGTGATCAGTTGGTGTTAAAGAAAAGTTTAGATTTCGAAAAGCAAAATGTTTTTAATTTTGAGCTTATTAGTAATGATCAAAGAGGAGGAGAAGTAACTGAGAAAATGACGATTTACGCCTTAGACGTAAACGAGAATCCGGTTATTACTAAAAATGTAGGATCAAATGCAGTAGGTTTTGTGTTGTCGGGATTATCAAATGCTGCTGCTGTTGTTGGCAAATTAGAAGCAACAGATGTGGATGCAAATAGCGTCCTAAGTTGGGAAATTAGTCCGGGTCAGCAAGTTCCTTTTACCATTACTAAAGACGGAATCATAAGCTTTGATGGTACGATTGATCCTAAAAACAAAACGAGCTACAGTTTTACCGTTAAAGTAACAGATAATGGTACTCCTAAACTGTCTGATACCGTTACTGTAAACGTAACGATTGAGTTTACAGTTGATGATACTTTGATGTACAACAATTTGGTTTCACCAAATGGAGATGGTCTCAACGATAGATTACTCATTAATAATATACAGTTGTACAGTAATTATATTTTGACAATTTACAATTCTAAAGGTCAAATGGTTTTCAGTACGAGCGATTATAAAAATGACTGGATAGGTAATGGATTGCCAGAAGGAGAGTATTATTTATATTTTACAGGAAAAGATCCAAGCAACAGAGAACGTGTTTATAAAGAGCTTATTAGACTAGTTTACAATTAGTTTGTGGCAACTTCAAACAATCATAAGTTAAACTTTGTAAATGATCAATAATTAAAAAATCAATGAAATATATAACAAAAAAAATAGTGTACAGTGTAGTTCTTGTCTTGTTCATTATCTCTTCGGGTAAGGCGCAGTACCAATTAAACAATCGCTTAATTCAGCAAAATAAGGTGGGTGTCAATGTTGCCTATGCCGGCGAGCTCGATAAAACGCGCATATCACTTGTAATAGGATCAACTCCAAACAAAGTCGAAGATGCTAATACACTCAAATGGCAGCAAGTAACCCTTGATTTACCATTGGGAAGTAAGTTAGCAACAGCAACAGTATTTACTAAAATAGCTGCAGGTAGTTTTTCGCAGATGCAAATTAAACAAGCCTTCGCTTATCGGGTGGATTTGTCCGAAAACCAAACCTTATCCGTTGGTTTTGGACTGAGTTTTAATCAGCAAAATATTGATTTTAAAAACGGCTTTACGCCAAATAGTTTTGTGGATTTAAATGATCCTTATTTGTCTGGAGAGAATGTCTATGAAAACAAATTAGGCTTAGAACTTGGTTTTGTGTACAAGTTTAAAAACTTCCAGTTCTCGATGGCACTTCCTTCTGTAGGTAAGGAAAAACCGTACAACAATGAAGTCACAGCCTACACAGAGTACAAGTTTAAAGTAGGTAAGGAACTGGATATTGTTCCGTCCATCTTGTTAGTGAAAACACAAAGCAATCGATACGAACTAACCAATAGTTTGAATTTTAATTACCAAAAAAGAGGTTGGCTACAAGTTGGTTATGTAGATAATGGCCAGATCAATATGGGCTTTGGATTGAATGTAAAGGGGCTCGGAATTGGGTACAATTTCGGCTATGTTCAAGAAGACAAAGTCAGTGCCATTTTTGGAAACAGCCATCAATTTGGTTTGTTCTTCAATTTATAATGCATAAGTTACTAAATGGCTTAGGTAGGTAATCAAGCATTTAATAAAACCGCAAATTCGCAATTGATTTCATTTTTTTGAGATCCTAATTGTGAATTCGCGGTTTTTTTTAGAATTTATATACTTCGTGAGTTCGCTACGCCCGTGTGCCGCATCCCTTTCAAGAATCGCTATTTTAAACCGTTTTTCGACACCCTATCAGAAGCTTCCTTTAGTTGCTCTACCAGTGCAATCAAAACAGGTTTTCAAATTTGTTTAGTTTCTCTAATGGGTCACCAAGTTTATTTAGTTTGCTAAGTCGAATATCTTAATCTAAAAATTCATAATCTCGGTGTCTTTTGAACTGTTTCATGTTTACAAGATGCAGATAGCGTGAGGTCTAAAAAAGAGTACCATTTATTAAAGTTGCCCTAAGTATACATTCTGACATATTTACCAAATCCACTACGTCTTTTAATTGGATTCTATTATGTATGTTTTCTTTAATTTAGTTATAGTGCTGTAAAATTACCTACTTGATGTAATATTCTCTAAGCCAATATGATTTTGGATCATCATCCTTATAATTAGATTATCAAATATACTTTTCTTGTTTATTGACCTGTTTAATCGATAGCTATATTCATCTAAGTATCTTTCCATATTATGTTCATCCATTCATAAATATGTACTTTTCAACCATGATTTTACCTGTTGAATTAAAGTATTCATTTCAAAAAAAATAGAAGTATTGCTCTTTATTTGTTCGATATTATAAGGGTATTTTAAAGGCTTGTGTCCAGTCCATTTATCTGTTTTTACACTAGCTTGAGGCGCTATATTACAGTAGGAAATCTTTGTATTTACATTAGAAGAATAATCCATAATTCTTTTGTTATAAGCTCTTTTTACACCGCTTTTTTATCAATTTCAACAGCAGCTGCACTTATCTTATTCTTACTATCATTACTTCTTCCTTGCTTCAAATTATCTTTTCGTCCGTAAACAAATTCATCTACGTAAACAGCACCTACAATCGAGTTTAATTCACCGATTTTTATAGCTAAACGAACTTTATGCATTAATAGCCATGCAGTTTGTCGGCTTATTGAGTATCGCTTTGCCATTTGTGAAGAAGATATACTTTTTGTAGTAGCAATTATTTCAAAAATAAAACCAAATGTTTTACGAGCCCCACATCTTAAGATTGAAATATCCTAAAATATGGAAAGAAATCTACAGGAATATGGTTAAAGATTAAGACGCGTATAATCTTTTGGTTTTACAACTAGATGCTGAGTTTGATTTCGGTCCAACGAACAAGGTAAAAAAAAATGCAGGGTATTAGAAATTATATAATGACCTAATGAAATGAGTAAGTTAGTACAGCCAAGGAACAAGTATAAAGGAATTAAGGATTATTGTAAATTATGTAGGGTAGATAATCCTAAATGTATACATTTTGAAAGCATTTCGTATAGAATAAGAGTTCACGTCCCAGGAACTCAAAAGAGTGTAAGGTCTAAAGTGATGCAATAATTGAAACTATTAATTTAGAAAAATACTTAAGAACTACTACTTATCAAAAAATAGTTAACTATTCAACACAAGGGAATAATTAGTCAGTTGTTGATTCAATAATAAATTATGACCATTATCTAAATGGTGAAAGTGAGTATGCATAATTTATAAACAACTTAACTAATAAGCATCGAAAAGAATTGATTCGATTTTTCAAATAGTATGCTAAGACATTAAAGAAATATATAACAATGACTTAACTAGAATTAAAGATGGTATTAGACAAGATGTATTAAATTTTTATTCTTGGGCTGATATCCATTATAGCCCTAAAACTTTTAATAAATACTTGAATGCCCTTAGAGTTTTTTTTGAATTCCTTATAGGTATTGAAGAAATTGAAATGAAAAATCCTTTTAGGAAGTATTCTCGAAAACAGCTAAGAAAAACAAATATCGATTCTGTAACCAATGAAGAGTTTACTGCAGTTCTAAAGGCAGTTGATACTTATATACTTAATATGTTTTGGGAGGCAAGGAGGAGCGGAAAAATATGTTTAAACCTTATTTAAAAGATGGATTTAGACATTTTTTGTTAACTGGCGGAAGTAGTGAGGAAATTGTTGACTTAAGGTCGAGCGATATCTATGTAGCTGTTAGTGGCTTGAACTTTTTAGAATCCAAAACTTAAAAGTAGAGCGAAGCTTAAGTATTGATGGATTATATAAATACATTCCAAAAAATTCTGATTTGTTTGACTTACTAATGGAGATGGGACATCATGATAAAAAACTAACTGATGATTATATTTTACTACCTGAAAGAAAAGTCCAAACAAAAACAATTATGGATTCACTTTCAAAATCTTTTACACATTACAAAAATGGAGCAGGCATCAAAAAAGAGATAAGTTTAAAGAGTTAAAGGAAAACATGTATCACTCGAGTGCATCAAGTAATGCAAAAAGAAACGGGGTTAATAAGATCATATTAAAGTGAAAAGGTATTGCAGACTTATTTTAAAGATACTCAAATACTATCAGCAGTGTAAAAGGGGGCTTTTGAAATAAAAATGTTTAGTGAAGATTCATCACTCTGATTCCTCACTTTTTTTATGTTTCGTTATTTCAGGACGCGACATAATTCCAACAAAAAACCCTTAAACATTGCTATTTAAGGGTTTGTTTTTGCAGTGAGAACGAGATTTGAACTTTTGTCCGCGTGGCGGATATGAATGCACTAAAATTTAGTTTGTTTAAGCGTTTTGCGACATTTAATTCCAACAAAAAACCCTTAAACAATTGATGTTTAAGGGTTTGTTTTCGTAGCGAGAACGAGATTTGAACTTTTGTCCGCCGCGGCGGATATGAATGCACTAAAATTTTGATTGTTTAAGCGTTTTGCGACATTTAATTCCAACAAAAAACCCTTAAACAATTGATGTTTAAGGGTTTGTTTTTGTAGCGAGAACGAGATTTGAACTCGTGACCTCAGGGTTATGAATCCTGCGCTCTAACCGACTGAGCTACCTCGCCAAATATTCAGTGGATAACCATCCCTTGAATGCGGGTGCAAATATAAAAATAATATTTCAAGTTGCAAGCATATTTGAAATAAAAAAAATATTTTTAAAAAGATTTTTTTTTAGGCTATATATTCTATATATTCGAAAAAAAATTAATGTAGCTCATGGATCAAAAAATACGTTACGAAATCGAGTTTCCTATAAATTCTTCTCCTCAATTATTATATCAATATATTTCTACTCCGTCAGGTTTGTCAGAGTGGTTTGCGGATAATGTAAATTCTCGTGGCGAGTTCTTTACCTTCATTTGGAATGATTCTGAAGAAAAAGCGAGACTAGCTTCTAAAAAAACAGGGGAGAAAGTTAAGTTTAAATGGGTAGACGATAAAAATAAGGATTCAGAGTACTTTTTTGAACTTCATATATTAGTTGATGATTTGACTAAAGACGTTTCTTTGATGGTGGTAGATTTTGCTGAAGAAGATGAGGTTGATGAAGCGAAACAATTGTGGGAGAATCAAATTTCTGACTTGAAACATCTAATTGGATCTGTATAGTAAAATTGTATTTTAAAACTTATATTTGCCCTGAACAAAATTCAGGGTTTTTTTATGATCAATTTTAACGGGAACATCGTATCAGAGGAGAGTAATATACTAACAAATAATCGCGCTTTTTTATATGGCGATGCTGTTTTTGAAACTGTTAAAATTGTTGATTCTAAAATTCTTTTTTTAGAAGATCATTATTTTAGGTTAATGGCCTCTATGCGTGTCGTTAGAATTGAAATTCCTATGAATTTCACAATGGAGTATTTAGAGGAGCAAATCATTTCATTAGTAGAAAATTCTAATCTAGCTTCTTCGTCTCGAGCTAGAATCACTGTTTTTAGAAATGATGGTGGGTATTACTTGCCAATTAATAATGAGGTCTCTTTTTTAATTCATGCCAGTGAGATTGAATCAAGATCGTATCTTTTTAATGAAACGGCTTATGAGGTGGACTTATATAAAGATTTTTATATCACTAAACAATTGTTGTCTTCAATAAAGTCTACTAACAAACTTTTGAATACAACAGCAAGTATTTATGCTCATGAAAATGGATTAGATAACTGTCTATTAATAAACGATAGTAAAAATGTAGTAGAAGCGATACAAGGAAATTTTTTTATGGTTTCCGCCAAAAAACTAATCACTCCACCGGTTTCAGAAGGATGCTTAAATGGTGTGATGCGTAAACAAGTATTGGAAATAGCAAAAAAAGTGGAAGGATTAGAAGTTGTAGAAGAAATTATTTCGCCATTCGATCTACAAAAAGCGGACGAATTATTTATAACTAACGTTATCAAGGGTATTCAGCCTATTACAAAATATAGGAAGAAGCAGTTTGAGACTAAAGTTTCAAAAACACTTTGGGAAAAATTAAACGAACTAATAGTTGGTAATTAATTAAGGTAAGGATTTTCAGGTGCATTGGACCAGATAAGGTAATCACCACCTAATTCAATAATTTGTTCCTTCCAAAAATGTGTTGCCGAAGTACCAATAATTTTATTTTTATGGCTATTTGGTGCTATGATCCAAGAATTAGCATTCATTTCAGTTTCCAACTGATTTTCATCCCAGCCAGTATAGCCTAAGAAAAATCGAATATTGTCTTTACTAATTTTTCCACTGTTCATTAAATCTTTTGTAGACTCAAAATCACCACCCCAGTAAATTCCATTTGATATTTCAATACTATTTGGTATTAATTCTGGAATATTATGGATAAAATAAAGGTTGTCTTGCTCCACTGGACCACCGTTATAAATTTTAAATTTAGCAGTAATCTCAGGTATCAAATCATTGATATTATATTTCAAAGGTTTATTAATGATAAAACCTATTGAACCTTCTTTATTGTGATCTGCTAATAAAATTACAGATCTATTGAATGATAAATCTCCAATTATAGAAGGCTCAGCAATAAGTAGTTGCCCTTTTATTAGTGTTTCTGAAATCATAATAGTGTAATTTTTTTATTAAATTTAAGAATAATTTTTAAAGAACGCCAAATTTAATCGTTAAAATGCATAAAAAAACCCTCCATCAGGAGGGTTTTTATTATATTAGGTTTTAAAACTTTCAATTAGTTTACAGCACCTTCTAATTCAGCACCCGCTTTAAATTTCACTACATTTTTAGCAGCAATTTTAATAGTTTTTCCTGTTTGAGGATTTCTACCATCTCTAGCAGCTCTAGCTGAAACTGACCAAGATCCAAAACCTACTAAAGATACTCTTCCACCTTTTTTCAAAGTTTCTCCTACATTTCCTAAAAATGACTCTAAAGCTAATTTAGCAGCTGCTTTTGTAATTCCTGCATCTGCAGCGATAGCATCGATTAATTCTGATTTGTTCATAATAATAGTTATTAATTGTTGGTTAAAAAATAATTGTTAATACACAAATTTAGCAGGAAATCCCTTCCTTGCAAGCGTTTTGGATGATTTTAGCACGTTTTGTTAATAACTTGTTTTTTTTGTTGATAAAACCACTGTATTTTCTAGTAAATGTTATGTAACCCCTATATTTATTGGTGTTAATAGGCTTTTGCCATTTCAGAAAAAGCTATTCCGTTAAGTAATTCAACCGTATTCATTTTTTTCTTACCTGGAAACTGTAAACTTAATACCTGAATGTATCCTCCTTTAACTGCAATTTTCATTTCTTTCTTGGTGCAAATAATTTTACCTGTTAGATAATCATGGTCTTCTTCAATGATTTTTGTATCATAAATCTTAACACTCCATGGTTCATTATTATCAGATATAAAACACCAAGCTGCAGGATACGGACTCAAACCTCTAATTAAATTGTTTATTTCCAGAGCCGACTTGCTCCAATCAATTTTGCAGTTCTCCTTATTTAATTTATATGCTGTTTTAATATCTGGACTGTCTTGCTGAATTTTTGGTATCGCTTTACTGTTTTCAATTAATTCTAATGTACGTATAACTGTATCGCTTCCTAAAAGCATTAGTCTATCGTGCAGTTGTCCGGCATTTTCATTTGGGTCAATTGCTGTCTCGGAACTCAGAATAACCGCTCCAGTATCTATCTTGTCGTCTATAAAGAATGTAGTGACCCCAGTTTTAGTTTCTCCGTTTATTAACGCCCAATTAATTGGGGCTGCACCACGGTAATTGGGGAGGAGGGAAGCGTGTAGGTTAAAAGTCCCTAAGGCTGGCATTTCCCAAACCACTTTAGGAAGCATTCTAAAAGCAACTACTATTTGTAAGTTGGCATTT
This sequence comes from Flavobacterium sp. W21_SRS_FM3, assembly GCF_052113625.1. Taxonomy (NCBI): domain Bacteria; kingdom Pseudomonadati; phylum Bacteroidota; class Flavobacteriia; order Flavobacteriales; family Flavobacteriaceae; genus Flavobacterium; species Flavobacterium sp. W21_SRS_FM3. Next base: position 605,958 of record NZ_JBGQOD010000002.1, on the reverse strand, counting down.
AAAGCTTTTAATTCTTCTAAGAAAGTTTCGTCTTTAAGATTTGTCGGTTGCAGTAATGTTAATTTATGTTCTAAAGCATATTCTTTAACGGCTGAATATTTGATCTTTTGACCCCTTCCAGCGGGTTTGTCAGCAGCAGTAATCACTCCTACAACATCGTAGTTGTTTTTAAGTATAGTGTCTAGAATCCCCACTGCAAATTCTGGGGTTCCCATGAAAACGATTCGTAATTTTGCCATTATAATTTAAGGATATATTTATTGTTAGATTGAATGATAATACGGTCTTTTTTTAATAATTCCTGTATAACAAAGATAATATCATCTGAATTGTTATTGGTTTTATTTTGTAATTCTCTCGAATTTAAAGGTTCAGACTTTAATAAGAACAATATTTGATTAGATATTTCTAGTAAATCTGTTTTTTTATATTTTCTTTGAATGCAGTAGGAGCAAATGCCACAATCTACTGCTTTATCTTCGCCAAAGTAATTTAAAATTTGTTTGCTTTTGCAGCTATTTTGGTCAGTTACATATTCTAAAACGGATTGGAGTTGGTCTTTTTTTAACTGATTTTGATTTTCTAAATATTTTGATACCCGACTAATTGTTCTCTCATCCTCTCTTATTTCATTAAAAACAAGACGGGCGTCATTATTTTTTGCATGGTATTCAATAATTCCTTTTTCCTTTAGCTTATTTAAAATAGTATATATCTGATTTTCGGCATTTTTTGATTTTTTTGCGATTAGTGACAAATTAAATGCAGTTGGTAATTCATAAATACCAGGATAGGTTCTTAAAATAGCCAAGATAACTTCTTCTTCATTTGGGTTTAAGCTGGTATATCTTATAACCTCTTTCGAAGGAATAATAAACTGTAAGGTTATTTTTTCTGAAAACTCTTGAGATAAACTAATAATTCCTTGTCTGTCTAAAAATTGGAAAGCATTATAGGTTTTTAAAATTGGAAAACTATATTTCGTACAAAAATGATTTAAGTTGAAATAATATTCTTCATTGATTCCTTCTCCATACGCGATTTGGAAGTAATTACATACTTTTTTATAAACCTCATTAAGGAATTTTTTATCAGGAAGGTTATTTATAAATTGATTCTGTGCTTGCAATGCATCTGATGGACTGCTGAGTAAAACAGCAAATGCTTTTTCCTCATTTCGACCCGCGCGGCCAGCCTCCTGATAGTAATTTTCTAAATTATCTGGAAGTTGTATGTGGATAACTGTCTTTACATTTGCTTTGTCTATTCCCATTCCAAATGCATTTGTGGCCACAATAACCTGAGCATCTTCGTCCATCCACCGCTGCATGTTTTTATCTTTCTCTTTTGTTGATAAACCGCCATGATAAAAAGTAGATTGAAATCCTAAAGATTGTAATTGAGAAGAAATTTCTAAACAAGATTTCCTGTTTCTAACATATACGATAGAGGGAAACGGGTTTTTCTTTAATATTTGTTCAATTTTATAGAGTTTGTCTTCAGTTTCAAAAACCATATAAGCAATATTTTCTCTCGAAAATGATTTTTGAAATACCTGAGGTTGGTGTAATCCTAATTCATTTATAATATCTTTTTGTGCTCTAGGAGTTGCAGTAGCGGTAAGTGCTAAAAAGGGTGTTTTAGGAAAATGAGTTTTTAAAGAGGCTATTTTTAAGTAAGCGGGCCTAAAATCATGTCCCCATTGGGAAACACAATGTGCTTCATCAATTGTGATTAGGTTGATAGGGAGACTTTTTATTCGTTCTAAGACCCAGTCAGATTGCAAACGTTCTGGAGATAAATACAGGAATTTGTAATTACCATATTGGCAATTGTCTAATAAATCAATCATCTCATCAGATTTGATGCCTCCTGTTAATGCAATGGCTTTAATGTTGCGTTTTTGCAAATTAGCAACTTGGTCTTTCATTAAGGCAACGAGCGGAGAAATCACAAGGCAAATACCTTCATTTAGTAGTGCAGGTATTTGAAAACATACTGATTTTCCACCACCTGTAGGTAATAAAGCAAAAGTATCCTGACCGCTTAAAACAGAATCGATGATTTCGCTTTGCAGGGATCTAAATTGGTCGTGGTTCCAATATTTTTGGAGGATTTGTAATGCTTTAGACATTTTTAGAATTTTGAATTACAAATTGAGAGCTATTGTAATACTAGCTCGTAAATTAGAATCTAATTACCTAGAAATTTTGTCTAATATAAAAAGAATTCTGTTATCCACGGTGTCTTTAGGTACTTCAATAAGGTCATAGCCATAACCTTGATAAGTTTCAATAAGATGATTTTGTATTAATTTAGCTTGTTCATAATTTTCATAGCGAGCTTCATCACTCACATAAATCTCTTCCCATGGTGGTAAGATGAAAATTTTAGAATAGGTGTGTTCACGACATATAGCATCAAATGAGGCTGGGTAGCTGTCGCCTATGTAATGCATGTAAGCTAGAACATCAGGAAGTCCTCTGTCTATGAAGACCACTTCATGTGGTTCTTCTAAGGCACTTATAAATTGTTTTTTTCTTCCTTCTAGTAGGAGCTCGCTAAACAGCAAGGGTTTTTCAAGGAATAATTGCTCAATACCTTGTTTTTTTGCCTCTAAAGTTACTTCTCTTGAAATTTCAGGGTAACAACAAAAGCCTTTTGTTATTAATCCGTCAATTAGAGTACTTTTTCCTGTTCCTGGTCCGCCGATAATTATGATGATCTCTTTCTGCACTTTTTGGAAATAAGGCGCAAACTTACTCAAACTTATTGGAAATTGAAAAAATGGAGGGCATTAAAATAGTAGTTTTTGATAAAAATTAATAATCCATAATTCATAATTTACATTTGAAACCGTATCTTTGCTTTAATTTTTAATGAAAAATGGATAAGAAAACCGAAGAATTTTATGTTAGGTTAAAAGCAGAGCTGGATAATAGTAATACTTGGCCCGCTTTATATTTATTTAAATTTATTGTGCCATCAGTTGCAGATAATGTAGAACGTGTTGAAAAAGCTTTTGATTGTTTGGGAGCTGTTATAAAAACCACCAAATCTAAAACAGGTAAATTTACCAGCGTTTCTGTTGATGTACAAATGAAAAATTCCCAAGAAATAATTGATAAGTACCTAGAAGTCTCTACTATTGAAGGTATTGTTTCTCTATAAATAGCGAATAGCAATTTTAAATTAAACAACCTATTGTTTGATTTTTGGTTGGTATAATGAATAGCTTCAAAAAAAATTCACCTATGAATTCAAAGTACATAAAAGAAAATGCGAATGATGTTGTGCATCATCTGGAGTATAATGCTGAAAGAACGCATTTGATTATACCAGAATATGGCCGTCATTTACAAAAATTAATTGATCAGGCTACTGCCATTGAAAATGCTGATGAGCGCAATAAGGCAGCCAAATATATCATTCAGGTAATGGGTAGTTTAAACCCTCATTTAAGAGATGTGCTTGATTTTCAACATAAATTATGGGATCAATTATTTATAATGTCAGATTTTAAATTAGATGTTGATTCACCGTATCCAATTCCTTCACGTGAAGTATTGCAGCTGAAACCAGATGTTTTACAATACCCACAAAACTTTCCTAAGTATCGTTATTATGGTAATAATATCAAATATATGATAGATGTGGCTAATAAATGGGATGATGGTGAGATGAAAAATGCATTAGTGAAAGTGATTGCAAACCACATGAAAAAATCATACTTGAGCTGGAACAAAGACACAGTGAAAGATGATGTTATTTTTGAGCATTTGTATGAACTTTCGGACGGCAAATTAAATTTACTAAATAGTACAGAAGAGCTAATCAATACGACAGATTTACTGCGCACTAACAAAAGAATTTCTAACAAAATTTCAGCTACTACTGCCCCAAAAATTCAAAGTAATAAGAATTCAAAAACGGGAAAGCCAAAATATAAAAAACAATAATAAATATAAATTCGAATAAGAAAACTTTTTAGTAGGCATAAATACAACGGAGAGAATTATTTATAAGCTATGGCAAGGTTTACTATTTTATAACTTTAAAAAAATATATGGGAATTTTCAAAATAGAAGGAGGCATTCGTCTAAAAGGAGAAATCACTCCACAAGGAGCAAAAAATGAAGCGTTGCAAATCCTTTGCGCGGTATTGCTAACTTCTGAAAAAGTTATTATTAATAATATTCCAGATATTATTGATATCAATAAATTGATTGTACTTCTAGGGAATTTAGGGGTTAAAATTCAAAAAAATGGTTCAGGATCGTACAGTTTTCAGGCTGATGATGTAAATGTTGGTTATTTAGAAACGGAAGCATTTAAAAAAGAAGGTGGAGCTTTACGTGGTTCTATCATGATTGTTGGGCCTCTTTTAGCACGTTTTGGTAAAGGGTATATTCCTAAGCCAGGTGGAGATAAAATAGGTAGAAGACGTTTAGATACGCACTTTGAAGGTTTTATTAATTTAGGGGCCAAATTTCGTTATAATAGAGAAGATCATTTTTATGGGGTGGAAGCGCCAGATGGTTTGCATGGAACTAATATGTTGTTAGACGAAGCGTCTGTTACTGGAACTGCAAATATTGTTATGGCTGCTGTCTTAGCTAAAGGGACTACGACTATTTACAATGCGGCTTGTGAGCCTTACTTGCAACAGTTATGTAAAATGTTAAACTCTATGGGAGCAAACATTACAGGTGTTGGGTCAAATCTATTAACTATCGAAGGAGTAGATAGCCTTGGTGGTTGTGAGCATAGAATTCTTCCAGATATGATTGAGATTGGATCTTGGATCGGCTTAGCGGCTATGACAAGAAGTGAAATTACTATCAAAGATGTAAGTTGGGATAATTTAGGTGTGATTCCAAATACTTTTAGAAAATTAGGAATTACTTTAGAACGTAGAGGAGATGATATTTATATTCCATCTCACGAAGATGGATATGAAATCAAAACTGATATTGATGGATCTATTCTTACGGTAGCTGATGCACCTTGGCCAGGATTTACTCCTGACTTATTGAGTATTATGCTTGTGGTTGCGACTCAGGCCAAAGGAGATGTTTTAATTCATCAAAAGATGTTTGAAAGCCGTTTGTTTTTCGTTGACAAATTGATTGATATGGGAGCTAAAATCATGCTTTGTGACCCGCACAGAGCGGTTGTAATGGGGCATAACTTTCAATCACAATTGAAAGCTACAACAATGTCTTCTCCTGATATTCGTGCAGGAATCTCCTTATTGATTGCAGCGCTTTCCGCAAAAGGAACAAGTACTATTCAAAATATAGAGCAAATTGATCGTGGATACGAAAGAATTGATGAAAGATTAAGAGCCATTGGTGCGAATATAGTTCGAGCTTAATCAAAATAATATATTTTTTAAATCGTTTAAATATTTCTTTTTATAAATTCAAAAGAATTATTTAAGCGATTTTTTAATTACATGAAGTTAACTATGTCTAACGAAAAAACAGCAATTAAAGCCACTTACTTCAGTATTCTGGGGAACTTATTCTTAGCCATTATTAAAGGTTTTGCGGGTTTCTTTGGGAATTCGTATGCCTTAATTGCCGATGCCATAGAATCGACTGCAGATATATTTGCCTCTTTTCTAGTATTGTTTGGTATTAAATATTCGAATAGACCGGCCGATAAGAATCACCCGTATGGTCATGGAAGAGCAGAACCACTGATCACATTTCTGGTAGTAGGTTTTCTGATTACTTCGGCTACCATAATTGCGTATGAAAGTATCGTTAATATTAGAACACCACATAATTTGCCTAAATCATGGACCTTACTGGTTTTAGGTGCTATTATTATATGGAAAGAATATTCGTTTCGAGTCGTAATGAAGAAAAGTATACAAACGAATAGCTCATCACTTAAAGCAGATGCCTGGCATCATCGAAGTGATGCCATAACATCAGTGGCTGCTTTTATTGGGATCTCAATCGCTTTGTTTTTAGGAAAAGGATATGAATCAGCTGATGATTGGGCTGCTTTATTTGCTTCTGGTTTTATATTGTATAACAGTTATCTGATTTTTAGACCTGCGCTAGGTGAAATCATGGACGAGCACCTGTATGATGATTTAATAGAACACATACGACTGGTGTCGCATCAAGTGGAGGGAATAATAGATACAGAGAAATGCTTCATCAGAAAAGCGGGAATGAAATACCATGTTGATCTCCATGCTATCGTTAATGCGACAATCTCTGTTAGAGAAGGTCATGATCTTGCACACAAACTTAAAGATACTTTGAGACAAGAAATTCCAGAGTTAGGACATGTTTTAATACATGTCGAACCAGATCAGTCCGTCTAGTAGATGGCAATTGTCTAGCAATTAAATTAAAAAGGAATGTACCGCTAATTCATAGCTGTTCAAACCAAACCCAAGAATTACTCCTTTAGCATTTCCTGAAATGTAGGACTGATGCCTAAAGCTTTCTCTAGAATAAGTGTTGGAAATGTGTACTTCAATCACTGGAGTTGTGATTCCTTTAATAGCATCACCAATTCCTATAGAGGTATGGGTGTATGCTCCTGCATTTAAAATAATCCCATCATAATTAAAGCCGAATTCTTGAATTTTATCAATCAGTTCTCCTTCAATATTACTTTGAAAATAAGTAAAATCTATAGCGGGAAATTTTATTTGCAGACTAGTGAAATATTCTTCAAAAGTAAGACTACCATAAACTTCAGGTTCTCTCTTTCCTAATAAGTTTAAATTAGGGCCATTGATAATACAAATTTTCATAATTCAGATTTTTGTAAAAATAAAAAAACCGTTCCAATTAAGTAACGGTTTTTAAATATTGTTTTTGTTTTTTTTAGAACATAAATCCGGCTGAAACTTGGAATACTGAGTTTTTAACATCAGCATCTTTAGACGCTTCTGTCAATCCTAAACCATAACGACCTTGTAAAAAGAAGTTTTTAGTAAGGTTGATTCCTAATCCACCTGCAACGGCAAAGTCAAAAGTACTCGCGTCTTTTGTGTCAAAATTATTTCTTTCGCTTAATAAAAAGGAAGCTTGAGGTCCCACTTCTAAACTTACAGTTTTGTTTAAATAGATTTTAGCCATCACTGGGATAGATAGGTAACCTAACTCATTGTTAAACTCTTCGAACGCGTTTTTGTAGCTTGCTCCTTGAGTAGAGTACAGTAATTCAGGTTGGATAGAAAATTTATCAACGATTTTAATTTCAGCGACTAAACCTGCATGATAACTGGTAATGGCAGAGGTGTCGTAATCAGAACTATTTATTTTTATTTCAGTTCCATTTTGGTTGGCGTAATTAACTCCACCTTTTAAACCAAATTTCACTAACTGTGCTTGCGCAGTAACCGTCATGGCAAAAAGGGCTACAGCAATTATAAGTTTCTTTTTCATGTTTTTTAAATTTAAATTAATCTAATTTGAGGTTGCAATATAAAACTCTTTAGTTTAACTTATATTGTGTAATTATTAGATTTTATATCAATATTCTTTAATATTTCTTTCATAATCTATGGAGAGATAGACTAATAAAATGATGTGCTGTATGCTATTTATAAAAAGCGTTACTTTGTAATATGAACTGGGATTCTTATATTAAAAATTACCAATCTTATTTAAAGATAGAAAGAGGTTTGTCAAAGAATACTATTGAAAATTATTCTTTTGATATTGAGCGCTTGTGTCTTTTTCTGCAAAAAAATCATATCCTTATATCTCCATTGAAAATCAGTGAAGAAACGCTGCAGCAATTTATTTATACAGTAGCTACGGAGGTAAATGCTCGCTCTCAAGCTCGAATAATTTCTGGTCTAAAGAGTTTTTTTAGCTATTTAATATTTGAAGATTTGCGTTTAGATAATCCTTTAGAACTGATAGAAACCCCGCGTACCGGCAGGAAATTACCAGACACGTTATCAGTTGATGAAATAGATTTATTAATTGAGGCTATCGACTTATCTTCAAATGAAGGAGAGCGCAATAGGGCCATACTAGAAACAGTATATGGATGTGGCTTGAGAGTGTCAGAGGTTGTGGCACTTAAAATTTCGGATCTTTTTTTTGAAGAAGGTTTTATAAAAGTTACCGGTAAAGGGAATAAACAACGTTTTGTACCTATCAGTGAACTAACCCAAAAATACATTAGCCTTTATAGAAGTACGATCCGTTTACATATGCCTGTAAAAAGGGGATTTGAAGACACGCTGTTTTTAAATCGGAGAGGAGGGCAGCTCAGTAGAGCGATGATTTTTACGATTATTAAAGACTTGGCGACTAAGATTAAATTAAGAAAAAATATTAGTCCGCACACGTTAAGGCACTCTTTCGCTACACATTTGCTTGAAAATGGTGCCGATTTGAGATCGATTCAACTAATGCTGGGTCATGAGTCTATTACAACAACTGAAATATATGTGCATTTAGACCGTAGGTTTTTGACCGAAGTTGTCAATAATTACCATCCAAGGAAGAATGCAGCGAAATAGGGATGTGGTTTGATTTCAACAACTATTTCGAAGTGCCAATTTAAGTAGTTTTGAATACAGGTTGTATAAAACGCAGTGGTTTTTTTTGATTTTAAAGTTAACTGAATCTATCTCTGGTTTTATTAAATTAAATTTTTTAAAATCGTTCACCATCAGTTTTTCCAGTAATTTTCTAGTTTTATGGTGATTCAAATTTGTTGTCATTACAAATTTATGTTGACAAAGATATTTTACTTCTTTTCTTTGAAAGCTGAATGGCAAGTACAATTCTGTTTTTTTAACGTTCTTTTTTCATCAAATCAGTTTCCATTTTGGGCATCTATATCTCACATTTCGCATTTCAGACAGGAGCTTCTGGTTCCATGTTATAGATGATAGAATTAGTCATAGAAATGGAATTGTTTATGCACAATTCATTTTAAACCACTTTCTGAGATTGGGTACGGTTTTTATATAAAAAAAAATGACCAACATATTGCTGGTCATTTTTGTATTAATTATGCGTAAAGCGTTGTTATTTTGCAATATTAACCGCTCTAGTTTCTCTAATTACAGTTACTTTAACTTGACCTGGATAAGTCATTTCAGTTTGGATTTTTTGAGAAATTTCAAAAGATAATGTTGCTGCATTATCATCAGACACTTTTTCACTTTCTACTATCACACGTAATTCTCTACCTGCTTGAATAGCGTAAGCATTTTTCACACCACTAAATCCATATGCAACCTCTTCTAAATCTTTCAAACGTTGAATGTAAGAATCAAGTACTTGTCTTCTTGCACCTGGTCTCGCACCAGAGATTGCGTCACATACTTGAATGATTGGAGATAATAATGATTTCATTTCGATTTCATCATGATGCGCTCCAATGGCATTACAAACCTCTTCTTTTTCACCATATTTCTCAGCCCATTGCATTCCTAATAAAGCGTGTGGTAAATCACTTTCGGCATCAGGAACTTTTCCAATATCATGTAGTAAACCTGCTCTTTTAGCTAATTTAACATTCAAGCCTAATTCTGCTGCCATGATACCACAAAGTTTAGATACTTCGCGAGAGTGCTGTAATAAGTTTTGACCATAAGAAGAACGGTACTTCATACGTCCCACTACTTTAATTAATTCAGGGTGTAATCCATGAATTCCAAGATCAATAACGGTGCGCTTACCCACTTCAATGATCTCGTCATCAATTTGTTTGGCTGTTTTAGCAACGACTTCTTCAATTCTAGCTGGGTGTATACGACCGTCAGTTACTAATTTGTGTAAAGCCAAACGCGCAATTTCTCTACGTACAGGATCAAAACAAGAAAGGATTATCGCTTCTGGTGTGTCATCTACAATGATTTCAACTCCCGTTGCAGCTTCTAGTGCTCGAATATTTCTACCTTCACGACCAATAATTCTACCTTTTACATCATCAGATTCAATGTTGAATACAGATACGCAATTTTCAACTGCTTCCTCTGTTCCAACTCTTTGAATGGTATTGATAATAATTTTCTTAGCTTCTTGTTGTGCAGTTAATTTTGCCTCTTCAATAGTGTCTTGAATATGGGACATTGCTTTAGTTTTAGCCTCCGCTTTTAATCCTTCAACTAATTGATTTTTAGCTTCATCTGCTGATAATCCAGAGATAACTTCTAATTGTTGTAATTGACTTTTATGTAATTTATCAACTTCTGCTTGTCTTTTGTCTAAAATATCAATTTTAGCATTGTAATCTGCTGTCTTAGCTTCATAATCATCATTAACTTTCTTAGCTTTTGATAATTCGTTTGAAATTTGAGATTCTTTGTCTCTAATTCTTTTTTCTACTTCCGCTACTTTCTTGTCTCTAGAAAGGATAACTTGTTCGTGTTCTGATTTTAACTCAATGAATTTTTCTTTTGCTTGAAGAATTTTATCCTTTTTTATGTTTTCAGCTTCCACTTTAGCATCTTTAAGTATCGAGGATGCTTCTTTCTTTGCATTTTTAATCAAGTTAGAAATATTGCTCTTTTCTATGATTTTGGCTATCCCGAAACCTGCTGCAATACCTATAATTCCTGAAATAATGATTGGTAATATGTCCATGTTTGTTTAAAATTTATATATAAAAAAAGCCTACATTAGATTGATTGAATAAACTCGAAAAGACAAGTTTTGAGCTAACTCGTTGTTCAAGCTTCCAAACTGAATTGGCTTGCTATAGTAACGATGATTCGCTCATTCTAAATTGTTAGTGTTGAGTTTACCAAATATGAACTAATGTAGGCAGTATCTTAGTTTCTGTAAAGAACGTTTAATTGTCGAGATATTGATCTAAAAGGGCATTCAATTTTTTAATTCTTTCAATAGTCTCTTCACCATTGATTGCATTATCTATTTGTTTTTGTTCTACTTGAGAAGCAAATTGTAAAGCACACATGGCTAATACATCTTGTTTATCGCGTACAGCATAATTTTCTTCAAACTGCTTCATCATCACGTCAATTTTCTTAGAAGCACTTCTAAGTCCTTCTTCCTGATTCAAGTCTACCGTTAAAGGATAGACTCTGTCAGCAATTGATATTTTAATTTTAAGCTTTTCGTCCATATTTACTAGTCTGATAGTTGTGCTATACAGTAATCAATTTCACGAATTAATGAATTTATTTTAAGCTTTGTATCTCTTTTATTATCGTCACTGCCTAGTAATGAGTTGGCAAATTTAAGTGTTTCATATTGCGATTTAAGCGCTGCAATCTCATTGGATTGCGTTTGTATGATTGCTGCAGATTGTGCTAATTCGACCTTTAATTCTTGAGCGTTTTTTTCTAAACCGTTTATTTTTAGAATAAGTTTTCCAACTTTATTTTCAAGAGTATCAATTATTTCTGCAATTACACTCATTATATATTCAATTCATTACTTAATATTACAAATTTAGTATTAGTTTTTATTATTACAATATTTTATTGGTTTTTTTATTTTAAAATAGTCAAATTGTTGTATAGTAATTGTTTACGATTTGTGGTTTTTTATAAAGCATAACAAATTACTTTTTTTATCTTAGCAAAAATGTAAACGATGAGATTTTTAGCTTTTTTTCTAGTGTTTTCGGGTGCTCTTTTTGCTCAAGCAGATTACCCAAAAGATTATTTTAGTCCGCCTCTGGATATTCCAATGCGATTATCTGGTAATTTTGGAGAACTTAGACCCAATCATTTTCATGCTGGTTTTGATTTTAAAACATTGCAAAGAGAGGGTCTCGAAGTGCATGCTGTTGCTGATGGTTATGTGTCTCGAATTAAGATCTCTACTTTTGGAAATGGAAAGGCAATCTATATCACGCACCTTAATGGTTACACATCAGTTTATTGTCATTTACAAACCGCTAAAGGTCCTATAAAAGAATTTATTGATAAGGCTCATTACAGTGAAAAATCATTTGAAATAGAACTTTTTCTAAAACCAGGGGAATTGAAAGTTCAAAAAGGACAAACCATTGCGCTATCTGGGAATACAGGGTCTTCAGAAGGGCCTCATTTGCATTTTGAATTTAGAGATAGTAAGACCGAGAAAATTATTAATCCTTTACTTTTTGGATTTGATAAAGGAATTACAGATACTAAAAAGCCATCCATTTCGGCAGTATATGTTTATCCTGCTGACGCTAAAACGACTGTGAATCAATCAAAAAGACCCATCTTGCTTACGCTGTCCTTACAAAAGGACGGAACTTATCTTGCTAATAAAGTGGCAGCAAATGGTAAAATAGGATTTGGTATTACTGCAGTTGATTATGATAACGTCTCTAATAATAAAAACGGCGTTTATAAAGTACAAAGTTTCCTTAATGGTAAACCTAATTTTGGATATCAGCTTGATACTTATTCCTTTGATGACATGCGTTATATTAATGCTTTAATCGATTATCCCAAATACAGAAAAACCTATCAGAGAGTTCAAAAGCTCTTTATGACAACACCGTACAATCTGAGTTTTATAAATACCGATGATACTAATGGGATTATTACAGTGCAGCCTAATCTAACATCAGTTTGTCGTATCGAAGTTTCCGATTTTTTTGGAAATAAAAGTATAGTCACTATTCCCATTAGTTATGATGCAGCTACTGCGATTGTTGATAAAGAGGCGGTAGTTTCTAATTATTTTGTAAAAGTAGCTAAAGACAATAACTTTGCTAAAAATAATATGTCCGTTTTCTTTCCAGCTGGAACCTTTTATGAGAATTTTGATATGAATTTTGATGTGCAAGGGGATGTTTTTGTGCTACATGATGAATCTGTTCCAGTCCATAGCTATTTTACTATAACCATGGAATCCGATAAATTCACTGAGTCTGAAAAAGAAAAAGTGTATATAGCTGACATAGATTCTCGAGGTAGAATAGGCTATAACAGAACCTCGTTCAAAGGAAATGTTTTTAGTGCGAAAGTACGATCCTTAGGAAAGTACAAGTTAACAACCGATACCACGGCTCCCATAATCGCAATCACTTCTAGTATTGAAAATAAATGGATTAGTAATCAAAAATCCATTCAATTGACCATAAATGACTATGGTTCTGGTATAAAATCGTACGATGGTTATTTAAATGGAAAATGGATTTTATTTGAATATGATAATAAAACCAAAAGAATAACACATGATTTTAGTGATGCTATTGTTAGTGAAGGAGCAAATGATTTAAAAGTTGTTGTCACAGATAATGTAGGGAATTCATCTACCTTTGAAACTCATTTTTTTAGAAGTCAAAAATAACAAATAGATAGACAGCTTGAGTACCAAAACCCTTCTTAGTTATTTCTTTTTTCTCTGTATGAGCATTTCTGCAATGGCTCAGTCAGCTCAAATTAAGGGTGTTGTTTTAGATAAAAATAATCGCCCTGTAGGAGGTGTTAATGTATCCTATGCTGCTTTTGTTACAGAAACAAATGCAGATGGTTTCTATGCATTAAAGGTGCCTGCTAATAAAAAGATTACTTTGTTCTTTACTCATATTTCTTTTAAGAAAACAACGGTAGGTTTATTATTAAGAACTAATGAAGAGTATGAATTCAACTTGGTGCTCAGTAATGAAGAAGAGCAGATGGGTGAGGTTGTAGTTACCTCAGAAAATATGAAAAGAATCAGTGGTGTAACGACACTTTCGCCTGAAATTATTCGAAAAATACCTGGAGCCAACGCAGGAGTAGAGAACATCTTAAAGACTTTACCAGGTGTTAATTCTAATAATGAATTAAGTACACAATATGCTGTAAGAGGCGGAAATTATGATGAAAACCTAGTTTACGTCAATGAGATTGAAGTATACCGACCTTTTCTTGTTCGCTCAGGGCAACAAGAAGGACTTAGTTTTACCAATACCGATTTGGTTCAAAATGTAGACTTTTCAGCAGGTGGTTTTCAGGCTAAGTACGGTGATAAATTGTCATCTGTATTGGATATTACTTATAGGAAACCCAAACAATTTGGAGCTAAGATAGAAGCGAGTCTTCTGGGTGCTAATATTGCAGTAGATGCAATATCTAAAAATAAAAAATGGGCATCTATTACGGGAGTTCGATATAGAAATAATAGTTTGTTAGTAAAAAGCCAAGACACACAAACTAACTTTACGCCGGCCTTTGCAGATATTCAGACAAATGTAAATTTTCAATCTTCAGAAAAATGGCAGTGGAGTTTTTTAGGAAATATATCACAAAATAAGTATGATTATAGGCCTTTAACTCGACAAACAAAATTTGGTACCGTAGATAATCCGATGGCGCTTTCAGTTTATTATGAAGGCCAAGAAAAGGATAAATACAACACCTATTTTGGAGCTGTAAAAACTACTTTCAAAATATCTCAGGATTTGACTATTAAATTCATAGGATCTGTATTTAATACTTTAGAACAGGAGTACTTTGATATTTTAGCGCAATACCGTTTAGGGGATGTGGATACAAACATAGGCTCTGATAGTTATGGTGATGTGTCATACACCACCGGAATTGGATCTCAATTTAATCATGCGCGTAATGATCTAGATGCGTTAATTGCTAATTTTGAAGTAAAGGGATTTCAAGATTGGAGAAAAAATCAAATAGAATGGGGTGTAAAATATACAAGAGAGTCCATTAGAGATCGCGTGATTGAATGGGAAGTTATAGACTCGGCAGGTTTTTCTATTAATCCTCCTATTTTAAATTTAGCTGTTAAAGAGGAACCTTATATTGTTTATACTGGTCCGTTAGCTCCTTATCAAAATGTTCGTGCGACCAACTTTAATACTATTAATCGCATTTCAGGATATGTGCAGTGGAGTAGGAAGGGGCGTTTGGGTAATCATGAGACTTGGTATAATGCGGGTGCTCGTTTTCAAAACTGGCTAGTTACTGACTTAAATAATGAAGGTAAAAATCAATTTGTTTTTAGTCCAAGGGCACAGTTTGCTATTAAGCCAGATTGGGAAAAAGACATGCTATTTAAATTATCTGGAGGTGTTTATTATCAGCCTCCGTTTTACAGGGAGTTACGAGACGATATGGGGAAAGTACAACCGAATACTGAAGCGCAACAATCTATTCATTTTGTGTTAAGTAACGACTATAGTTTTAAAATGTGGAATCGTCCATTTAAACTGGTGTCTGAATTGTACTATAAATCACTCTCTGATGTAAATACCTACACTATTGATAATGTTCGAATTCGTTATGCCGCAACTAATGATGCGAAAGCATACGCTCAAGGATTAGATTTGCGGTTGAATGGAGAGTTTGTGCCAGGAACAGAATCTTGGTTTAGCTTTGGGTATTTGAAAACTGAAGAAAATAGTGATAATAAAGGGTATATCGCGCGACCAACAGACCAACGTTTGAAGTTTGCGATGCTGTTTCAAGATTATATGCCCACGATTCCTAGTGTTAAATTGTATTTGAATTTAGTGTACAACACAGGTCTTCCGGGAGGAGCTCCTTCTTATGCTGATCCCTATTTGTACCAAAATAGATTGAGGGATTACCGTAGAGCAGATATAGGATTTTCAAAAGTATTTATTGATGATGCATCGGGTAGATTAAAAAGTAAAAGCTTCAGAAATTTTAAAGAATTGACGTTGGGTTTTGAAATTTTCAACCTTTTTGATAATCAAAATGCCATAACAAATACCTGGGTCAGGGATGTGTATTCTAAAAATGAATATGCCATTCCTAATTATATGACAAAGAGGGTTTTTAATATAAAAATTAGTGCCAGATTATGAGGTTAAGGCTTACTATTAATGTCCTTCGCTATAATTATTTATCATATAAATAAGTTATAAAGCATTAAAGCGTTTTTAAAATTGATTACATTTGAATATATTTTTAATATTACATCACTATGAAAAAAATACATATAGCCTTAGCAAGCATTGCCGTCTTATTATTAGTAAGTTGTAAAGATGAGGTTGAAAAACCTAAAGTTATTTATGATGCTACTAATAAATCTAAAAGTGTAGCTAAAGTTGACTCTACTCAAGTGGCTATTGCTGACTTGCCAATACAAATGGAAGGAACGGATTATTTGATTCACCCAGTGGCTGATTTAAGAGTATATGAACGAGGTACTAAAGCCCGTTATGGTTCATCTAGTGTGATAGACTTAAGTTTTACGATATCAAATTACGGCGAAAATGAAATTACTGGTTATTTGCAAAATCTAAAGTTTCAAAAAATAGACTCTGATTCCATCAGGCCATTGACTGATAAGCCAGCTTTGATACAAACAGCGACTTATTTAAAATCAGTTTCTGATAGAGTCAAAAAACAAATTATGGTTTATACCATGTTTGATGTGGATACTAATAAAGATGGAAAATTAGATGCTAGCGATATCAAATCACTTTATTTAAGTGATATAAGTGGAGCACGTTTTACCAAAGTATCCGCTGATTTTCAAGAACTAATTGACTGGAGTTTAATTGAAACAAAAAATAGATTGTACTTTAGAACGGTTGAGGATACTAACAAGAACGGTCAGTTTGATAAAAATGATGTAGTACATTACAATTACATTGATTTAACAAATAACGACTGGAAAGTAGCTAGCTACGAGCCTATATAGTTTCTAGATCAAATTAATATATCACTTTCCAAGTCAGATTTCTCTATGGTGAAATCAAAACCAAGTTGCTTTACTAATTGAATTACTAGGTTTTTGTACCAGTTTTCTGATTTGGGATGAATGTAGATCTTTTCAATTAATTGATTGATATCCACATTAATCTTCAAGCCATCATTCAACGTGATTTTACTGCCAGCGACATCCGTAATTATACGAACTTCTCTTTCGTACTGAAAACTTTTTCTTTTGAATAAAAAAGGAAAGAACATGTCGTCAAACGGAATGTACTCTTTCTTATAGTCAATATAGTTTACTTCACCTATGTATTGCTTGTAGGTGTTTTCGGGACTTAATGCGTTCTGTAAACGACCAATTGTAGATTGTATCGCTAAGCCTTCACTGTTTTGAGTGAATATTTGCCACATTGCAAACGACTCGTACTCATTAATATGCCAGCTACTGATAGATACTTTTTCTCGGTGCGTCTTGTAGAATTTTAAAAAATCTGGGTTGTCAATGGATAACTTTTTAATCTCTTCATATGTAGGCTCACTAAAGGTGCCTTCGTACTGATCTTCAAACTTATCCGATCGCGACATGAACAGCTTTCTGGACATTAGTAAATCTAAAAATTTAGATAAATCCAAATATTTCCAAACAATAGTATCCGTGTCGGGAGTTAAATTAATATTAGGATTGTTAATGTACATGTATTCGAGTTTAAATAATTACTATTGCAATGGAGTATTCAAATTTAACACTCTTTTTTATTATTCGAATGATTGTAAAGTTACTAATTTGTTATAGGTTCCATTCATGGCAATAAGTTCTTCGTGGCTTCCTTGTTCTACAATTTTTCCTTTTTGCATTACGATAATAGTGTCTGCTTTTTGAATAGTGGAAAGACGGTGGGCGATAACTATAGAAGTCCTGTTTTGCATCATGTTTTCTAAAGCTATTTGTACAAATTTTTCACTCTCTGTATCTAATGCAGAAGTCGCTTCATCCAAAATCATAATAGGCGGATTCTTTAAAACGGCACGAGCAATAGACAAACGTTGTTTTTGTCCACCCGAAAGTTTGTTTCCACTGTCCCCTACATTTGTATGTATACCGCGAGGAAGCTCTTTTACAAACTCGTAAGCATTAGCGATTTTCAACGCTTCTATAATTTCATCATCAGTTGCATCTTGTTTGCCTAAGGCAATATTTGCTTTTATTGTGTCATTAAATAAAATGCTATCTTGTGTAACCAAGCCCATTAAGCCCCGCAATGATTGTAGATTCATATCTTTAATATCAATACCGTCAATGGCAACACTTCCTTCATTCACATCGTAGAATCGTGTTAATAGATTTGCAATGGTGCTTTTTCCACTACCAGATTGACCTACTAAGGCTACAGTTTGTCCTTTTTTAACAATCAACGAAAAATCTTTTAATACATTTTCTTCTTCATATTTAAAGTTAATGTTTTTAAGCACTATATCATTTTCAAAGCTGGTTTTATTTACCGCATTTTCTTTGGTTGTTATTGGATTTTGCTGATCAAGAATTTCCAATACACGTTCTGCAGCAGCATTTCCTCTTTTAACGCTATACGAGGCTTTTGAAATTGATTTAGCTGGAGTCAGAATGTTATACGCTAGTCCCATATACGCAATGAAAGAAGCGCCGTTTAATGTTTTTTCGATTAAAACCATATTTCCCCCATACCATAACAAGATAGCAATAACCATAATTCCCATAAATTCACTCATAGGCGAAGCGAGGTTTTGGCGGTTACCAATTTTATTTGATAATTTAAAAAAACGTTGTGTCGAACCGGTAAAAAGTTGATTGAAATAATTCTCAGAGTTGTAACCTTTTACCACTTTTAAACCACCTAGTGTTTCTTCGATAGTAGATAAAAAGACGCCTTGTTCTTCTTGCGCTAATGTAGATTGTTTCTTTAATTGTTTTCCTATTAACGAAATTACGTAACCTGAAACGGGTATGAAAATAAATACAAATAAAGTAAGGTTCACACTAATAGATAACATCGCTATGATAGTGAATATTATTGTTAAAGGTTCTTTTACAATAAGTTCTAAAATAGAAAGAAAGGATGTTTGTACCTCATTGACATCAGCAGATATTCTAGCGATAACATCTCCTTTTCTTTTTTCAGAGAAAAAAGCCAGAGGCAATTCCAGTGTTTTTTTGTACATCGCATTACGCATGTCTCTCAATATTCCATTACGTAAAAATGTAATAAAAAACATCGCTAAATAGTCACTTAGATTTTTTAGCAAAAAGATGGTAATAATTAATGCTACCATGATAGATAAAGTATACCCGACGCCAAAAGTATCTGTGGTATGCGTAATGTAGTAACTAATATAATCTTCGGCAAATTGTTTGAATTCCCATAATCCAGTATAGACAGGTTTGACTGTATTTCTTTTTGTTTGGTCAAATAGAACCTGCATCATTGGAATCAATGACATAAAAGAAAGTGTGCTGAAAAGAGCATACAAAACATTAAAAAAAATGTTTAAGTAAGCATATTTTTTATACGGAATTAGAAAAGAAAATATTTTCTTGAAATTATTCATGCTGTAATTTTTTACCATTAAGACCCGACAAGTTTTTTAAAACCTGTCGGGTCCGTCAGAAAAAGGTATTTTTATATTTAATTCAATTGCATGGATGCAATAATGTTTTTTATTTTTTGGTCCAAAATACTTTCAATTTCTTCGAAATCGTCAACTGAATCTAAAGTCGCGTTTACACTGATGTAAAACTTAATTTTTGGCTCTGTTCCACTTGGTCTAGCGCAAATTTTTGAGCCATCCTCTGTATAATAAATCAGTACATTCGATTTTGGTATAACCATTTCTGAAACGGATCCATCTAATAAATTCTTAGCAGTAGATGACTGGTAGTCTTCAACCATAATTACACGTTGTCCATTAATTTCTTTTAATGGATTTTCGCGCAAGTCAATCATCATTTGTGTGATTTGTTGCAAACCTTCCATTCCTTTTTTAGTGATGGAAATCAAGTGCTCTTTGTAGAAACCATTTTCTACATATAATTGTTGCAGTTTTTTGTAAACGGTACTACCATTGGCCTTAGCTTGTGCTGCAATTTCGCAAATTAATAAAGTGGCTGCAACAGCATCTTTATCACGTACGGCATCGCCTACCATAAAACCAAAACTTTCTTCGCCACCACCTATAAAATCTAATTCAGGGAAGTCTTTGATCATTTTGGCAATCCATTTAAAACCTGTTAAGCCCACTTTGCATTCTACATCATAATTAGTTGCCAGTTCCATCATCATGGGTGTAGAAACAATTGTAGAACCTACAAATTGCTTGCCATTAATCTTGCCTTCCTTTTTCCATTGTTCTAATAAAAAAGCAGTCATCAACACCATGGTTTGATTTCCATTCAGTAAGGTCATTTTGCCTTCATTGTTACGAACAGCAACTCCTAAACGGTCGCAGTCAGGATCAGTACCTACAACGATATCAGCATTCACTTTATCTGCTAAAGCTAAAGCCATAGTTAACGCTTCTGGCTCTTCTGGGTTTGGCGATTTAACGGTTGGGAAATCACCATTAGGTTCTGCTTGCTCAGGAACGATATTAACATTGGTGTAACCAGCTTGCGCTAAAGTATCAGGAACAACTGTTATAGATGTTCCATGTAACGAAGTAAAAACAATATTTAAATTCGCTTTAGCCTCAGCAGCAGTATTAAAGCTTGCATTATCGATAGAGGATTTAATAAAGGCCTTGTCAACTTCTGTATCAATATAATGAATCAAACTATCGTTAGCCTCAAATTTGATTTCATCATAGTTTAAGTTCTCAATTACATTGATGATTCCTTCATCTTCTGGAGGGACAATTTGACCTCCATCTTGCCAGTATACCTTATATCCATTGTATTCAGGTGGGTTGTGTGAAGCAGTAAGTACTATTCCGCACTGACATCCTAAATGTTTCACTGCAAAAGATAATTCAGGTGTAGGTCTCAAGGCTGAAAATAAGTAAACTTCAATCCCATTTGCTGTAAAAACATCCGCAACAGTTTTGGCCAAAGTATCACTGTTATGACGGCAATCATAAGCAATGGCAGCTTTTAACGGTTGGTTAGGAAATGATTTTTTTAAATAATTAGACAGTCCCTGTGTGCTTTTCCCAAGAGTGTATTTATTGATGCGGTTGTTCCCAACACCCATAACACCGCGCATTCCTCCAGTTCCAAATTCAAGGTTTTTATAAAAACTCTCTTCTAATTCTTTAGGGGATGATGCGATTAACTCTTTTACGGCTTCTTGTGTGTTGGTATCAAATGTAGGGCTTAGCCATTCATTAACTGCGTCTAAAATATTTTGCTTGATATCCATTTTATCTTTTATTATCTGTTTAATGTAATTGTATAATTTTTTTCGATGCTACTTACTATATATGTTCGCTTCGCTTTTGCCCTGCTTTTTGTTCTATCTTTTTTATTTTTAAAATTAAGATGTCCCTGCTATCAGGAATAGCCATTGTTATAAATTAAGTTCGCTTGAAATTTTATAGCGCTCTTCGTTGTTTTTAGTACGTAAAATAATTTCGCCTAAAAAGCCAGCCAAAAACAATTGTGTTCCCAGTACCATAGTGGTTAATGCGATATAAAACCATGGGTTGTCAGTAACTAAGCTATAACGCATATTGTTATACATATGGTATAATTTTAAAATACCAATATAAGCGGCAAGAAGAAAACCAATGATGAACATCAGTGATCCCATGGCGCCAAATAAATGCATCGGTCTTTTTCCAAATCGGGATAAGAACCAAATGGTAATTAAGTCTAGAAAACCATTGATAAAACGTTCCATTCCAAATTTTGTCTCTCCGTATTTTCGTGCTTGGTGTTGCACTACTTTTTCACCAATTTTTCCAAAACCAGCATTCTTAGCCAAAACGGGGATGTAACGGTGCATTTCACCAGATACTTCTACATTTTTCACCACAATGTTTTTATAGGCTTTTAAACCACAATTAAAATCATTTAATTGAACGCCAGAAGTTTTTCTTGCAGCCCAGTTAAACAATTTAGACGGTAAGTTTTTTGCTACCACTGAATCGTATCGTTTCTTTTTCCATCCGGAAACTAAATCGTAATTTTCAGTAGTAATCATATTGTAAAGCCCTGGAATTTCTTCAGGGCTATCTTGTAAATCAGCGTCCATTGTGATGATAACATCACCTTGTGCTTTAGCAAATCCAGCATGTAATGCTTGTGATTTTCCAAAGTTTCTCATAAACCGAATCCCTTTAACATTTGGATTTTCGGCAGCAAACTGACTGATTATAGACCAAGAATTATCGCTACTGCCGTCATCAAGGAAGATGACCTCATAGGTGTAATTATTGGCTTGCATTACTTTAATAATCCAAGTGTATAATTCTTGGAGAGATTCCTCTTCGTTAAGAAGCGGTATTAATATGGATAAATTCATTGATTTAAATTATTCTCTTGATGATGGTTTGCTTTTAAAGAAGGCAGCCAAAATTAAACCAAGTATAGCGCTGAAAAGTATGCTGAAAATAGATCCTTTAAGCTGCTCTACAATAGAAAATTGGTCTGTTTCTTTAAGTTTTGTAATTGCTTCATTGATGGCTGATGCAGGAGCATTAAATTTCTCCATAGTTTTTACCATATATTTAATAGAGTTATCTCTAATAATGTCTTTTGCAGAGGGGTCAATAAAATTAAACAAAATGATATTGAAAGCTACAGAAATCAAAATTCCAATCACAGCCGAAATAAAGTAAGTGGTAAAGGCCTCTTTAAATGATAATTGACCATTTAAATCTTTCTTTGTTTTGCTTAACAACATGATACCGATGATTAAAAAGATAGCAATACTAACAAAACCTGTCCACATGGAAGTAAATAATTCTATGTCTATAACGTACAGTGAAGTAGTAATTAGAATTGATACTACACCAGTTATAATACCATAACTTACTCCGTTTTTCTTAACAATTTCATTTACCATAGTTGATTAGTTTTAAGATTAATCCACAAATATAGTAATTCCCACTATAATGATGGATAAAAAACATTTTTTACTATTTTATAAAAAAAATGATTCAGGGAATTGTTTATTGAAAAATAATTGTAAATTTGCAGACTCAAAATAACAGTTTAAAAACAAAAAGTTATAATGAATTTATACCTTTCCGGTTAAAGGGAAAGCTTCAAAAGGATTTATAGCCAAACAATAAAAAGAATTACAAGATGAAAAAAGGTGTACACCCAGAGAATTACAGATTAGTTGCTTTTAAAGACATGTCTAATGACGAAGTTTTTATCACTAAATCTACAGCAGATACAAAAGAAACAATTGAAGTTGATGGTGTTGAATATCCAGTTGTAAAAATGGAGATTTCTAGAACTTCTCACCCTTTTTACACAGGTAAAAACAAACTTATCGATACTGCAGGACGTATTGACAAGTTCAAAACTAAATACGCTAAACACGTTAAATAATTTTAACTTGTTTTCAATTATAGTAAAGCCTTCCACTTCGGAGGGCTTTTTTATTGCATTAAAATGAACTCATAGCGGTCAAACTTCTTCAAGAAACAAATAAAAACTTTGTAACTTTGACCCTTTAAAACTTTATAAAATGAATTACATCCTTTTTGATGGCCCTTCTCGAAATGCTTTATTGCCTTTTACTTTTACACGTCCGGTAGCGGATATTCTAATTGGTATCATGACTATTCGTCAAAAATGGGAACTGTATCTAGGTTCTACGACTACAACATTAACTGAGGAGTATTTATCTGACAAGTTCCCAATGGTTGAGATGGAGGAAAACGTAATGATCAACGCTTCGATTCTTCCCAACCCTGTATTAGCCGAAATGGTTAGTAATTTATCTTCTAATCAAGTTATATTTAAAGGGGAAGAAGTAGTTGCTTTTTTTACAAATGAAGATCAAGAAGAAGTGGATTTTGATTCTTATGAAGTAATTGAATATGATGAGGAGTGTATTATGGTAAATAACACTTGGGATATTTTTTCAAAGAATGATGCTGCAATAAGAGAAGACTTTGCTTACTTAACAGAAGATAGGAAATCACAACACATTCCTGCTACAGTTAATGTAATAGGAGCAGAAAATGTATTTATTGAAGAGGGAGCAAAACTGTCTTTTGTAACTTTAAATGCTTCGACAGGTCCTATATATATAGGTAAAGATGCTGAAATAATGGAGGGTTCGGTTATTCGAGGACCTTTTGCGTTGTGTGAAGGAGCTGTTGTTAAGATGATGGCTAAAATATATGGGCCTACAACGATTGGTCCCAATTCAAAAGTAGGTGGAGAAATTAATAACTCTGTTGTTTTTAGTAATTCAAATAAAGGACACGATGGGTTTTTAGGAAATTCTGTTTTAGGGGAGTGGTGCAATATAGGAGCCGATAGTAATAACTCAAATCTTAAAAACAACTATGAAGAAGTGAAATTGTGGAGTTATGAAACGGAAGGTTTTGCTAAAACAGGACTTCAATTTTGTGGTTTGATGATGGGAGATCATAGTAAATGTGGAATCAACACCATGTTTAACACTGGTACGGTAATAGGAGTTAGTGCTAATATTTTTGGTAGTGGATTTCCACGTAATTTTGTGCCTAGTTTTTCTTGGGGTGGTGCCTCAGGTTTTTCTACTTACATTACTAAAAAAGCTTTTGAAACAGCTCGAATAGTGATGAGTCGTAGAAATATTGAATTTGATGAAAAGGAAGCAGCAATACTGTCTCATGTTTTTGAGGAGACTAAAAAATGGAGAAAAGAGTAGTGACCACTTGTTCTGTTTTTAATTTAGCTAATAAATAGTATAACTGCCACATTACTTCAATGTGGCAGTTTTTTTATGTGCTTTTTTATTGTTTTTGGATATTTTGTTTTAATAATTCGGTAATTTCCTTAAAATTATATTGTTAACACAAATTAAAGCTGTATTTGTAAGATAGTTTTTTACATCTTTTTATAGATTTAATATATTTTAAATGGTCATAGACTAGTTTTTTTTCCCCATATGTTATAGTTTTATAAAAAATTAGTTACAAAGCGCAGCTTTTGCTGATTTTTTAATAATTATTAATGTAAAATTTTTTTATGGAAGAGATTGTTGGAGTGTTAAATGATATTGTTTGGAGTAATGCATTAATCGTTTTATGTTTAGGGACGGGGCTTTATTTTACTATTCGAACACGTTTTTTACAAGTGCGTCATATCAGAGAGATGTTCCGATTGTTATTTGATGGTAAAAGTTCTGAGTCTGGAGTTTCCTCTTTTCAGGCGTTAGCGATGTCTTTAGCAGGAAGGGTAGGAACAGGAAATATAGCGGGTGTCGCAACAGCAATTGCTTTTGGTGGACCAGGTGCCATGTTTTGGATGTGGATGGTGGCTTTCTTAGGTGCTAGTACAGCATTCATAGAAGCTACACTGGCTCAAATTTATAAAGAAAAACATTTAGGACAATTTCGTGGAGGTCCCGCATTTTATATTGAGAGAGGATTAGGGGTTAAATGGTTTGGAATCTTGTTTGCCATTGTTTCCGTAATTTCTGCTGGATTGTTGCTGCCAGGGGTACAGGCAAATTCGGTTGCAGATGGTATTCAAAATGCTTTTCAATTGGATACATGGATTTCAGGAACTATGGTTGCTATCATTTTTGGTGCTATCGTTTTTGGTGGAGTTAAAAGGATTGCAAAGTTTACTGAATTTGTAGTGCCTATAATGGCTATTGGTTATATTTTAATTGTATTAGTAATTATAGCGATAGATTTTGATCAACTTCCAGGAGTTATATCATTAGTTTTCAAAAGCGCCTTTAATATGGAAGCTGGTTTTGGAGCTGTCTTTGGATTAGCAATCCAATGGGGGGTTAAAAGAGGAATTTACTCTAATGAAGCAGGTCAAGGAACTGCGCCGCATATTGCTGCAGCTGCTAATGTTTCGCATCCTACTAAGCAAGGTTTAGTTCAGTCTTTCTCTGTTTATATTGATACTTTACTAGTATGTTCAGCAACTGGATTTATGTTGTTAATCACTGGTAAATATAATGTGCAAAATCCTGCTTTCGGAACAGGAGGAGCATCAGAATTTTTATATAACGGTGCACAAAATGTTTCTGTAGGGCCAGGATTTACTCAAAGTGCTATGGATAGTGTGTTTCCAGGTTTTGGTTCGTACTTTGTGGCCATTGCTTTATTTTTCTTTGCCTTTACTACGATTTTGGCATACTATTATATTGCTGAAACAAATATCTCTTATTTAACGAGAAACTTTACATCACCAATCTATAATCACATTTTAAAAGTAGTAATGATGCTAGTTATTATGTATGGATCGATCAATCAAGCAAAATTAGCTTGGGATATTGGTGATTTAGGAGTTGGTTTAATGGCATGGTTCAATATTATCGCTATTATTTTACTTCAAAAACCCGCACTACTGGCACTTAAAGATTATGAAAGGCAGAAGAAGGAAGGTAAAGATCCTGTTTTTGACCCAGAAGATATAGGTGTTAAAAATGCACACATTTGGAATACAATAGCAAAACATAAAGAAGTTTAGGCTTCATATAAATGATAATAACTGGAAAGCTTCTAGAGACAATTAAAACTGTTTCTAGAAGCTTTCATTTTTATAATTACAAATTACTTAATTAAGTTATCTTTGCACTTTTAAAAATTTACTTGGTTGTCCAGTAGTGGGTAACCAAATTTACAAATCAATTATATAATGATTACAGTTAACGATATTTCAGTCCAGTTTGGTGGTACTACGCTATTTAGCGATGTTTCTTTTGCAATAAATGAAAATGATAAAATTGCCCTAATGGGTAAAAATGGAGCAGGAAAATCAACGCTACTTAAGATAATTGCAGGACAAAGTAAACCATCAACAGGAAATATTTCGGCTCCCAAGGATGCTGTAGTTGCTTACTTGCCTCAACATTTGTTAACGACAGATGGTGCAACGGTTATGGAAGAAACATCAAAAGCTTTTGGTGAAATCTTTAGTATGAAGGCTGAAATTGATGAAATTAATGAGCAACTGACTATTCGTACAGATTATGAAAGTGATGCTTACATGAAATTAATCGAAAGAGTTTCTGATTTAAGTGAGAAATTCTATGCTATAGAAGAAGTTAATTATGAGGCTGAAGTTGAAAAGATATTAACAGGTTTGGGATTCCTTAGAGAAGATTTTAGTAGGCAAACGTCTGAATTTTCTGGAGGATGGAGAATGCGTATTGAATTAGCTAAAATTCTTTTGCAAAAGCCTGATTTAATCCTTTTAGATGAGCCTACAAATCACATGGATATTGAAAGTATTCAGTGGTTAGAAGATTTTTTGATAAATTCAGCTAAAGCGGTTGTCGTTATATCGCATGATAGGGCTTTTGTGGATAATATTACAAACCGAACTATAGAAGTGACTATGGGGCGTATTTATGATTATAAAGCAAAGTACTCTCACTATTTAGAATTGAGAAAAGACCGTCGTATGCACCAGCAAAAAGCATATGATGAACAACAACGTATGATTGCTGATAATAGAACGTTTATTGATCGCTTTAAAGGAACGTTTTCGAAAACAGATGCAGTTCAATCTCGTGTGAAAATGTTAGAAAAGTTAGTTATTGTGCAAGTGGACGAAGTAGATACGTCAGCATTAAAATTAAAGTTTCCTGCAGCTGCTCGTTCAGGTCAATATCCAGTAATCGTAAAGGATTTAGGAAAATCTTACGGTGAGCATGTCGTTTTTAAAGATGCTAACATTGTTATTGAAAGAGGGCAGAAAGTAGCCTTTGTTGGTAAGAATGGGGAAGGAAAATCGACGATGATTAAAGCCATCATGAAAGAAATAGGCATTGATAGCGGAAGTCTAGAAATAGGCCATAATTCACAAATTGGGTATTTCGCACAAAATCAAGCTGCATTATTAGATGAAAATGCAACTATTTTTGAAACGATTGATGATATTGCTGTTGGTGATGTTCGAACGAAAATTAAAGATATTTTAGGTGCGTTTATGTTTCACGGCGATGACGTGACTAAAAAAGTAAAAGTGCTTTCAGGTGGAGAGAAAACGCGTTTAGCAATGATTAAATTATTGTTAGAACCGGTAAACTTATTGATTCTGGATGAGCCTTCTAATCACTTGGATATGAAAACTAAAGATATTATTAAAGAAGCGCTTCGTGATTTTGAAGGAACTTTAATCTTGGTTTCTCATGATAGGGATTTCTTAGACGGATTAGCAACTAAAGTTTTTGAGTTTGGAAACAAACGTGTCGTAGAGCATTTTGAAGATATTACTGGTTTCTTGGCTAACAAGAAAATGGAAAGTATGAGAGAAATAGAAAAGTAAAAAATAAAAACTTTTTTAAAAATTTGATATAGAAAGTATTGAAAAGGCATGTAGTTATTCTACATGCTTTTTTCGTTTATAAGATTTTGCGTATTAAACTATCTTCGTTTTAATTTCTTCTATTTATGTTGTTGGTTTTCAATGTTTTAATTTTGTTTTTTCGTAACTTGTAGTTTAAGTTAGTGGTAATGAAATAATTAAGGAATCATGAGGAAATCAGTTTTTTACTTAGGGGTTTTGCTTTTTAGTTTGTTTGGATTCTCTCAGTCTACACAAATAAACGAAGAGCCAGTTGCGCTAGGATTGCCTGGTGATAATCTAAACTTATATGCTGTGTTAGATATTTTTCAGCATTCTAGAACTTTAGAAGATTTTGAAAGGGCAATCAATAAAAAGGAAAACAACATTAATAACTTAGATTTAAATAATGATAATCAGGTAGATTATATAGCGGTCTACAGTTTCAACGAAGGCAATTACCATACAATAGTGCTTCGTGTAGCTTTGAATAGTGAAGAGTACCAGGATGTAGCCGTAATTGAAGTAACTAAGAATAAGTTGGGAAAAGTCATTGTACAGCTAATAGGGGATGAGGCGCTGTACGGACAAGATTATGTAATTGAGCCTTCTAGTGGTCAATCTTACTCTGAGACCATCAATCCAGGCTACATTGGGGACGATTATGATACTACTAATGTGTACTTGAACAATGTGGTCTATGTTAATTCTTGGCCAATAGTGGCTTATTTGTATTCCCCTTCGTTTTCTGTTTATTTTTCTTCTTGGTACTGGGGATATTATCCTTTTTACTGGCGACCTTGGGCTCCAGTTCGTTATTATAATTACTGGAAATTACACAATCACTATTACAAAAGTCCGTATTACCACAGAACTATTTTTGTGCGTTACCCCATTCATTATTCCTATTATTTAAAAAGAAGAACCACATCGCAGTATGTTTATAAAAACCGACTTAGTCCTGCTTATCGAAATACATATGAAGGAAGGACATACAAAAGGCCAGCAGCACCCATTCGAAGAAATACGAATCCAACAAGAACACTAACTCCTAGACAAAATCAAGATAGAAGGTCAGTACCTGCAAATAGAAGTGGGGCTACTCGAACAAAAGATCCTGGCAAAGCACAGCAAGCGGCACCAGCGCGACGCTCTGGAAATGCAACTGAAAATAGGAGAGGCGTAAAGCGTGATTAAAGTATAAAAAAATAGTGGCTGGATCGTTACTAGATGCAGCCACTATTTCTATAATCGAATTCCTGGAGGAAGTAATTCTTTGTACTCTGGATTCTTTTTGAAAAAAACAACAATTTTTGGTAGTATAGGTACTACTTTGAATTTTCTTTCAATAGCAATTGCCATAATTTCTGAAAGTAAAAGAGAAATAAACTCCTCATTTTCAAATTGATCAGGCGTATTGATTTTTGTCAAAAATATCTTTTTTTCTTGAAAAGAATATTCTACTGAAACTAACCCTTCTTCGACGGTAGTTTCAAACTGTCTTGCAAAAGTATTGTCTTTAATTTCCATGGTGATAGATCGTTCCATACGGTTTATTTAAATGAATTGTTTGTGTAATAAATAATGCTCATAGTTTATAGTGTTGAATAAATTCAACAACAATGACTGATGGATTTTGATTCCATTTTTCTTATAGTTTAATTGCAATGAAGCAACATGGTTTTTCAGTTAAGTTAGGTCTCTTTGTTTCAGTTTTTAGTAGAATAGTACTGTTAATAGGTAATCGTACTAGATGTGCAGGTCACAAAGCTTTCGAAGGGTTTTAAATGGAAAAATGATATTTCGAAAAGTTCAAAACTATTTCCGTCATTTATATCTTCATCTGAAACAATGATTACAAAGGTATCGATTTGATTATCAATATCAAATGATTATTTGGTCTATCTCATTTAGATTCCATTTTCAGTAGCATTCTTATTGTGGATACGTGTGTTCCAGCAGTGAGGCCACTCTGGATTAAATTATAATTTAATGCTAATATAATAGCGAGTGTAGGGAAGGTTTGACTAAAAAAAATTAATTTTATAGAAATTCCCGAGGCTTACTACAAGCTGCGTTGGTAAAATAGTAAATAAGAATGAGCGATAAAATACATGTTTATTTCATGCCAGGCTTGGCTGCAAGCACCTTAATATTTGAAAGGATTGCATTAGATCAAGAAGAATTTGAAATGCATCTGTTAGAATGGGAAATACCTTTGGCTAAAGAATCGTTAACAGCCTATGCAGAACGAATGGCTCAAAAAATCACACATAAGAATCCAGTTTTAATAGGGGTTTCTTTTGGGGGAATATTAGTGCAGGAGATGGCGGCTTACGTCAAGGCGAGTAAAATTATCATCATCTCTAGTGTCAAAAGTAATCTAGAACTGCCTAGAAGGATGAAAATTGCCAAGACCACTAAGGCGTATAAGTTGCTTCCTATGAAGTTGCTATTGAATATGGAAAACTTAGCTAAATTTTCTTTTGGAGAAAAGGTCAATCAACGGCTCAAGTTGTATGAAAAATTTCTTTCAGTACGTGACATTGGTTATCTGGAGTGGGCTATAGAAAAAGTGATTTTGTGGGATAGAACAGTGGTTGATAAGAATGTGATTCATATCCATGGGAGTTTAGATGACGTTTTTCCTATAAAATACATTAAAGATTGTATTGTGGTAGCAGGAGGAACGCATATTATGATCCTCAATAAATACAAGTGGTTAAATGCACATTTACCCGAGATAATCAAAGGAAAAGAAGTTCTAGTACAACAATGATAATATCTAAAAACAGAGAAAAATGAAAAGTATTGAAAAGATATGCATAATTGTAACAGTGATGATAGCAAGTGGATTTATGATTTTTGCGACTAATGGTAGTGATTCTAAAAAGGAGTTGTTGCAGGAAGAAAGTACGGCTTATTTCCCATTAAAGATGGATTTTGCAGGAGAAGAGGTGCCTTTGAAAATTTCAGATGTTAGAGAACGTTTGGATAGAGAGCTTATTGTCAATATCAATTTGCATGCTTCCACTATCTTGGCTATTAAAAGAGCCAATAGAGCGTTTCCTGTTATTGAGCCTATTCTTAAGAAAAACGGTGTACCAGATGATTTTAAATATTTAGCAGTAATAGAAAGCGGTTTAGTTAACGCTGTATCTAGTGCAGGTGCAAGAGGAGTTTGGCAATTTATGCCAGAAACAGCTAAGGAAAGAGGTATGGAAGTCAATGATTTTGTTGATGAACGTTATCATTTAGAAAAGGCTACCCAAGCAGCATGTAGTTATTTTTTAAGTGCCAAAGCTAAGTTTGGTTCTTGGACTTTGGCTGCAGCATCTTATAATGGTGGTATGGGCGGCGTTAATAAACAGCTGGACATTCAAAAAGAATCTAATTACTATGACTTGTTATTGACAGAGGAAACTTCTCGCTATGTTTTTAGAATTTTGGCATTGAAAGAAATTATGAAAAATCCTGCTAAGTTTGGATTTGAATTAAAAAAGGAAGAGCTGTATGAATTGATTCCAACAAGGAAAATGGAAGTGGATAGTACAGTGACTGATTGGGCTAGTTTTGCAAAATCACAAGGAATAAATTATAAAATTTTAAAAATACATAATCCATGGCTTAGAGATAAAAAATTAGAGAATCCAGACAATAAAAAATACATTATAGAAATCCCTCTAAGTGGATATTAATTTTAAATGATATGAAAATGACTTTTCAAACTATAGTTTTCTTAGTACTAATTGGTTTAACTGCGGGTGTTTTAAGTGGTTTGATTGGAATAGGTGGAGGTATTATTATGGTTCCTCTATTACTATTAATGGGGTTTACACAACAACAAGCTCAGGGTACCAGTTTAGCAGCCTTATTGCCTCCAGTAACTTTACTAGCGGTATTAAATTATCATAAGGCGGGGTATATCGACTGGCGGTTTGCCATTGTTATTTCGTTAGTCTTTGTAGTGGGCGGTTACTTTGGGAGCAATTTAGCTATTCATGTAGACCAGAAAATTTTAAAGAAGATATTTGCAGTTGTTCTTCTGATTATTGGCGGATTTCTCTTTTTTGAGAAATGACCCCCTGAAAATTTATCATCACTATTAACAATAAATGAAAACGCTGTGGCTTAATAAAGGGCCAGTATGTTTTAGACTATCAGTTATAAAAAAAAAGAGCAAAATAAATTCATTTTGCTCTTTTTACTTATATTTTTTTCATCTGATCTTTCATCATTACGATTTGCTCTTTCAGCATGCCTTGTTTGTCTAATCTTTTAGCTTCATTCAATAACGTAGTTGCTTCTAGTTTTCTTCTTCTTGACATAGCAACACCTGCAAGGTTTAATTTAGCTACAGCTAGATCCATATCCATAGACAATCCTAATTCGATCGCTTTCTTGAAATATTTCTCTGCTTGGTTGATGTTTGTTTGTGATAACATGATTCCGTGCAGGTAATTAAAGTATCCTTGTTGCTTTTTTACTAAGGCAGTGTCTGGGTTTTTAATGTAAGCCAACCATTTTTTAGCTCCTTCAAAGTCTTGTTTTCTTAACTTTAAGAAAGCAAGCAAGATGAATTCATTTTTGAAATACAAGAAAATGGGTATAGCAGTCAATAATAATAGGAAAATTCCGTTACCTATATTGTTTTCTGTAAATTGCCAAATGCTAGTAATAGTGATAAGACCCGCGATAATAAGTTTGATATTCTTGTGAAACATAGTATGTATTAATTTAAGATTGCAAAGATAGTAAAAGGAATTAAAAATATTTTTATAAAACTACTTGCGAGGAAAAAAAGTCTTTGTATATTTGCACTCGGTTTTAGGATAACAGTTATTCAAAAATAAGAAGACATATAAATAAGATTTAAAGATACAAAGCAATGAGCAAAAGAACGTTTCAACCATCGAAAAGAAAAAGAAGAAATAAGCACGGATTTATGGACAGAATGGCTTCTGCGAATGGAAGAAAAGTTCTTGCTAGAAGAAGAGCTAAAGGAAGACATAAACTGACTGTTTCTTGTGACCCAAGACACAAAAAATAATGTTTGTATAAACATAAATAAGGCGTTACTTTTTTTAGTATCGCCTTTTTTTATACCTTGTCGTTAAATTATTTTTTTTTTAAGAGCAAAACTTGATTTTTATAACA
Organism: Flavobacterium sp. W21_SRS_FM3; assembly: GCF_052113625.1. NCBI lineage: Bacteria > Pseudomonadati > Bacteroidota > Flavobacteriia > Flavobacteriales > Flavobacteriaceae > Flavobacterium > Flavobacterium sp. W21_SRS_FM3. The sequence continues at coordinate 572,749 of NZ_JBGQOD010000002.1, read as the reverse complement.
AATAAATACCACTGCCTTTTACAACAAGGAAGGTCAGTTTAATAATCGAGATTAAAATTACAACAACAAACTACACAATAATTACAAAAAAATGCCAAAAGACACATCCATAAAATCAGTATTAATAATAGGCTCAGGACCTATTGTTATTGGTCAAGCTTGCGAATTTGATTATGCAGGTTCACAATCGGCACGTTCTATTCGTGAAGAAGGAATTGAAGTTATTTTGATAAATTCAAACCCTGCAACAATTATGACCGACCCTTCTATGGCCGATCATATTTACTTAAAACCTTTAACGACTAAATCAATTATTGAAATCCTTAAAGCACATCCACAAATTGATGCTGTTTTACCAACAATGGGAGGACAAACAGCGCTAAACTTATGTCTAGAGGCTGAAGAAAAAGGTATTTGGGAAGATTTTGGAGTAAAATTGATTGGGGTTGATGTTAATGCCATAAATATTACTGAAGACAGAGAGCAGTTCAAACAACTTTTAAAGAAAATAGGAGTGCCAGCTGCACCAGCAGAAATTTGTACTTCTTACCTTAGAGGAAAAGAAATTGCTCAAGAGTATGGTTTCCCATTAGTAATTCGCCCTTCCTTTACCCTTGGAGGAACTGGAGCGGCTATCGTCTATGAAAAAGAAGATTTTGACGAACTTTTAACCAGAGGATTAGAAGCGTCTCCAATTCATGAGGTTCTGATAGATAAGGCTTTAATGGGATGGAAAGAATACGAATTAGAACTATTAAGAGATAAGAACGACAATGTAGTTATCATTTGTTCTATCGAAAATATGGACCCAATGGGAATTCATACTGGAGATTCGATTACAGTAGCGCCAGCAATGACACTATCTGATAAAACTTTTCAAAAGATGCGTGATTATGCTATTTTGATGATGAGAAGCATCGGAAACTTTGCTGGAGGTTGTAACGTACAATTTGCAGTTTCTCCAGATGAAAAAGAAGATATTGTAGCGATCGAAATCAATCCTCGTGTGTCTCGTTCTTCTGCATTGGCTTCAAAAGCAACTGGGTATCCAATTGCCAAAATTGCTTCTAAATTAGCTTTAGGATACAATTTAGATGAATTACAAAACCAAATTACTAAATCTACTTCGGCTCTTTTTGAACCAACATTAGATTATGTAATTGTAAAAATACCGCGTTGGAACTTTGATAAATTTGAAGGTGCTGATAGAACCCTAGGACTTCAAATGAAATCAGTAGGTGAGGTAATGGGAATTGGACGTTCTTTCCAAGAAGCACTTCATAAAGCGACACAGTCTCTAGAAATCAAAAGAAATGGTTTAGGAGCGGATGGAAAAGGTTATAAAAACTACGAACAAATTATTGAGAAACTAACTTTTGCAAGTTGGGATCGTGTTTTTGTAATTTATGATGCGATTGCGATGGGAATTCCATTAAGCCGTATCCATGAAATCACTAAAATTGACATGTGGTTCTTAAAACAGTATGAAGAATTATATACATTAGAAAAAGAAATTTCCAACTATAAAATAGACAACTTACCTAAAGAGCTTTTGCTCGAAGCAAAACAAAAAGGCTTTGCTGATAGACAAATTGCACACATGGTAGGCTGTTTAGAAAGTCAAGTGCATACGTTGCGTACGGATATGAATATCAACCGTGTGTTTAAACTGGTAGATACTTGTGCGGCAGAGTTCAAAGCTAAAACTCCTTATTACTATTCAACTTTTGAGGCTGAAATTGAGAAAGCTGATGGAACTCGTTATGTTGAGAATGAAAGTATTGTTACAGATAAAAATAAAATAATTGTACTTGGGTCAGGCCCAAATAGAATTGGACAAGGAATTGAGTTTGATTACTCTTGTGTACACGGAGTACTTGCAGCTAAAGAATGTGGTTATGAAACTATCATGATTAACTGTAATCCTGAAACGGTGTCAACCGACTTTGATACTGCTGACAAATTGTATTTTGAACCTGTTTTCTGGGAACATATTTATGACATTATTAAACATGAAAAGCCAGAAGGTGTAATTGTACAACTAGGTGGGCAAACCGCACTGAAACTAGCAGAGAAATTGTCTAAATATGGTGTGAAAATTATAGGGACAAGCTTTGATGCCTTAGATTTAGCTGAAGATAGAGGACGTTTTTCTGAATTGTTAACAGAATTGAACATTCCTTTTCCAAAATTTGGAATTGCAGAAACGGCAGATGAGGCTTCAGAATTAGCTGATACACTGGATTTCCCTTTATTAATTAGACCTTCTTATGTATTAGGTGGTCAAGGAATGAAAATTGTAATTAACAAGCAAGAGTTAGAAGAGCATGTCGTGAATCTTTTAAAGACAATTCCGGGTAATAAATTGCTTTTAGACCACTATCTTGATGGTGCGATTGAAGCAGAGGCAGATGCTATTTGTGATGGAGAAAATGTGTATATCATAGGAATTATGGAGCACATTGAGCCATGCGGAGTGCACTCTGGAGATAGTAATGCTACATTACCGCCTTTTAACTTAGGAGAATTTGTAATGCAACAAATAAAAGACCATACTAAGAAAATAGCCTTGGCATTGAAAACAGTTGGTTTAATCAACATCCAGTTTGCAATCAAAGATGATACAGTATTCATCATTGAAGCAAATCCAAGAGCTTCACGTACGGTACCGTTTATTGCAAAAGCGTATGGAGAACCTTATGTAAACTACGCTACTAAAGTTATGTTAGGTCATAATAAAGTAACCGACTTTACTTTTAACCCGCAGTTGAAAGGATATGCCATTAAGCAACCTGTTTTCTCTTTTAGTAAGTTCCATAATGTAAACAAAGCTTTAGGACCAGAGATGAAATCAACTGGAGAAAGCATTTTGTTTATTGATGACTTAAAAGACGATCAATTCTACGAGTTGTACTCTAGAAGAAAAATGTATTTAAGTAAATAATATTTGAATACTGATATTGAAAAAGCCCCAATCGGGGCTTTTTTAATTTTTAGTAGTAGCAGTCATCAATTTGCAAATCATACTGGAATTTTATAATTAGGCGCTAACAAATATTTACTTATAGCTATTATTATGTAACTTATAAATCGCCTAACTGTTTAGCTATTTCAGCATAGTATTCTGGAGATATCTTTTCGGTCCAAATTGTAGGTTGAGGTCCATATATTGCTATATAGGACACAGCACTATTTTTTGAAGAAGTATGCCAGTGTTCCGTGTCCTTTTGACATTTAATCACATCCCCTTTTTTTATTACAATTGGTTTTTGACCTTTTTCTTGATAATATCCTTTTCCATCAACTACAATAATTATTTGCGCAGTTGAGTGTTTGTGCCAATCTAATATGGAGTTTGGACTAAAGTTTGCTTGAGTAATGTTTTGATTAAAGTCAGCGTCAGCTTCAACTAAAAAATTAAGCCAAGCATCGCCAGTATGATGATTGTTAGGTGCTTTAATGCCTTCTTCGAGGTAAGATTTTACATTTTTTACTGTTTGCTGTGCATTTGAAAATAATGGTGAGAGACTGATGATAAATAAAACTAAATATTTCATGAGTGTTTGTTTAATGTTATTATAATGAAATTATGTAATCCGAACAGGTTTTTATTAAATTTATAATAGATATGATGCGGTCTTTATAAAACCTATACCCCAATAATTGTGTAGGAACTAGTTAAAAAGCCAAAGATTAACTATTCTCAAATATACTCAAATTTAAAATTGGGTGTAAATGATTAATTATTTTATTACAAAGTAATTCCATACAGCAATAAAAAAAAGTCCCGAATTGGGGACTTTTAAATAGTAGCTTCCTACTTAATCAATTTTTAATCTATAAAATAGACAAAGTTAGACTTGACTTTCAATTAGTATTTTATTATCTAAAATGTACTATAGTGCAAGACGAAATCCAAAAACTTCCAATTCCCCTTGCATAAAATCTAAATCTTCGGATCTTTTAAACCCTAGTTTTTCATACATCTTCCATGCTATTTTCATCGCATTGGTAGAATGAATAATGAGTTGCTTATTGTTATTCGCTTTTGCTTTTTCAATGCAGCTATGCGTTAGCACTGTGCCAATTCCCCCGCCTCTCCACTTTGGATTTACGGCTAATAAACGAAAACCAGCAGCATTTTTTTCTTGAGTCGCTGTTCCTCCGGAACCATATTGTGCCATGTCATTAATATAGACCACAGCTCCTGCTATCTCACCATTTGCTGACAGCGCCACTAAAAGTTCGGTTTGTGGATTTTGTGCAAGATCGCCAATGTTTTCTAGCATTTTGTAATAATTCGGTTGCTCTTGAATACTAGGAAATCCTGGCAGTTGAGAATAGACGGTCACTAATAATTGTCCAATCGCTTTAAAATCATTTGGATGGGCATTTCTGATAGTATATGTGGTTGGGTTCAAATTTACTGTAATTATTACGTGATTTTATTCTGCTGTCATTTCTACAGGAAAACGATCAGCAACAAGGTTTAAAAGGACATTGTGTTCTAAAAAGGCTTTTAATCCGGCTAAAACTAAAGTAAATCCTTCAGTAGTATCTCTAATTTGAGCATTTTGTTCATCCATACTTCCTGCTATGCCGTTATATGTGATGGTAACAAAAGTTTTAGAGTCGCCTAATTCTTCAAATTCCCATTCAGCAATAGCTTTTTCATCATCCCCCCATTGAATCAAAATACTTTGGTTTGGTATTAAAGAAAGAACTTTAATAGTTACCGTATGGTTGCCGTACATTTCCCAAGTCCAATCGACCGTTTTTCCTTCCTCTAATGTTCCTGATGCTTTGGTAAACCAAAATTTAGTTGTTAGCTCTGGATTGATAAAGGCCTCAAATACTGTTGCTACGGGTTTTCTAATGAGCATCGCTGCTTCAGCGAAAGCATTCTTTTCAGTATGCATAAAGTTGTTTTTTATTTGTCAAGTATAATTCTCATATGATAATGCTGAATGCCTACTTCTACAAAGGCATCATCATAAATTTCAAAACCCAAGTTCAAATAGAAAGGAACCGCTGTGTCTCTAGCGTGGCAAGCTACTTCTTTTATTCCGTTTACTCGCGAAAACGAGAGTAGTTCTTTGACTAGCAATTTTCCAACTCCTTTTCCTTGTTGATCAGTTTGTACAGCCATTTGCATTAATTGCGTTTTAGTTTTCTCAGCATCTAATGGTACAAGAACCACGCAACCAATAACGGTACTGTTCTCTAGTGCTACAAAGTGCCATGCTTTTTCATCATGCATTTCCCATGCATGGTCGGCAATTCCTATTGGACGTAACAACACCGAATTTCGTAATTCCTGCTCTGCGGGATAATAGCTGCTGCTCGTATCAATTAATGCTATTGAAATCATTTTTTATTTTGTTATTGGTAGAGAAGATTATTTTTCAAGACGATCTAACATCGCTTTCATTTTTGCAATTTCTTCTTTCTGTGCTTTTATAATATCTTCGGATAGTTTCTTTACTTCCGGATCTTTCAAATCAGCATTTTCACTTACTAATATTGCTGATGAATGGTGAGGAATCATCGCTTTCATATACTGTTCATCTCCTATAGGTACTTGATTTCTTAAGAAAAACAACGATACTATAAAAACCGTTATACTAGAAATCATGATGATACTATTTTTACGTTTATTTTTATACATCATTGGCATCATGACGAGCATTAGGATAGCCATGGGTGAAACCATCAACAACGTCATATATGTTCTTGTTAAACTCAAATAGAAGTGATCAACTTCGTAAATATTTAAAAACATTACGGCATACATGATTATAAACGAGATAATAAGCATTGCAGCAAATTTTGAATAATTGCTTTTTTTCATTTTTTTAAAATTTAGATTAATGATAATAACGGTCTGTAACTCTTACAGTGTTCAGCATAAAATAGCACTGCATTTAACAGTGGTGTAAAAAAATATATATTGTGATTGTCATTGTGAACAACCTAAAATAAAGATATTTTATTACTGTTTTAATCCTCTATAGGAATGTATATTGAAAAAGAAGTTCCTTTATTTACCGCTGCTTGCACGGTAATATGACCATGGTGATTAGCCACGATTTTTTTAACGATAGTTAAACCAATCCCAGTTCCTGTAAATTTTTCTTTATCGTGTAATGATTGAAAAAGCTCAAATATTTTTTCACTGTATTTTTGTTCAAACCCTATACCGTTATCCGTATACGAGATATGGCAATACTGTGTTGCTTCTCCAAGCTTGTCTTCATTAAAATAAGAACTTGCTGCAGTTTGTGCTTTAATTTTTATAATCGGGGGCGTATCAGAGTTTATAAATTTTAAAGAATTACTAATGAGATTGAAAAATAATTGTTTGAATTGAAATTCAATGACTTTCAGATTGCATAAAGCCTCTGTTTGAATAACGGCGCCACTTTTATTAATATCATCTTTTAAATCAATTTGTATGTCGTTGATAATTTTAGAAAGACTTACTGATTCTAATCGGGAAATATCAATTTTAGTTCTGGAATAGGTCAGCAAATCATTAATTAAATTTTGCATTCTTTCTGCTGAGTTGCGTATACGACTAAAATTATGTCTTCCTTTTTCACTCAGGTTATTGTATTCATCTTTTTCAATAATACTAGTCAGCATCTGGATTTTTCTCAATGGTTCCTGAAGGTCATGACTTGATATATAAGCAAATGCATCTAATTCTTTGCTCAGTTTTTCTAAAGAAATATTCTTTTCACTTAGCTCATCATTATTTTCTTTAATCTTATTCTCTAAAGAATGATTAATGTTTTTTTGGTTATTTTCAATTTTTTTATGTTGTTCCCGCTCTTCTAAAAGTGTAGATTCACTAATAGTTACTTTTTCTAAAGCATCTAAATGAAAGGAAATCAATTCGGCAAACATGCTAAACATTTCTTTCACTTTAAAATTGTTTAGCGAATTTGGATTGGGGTCAATGGCGCAAAGTGTTCCAAAAAAGCTTCCGTCACGACGCATTATAGGAACAGATATATAGCTTTGAAAACCATACATAGCGGGACAATGGTGTTTACTGTATTTTGGGTCGTTAGCTACATGATCAATTACAATGGCATGGCTTAATTCTCTTACCTCGTTGCATAGAGTAGTCTTGATCGCTAATTCATCCCCAGCTGTTATACCAAAATTAATAGCGTCATGAACGCTACACGTTATCCATCTTTTTTCTGTAACTCTAGCAACTGCAGCAAAACCCATTCCTGTCGTTTGACAGATAACATCAAGTAAATTGGGAATAATATTAATCATTCCGATGTTGGAAAGGTCTTGTTTAAAATGCTCTTCTAATTCCGCCATTACAATCTAATTTGGTATAAAAATAAAAAAAAATATATATTTTAACAAGAAGGTTTCTTTAGGAATAACTTTTAGAAAGTTAGAAAGAGAGGACTTTTTGCCTTCGTAAAATTTACAAAAATACAGCGATGCCTTGGTTTGGAAAAGGACACCATTTTTTTATGAAGTAAAAGAAAGTAGTATTAAAATTGTTGCAATACCATACTGTAATAAAGTTTAACCTAATTTTTTATTTTTTTCCATAATAACTTAAAGATAGCTACGAGTCCAAACGCAAGTAGTCCTACTATGATTCCAATAATAAACTCTCCTACAATTGAAGGAAATGTATCCATAAAGTGGTGCAAGAATTCTATATTATGAACAAATATCCCTCCCGAAACTAAAATAAGGGCTATAGTTCCAATGATGGCTAAGCCTTTGATTACAAGAGGCAATGCTTTTATTAATATTTTTCCAAAAGTTTGAGACAGCTTGTTTTTATGATTTAAAAGTGCAATACCTAAATCGTCCATTCTAACAATTAGTGCCACAATCCCGTAAACCCCTACCGTTGCTATAAAGGCAATGAAAGTTACTACAATTATTTGGCTTACAAGCGCGCTTCCTAAAACGGTACCTAGTGCGATGATTACAATTTCTACAGATAAAATAAAGTCGGTTACAATAGCCGATTTTATTTTTCCTTTTTCTAAATCTAGAATTTCTTCTTTGCTTAAAGAAGTTTTTTCTAATACTTTTTCTGAATGAGAATGTGGAACGAGATATTCATATATTTTTTCGGCTCCTTCATAAGCTAAATACACACCTCCTAATAATAGGATAATTGTAATTGCCCAGGGAACAAAAGCACTTAGCAAAAAGGCGAAGGGAAGTATGATTAATTTGTTTAATAAAGAACCTTTAGTAATTGCCCACAAAACTGGAATTTCTCTTGAAGAAACAAAACCAGAAGCTTTTTCGGCATTAACCGCTAAATCATCACCTAATATTCCTGCTGTTTTTTTAGTAGCAACTTTACTCATTACTGCAACATCATCCATAAGAGCTGCGATATCATCTAATAATGCAAAAATTCCTGAGGCCATCTTTTAATTTTTTATAATTTTTGAACTGCGACAAGCTGTTCTTTATTTCAAATATAGCCAAAATTTTTTTCTCGTTATTGGAATTTTGCTTCGTGTTTCTAGGGAGTAAGCTTGTGTGAAAATCAGCAGGCATTTAAGTGATTGATTGTTAGGAAATTATTTTTTCATTCAGAAAAAAGGCTACTTTACTTTTTATTTAATTTTTCTTTGAAAAAGCTCATTGTTCGGTTCCAAGATAAAGTAGCGGCGGCTTCATCATAACGCGGAGTGGTGTTGTTGTGAAAGCCGTGGTTCACATTTGCATAAAAATAGGCCGTATTTTCAACGTTATTCTTTTTTAATATTGCTTCATAAGCGGGCCAACCTTCATTAACACGAGTGTCCAGTCCTGCATAATTTAATAGTAAAGGTGTTTTTATTAGCGATGCTTCTTCAGCAGTGGGTTGTCCTCCATAATAAGGTACTGCAGCTCCCAATGTAGGAATTTTAACAGCCATCATATTGGCAATCCAGCCACCAAAGCAAAACCCAACAACACCAATATGGCCATTGCAATCCTTATGATTTTTAAGATATTCATAAGCAGCAATAAAGTCTTCGAGCATTTCCTCTCTATTGCGTTTTTTTTGTAATTCTCTTCCATCATCATCATTTCCGGGATAACCACCCAAAGGAGATAATGCATCGGGGGCTAGCGTTATAAAACCATCTAATGCGGCTCTTCGACCTACATCTTCGATATAGGGATTTAATCCTCTATTTTCGTGGACTACAATAATTCCGGCTAACTTCTTTTTAGTATTAATAGGCTTTGATAATAGTCCTTTAATTGCTCCTCCTCCTTTGGGAGAATTATAAGTTATAAAGCCCGAGTTTAATCTGGGGTCCTCTGCTTGAACAAGTAAATTGTCTTGATAATTTGGACTCATAAAACTCAGTAGAGACGGGACTGTAAGGCTTCCTACAGCAAATAAAGAGAGTTTCTCGATAAATTGTCTTCTCTGTATTTTATTGTGAGCGTAGTCGTCGTATAAATCAAATAGTTCTTGACTTATATCTTCTTTTGTTATTTCTTTCATTCTTACAGCTTTTATTCAATTAATAAAAAACACAAACATCTTCTAGTTCTTTTCGTTTTAAATCAGGAACCCAACATTCCTCGGCTGGATAACCCACTGGAATTAATAAAAAGGGTTTTTCATTGTTAGGGCGGTTCAGCACTTTTGTTAGAAAGTTCATAGGACTGGGTGTGTGTGTCAATGAAACTAAGCCTGCATCATGTATTGCTGCCAGTAAAAAACCAGTGGCTAGACCTACGCTCTCTTGTACGTAATAATTATTTTTCTTTTTACCCTCTTGATCAACTTCATAAATGCGTCTAAAGACAATAATCAAATAAGGAGCTATTTCTAAAAAGGGTTTGCGCCAATCAGTCCCCAGAGGTTTCAAGTCTTCAAGCCAATCGCCTGACATGCGTGAATTATAACTTTGTCGTTCTTCCTCTTCTGCGGCAGTGCGAATTTGTCTTTTGAGTTCTGGATTTTCCACCACACAAAAAGTCCAAGGCTGTTTATGTGCTCCTGAAGGTGCTGTCGAAGCTGATTTAATGATATTCTCTATTACTTCGCGGGCAACAGCTTTATCTGAAAATTCTCTCACCGATCGTCTCTTATCCATAACGTTAAAGAACGACTGAGAACGAAAAAGTGTCTCTTCTTCAGATAAAAATGGTTTATTGTACTGGATGTAGGGGTGGTCTTCAATTATTTTTTTAGCAGGCATCTTAATTTGTTTCTTTTCTCAAATATAAATATAATTATTGAAGTAGTTTAGAGAGAAATTATAGGGTTAGAGAATGCTAACTGTTGTTAAATTGGAGCACTAAAATATTTGATATACCATTCCACTGCAATTTCGGCAACCTCAGTTAGTTTTCCTGACTCTTCAAATAGATGTGTGGCTCCGGGAATGATTTTCATTTCTTTAGTTGTTTGCAGTTCATCGTAGGCTTCCTTATTCATCAGTACTACAGGAAAATCAAGCTGACCTACGATAAGCAATGTGGGAGACTTCACAAGATGTAAACTACTTAAGGCCAAATCTGGTCTTCCGCCTCTAGAAACCACTGCTTTTATCTGATCACCAAAATAGGCAGCTGCTCGCAATGCAGAGGCAGCACCTGTACTCGCGCCAAAATAAGCTAATGGGTACTTTTTTGTTAGATTATTTTTCGATAACCATTCTGTGACTTCTATCAGCCGGCTCACTAATAAATCAATATTAAATCTATTTTCGTAAATTTCATCTTCTTGTTCCGTAAGTAAATCAAATAATAGTGTGCCTATATGGTGTTTTTGAAATAGATTGGCTACATAATTATTTCTAGGGCTAAAGCGACTACTGCCGCTGCCATGGGAAAAAATCACAATTCCTATCGTATCATCATCAACGACTAAATTACCTTTTAAAGTTACGTTTGATAAGGGGATATCTATTTCTGTCATTTTCATAATAGGCAGTTTTATTGATGGAACAATTTCTTTATATTATGATTTGGGGGCGTTTTTATTAGGGAAAATTAAGCATCGATATGACCTCATTATCGCTAACCTGATTGAACTCTTCATAGAAAGCACCTACAGATGTAAAGTTTTGCGATGCAATGAGGTACACTAGTTCATCTGCTTTGGTAGTAAATTTTTCTATAGCCGAAGTAGGTAATACAGCAATAGCCACAATAATTTTTTTGACGTTCTTTTTTCGTAACATAGCGATTGTTACCAGTAAAGTATTTCCAGTAGCAATACCGTCGTCTACTAAAATTACTTCTTTACCTTCTAGTGAAAGGGGTATTTTATTCTTTCTGTAAAGCTGGTATTTCTCAGTTAATAAGGTTCGCAATCTTTTAATTTCACTTTCGATATAACTGCTAGAGACATTGGAGTGTTCGTCAATAATAAAAGAGTCAAGTGATACAGCACCTATGGCGAACTCTTTATTACTAGGATGTCCAATTTTTTTTGAAAGAACAATATCTAATGATAATCCTAAGTTTTTTGCAATAATATAACCTATGGGAACCCCACCTCTAGGGATAGCCAGAACTATGGTGTCTGTATTCTGATATTTTTTTAATTTATCAGATAACATCTGCCCAGCTTCGATTCTGTCCTTTAGGAATTTGGTTTGCATTTTCTTTGGAGTTTAATTAAATAGTTTTATATAAAGGTACTGATTTTCAATTAGTTTGCTAATTAAATTTGGCTTTTTATTGTTCAAAATATTGAGAGTGAGAAGCTAAAATAGTTTGATCATAAAAAAAGAAACGGCTATTAGCGTGGCTGTAAAAGAAACTACTATAAAAAAGCCACACCATGCTTCAGCCCTTTAAAGAGAGCTACATTAATTAATCAATGTTTTTACTTATTTTTACTTCCTATAAACAGTATAAATGGCAATTTTAGAACGAACAAATTTAAAGTCAAAAGCGGATATTAATACTGGTTTTGGTACCAATGCAAACAGCTACGGCGGTCGCTTTATTAATAAAAATGGATCGGCTAACATTGAGAAGCGAGGGATGCATGCTTTATCCAGAATAAGTTGGTACCACACCATGATTGATATGAAGGCCTGGAAATTCCTATTCATAATTTTGTCTTTTTATGTTGGAATCAATTTTATTTTTGCCCTAATTTATTTTGGGATTGGGATCGAACATTTAGACGGAATTGCGCCTACAGATAATCCGTGGGAACAGTTTGGGAAAGCCTATTTTTTTAGTGCACAAACGTTCACAACGGTAGGGTATGGTCATATTAGTCCCACGGGTTTCTTGACCAGTGCGCTTTCAGCAGCTGAGGCTTTGATGGGTTTGTTAAGCTTTGCTATTGCAACCGGATTATTCTTTGGTAGATTTAGTAAACCTACCGCTTTTTTGAAATTTTCTCATAATGCGGTGATTGCCCCATATGGTGAGATAACAGGACTGATGATAAGAATGACTCCTTTTAAAAACACTAATTTTACTGATGCTGAAGCAAAAGTTACGCTGGGGATGAATGTAGAGGAGCAGGGAAAAACAGTTAATAAATTTTACACACTCGATTTAGAGTTAAAGAAAATAAATGCACTCACGTTGAGTTGGACTTTGGTACATCCAATAAATGAAGACAGCCCGCTTTATAATTTCTCTAAAGAAGACTTTATCAAATCACATGGAGAGATTTTAGTGTACATTAAGACATTTGATGATATGTTTAGTAATACTGTAGCAATTAGTACTTCTTATACTTTTGATGAGGTGATTTATGGAGCTAAATTTGAGCCTATGTATTCGAGAAGTAACGATAATTCTAAGACTATTTTAGATTTAGATAAACTCAATGCCTACAGTAAAATTGATCTTTAAAAATAATTTTCCGTTACATTTAAATGTAGGACCATTTTTTTAAACTATATTTGTTTATCAAATTTTTAAAAATGATAAACAATATAAAAAATGTTTTTAGCATAAAAGATCTTGAAAACCTTTCAGGAATTAAAGCGCATACCATTCGTATCTGGGAAAAAAGATACAATGTGCTGGAACCCATGCGAACAGATACTAATATCAGGCTGTACGATTTAGCGAGTTTGCAAAAGCTGCTGAATATTACGTTACTACATGAATATGGCTATAAAATCTCTAAAATTGCAGCTTATTCTGAAGATGAAATACCGCAACTCGTAAGGGATATCGTTTCTACAAAAAATGCTAAGAATCATGCCATCAGTGCTTTTAAGATGGCAATGATGAATTTTGATCAGGAATTATTTTTCAACACTTACGATTGGTTAATCGCCGAGAAGTCATTCAAAGAAGTGTTTCACCAGGTATTTGTTCCTTTAATGAATGAGTTGGGCCTATTGTGGCAAACAGACACGATTTCGCCTGCTCATGAACACTTTGTTAGTTATCTAATCAAACAAAAATTGGTAGTTAATATCGAAAAATTGCAAGCGAAAAAACCCGTAAGGACCGATAAAGTCTTTGTATTGTCCTTACCTATGAATGAAATTCACGAACTGGGATTGATGTATATTAATTACGAGATACTGTCTCAAGGTTACAAAGCGATTTACTTAGGGGAAAGCATGCCCATTGAAAATCTAGTAGATTTAAAAAAGCATTTCAAATCTATTGTGTTTGTATCTTATCTAACAGTACAACCAGATCGAAATGTGATTGATGAATATATCTCTCAAATGTCTGAGCAGTTGCTTGATGACGAAACTGAGTTATGGTTTATTGGTCGAATGGTGGAGTTTATAAATAAGGCTAAACTCAAAGCGAATTGCAGCATTTTCAATTCAATTACAGAATTAGTTGAAGAGCTTTAGTTGTTTTGTTTAAACATTTTGTATATTTGCTAAACAAATGAAAAAGAAAATTACAATAATAGGTTCTGGATTCTCAGCTTTGGCTGCCTCTTGCTATTTAGCAAAAAGTGGTCATGAGGTTGATGTCTTTGAAAAAAATGATGCTATTGGCGGTCGTGCCAGGCAATTAAAAAGCAATGGCTTTACCTTTGATATGGGACCAAGTTGGTATTGGATGCCAGACGTCTTTGAACGTTTTTTTGCAGATTTTGGTAAAAAAACTACTGATTATTATGAGTTAGTAAAACTTTCTCCGGCCTATCGCGTATATTATGGTGTAGATGAATTTATTGCTATAGCAGATAATCTTGCCGAAATTGAAGCGACTTTTGAAAAAATCGAAAAAGGCAGCGGTAAAGTATTGCACGATTTTATGATGGAAGCACAGAGCAATTATAATATTGCTATTAAAGAGTTAGTGTATCGTCCAGGAGTTTCTCCTTTAGAATTAGTTACAATTGAAACCGCAAAGAAAGTGGGTCAGTTTTTTAGTACTATCAGTAAGGACATTCGCAAGAAATTTAAAAATGAACAATTGATTCAAATTTTAGAATTTCCAGTATTGTTTTTAGGTGCTAAACCTTCAGATACGCCCTCTTTTTATAGTTTTATGAATTATGCCGACTTTGGTCTAGGGACCTGGCATCCTAAAACGGGAATGTTTGATGTTGTTAAGGCGATGGAAAAGCTGGCTACTGAACTTGGTGTTAAATTTCACATTAATGCCGGTATTGATCAAATCATTGTAAAGGATAAAACGGCAGAGGCTGTAATTGTAAATGGAAGAAGAATTGATTCTGATATTGTATTAAGTGGTGCTGATTACCATCATACGGAAACATTGTTAGATGAACAGCATAGAGCGTATTCTGAGAAATATTGGGAAAGTCGCGTTTTTGCTCCATCGTCACTATTGTTCTATGTTGGTTTTAATAAAAAAATCCAAAATATATCGCATCATGCTTTATTTTTTGATGTTGATTTTCAACAACATGCAAAAGATATTTATGATGTGCCTCAATGGCCAAAGGAACCGTTGTTTTATGCTAATTTTCCTTCGTTAACCGATAAAACTGCCGCTCCAGATGGCATGGAATCAGGTTTTTTCTTAGTGCCACTAGCGCCAGGTATAAATGATACTGAGGCTTTAAGAGAAGAATATTTTGATAAAATAATAGAACGTTTTGAAAGACTGACAAAACAAAGCATAAAAAATAATATTATATTTAAGCGTTCTTTTTGCAAAAATGATTTTGTTGCAGAGTACAATTCGTATAAAGGGAATGCTTATGGCATGGCCAATACACTTATGCAAACTGCTTTTTTAAGACCTAAATTAAAAAGTAAAAAAGTAAATAATTTATATCTTACAGGTCAGTTAACTGTTCCAGGACCAGGAGTTCCGCCAGCTTTAATCTCTGGTAAATTAGTGTCAGATTTGATTAATAAGCAATTAATAGAACAATAATTATGAAGCAATTATTTGACGACGTATCTTTTAAGTGTAGTAAACTAGTTACTAAGAATTATAGTACTTCTTTTTCGCTAGCCGTTTATATGCTATCGCCTGTAATTAGAGATGCCATCTACAGCATCTATGGTTTTGTGCGCTTTGCTGACGAAATTGTAGACTCTTTTCACGGTTATGAGAAAGAGGATTTAATCAATGATTTTGAGAAAGAATATTACAAAGCATTTAAAGCAGGAATTAGCCTAAATCCTATTTTGAATTCTTTTCAACACACCGTGAAAGAATATAATATTACTGATGATCTGATTCAGGCTTTTTTGAAAAGTATGAAATTGGATTTAATCAAATCTGATTACAATAGTAAAGCCGAGTATGATGATTATATTTACGGTTCTGCTGATGTAGTAGGTTTGATGTGCTTGAAGGTTTTTGTTAAAGGCAACGCAGTAAAATACGAGCAATTAAAAGCCGAAGCCATGCGATTAGGTTCTGCATTTCAAAAAGTAAATTTCCTTAGAGATCTAAAAGATGATAATTTAGTACTCAATAGAAATTATTTTCCAGGCGTTGATTTGAATTCTTTTGATGAAAAAGCTAAAGCGGCTATAATTACTGAGATTCAAGAAGATTTCAAAGTCGCCTATCAAGGTATTATAAAGTTGCCTATAGAAGCTAAATTTGGGGTTTATACCGCCTACGTTTACTATAAAAAACTTTTAAAAAAGCTCGAAAATACGCCTTATCATGAAATAGGAAATGCGAGAATTCGGGTGTCAAATTATACTAAAGCAGGCTTGTTAGCACAGTCATTTGTTACCTATAAATTGCGATTAGTCTAATATTTAGACAACTTATAAACTGATTATAAAAATACTTTAAACCTACAACAATGATATCTTTTCTAATTTTCATTAGCGTTTTCTTGTTCATGGAATGTGTTACTTGGTTAACCCATAAGTACGTTATGCACGGTCTAATGTGGTATTTTCATGAAGATCACCACCAGCCAAAATATGCCAATGTTTTTGAACGTAATGATATTTTCTTTGTGATTTTTGCTATCCCCAGTATTGTGCTGTTCTACTACGGTGTCGAAGGGGGGATCAATTACCTCTTTTTCATCGGCTTAGGAATTACTGCTTACGGTTTTTGCTATTTTATGATTCACGATGTACTTATTCATCAACGATTTAAATGGTTCAAACACACAAAAAACAAGTATTTAATAGGGCTTAGAAAAGCACATAAAGTACACCACAAGCATTTAGGTAAAGAGCATGGAGAATGTTTTGGAATGCTGTTTGTACCTTTCAAATATTACAAAATGTAATACTATTTATTGGGCGTGCCCCGCATAATCCCGATAGCTATCGGGACGGGTCGGGCTTTACGGCTATATCTCTGCGCTACGCTGCGAGGATACCGCCTGCAATCCCTCACGCGATAGCATTAATAAAACAATATAGAATTTTTAAAGAACACTCCCCATGAAACTTTATAAAAAAGAATCGGTACAATATGTAAATGCTAGTTTAGAAGAATGTTGGGCTTTTTTCTCAAGTCCTAAAAATCTGCAAAAAATAACGCCCGATACTATGGGGTTTCAAATCACAGATTTTGATGGCAAAAACATGTATGCAGGACAAATTATCCAATACAAAGTTTCGCCACTTTTGGGAATTAAACTGCCATGGGTTACCGAAATTACTTTTGTCGAAGAAAATAGTTATTTTATAGACGAGCAACGTTTTGGTCCGTATGCTTTGTGGCATCACAAACACTTTTTTGAACCAACCGAAAATGGAGTCAAAATGACTGATTTAGTTCATTATGCATTGCCTTTAGGTTTTATTGGTCGCATTATGAATACACTGGTGGTTAAGAATAAGTTGAAAGCTATATTTGAACATAGAGAAAAAATGGTCAATCAATTATTTAATACTAAATAATGAGTAGGCCAGAAGTGGTTGTTTTTTGGTACCGCAGGGATTTGCGTTTAGAGGATAATGTAGCGTTGTTTCATACTTTAGAGTCGGCTTATCCCGTTATACCTTTGTTTATTTTTGATGATGCTATATTAGAAAGTCTGCCTAAAAATGATGCTCGCGTCGGTTTTATTCACGAATCATTATCCAGTATAAATGCTACTTTGAATAAAGTGGGCAGTGCTCTTTTAGTTAAAAAAGGTTCAACTCGCGCTGTCTGGCAGTCTTTAATGGCTCAATACGCTATACAAGGCGTTTTTTATAATAAAGATTATGAACCTTATGCTATACAGCGGGATCGTTTAATCACCAATTTGCTACAAGAGCAGCAAATAGAAGTTAAGGGATTTAAAGATCAGGTAATTTTCGAGGAACTCGAAATCACAAAAGCGGATGGCTTGCCATATACTGTTTACACACCTTATAAAAACAAATGGTTAGAGAAATACAATGCGCTAAAACCCTTTCCAGAGTACAGTAATGCAACCCAGTTTTCAAATTTTTATAAATCTAGTTTTAATTTTCCAAGTTTACAAGAGATTGGTTTTATAGCAAATGCTATAAAAGTGAAACCCTACAATTTATCCCAGATTGCTACTTATCATGAAACTCGTGATTTTCCGGCATTAGATACCACTTCTTATTTGTCAGTTCACCTGCGTTTTGGAACCGTAAGCATTCGGAAATTAGTTACTTGGGCTGCTAAGAAGAACGCTGTTTTCTTGAGTGAGTTAATTTGGCGTGAGTTCTTTATGCAAATTCTGTATAGTTTTCCTAAAGTAATGGACAGCAACTTCAAATCGGCTTATGACGGCATACAATGGCGCAATAATGAAGCCGACTTTAAAAGATGGTATACAGGGACTACGGGTTATCCTATGGTAGATGCTGGAATGCGGGAACTGAATGCAACAGGCTATATGCACAATCGGGTGCGAATGGTGGTTGCTAGTTTCTTAATAAAGCATTTGTTGATTCAATGGCAGTGGGGAGAAGCTTATTTTGCCGAAAAATTGTTGGATTATGACTTAGCAGCTAATGTTGGTAACTGGCAATGGGCTGCGGGAACGGGCTGTGATGCCGCGCCTTATTTCAGGGTTTTTAATCCAGAAATTCAGTTGAAAAAGTTTGATGACAAAGGGATTTATATTCGAAAATGGATTCCAGAATTTGACTTGGGTTATGGCCAGCCAATGGTAGAGCACGCGATGGCAAGAGACAGAGCGATTACGACTTATAAAGCGGGGATTTTAAAATAATTGTAATACATTTTTGTGTCATAATTCATCATTTGTATTGGATTGCTCTAGCCCAGATAGTAGTGGTATCCTTTTCTTTTTTTCTTTAAAAAAGAAAAGATAAAACGGATAGCTGGACCAGCTCCTAAAATCTATTTAATCAATTTATTTAGCATGCCGTTAAAAATAAAACCGTGAAAGGGGAGTACAGAATACCAATATAATTTACCCCAAATGCCGCCCGGTCTAAAGGTAGCTGACTGATACAAAGTATTCCCAATAATTTTAAATTCTAGCCAAGCTTCACCTGGCAATTTCATCTCAGCAAAAAGGGTCAATTTGCCTTCTTGTCTGTTTGCATACAAAACACGCCAAAAATCAAGGGAATCACCCGCGTGAATGTCGTTTCTATTTGTTCGGCCTCTTCTTGATCCCACGCCACCATAAAGTTTATCAATAAAACCGCGAAGATCCCACAACCAGTCGCCATAATACCATCCAGTTTCTCCACCTATAGACCAGATTTTGTTTATAGTGTACTCTCGATCAATGATCTGTCTTTTTCTTCGATCAATAAAACAATCTTTTTTTGGGACCTTGATGTAGCTAGATAGATTGGTTTTAAACCTACCACTTACAAGGGAATCTTTCCAGCTAGAAAGCACATTATTAGCTTCAACTTTTAATAATGCTCGGGATAATGCCAGTTCATACGACATGGGTTTGACATGGAGTAACTCATTTATTTTAGTATCTCTACACACCACTTCGACTTTCATGCTGCTTACTAAAGCACTTGCTAATTTATAGGATGTAGAGGTAACAAAATAAAGCCAGTATGACGAAAGTTTAGGAGTCATTACTGGCACTGTAAATATCCAGCGTTTTAAATTTTTGGCTTTGGCGAAAGCCAGGAGCATTTCCTTATAGGTTAAAATATCAGGCCCGCCAATGTCAAAACTTTGATTGTAGGTAACGGGATTTAATAATGATTTTGATAGAAATTCCAGTACATCATTAATCGCAATAGGTTGGCATCTTGTATTGAGCCATTTTGGCGTTATCATAACGGGAAGTTTCACAACTAAGTCTCTAATGATTTCAAAGGAGGCACTGCCTGAACCTACAATAATACCTGCTCTTAACGTAGTCATGGCATAGGTTCCTGTATTTAATATTTCCTCTACTTTTTTACGTGAAGAAAGGTGTTTTGAAAGTGAATCATCATTGACGATTCCGCTGAGGTACACCACTTGTTGGGCTTGTGTCTGATTAATTTTAGACACAAAATTTAATGCTGACAGTGCTTCTAGTTCATCATAATTATCAGCAGATCCTGCCATGGAATGAATCAGATAATAAGCGGCATCAATATCGTAAGGAATGGTTTCTAAAGTTTCTTTTTTAAGGAAGTCGACTTCAACCACAGTTATATTTTCTTTAAACTCTAACGGAATATAAAAACGATTCTTATCTCGTACACAACAGACAATATCATGACCTTGCGCTATTAAAATAGGTAAAAGGCGTTTTCCAATATAGCCAGTGGCACCAGTTAAGAGAATTTTCATAGTGATTTGGGTTTAAATTTAACTTAGTTTATTTGAAATTAGACTAATAAATTCTTTTCTAGTTTTATTTTTTTCAAATGCTCCTGTAAATGATGAGGTTGTGGTAAACGAATTTTGTTTTTCGATACCACGCATTTGCATGCACATGTGCTGTGCTTCAATTACTACAGCCACACCAAGTGGCTCCAGCGCTTCTTGTATGCAATTTTTAATTTGGTCAGTTAGGCGTTCTTGAACTTGCATTCTTCGAGCGTAAGCATCTACTATTCGGGGTATTTTACTTAATCCTACAATTTTCCCGTTAGGAATATAAGCGATATGCGCTTTTCCGAAAAAGGGCAACATATGGTGTTCACACATCGAGTAGACTTCAATATTTTTTACTACAATCATCTGGTTATGATCTTCAGTAAACAAAGCCGACTTTAATATTTCTAATGGGTCTAAAGCATATCCGTGCGTTAAAAACTGCATCGCTTTTGCTGCTCTTTCAGGAGTTTTTTCTAGTCCTTCTCTAGTGATGTCTTCTCCTAAACCATGAATGATTGTTTTGTAATTTTCGGCTAATACAGTGGTGGTATCCGTATTGTAGTGTTCTTTTTTCTCGTAATTTTTCATTTCTTTAATCATGAGCTTGGTTAATTTATTTGAGTTTGGGGATTATATTTTAAAAGAAACGATGCCATAATCCATTTTGAAGATTTGACCTGAAAGTGATTTGGCTTTATCTGAGATTAAGAAATTAGCCATTTCAGCAACTTCTTCGGGTTGTAAATAGCCTTTCATTGGGTGGCGTTCTACCATGTTTTCTTTCATACGATCATTACGCAAAATCCCCGCTGCTAAGGAGGTATTTGTTATAGTAGGAGCAATCGCGTTGATGCGCACAGTAGATGCGAGTTCAGCTCCTAATGATTTAACTAAACCTTCCACACCGGCTTTTGCAGTCGCAATACTAGCATGAAAAGGCATTCCTAGTTTAGCTGCAACGGTACTGAATAATAGTATTGAAGGATTGCTTCCTTTTTTAAGGGTAGGTAAATATTTCTGAATTACTTTAACTGCACCAATAACGTTAATTTCAAAATCATTTCTAAAATCATCGATGCTTAAACTCCCTATGGGTTTTAAGTTTATCGAGCCAGGACAATAGATTATAGAATCAATGCAGTCAATTTCTGGTAAGTTATCGCTAAGCACATCTATGCCGAAATGGGTTAAGTTAGCATGTCTTGTTTCAGGCGCATTGCGACTGATGTTGAACACTTTATTGTTTTGTAATTGTTGCATTAAAATAGCATTTCCTATTCCTTTGCTTCCGCCAATGATGAGTATGTTTTTCATAAATTATGGGGATATATATTTATCTCTTAGAGATCTTATTGTTGTTTATTTGCCGTTGCCTACTAGATTTAAATCGTCCTTTTTCAAAATCACGTAGTTTTTCGTGTTTTGTTTTTCGACCTTGAACGCGTTCACGCCACATTCTAAAACTAGATGGTTTCATTTCGATGCGCATCAAATCAATTACTTCTTGTTCTTTTAAACCAAACTGCATCTGAATGGCTTCAAATGTGGTGCGGTCTTCCCAAGCCATTTCTATAATTCGGTCTTTGTCAAGATCACTAAGTGCTATTTTCATGAACGGTATTTTTCAAATTGATTTACCACAATAGTGGCTTTCAAATCAAACATTAGATTATAAAGCCCAAAGAATGTTCTGTTCATATAAATGAAGTGCTTTGAACCACGATTTCCATTCATCTTTTTAAGATTGGTATCATTGGCAAAACGCTCTCCTAATTGGGCAATGCTTTCAAAGAAACTTTCATCAGCAAAATCAAATGTTGCAGACTGAAAAGGTTTTGTAAATAAGGATAATAGGTCATAAAACATTTCAGTGAAATAAGCTACTTCCTCTTTAGTGTCGTCTTTTCTAAGAATTTCTAGTTCAAACAATTTAGCACTAAACAATTGTGTATCGTCAATAACATCTTTGTTGATGAGTTCAAAATAAGGCACATAAAAATCATCTGGTATGGTCTTCATGCAACCGAAATCAAGGGCTACTAATTCATTTTCCTCATTTACTAGGAAATTCCCAGGATGTGGATCAGCATGGACTTTTTTGAGAATGTGAATTTGGTACATATAAAAATCCCATAATGCTTGCCCTAACTTGTTAGCAATTTCAGGGCTGGAGTTTTTAAATTCAGACAAATGAACCCCTGTCATCCAGTCCATAGTAATAATTTTCTCTGAAGAATACTGAGGATAGTAATTAGGAAATTGCAGGTTTTCAATTTTGCTACAAGCGGAGACAACCGCTTGACTCTGCTCTAATTCTAATAAGTAATTGGTCTCTTCTATTAATTTGTCTTCTACCTCCTTAAAATACTTGTCAGAGTCTTTACCTTGCAAATTAAACATTCTGATGGCAATGGGTTTCACTAAAGCCAAGTCAGATGATATACTATTAGCCACTCCAGGGTATTGAATTTTTACAGCTAATTTTTTACCATCTTTAACCGCGAGATGCACTTGACCAATACTCGCTGCATTAACAGAAGTAGCATTGAATTCATCAAAAATTTCATACGGAGTTTTGCCTAGATTTGATTTGAATGTTTTAAGTACTAATGGCGCTGATAAGGGTGGGACGGAAAATTGTGATAAAGAGAACTTCTCTACATAGGCTTGTGGTAAAAAATTCTTATCCATGCTGAGCATTTGGGCCACTTTCAATGCACTTCCTTTTAAGCTTTTTAATCCATCATAAATGTCTTCGGCATTGTCTTCATTCAATTTATCACGGCTTAGATCACTATTGACCATTTTCTCACCATAGTATTTCAAATAATTAACGCCAACTTTAGCCCCTGTTTGCACTAATTTTGTTGCTCTTTCAATTTTAGAGGTCGGTATATAGTCTATTGTTTTCATTATTTGTTTTGTATTTTTTCTTTTAACATAAATTTTCCAAAATCAATTAAGCTTTCAATGGGAGCCAGGTTCATTAATTCAAAACTCAGTTTAACTGATTTCTCTATATAGATATCGGTTTTTTCAAAAGCTGGAGAATCATCTTCCATCCAAAATTTCATGGTCATTAAAAGCTGAATCCAGGAGCTTTCTTGTAACGCTTTTTCTTGCATTTTTTGAAACTTTTCCTGTTTGATACGCACTTCATCAGGAATAATTTGGGATACAAAATCTAAGAAAGCTGTGCGCAAACTGGAAAGTTGAGCGAGGTTTTTAAGATGGCTTTTATGTGTTTGTAGACTTAAGCTTACATAACTTCTATTAGCTGTTAAAAGTTCAAAAAAAGTAAAGTAAAAACTTAGCATTTTACTCTTCATATCGTATTCAGGATAATTAGGATCCTTATGTAATAGTTCAACAGTTTTATCTAAAAACATTTTGAATATTTCTTTTTCAATACTTTCTAAGGTACCAAAGAAATTGTAAAACTCCGCTTCGGTAAAATTATTTTCTTTTGCGAAGGCGTAAACTGATTTTGGCTTGTCACTATGATCTAAAGTATAATCCATATAGAGTGAAACTATTTTATCTTTTGAAATTGTAGTTTTTTTAGTTGCCATTGTTTCTTGTTTTTAAATGAGAGTATAAAGATAATAAATTGTTTAACAATATTCTGTTAAAGTTAAACAAAATTAATTGTATATTTGTGTAGATTAAATTTTAAACAGATGAGAAAGAATGTTTTAATAACGGGAGGGACTGGTTTTGTTGGAAGAAACTTGACAGACCTATTAATCAAAAAGGGTTTTAGTGTTGCTATATTAAGTAGAAGTAAACGTAGCAATTCGGAGGATATTTTTTATTATGCTTGGGATGTTCAAAAACAAACTATAGATGAGGAAGCTGTGCTTAACGCAGATTATATTGTCCATCTTGCGGGAGCAAACATTGCTGGGGAGCGCTGGACTGATAAAAGAAAGAAAGCTATTGTAACTAGTAGAGAAGAGTCTATACGGTTAATACATTCGGTTTTAGTAAAACATAATAAAAAGCTAGAAGCCTTTGTCTCCGCTTCTGCAGTTGGAATTTATGGGGCTATAAATGGTGAAGAAATTTGTTCAGAGAACATGCAAGCGGCCAACGATTTTTTAGGACGTACTTGCCAAATATGGGAAGCTGCTGCAGATACCATTGGAACTTTAGGTATTCGAACCGTAAAAATCAGGACAGGATTAGTTTTGGGTAAAAATGACGGTTTTTTAAATAAATTAAAACCTATATTTAAATACCGCTTAGGAGCGGCTTTAGGTTCAGGAAAACAATATATGCCTTGGATCTATATCGATGATTTGTGCGCGGCTTATTATGAAGCTCTCGTTAATACCACTATGCGCGGTCCTTACAATCTAGCAATAGCTGATGATACTACTAATGCAAGCTTTTCAAAAACTTTTGCTGCTGTCTTAGGATACAAAATCTGGCTGCCGAATGTTCCAGCATTCTTAATTAAATTGGGGATGGGGGAGATGGCAAAGATTATATTGACAGGTAGAAGAGTTTCGTCAGATAAAATTAAAAGTACAGGGTTTACGTTTACTACTGAAAATCTGGAAGAAGCATTGCGAAAATCGATATAAACTTGATTTATTTGAGAATGCAATTAACCGTAACACGAACCGTTTTAGAAACTTTATTTCTTACAATGTAGGGAATTTCAATTTTAAAATCATCGGTATTTAAGTTGAAACTAGTACTCACAGTGATGCCACTAGTGGATTGTGAAATAAGTGCAGGGACACGAATAAATTTTGATTTTCCATGAATATAGATTTTGCCTTTTATGTAATGTTTTTTTGGATTGACCGCTATATTTTTTAAATCAAATTTTTCGATAATTCCTTTAAACGTTGCTTTTGGATACCTTTTACTCTCTAAATAATTGTCATTAAAATGTTCTTTCATTAAACTTCTCTCAAATTCAAAATCTTTAATATAAGCGACTAAGACGATGGTAGCTTCAGCAGTATTTAAAACTGAAGCCACCTTGTTATTTTTAGCTTCCACTGCCTCAAAAAAAGGAACTGATGCCTCAAAAGCAATATTGCCATTTTGGGTCATTAATTTTTCTTGCGCATTAGCAATTGCACTAAGAAAGAGTAAAAGTAGGAGTAAAGTTTTTTTCATGTTTTTTATAAATCTGCCTCTTAAAGTTACAAAAAATACAGCTGAATTCCTAGCTCATTTTCTATTTTAAAAGCATGAAAAAACGAGATGATAAGTAGTCTTATCATCTCGTTTTTAAATTTTATAAAAAGCTATTTCTTAACCTAATTGTACTCGTACATTGTATTTTTCAAGGCTAGCTAATGTTTCTATTGAACTGTAATTGAATACTTCTTCATGTCTATCTTGTTCCTTTTTTAAAGATATCTGTTTCAAGCAATTGGAGAAACGTCGTACCTCTTCAAGATTTGAAAGGATTAATCCGGGAACCTTTGCTTTAGCGCCCTCTTTATCTTTGGCAACCATAGTAAAATAGGAGGAATTACAATGTTTGATAACCCCTGTTTGTATGTTTTCGGCTTCTACACGAATGCCTACAATCATTGAAGTTTTCCCCACATAATTCACACTTGCTTTCATAGTCACTAATTCACCTACCTCAATAGGTCTTAAAAAGTTAACGGTGTCTACAGAAGCTGTAACACAGTAGTTACTTGAAAATTTAGAAGCGCATGCAAAGGCGATTTGATCTAACATCGATAAAATATATCCCCCATGAATCTTTCCGCTAAAATTAGTATGAGAAGGCAGCATCAGCTCAGAGATAGTTATTTTAGAGCTTGCAACCGTTTTAAAAGTAGTATTCATATATTTATTTTAATTTAAAAGGAGAGTCTTCTTGGCGAACTTCAATTATGTAATATTTAGTATCTCCCCACCATGGAAAGGTTTTGTATCTTTCAATATAATTTAATTTTACATACTGACCTTCCATATTTTTAAGATCTTCAATCACATCTTTATCTTTGTCTAAAACGGAGAAAGAGAAAATTTGAGATCCAGAAAGTCCTTGACTCAGCTCGCCTTCCCAAGTTTTAAAAGCAACTCCTTTATGACTGAATTTAATTAGGTGACCTGATCGAACGCCTTCACTATATGTAGCATAATAAATAAAGGTAAAATAACTAATGGTTGACAGTATGATGACTGCTATAATGATTCCGATAATTTTTTTCATATGGTTTTAGTTTAAAGTTGGTTTTCGTCTTTTTCTGCTCTCAGCAGAATGTTTTCCGGAAGCGCTTTTTTAGCTTTAGCTCCCATTTTTTTTAATTTTTCGACACTTGTAATAAGGTTGCCTTTACCTTCAACTAATTTATTCATAGCACTGCTGTACTCCATTTTACTCTCGTCTATCTTTTTACCTATTCGAAGCAAATCAGCAACAAAGCCTTCAAATTTATCATACATGGCTCCCGCTTGCCTTGCAATTTCAAAAGCATTTTCCTGCTGTTTCTGATTTGTCCACATACTGTCTATTGTACGTAAAGTTGCCAGCAGTGTTGCAGGGGTAACTATGACAATATTTCGCTCGAAAGCTTTATTGTATAATGAAGTGTCTTCGTTTAAAGCCATTGCAAAGGCAGGCTCGATAGGAATAAATAATAATACAAAATCTGGACTTTCTATCTGGTACAAATCATGATAATTTTTATTTCCCAATTGTTCAACATGCCTTTTTATCGAAATCACATGCTCCTTAAGATAGCCGTTTCTTAACGTTTCCTCTTCTTCATTAATGAATTTTTCATAAGCTGTCAATGAAACTTTTGAATCAACTATCATCTTTTTCCCGTCTGGTAAATTGATGACAACATCAGGAAAAACGCGATTACCTTCTTCATTAGTAAAAGCTTGTTGCACTTCATATTCACGCCCTTTTTCTAAGCCTGATTTTTCTAAAACACGTTCTAAAACCAGTTCGCCCCAATTTCCTTGCATTTTACTATCTCCTTTTAACGCTTTGGTCAAATTGATCGTTTCCTTACTCATTTGAATATTCATTTCCTGCAAGCCCAAAATTTGTTGACGCAGTGCCGCATGATAATCAATACTTTCTTTGTGCGTGTCTTCTACCTTTTTTTCGAACAACTGAATCTTATCTTGCAGCGGTGACAAGATATTTTTCATGTTTTCTCTATTTTGCTCTGTGAATTTCTTTGATTTTTCTTCCAATATTTTATTAGCCAGATTCTCAAACTCTTTAGTGAATTTTAGTTGGAGCTTTTCAACTTCATCTCTTTGTTCTTTATTTCGTTCCCAAAGGTTTTCAAAATCTACCTCTTTCTTGGATAATTGAATGGCTAAACTATCTTTTTCATTTCGAATAGTCTCTTTTTCTATGGCAGCTAATTCCAGCTTTTTGTCGAAAACTGATTTATCACTTGAAAACTGCTCTTTCAGCTGCTCGTATTGTGATCTTAAAGCAATTAATTTTTCTTCAAGACTAATTTTTTCAGACTGAAATCGTGCAGAGAAAATTAATTTACCAATGAAAATCCCGATTGCCAAGGCAATAATAAAAAGGAGTAAGAACGAAAGCAGGTTGGACATAAATAGACTTTTATTTAAAGTAAAAGTAAGCAATAATCCCCCTTTGACTAAATTTATTAATTAGAAAATAGAAATAGCCAATAAAAACTATTGTTCTTATTGGCTATTACAAAATGAAAAGAATGTTATTCTTCATCTAATTTCATGTTTCCTCTATTTTTGTGATTCTCGATATGGGAGTTTGGGTAACGTTTGGCAGTAATATCAGAGTTGCGGTCTTCATTTTCCACTGTTTTCATAGCTTCTTCTTCAGTCGCCACACCACGGCTTAAGCTTTCATTTTCATTCCATGTGCGTTCCTCATCAGGAATAGCGGCTGCAGAGCCATCTACATTGCGAGCTCTTTCAACCACTTTTTCATTTCCATCTTGATCAATTTCAAGTTCTTTATTCAGTATGGGATTTTGAGATTCATTGTCTTTACCAACATACTTTCCGCTAAAACCTTCGTTCTTGTTCTGATTGTCTTTATTAGTATTTTCCATGATAATTTATTTTTAAAGTAAACTTACTTAAATGTTAGGTTTGAACTGTTATGACTTTTTAATCTTACATTACAACACTTACTGTAGCTATAAGAATTTTCTACTGCTTATAAAGTATTGCGAAATTCTTTTATGAAGTAGCAGTTATTTAGAAAGTGAAGAACCCATAATAAACTTATTTGATGCTACTAAAACTCCGTTATCTTTGCATTTTTAAATTTATAGTCGAAAGCAGCTTATGACGCATTCTCATTTTATACTTCACAAACCCTACGGCTATCTAAGTCAGTTTATATATGAGCTAAAGCGAAAAAAGAAATTGCTGGGCGAGCTGTATGATTTTCCGCAAGGGACGATGGCAATTGGGAGATTAGACGAAGATTCAGAAGGTTTACTATTATTGACTACAGACGGTAAAATGAGCGAAATGGTGCGTTCAAAAAAAGTCGATAAAGAATATTTTGTGCAGGTCGATGGTATAATTACTCAAGAAGCAATTGATCAAATGAAAGAAGGAGTAGAAATAGGTTTCAACGGAACAAAATACACCACTAAAAAATGTGATGCTCGATTAATCTCTGAGGTGCCCAACTTTGGACTTAGAGGAAAAAAAATAAGGGATGAACGTCACGGACCCACATCTTGGGCTTCAATTACTGTCAATGAGGGGAAATTTCGTCAAGTGCGTAAAATGACTGCCGCTGTAGGTTTTCCTACTTTGCGATTGGTACGAGTTCGCATAGGTAATGTACATCTTTCTACACTGCAAGCGGGAGAAGTAATTGAAGTTGCTGATTTTCAATTAAAAGAATAAAAATAACCAATTAAACGAACTACAATGTTAAATATAGTTTTAGTAGAGCCTGAGATTCCTAATAATACCGGTAATATAGGACGATTGTGTGTAGGTACGGAGAGCAGCTTGCATTTAATTCATCCTTTTGGTTTTGTCATTAACGACAAGAACTTGAAACGTTCCGGTTTGGATTATTGGGTTCATCTTGATGTAACCGAATATCAAAATGTAGCTGAGTGGACTGCACAAATTCCAGATAAATCAAGGGTGTTTTTGATGAGTTCTCACGCTCAAAAATCATATTTGGATATTGAATATCAAGATGGAGATTGGTTGGTTTTTGGTAAAGAAAGTAAGGGATTGAGCGAGGAAGTATTGTCTCAGTTTGAAAACCATTTAAAAATTCCGATGTCTACTAATATAAGAAGTTTTAATATTGCGAATTCAGTTGCTTTTGTGATTGGAGAAGCAAAACGCCAGATAGGATTGAAATAGTATCGGTATAATTATGCTCTAGCCCAGATAGTAGCGGCATCTCCCGATATACTGAAACAAGGCTTTTTTGCCGTAGTTTTAGTTTATCGGGAATAAAGCATATAGCTGGAAAATGGTCCTAAAAAAAGAGCGACTAACTAATGATAAACTTGCCTTTTTGAGCATCAAATAAAATATTTTCATCTTGAAACAAGCTGTTGAAACTTCCTTTTTCAATGAAGTTGCAAGGCAAATCCTGACTGATCTCTTCAGGAGTCATTATGATCATGTCATCACTAAGCTGTATGGCCATGTCGATATCATGAGTCGAAAATAAGATGCATTTATCGGTTTCCTGCGTCAGTTTTTTCAAGAGTTTAAAAAGGGCCACTTTATGCAATAAGTCGAGATGCGTGGTAGGTTCATCAAGGATAATCAACGGACAATCCTGTGCTAATGCACGCGCTACCAGTACTTTTTGTAGTTGTCCATCACTGATTTCATAATGCTTTTTAGTAGCCAAATGGGTGATTTGGCTCAACTCCATTGCTTCGTTTACCTTTTCGATATCTAATGGACTTAATGTCCCCATCCAATTGGTATAAGGCTGTCTTCCAAGTGCTATCAATTCAAAAACGGATAAGTTGCTAGGAGGTAATTTCTCTGTTAAAACGACGCTTAAATTTCTTGCTAAATCAGCCGAAGCCATTTTATGAATGTTGTGACCGTGAATGGATACGCTGCCAGAAAGTGGTGCTTGGATACCAGTAAGTGTTTTGAGTAAAGTAGATTTTCCTATTCCGTTTGCACCAATCAAAGCAGTAAGTTTACCTTGTTTTAAATCCAAGTTAAGATCTTGTGCAATAACTGTTGTACTGCTCTTGGATTTGTAACCAATGCTTAAATTTGATGTGCTTAGGATGGTCTTATTTGTACTCATTATTTATTTTTTAATAAACAGTCCTTGGATAGGTAAAGATAGTTGTTGCTTTAAAAAAAAGTTGAATTATCCCATCATTTTCTTTTTTCGAACTAATAACCAGATGACAATAGGGGCACCAAAAATGGACGTAACTGCATTTATAGGAAGGTTGAAATCACTAGCTGGAACCTGCGCTATACTATCGCAAACAAGCATAATGATAGCACCAAAAAGCAGAGTACTCCAAAATAAAACTGTGTGATTACTGGTTTGAAAAACGAGCTTGGCAATATGAGGTACTGCTAGACCTATAAAGGCTATAGGACCAGCAAAGGCAGTGATGCTACCGGCTAAAATACTGGTTGCAAAAATGATGATGAGTCGCGATCTTTTATAGTTTAGCCCCATACTGCGAGCATAATTTTCACCTAAAAGTAAAGCATCTAATGATTTTATACTGAATAAACTTAGCAGTAAGCCGATGAAAACACACACGGCTAAAATAATGATAGCCGTCCAGGATAAATTACCTAAACTCCCCAAGGACCAAAATGTAAATTTTTGTAATTCCTCTGCAGTGCTAAAATAAGTCAAGGTATTGACGATAGCACTAGTTAAGCTTCCAAACATTAAACCGACTATAAGAATGGCCATAGTATCTCTTAAACGATAGGATACCACTAAAACGGCTAATAGAACCAAAAAACTACCGAGACTGGAAGCTAGTACGATGCCGTATGACGATAGTAAGAAAGCAGCTAGCGAAGCGGGTAATAATGAGGCGCCAAGGATGACCATAGCCACACCTAGTGAGGCTCCAGAGCTTAGTCCAAGAACATAAGGACCAGCAAGTGGATTTCTAAATAATGTTTGCATCAGCAAGCCGCTTGTGGCTAATCCCATGCCTACTAGTACCGCTGTAATTGCTTTAGGAAGTCTGTAGTTTACAATAATATACTGCCAAGTTTCCTTACTCGCGAGCGTGCCACTCAAACTTTTAAAGACATCTTTTAACGGAATAGACACTGAGCCTAAACTGATGTTGATGATAAACAAAGCCACTAAAGCAAAGGTTAAACTTATAAAAAGGATGCTATTTTTATTTTTTAAATTCAAATTATTGTAGTTGTTGGTAAAAATAAAGCGAATGATTAGGTACTAATTCGGGATGCAGAATTTTAATTAAATCTTTTAAAACCCAGTCCGGACGGGTGGGAGACCATTCAAAAAACAAAATGCCGCCTTTGCTTCCTTTTTTTAAAGAATACGAATATACTTTTTTGTTTTTAAAAGCATCAAACTGTGCATAATGAGGATTACTATCACTTAATTGCTGTAATGAGGAATAATCCCCTGGAGCAATCCAAAAATCGGCATGTTGTGCTTTTTCTAAAACAACTTCAAAAGGTAGGGATAAGCCTCCAGTTCCTTTAGTGTCAGCCCATAAATAATTGGCTTTAGCATCTTTTAAAAATAAAGATGCCCAACTTTGTCCTTGCGGAACATACCACTGATCTTGGTACATAGCTCCACACAATACTGAGGGAGAAGTTGCTGTGTTTTGTACTAAAGCGAGCGTCTTTTTGTATTCACTTTCAATTTCTTGAAAGGTACTGTTGGCTTTGTCATCCAGAGCATATAAGGCACCAAAAAACTTAATCCATTCTGCTTTTCCTAAAGGAGATTGCTCTGTCCAGTCACCATTAAATAATACCTTGAGTCCGCTTTTTTGTAAAATATCTAGAGATGGATTGCTACTATTTAAACCAAAACCTACAATTGCGTCAGGAGCCATATCGAGGAGGACCTCCGTATTTAAATTTTCATTTTTTCCGACTTCGCGAATTTTTCCTGCATCTATATTTTTCCTTGTTTTTTCAGATGAAATATAATCGGTATTTGGGAAACCAATCAAGCTGTTTTCTACCCCAAGAATTTCTAAAGAAGGAATGTGGGTTGTTGAGGTAACTACAATCGATTTTAGAGGAATGTTTACAATTGAAAATTGCTGTAAACTGTCTGGAATTATGCTGTTTTGTTCTTTTAAAACATAGGTAAAAGCGGCTGTGGCGTTGGGCCAAGGTTGTGTGACTTTAAGTATAGAATATCCTGAATATTTATATAGCTCAAACCCTTTTGCATACTGTATTTCGTTTTTTACGACCTCATTATTTACCGTAGATGAACCGTCATTTTGTTTGCAGCTGATAAAGAAAAAAAGCAATAAGAAAACCGTTATTTGAGAGCCGTAAAATTTCATAAAATTAATTTTCGAATGGTACAAAGGTATATTTAATCTGTTTTAAAAATCAAATTTTATTTTTTATTCGGAGGATAAAGCTATATTTGCATCCGAATTGAGGTTGTGATTTTATTTGTTTTCAAATCACATTAAAAGGGAATTAGGTTCAAAACCTAAGCTGTTCCCGCAACTGTAAGCTATCAAGCTTGTTGTTATCTACAAAACCACTGAGTGAACTGAAATTTTTAGTTTTTCGGGAAGGTAAACAACAAGACGCAAGCCAGGAGACCTGCCTTTTTTCTTAACGAATATCGAACTTTCGGGAAAAAAGGTTCAGAAATTATGACTATAAATAAACTGTTTGTCTTTTCTTTTTTATTTGTGTGCCAATACCTATCGGCACAGCATGATACTATTGCTCTAAATGAAGTGAAAATTTCTGATGCGCAATTAAAGCAGTTTTCAAATACACAATCTGTTCAAAAACTGAATGATTCTGTAATTGCTAAAAACCAATCTTCCCTATCGTCTTTACTGAATTACAATAGTGTTATATATTTTAAAGAAAACGGTCTAGGTATGGTTTCTTCTCCTTCCTTTAGAGGTACGACAGCGCAACAAACTGCAGTAATCTGGAACGGAATCAATATTAACTCCCAACTGCTAGGACAAACCGATTTTAATACAATAACCACTCGAGATTTTAATTCTATTGTAGTTCGTGCGGGTGGTGGTAGTGCCATTTACGGTAGTAGTGCTATTGGTGGAAGCATCCATTTGAATAATGATTTTGATTTTAATAAAACGTTTACAAATGAGGTACAGCTTAGTTATGGCAGTTTTTCTACTCTAGGAGCGCATTATCGCTTAGTTGCTGCTAATGATAAATGGAGTACACAGCTAAGTCTTACAAGAAATAGCTCTGAGAATGATTATGCTTATTTGGACACTGATAAAAGAAATGAAAATGGACAATTTAAAAATTCTAGCTATAATCTAAATATTGGTTATCGTTTTAATAGTGCCCATACGTTAAAAGTTTACAGTCAGCTTTATGATGGAGAACGTCACTTTTCGGGAACACTAACAGCAGCTTCCAGAAGCAAATATTTAGATTTTAATACTCGAAATTTACTAGAGTGGGATGCAATACACCATGCTTTTTCTTCCAAAGTGAAGCTGGCTTTATTAACGGAGCAATACCAGTATTATGAAGATAAGGACCAATCTTTTTTTACCCATGGAAAGGCAGAAACAGTGATCATAAAACATGATTTGGCCTATAAAATAAATAGTAAAATACTGCTGAACACTATTTTCGATTTTACACAAACCAAGGGAGAAGGATCTGATTTGTTTACTAAAAAACGTCAAATTGGTTCGGGTGTTTTATTAATGAAACACCAAGTTGCAGAAAAATTAGATTACGAGTTAAGCCTTCGAAAAGAAATTACTAATAATTATGACAGTCCTTTATTGTACTCTTTTGGAACCAAGTATACATTTAGCGATCATTACGCTGTCAAGGTAAATGCTTCTCGTAATTTTAGGATTCCATCTTTTAATGATTTGTATTGGCAGCAAGGTGGAAATCCCAATTTACAACCAGAAAACGCTTATCAATATGAGTTAGGGCAGTATCTAACTCTGAAAAACATTCGTTTCTCGGCTACTACTTTCTATAACAAAATTGATAATTTGATTAGTTGGCGACCAAATGCAGCTGGGCTTTGGCAACCAGAGAATACAAAAAAAGTAACTACTTATGGAGTGGAAACTGCTCTTAGTTTTGATAAGAAAATAGGGAAGAACCACCTGCTCCTTAATGCGAACTATGCGTATACTGTTTCTGAAAATCAGGAAACAAAACTGCAATTGATTTATGTTCCCTACCATAAATTCAACGCTTCTTTGTCCTATTCTTTCGATAAAGTCACTGTTTTTTCTCAGTACCTTTTTAATGGTGCTGTATATACATCTTCTGATAATTTTTATGAATTAAAAGAATATCAAGTGGTTAATATGGGTGCAAATTACCATTTGGGGCGAAATGAAAAAATAAACATTGGTTTTCAGGTGCTCAATCTTCTAAATGAGAAGTATCAAAGTGTCGCCACCAGACCTTTGCCTGGAAGAAATTATGCTGTTAATTTAATTTTTAAACTATAATAAAATGAATTTCAAAAAAGTGTTACTCTTGGCCTTAGTGAGCCAATTTTTCTTTGCATCTTGTAGTAAAGATGATGATAAAATAGAAGCTCCTCTGGGAGCTTATGATAATGGAGTGTTGATTTTAAATCAAGGGGGTTTTGGTCATGGAGATGCATCAGTATCTTATCTTTCCAATGACTTTGTTGGTTTTCAAAACAACATATTCTCATTGGTAAACCCAACAAAAACATTGGGTGATACCGGACAAGATATTGGGCTTTACAATGATTTAGCTTTTGTGGTTTTGAACTACTCTAATAAAATTGAAGTGGTAAATCGTTATACAATGGCTCATATAGCAACGATAGACAGTGGTTTGAACAATCCTAGATTCATTGCATTTGCAAACGGGAAAGGATATGTAACAAACTGGGGAAATGGCGGAAGCATTACTGATGATTATGTTGCCGTAATAAATTTGTCAACCTATACCGTGAGTAGTAAAATTCCAGTTGCTGAAGGGCCGGAGCGAATTTTAGAATTCAGTAATAAACTATATGTCGCTCATCAAGGGGGCTATGGTTATGGTAAGACAATTTCTGTACTTAATGTTGACAGCAATACTGTATCCACAACGATTGAAGTAGGAGATGTTCCCAACTCTTTAGAAGTGAACAATGGTAGTCTATATGTTATGTGCGGAGGAAAACCTAGTTATGCTGGTACAGAAACAGCAGGTAGATTAGTAAAAATTAATGTAGCCAATAATACTGTTGCCAGTACTATTAATTTTGCTGCAGCCACACATCCTTCTAATTTAGATATTGAAAATAATGATGTGTATTTTACGATTGACTCAGCTATATTTAAGACAAATGTGAATGCAACGACTGTGCCTACAGCGCCGCTTTTTACCACTACTGCTCAAGGCGTTTATGGTGTATATAGTTTTGCTGTGCGTGATAATTCCATTTTTGTTGGTGATGCTGGAGATTATAATTCTAACGGGAAAGTTTATGTTTATTCGAATGCTGGGACGTTAAATAAAGAATATAGGGTAGGAGTGATTCCTGCTGGATTTTATTTTAATGAATAATAGCTCTCTTATTATAAGACAATAAATAAGGCTTTCAGTGATGAAAGCCTTTATTATTTTTAACTACTATTTCTTAATTCTGTAATGCTTTTAGCAAACCTTCCGGTGCTTTTTCGATATACATTGGATTTTGTATTCCATCAATTGATTTAGCATCCTTGAAATATTTGAAGTCTTGTTTTGGACTTTCCTTAACCATTCTTCCTGTTCCAGTTATTTTACCAATTGCCGTACTTAATAAAGGTTCTGTAGTATTTCCTAAAACGTCTAAATTACCATAATCTTCTTTTAACTGGTAAGTTGGAGTCAAACCGTTGAAATAATCACCAAAATTACTAGCATTGACAATTTTTAAAACGATAGGCTGCATAGCATAACGATGATTTGGATTTCTATTTTCTTTACCAAAGGTGGGTGAATCATATAAAGTAACTGAACCTACATTTTTACCTGTAGTGACATCACCTATGTGAACCACTTCCATATATGGCTTTAGTCCATTAATAACAAGCTCACTTGCTGATGCTGTGCTTTTAGTTGTTAAAATATAAACTTTACTAAGATTCAAACTGTTTATTGGTGTTGTTCCAATTTTATCTGTAAAGTTATTTCTCAGCGCATCAGGATTATTAGATTCAAAATAACTGTTGATTTTAGGATTCCACTGTTGTTTCGCAAAAACTTTTCCAGTGTATTGGCCTGTAATCATACTCGCTAAGCGGGTTGCGGTTTGAACTGATCCACCACCATTGTATCTTAAGTCAAGAACTAAGTCAGTTACACCTTGGCTTTTAAGCGTAGCAAAAGCATCGTTTAATTGAGTGTCATAATCAGCATAGAAACCATTGTAAAGTAGGTATCCAATTTTATGAGAACCGCTAGTGATAACCTTATTGATTAAAATAGGATTTTCTGCTACTACTGTTTTTGTCAAGGATACTGATTTACCATTAGCAGTTATCGCACCAGCATTATAATCAGCTAGGTTTAATGTAAATGTATCGTTAGCTAATAAAGATTGGTAATTGCTTACCGTCATTTGGGTTCCATTTATACCATAAAAAATAGCACCACGTTTGATGTCTTTGGTTGCAGCATCTGAACCTGGAACGATGTAACGTACGTACCCAAAAATCTCAGAACTACTTCCTGGCTTATATACCAATCCAAACTCTACACCACTATTTTTAGTAATTCCTTGTAGTGTTCCTTCTAGTTCTAAGTAGTCATTGACAATCCAGCTGAAACGGTCAATTGATTTATCTACTCTTAAGGCATCAAAAAGTTCTTCGGGTACGGGATAGCCTCTCAAAAAAGTATTTAAATCTTCTTGAGTTGCAAAGCGATCATCTGATAAATTAGGCACATCTGGTTGCCATAAGTAATATTGGTTTAATCCTTTCCAGATAAAATCCTGGATTGCTACATCAGTAGGAGCTGCTATATCATCTTGATCTTGACAACTCGTAAAAGCTAAAGCGGCAATAAAGAATAAGAATGCGAATTTGTAGGCTGTTTTCATATTATAGATTTGGTATAGAGTATAAACGTAAAAATAGTATCTTTAGTTTTATTTCTTTAATTTTTTGTAACAAAATTTTAAGTGGCTCGTCTTGATAGTATAAGCCAAACAAGTAATTTCTTAATTTATGAACCAAATAGAGTTTTTACAGCTAACCACTCCTTTTAAAGATAAGATCTTTAGACTGGCTAAACGGTTGTTAGTGAGTACGGAAGAAGCTGAAGATGCTACACAAGAGGTTTATGTGAAATTATGGTGTAAGGAGGGAAGCTTGGAAAAATACAATAATGTAGAGGCTTTTGCCATGACAATGACTAAAAATTATTGTTTGGACCAATTAAAATCGAAACGTTCCGATAATCAAAAACTGACTCATGATAATTATAGTGATGGAGCACGAGGGTTAGCCGATAAATCAGAGGATAGAGACAGTTTGCATTGGGTAGAAAAATTAATGCAGCAGCTCCCAGAGCAACAACGAATAGTAATACAAATGCGAGATATAGAAGGCTATGAATTTGCCGCTATCGCAAAAGTCATGGAGATGAACGAAACGGCAATTAGAGTTGCCCTATCAAGAGCGAGAAAAACATTAAGAGAAGCAATGATAAAAGTGCATAATTATGGAATTGAATAATATAGATAGCATATTAGAGAAATACCTTCAGGGAGAAACTAGTGTTGCTGAAGAAAAAGAGTTAAAAGTTTACTTTAATTCTTCGGATGTTGCGCCGCATTTGAAGCAGTACCAACCCATGTTTATTTATTTTTCTCAAGCAAAAGAACAAAAGTTTACGCAAGTTTTACCACTGGAAACTAAAAAATCAAAAGTGGTGTGGTTATCCATTGCAGCATCGGCTGTTGTTTTGTTAGGGATTGGCTCTTACTTGTTTATGGCTGAACCATTACAAAAGCGAGATCTGGGGACTTATGACAACCCAGAGGTAGCTCTAAAGGAAACACAAAAAGCTTTGGCCATGTTATCCGGTCATGTAAATGTTGGCATAGAAAGTGTAAACTATATTAATGAATACGAAGAATCAAAAAATTTAATTTTCAAACAATAATAAATAAAGTAAAATGAAAAAGTTTATAATCACATTAGTAGTAGTATTAGTATCAAGTCCGTTTTTTGCACAGGCTGCATTTGATAAATTTGATGGTCAGGATGATGTCACGTCAATTGTAGTTAACAGGAAAATGTTTGACCTGATGAGTAAAGTAAAAGTAGATGCTTCTGATAAGGAAACGCAACAATATATGAATCTGATTAAAAAGTTAGACAATTTAAAGGTATTTACAACTAGCAGTACAAGAATGACAGCTGATATGAAATCTACAGCAGAAAAGTACATTAGAACCGCAGGACTGGAAGAATTGATGCGTGTTAATGATAATGGAAAAAACATTAAGATCTTAGTTAAGTCTGGTGCGACTGATTCTCAGATTAAAGAACTGCTGATGTTTATTGAAGGAGGTAGTAAAACTAATGAGACTGTCTTGATGTCTCTTACAGGAAATTTTGATTTGAATGAAATCTCAGTTTTGACAGATAAAATGAGGATTCCTGGTGGAGATGATTTAAAGAAAGCAACTAAAGGTAAAAAGTAAAATGAAAGTAATCTACAGTATTTGTTTGTTTCTATGCTTACTTATTGTGAGCTGTAATTCTGAGCCTTCACTACAAAAATATTTTGTAGCAAATAATGAGAACAGTAATTTTATTGCGGTAGATGTATCACCAAGTATCTTGAATGTAGATAAATCTACGTTATCATTACAGCAAAATACTGCATTAGAATCTTTTGATAAAATGAATGTATTGGCATTTAAGCTAAATGATAAAAATAAAGCGCAATTCGAAATAGAAAAAGCGAAGGTGGACGCTATTTTAAAGGATAAAAAGTACCAACAGTTAATGCGTTTTGGAAATGGAAAGGAAGGCGCTTCTGTGAGCTATGTGGGCTCTGATGAGCATATAGAAGAGTTTGTATTATATGCTAACAAAAAAGAAGCTGGATTTGCCGTGATTCGTGTACTGGGAAAAGATATGAATCCTACAGGAATAATGACGATGCTACAAGTACTTCAAAAATCAAATGTAGATTTAGATCAATTGAAGCCTTTGCAACAGTTAATGAAATAATAACACTATTATCAAAAAGACGCCTTGAAGACCCTTCAAGGCGTTTTTTTTATACTAAATAACCCTACTGCGGAAATTCCAGCAGTATTAAAAAATAAAGCTTCAAAATAACTCAAGTATCCTTGATTATTTTGAAGCTTTATTTTATTCGTGACCACGGTGGGGACAAAACCCTCGAATCAATACGGAAAGACACAAATTAAATAAGCCTTTATACATAGGAGTTACAGGTTATTGAGTTTAAATTGTTCCGTTTGATTCCGTAATAATTTACTTTTGGTTGCACGTATGTTGCACGTGATTGGTAAATTGATTAGATTTGATTATTCAATTTTTCAATTATGGCAACTCTTAAATTCCTACTCCGCTCAACTATTCCAAACTCAAATATTTTTGTTAGATACTCGATTAGTCGAGAAATACGTTTAATGAGAAAAACGGGACTTATAATTGATTCTAAATTTTGGGATAAAGAAAAAGGACAACCTAAGCAAACAGACCAAGTGCCAAAGGAATTCAAAAGTAAGCTTGATAAATTAGCAATCTTTATAAATGAAGCCTACAATAATGGTGTGAGTTTAGGAACTGAGTTTACAAATGATTGGTTACAACTTCAAATTGATTTGTATAACAATAAAACTCCCGTTGTTGATTTAGACATATTGACAAACTACATACAGAAATATATTGATGAAGCACCTTATAAGCAAAATGCAAAAATGGAACTTGGTTTAAGTGCTGGACGTGTTCAGAATTTAAAATTATTCAAAAACACTATTAAGAAGTATGAAAGTGAAGTATTTAAAGGTAAAACTATCTTGATTAAGGATGTTAATTTACTGTTTTTAGAAAAGTTCAAAATGTGGATGTTTAATAAAGGGTATTCTGCAAACTATGTAGGGAAGAACATTGCTAATTTTAGAACTGTTTGCCGTGATGCTTCAAAGAATGATTTTGTTATTTCTTCACAGGTTAAGAATTTTAAGGGACTATCTGAAACTAGACAACCCGAGGATATTATAACATTAAACGAGCAGGAGCAGGAAGCAATTAAAAAAGCTACTCTTTTACGTGAATCACTTATTAATGCCCGTAAGTGGTTGTTGTTAGGGTGCTCCATAGGACAAAGAGCAAGCGACCTATTAAATATTACGGATAAAAATATAATTGAAGTTAATAACGGCATTAAGTTAATCGAATTAAAACAACAAAAAACGGGTAAATTAGTTGCTATTCCTTTATTGCCTGAAGCACTCGAAATTATTGAAAGCGGTATGCCCTATAAAATATCTCTTACTCGATTTAATGAGTATATTAAAGATGTTTGCCAAATTGCTAAAATTAACAAACCTACTAAAGCTCGTATTAAGGAGAAAGCAGGTGAGCCTCACAAAACGGATGTGTTCCCAAAGTGGAAAGTTATAAGTAGTCATGTTTGTAGACGTTCGTTTGCAACTAATTTTTACGGCCGTATTCCAACCCCTGTTTTAATGAGTATAACCGCCCATGGAACAGAGAGAGTATTTTTAAATTATATTGGCAAAACTACTTATGATAATGCTTATCAAATGTTAGAATATTTCAGTAAGTTAGTACCTAGACAAACAACATCCCCAGTAATGGAAGTGATGAGA
Source organism: Flavobacterium sp. W21_SRS_FM3 (assembly GCF_052113625.1). Classification (NCBI taxonomy): domain Bacteria; kingdom Pseudomonadati; phylum Bacteroidota; class Flavobacteriia; order Flavobacteriales; family Flavobacteriaceae; genus Flavobacterium; species Flavobacterium sp. W21_SRS_FM3. The sequence continues at coordinate 531,567 of NZ_JBGQOD010000002.1, read as the reverse complement.
AATACAAGCAACAAGTAAACTTAACTTTGTTTAAATGAACATTATTAAAACTCCTCAAACAGATATTGATGCATTTTTATACAATTCTATTAATATTGATATTTTTGAAAATCTAAATAAGCTTTGTAATCCTAAATTTGTAGACGCTAAGCCTTTAGAATTATTTAATTTAATCTATGCAGAAGCAGAATTCTATTTTAATAATGATAATGACTATTTGTTAATTAAAAATCATTTTACAGAATTGCATGTTATTAATTATCAAGGTGTTGCTTTAGCTAATTTATTGTTAATAATAAATCAAGTTTATAAAAATAATACCCCTAATGAGATTCAACTTAAATCTTTTGAGTTTTTAAAAGAAATATTGAACCCTTTTATTGATTCAGATGAAAATAAGTTGCAATTTATTTTAAGTGAATACACTTTGTATCAGTTCAAAAATCGAATAAAAGATTATGACACTATTGAAGAAAAAATCAATTATTTAATAGATTTAAAATCAAGATTCTTGCATGAAGTGATTGAATTTAAAGGATGGGAAGCAGATAATTCATTTGATAAAATATGTGATATAGAAATAGATAGACTTAAATCTAAAATAATTCCTAAGTCTTTTACAAATGATATTTTAGACACTGCACAAAAATTATTTTATCATGATATCAAAAAGAGCAAAATTAAATTAATCAATCCTTTTCATCAAAAAGTTATTACAAGTTTAGCTGAATATAAATTATGTTTTGATGATATGTATTCAAACCATTTAAAACTTCACGTTGATTACGATTTTAGTCATTTTGTTTTTAATGAAATTGAAAATTATAAGGTTTGTATTAAACTTATTGATTCTATTGGCTGTATTCCAGACGATATGATGGATGAAAAGCATAAATTTCCTGTACTTAACATTGATGATTTTGACTTTAATAATATTTACTTAGAAAGTAATTTAATTGATTCGTTTTTTACAATTTATGACGAAAAAGATAATGGACATGTTGAAATTGAAGAAAATTATTTTTTTATAATGGATATCATTAATTTATTCAAAGATGTTACTTGGGCACAATTCCATTTGATTAGATATAATTTAAAAAATTCATTTAGATTAATTATAAACTTTTTAAAAAAAGCAAAAAAGAAAAAAAATATAATCGAAGAACTAAATGGGGAAGAAGATATAAATATAAATTCTAATGAAAATGATTATTTAGGTTCTCCATCAAATGAAGAAGCAGATAAATTGTTTGATTTTTTAATTCAAAATTACCGTCCAAATGAGATTAAAAAAGTGAAGTTTGTTAATATACTTCATTTTTTGAAAAACAATGCAGATAAAACAATGTTTATTTTTAATTTAAAGCAAGATAATTACAAGCGAATTATAAAAGATAAAATTGGCATTGAAATAAAAAAGTTTGAAAAATCTGCTAAATATGATGAGGTTGAAAAGCCAATTTTATACAAACTTGAAAGCTCTTTTATAAAATCAAGTGTAGTATAAATTCAAAATACTATAAGTACCTTTTTTATACTATAAAAGTACTGTTTATAGCTATTTTAAGTACCGTGAATCCTACGATATCATTGTAATTCAACTTTAACGAATTCACAATGAATCAAATTTTTTTAAACGGCATTACTCTTCAGGAATTAGCCGAAGCACTCGTTCCACTTTTACAACCTCAAATGGTGGAACAATTACAAAATGTAAAAGAGTTTATCACACGCAATGAAGCTTGCGAACTTTTATCATTGAACAAAACTAGTTTGTGGAAGCACACAAAGAGCGGTAAGCTCAAAAGCTACGGAATTGGAAACAGAGTTCTGTATAAACGTCAGGAAGTGCTAGAAGCAGTAAAACCTATTAATTCATAACTCTATGAATAATAGAAACCAACAACAGGCAAACGGTTTAAATAAATTAAACAATGCCGTAGGGAAGAGTTTTGCTAGTCAAAAAAGACATTATTTCAACTATCTAAAAAAGCACGTTGCAACAAATTCAATGGTAACGGCTAAAACAGGTATTCCACAAAAAAACCTTACTAGATTTAAAAGGCAATTTCAAAAAAAAGGATTACTATTTGAGGTTTTTACAGGGATTTGTCAAAAGACAAAGTTTAGAGCTACATACTTAACAACAAGTTTAGAGTTGTTTAAAAAGTATAAGGTTTAAGTGATGTGCACGGCTACAACTCAAGCCGTGCCAAAAACCTATATTTCAAAATGGATTAAGCTAGACTTTTTTAATTGTTCTAACTTAAAGTACGATATACAAAACCGTATTTCAAGCGATACTCAAACCGTTTTTATTGATGCTTTAAATAATATGAAAGGCGACAATAGAAGCGGGGGCGGTATTCCGTTTTCTGAAATTACACTTTTGGCAATGGCTTATTTTTATTCTGAAATATTCAAGGATAAAATAAAAGACAATTACTATACGATTGATATGGTAAAAGGTTTTCTAGATGCGAGCAATTTAACACAATATACTGCTATTCATGAAATTGATGTTAAGTACTATAAATTACAGGATGCTTATTTATTTAAACATTGCTGGCTTATTATTCAATGTGCATGGTTTTTTAATTCTGAATACTTCGGGCATCATCAACACATTGACTACATAAATAATTACATAAAAACGGGAAGAAAATTATCAGTTGAAAATTATAATTACGATAGAGATTATTTGCTTAAAAAGTATAATGATGTTGATAAAGCTAAAAATAAAGAATGTATAAATGGTTTTGCCTTAGTTAATCAGTGGTATTATTTGATTTTGTTTTTAGTTTGTAAGGAATTGAATTTGTCTTTAACGCATTTTAAGTGCTGTATTATTGATAATAGAGAGTACAATCCATTACCAAAAAGCTCAAGACAATTAAGATGTCTAACGCCCTTTAAATTGATCGAATGTGATATAAAAAGTGCGTTTCCTACTTTCTTAGATATTGAAACAGATGCAACTTTAAAAGATAGAGTTTATCAAAATTTAATGGATGCAAAAGGAATTGCAAGAAGTGAAGCGAAAGTGCTGTTTAATAAAGTTTGTAATAGTGGAAAGTATAAAAGTAAGGAAGAAACTATAAAGTTTTTTTTAGAGTGTGGCTATACAAATGAACAATGCAATCACATAATAACATTGACACATAATACAGAGATTAAGTTTTTTTCTTCAATGGCTGAGTACGAAAGTTTTGCTATTGATGTATTGATTAAGGTTAATAATTTACAAAGAGGTGCGAGGCTTCACGATGCTATTTTGTTTATTGATGATAAAGTAAAGCCTGCTATTTTGAGAGTTGAGCCAAACTGCGACTTTGGTTATAAGGAATTAAATAAGCCTGTTTATAGAGAAACATTTAGCCTTTCAGATACACGGTTAAAATATGAATACATTAGTAGTATTCCTAAAGGGTTGAGTATAATTGATAGAACAGAGCCAACAGACAGGCCTCAAATAAAAGGAGAGGCAAACGGTTTTATCTTTTACAAAGAAAAGTTTTCTTATTATAGTTCAGGCTTTAATTTGAACGATTATAGAGTAGATTATCAAGAGTTTCTCTCTAGAGTGGAGAAAACGTTAAGTACGTTACAGTTTTTAAATGAGAAGCCTTTAACAAGCGATTTGCTTTATACTATTTTATTACATATCAGGGCAAACAGTCAATATGTGTTTAATGTTAAAGCAATGTTTTTGAGAGTTTCAAGGTTCAAATATAGTTCGCTATTGATTGCAGGAAAGCAACGTGATTATAAACTAAGTGAAAATATAGTTTGTAAAAAGAGAGGCGATTTTGCGAAAGCTAGAAGCGAAGCTTTAAAGGTTGTAACGATGCAATGTAATTTTAGAGAGCTGTTTTGTTATTTACAGGAACGTATCACAATTGATGATTATAGTTATTTAGATGAAATTAAGTTTAAAGGGCAAAGAGGCAATCATTTATTGATTTACAAAATAGTGCAAAAATTTAATTTCTTGTGTACTGGTAAGGCTAGAAATAAACAATGTACGGTTAAGAATGAGCCTCTTTATAATACTCCTATAAAGAGCATACTTATTAAATCGTTATCGTTAAAACAGCAACAACAAAATGCTTTTGTCACTAGGCAAATTAGGGTTTATGAAAAATCATTAATGAAGTTTAATGAATTAATTAATAATCGAACTATTGCAAAACAACTGTTTTTAATCTTGTGTGATATTTCGGGGCAAAAAACGGATTTAGAAATTAAGCGAGATGATGAGGTAATTGAGAGGTTAAAACTTGAGTTGATAAAATCAGTTAGTTATTTAGAATTTGAAAGTATGAAAGATGCAATAAAAGAATTTGATAAAAAATACAAAACAATTTTAATACGTGAGCTAAAGCCAATTTCAGATTTAAGTAATGTTTTTGATACAGATATGAGTAAAAGTATTTTTAATCATATTTCAATAGAAGAAGCTTATAACCGAGGTGAGGTTTTTTTTATAGAGTATTGCGAGTATCATCAAATTGATTTTAAAAAGGAAGTCATAAGTAAGCAGGTGAAAACGAAAGGAAAGTTTAAGTTTCCTGAGCTAGATTTTTAAAATTAGTGATAGGAATGAGGGAAACCGTAATTTAATCTTAATATAAATCGCTAGTTTTGAATAGTATAATTTAAAATGAGTAAAAAAATGAGAAAATTAACGATCGTTTTGGGGGTTATAAGTGTGAGTGCTTTTTTTAGCTTTACTTCCGTTGGTGGGGATAGTGTTTATATCTGTGTAAGTAAGACTGCGTCAAAGTATCACTATACTGAAAATTGCAAAGGCTTAAGTAGATGTTCGCATACTATTTCCAAAGTAAGTTTAGCTGATGCAAAAAGTAAAGGTTACAGTTTATGTGGCTGGGAAGACTAAAGTGAATATATTGACTATTAAAATTAGAAAAATGAAAAAAGTATTGCTTGTTCTGTTAGTAACTTGTGGTTTAATTTCTTGTAAGAAATCAGAAAATCAACACATTGAAAATGTAAAAGCTGAAATTAAAATCGATTCAAGTTTAATTAAAAAGAAAGAAGCTATCAAATTGTTAAATGAGATTGATGGATGGATGAAAAAGGGGGTTAAAAAAGAGTTGTCAACTTCAAAAGTAAATGATAAAATTAATCCATTGATGAAAAAATTTGAGTTGAAGCTTTCTGAGTTAAATAAAGAAGATTCTGTATCTGTACAAGATTACAGGATTAAACAAATTAATGAGATGATTAATTTACAGATGCAACAATGATAGTTGGTTTAATTTAAAATAAAAAAAAGGCGTTCCGTTATGGTTCGCCTTTTTTTACTCAATTTATCCAACCACAGGCAAGCGGTTAACTGTAACAAATATAGGGTTTTATAGCTTAAAATTCACTATATTTATACTTCATTATTCTTTAATAATTTAGGTTATTCTCTATGGGACGTTATGCTAATTATCCAACAACAGTAGAAGATTGTTTGTATTTATCGATTAAGAAGTTAAAAGAATGGAATTACTTAAATTATTTAGGTACTAAATCGGGTACTATAAGTTGGACTAGGAATGGGCAAGAACATTCAAACATTAGTATATCTGTTATAAAGAATGACTTTGATACTTTCATTGTCTTAAATTACAAATCAAATGGAGAGCCAAGAAATTATAAAGTTCAGATTATTAGCAAGCCTTCTAACTTAGGAAAAGGAGAAGTTTTTTATTTTGTTTGTCCTACTACAAAAAAGCATTGCAGGAAATTATATTTACATGGAGGTTATTTCTTGCATAGGGAAGCTTTTAAAAGCTTAATGTATTCTAAGCAATTAGAAAGTAAGAAGAATAGAGGTTTGTTTAAAATACTCGAAGCTTGTCACATTTCTGATGAGGTTTTTGAGGAGCGGTATAAAAAGTATTTTAAAACACATTACAATGGTAATGAAACAAAACGTTTCAAGAGATTGAATAATAAAATATTGATTGCTGATAGTTTCCCGATGGGAACAATTGAAAGTTTATTGATGATGTAATACTAAAGTAGTTTTTGGTAGTATTCTAAAGTAGATTAAAATAGACTTTAAATGTGTTCCTTTTTAAAGTTGAATAATCAAGTATTTTCAAATTATTAGAAGTAAAAAAGGTTATGTGAACCTCAACTATTACAACAATGTTGCACGTTGGTTGCACATAACCTTTGCTAAAGCCTATAAACAGGCTTAAATAGTGACCACGGTGGGATTTGAACCCACACGCCCTTGCGAGCACCACCCCCTCAAGATGGCAAGTCTACCGTTTCTCCACGTGGCCCTAAAATAAAAAAGGTCAAGTAATAAATTACTCGACCTTTTGTGACCCGACTGGGGCTCGAACCCAGGACCCCATCATTAAAAGTGATGTGCTCTACCAACTGAGCTATCGAGTCATAATTTCTTTGCTTGAATGCGGGTGCAAATATAAGGACTTTATTTGATGTTTTCCAAAGATTTTTACTTTAAATTTGTCTTTTTTTTAAGATTAATCTTAACCCCTTAATTTATAAGGATTTATTATATGAAGAAAATTATATTATTAGGCTACATGGGTTGCGGTAAGTCGACAATCGCCAAAAATATGGCTGCGGCAATTGGAATTCCTTTCGTTGATTTAGATAAATATATTGAAGAAAAAGCCAATTTGTCTGTAAACGCGATTTTTGAGCAGCTAGGTGAAATCAAATTTAGAAAGATGGAGCATGAAGGTTTGGTCGAATTAATACATGCTAATGAATCAATGATTATTGGGTTAGGCGGGGGAACACCTTGCTATGCTAATAATCATGAGCTTTTAAAAAGAGACGACGTAGCGTCTATATATCTTAAAGCATCAATAGATACTTTATTTAATAGGTTGGTTGTCAATAAAAGCAAAAGACCCCTTATCGCCAATAAAAATAATGAGGAGATGAAGGAGTTCATTGCAATGCATCTTTTTGAAAGAAGTTATTTTTACAATCAAGCGCAGTATGTAGTTTCTGTAGATAATAAATCAGTAGAAGAAACCGTAGCGGAGATCGTGGCTTTTTTAGCTTAAATAAGCATAGCTAGTACCATTATCTTCAAAGACCACTTGAACATGTTCTAAAAGAGAGGTTGAAAGTGATATTCCTTTAAAATCGGCTTTAACAGGATACTTTTTGTGGTTTCGATCTACCAGTACTGCCGTTTTGAATTTTTTTAATGGAACATCTAGAAAATGTCTTACCGCATAGATAAGTGTTGTTCCAGAATTCAGTACATCATCGATAAGTATTAATCCTTTATTAGTATATTCTTCCTTTGATAAGGAGGTGGTAATACTTTGTTGCGGATGTTGCTTGTCTATTACGACCTCGCAAAGCAATATTTTTAAAGGTGCAATCTTTTGCAGTTGCTCAGCGATTTTTTGTGCAAAAACAAAACCGTTTGTCGCAATACCGGCAAGAACAACTTCCTGCTCATCTACAAAGGTTTCGTAAATTTGATAGGCAATTCGGGTGATTTTGTGCTCAATCTCTTGATTCGTTAAAATGATATTTTTACTCATTATTGTTTTGTTACAAATTTAATGTTTCCGCTTAGTCTAAGTCATCTTCATCAGAGACGATTTCGTTTCCAAATTCATCAATGTCTCTTCGGTCCTTTTTTGTAGGTCTTCCTGTTCCTGTTTTTCGATAATGGTCTTTAGAAAGTTTCAGAAGTTCTAAGTGCTGATATACTTCCGGAGGAGTGTCATTGCGTCGATAAATATCCACCAACTTAGCACCAACGCGGCTTTCAGGAATATCAAGAACGGTTATAATTTGGGTAATCTGGTCTTTTCTAAAGGTGATCTTATCCGTAGGAAATACTTCTTTTGAAGGCTTAGCAACTTGGCCGTTTACAGTTACATGATTTTTTTTACATGCCTCCGTAACCATATTTCTTGTCTTGTAATATCGGACACACCATAAAAATTTATCGATTCTCATAAAAATTCTAAAATCAGAGTTAAATAGTTTACAAAAATAAATCAATATTGTATCTTGCGCACTTAAAAATCAGCTATAATGAACAAATTTAAGTATTATTTTATTTTATCAATTACAACACTGTCTTTATTTTCATGTTCAAAGAATGATACTACAGAAATTACCCCTCCAAGAGAATATAGTGAACAGTTTACCACTGATATTACTGATATTGAAGAATATTTAAATAATTATTATATCACCGTTACTAATAACCCGGGTGCGCCAGATGATCAGGACGTAGTTTTTACTAAGATTCCAACAGGTGGTCAGCAGCCTTCAATCATGTCTTACAAAAACAGTACTACATTTCCTAAACTGTTAAGTAGAGATGTGAAGTTTCATGATGTTATGTATAAGTTATACTACTTAGTTCTTAGAGAAGGAACAGGGACTTCGCCTACAAATGTTGATGGCGTGTTAGCATCTTATAAAGGGGAGTATTTAGAACAAGTAATTGACGCAGATAAAGTAACTACTTTGACAGCAACTCCATTTGAAGAGGTGAAGTATCCACAACAAGTATTAAGTTTGTATTCTACCATTCTAGGTTGGGGAGAAATTTTTCCACAGTTCAAATCAGGTACTTATAGTAGTAATAATGATGGCACTGTCTCTTATAAAGATTTTGGCGCGGGAGTGATGTTTATACCTTCTGGTTTAGCTTATTTTAATACTGGAAGTGGTACCATTCCAAGTTATGCACCACTTGTTTTTAGCTTTAAATTGTATGAAGTGCAACGTTTGGATCAAGATGGTGATGGAATACCATCATACTTAGAGGATCTAAATGGTGACGGTTATATGTATAATTTTACCAATACAGTTTTATATCCTACTACTCCAGCTTCAAATCCTGATGACACGGATGGTGATGGCGTTCCTAATTTCCTTGATGTAGATGATGATGGTGATAACTACACAACAAAACTAGAAATAACCAAAACAGATGGAACTTATTATGCCTTTGGTGATATTCCTAACTGTAGCGGTAATATTACTGATCCAGCACGATTAAAAAAGCATTTAGATAAAAACTGTCATTAGTAAATAGAAATTTCATTATATCATCCCATTCGTTAACGCGAATGGGATTTTTTTTGCCAATAGCATAATCTATTAGGTTTATTCCAATGATATAAGTGCTACTATAATTGTAGTGTTGGAATGCTTATTTGACTGCTAAAAAAAAAGCCGTTGATTATAGATATTATCTATAATCAACGGCCTTTCAAGATTTAATACAATAAGCTTTTAGAGCTTAATTTGTATTTACAATATATTATTTTCTTTTGATAACTTTTTCTACAGCTGCAACAATTGCTTCGTTGTTTAATTGGTATTTTTCCATTAATTGTGCAGGAGTTCCAGATTCACCAAAACTATCATTAACAGCAACAAACTCTTGTGGAGCTGGATTGTTTAGCGCTAATACTCTAGAAACACTTTCTCCAAGTCCGCCTAGGATGTTGTGCTCTTCAGCAGTAACAACACATTTCGTTTTAGCCAATGATTTTAGAATTGCTTCTTCGTCTAATGGTTTGATCGTATGAATGTTGATTACTTCCGCAGAGATTCCTTTTGCTTCTAATGCTTCAGCAGCGATAAGTGCTTCCCATACTAAATGTCCTGTAGCAACAATAGTTACATCAGTACCTTCATTTAACATAATTGCTTTACCAATAACGAACGGTTCGTCAGCAGGCATAAAGTTAGGCACCACTGGACGTCCAAAACGTAAGTAAGCAGGTCCATGATGATCAGCAAGTGCTAATGTAGCTGCTTTTGTTTGATTGTAATCACACGTATTGATTACAGTCATTCCAGGTAGCATTTTCATTAATCCTATGTCTTCAAGAATTTGGTGGGTTGCACCGTCTTCTCCTAATGTTAATCCTGCATGTGATGCACAGATTTTTACATTTTTTTCGGAATAAGCAACTGATTGACGAATTTGGTCGTATACTCTCCCTGTAGAAAAGTTTGCAAATGTTCCCGTGAAAGGAATTTTACCTCCAATAGTTAAACCTGCTGCAATTCCGATCATATTTGCTTCTGCAATTCCAATTTGGAAAAAACGCTCTGGATGATTTTTTTTGAAATCATCAAATTTTAGCGAACCAATTAAATCAGCACAAAGGGCAACAACATTTTCGTTCTTTTGACCTAGTTCAGTCATTCCCGCTCCAAAACCTGAACGAGTATCTTTACTTCCTGTATTTGTATATTTTTTCATTTTCTTTATTGAAAGATTAAAAAATTGAAAGATTAAAAAATTCTATGATTAGAAATTTTAATAACAATCTTAATTCTAGTAGTCTGAGTTCCCTCCAACATTATAATTTTGTCCTAAAGCATTTTCAAGTTGTGCGTCATTAGGTGCTTTACCATGCCAAGCATGCGTATGCATCATGTAGTCCACACCATTACCCATCTCTGTATGTAATAATACACAAACTGGTTTTCCTTTTCCAGTTCTAGACTTAGCATCATTCATTCCTGCTATAATAGCTTCAATGCTGTTACCTTCTTTGATTTCTAAAACATCCCAATCAAAAGCTTCAAATTTAGCACGGATGCTTCCCATTGCTAATACTTCATCAGTAGTACCGTCAATTTGCTTACCATTAAGATCAATAGTGGCAATAAGATTGTCTACTTTCTTAGCAGATGCATACATAATTGCTTCCCAGTTTTGTCCTTCTTGTAATTCACCATCACCGTGAAGTGTGTAAATTAAATGATTGTCATTGTTTAATTTTTTTGCTTGTGCCGCACCAATACCAACAGATAATCCTTGTCCTAACGAACCAGAGGCAATGCGCACTCCAGGTAAACCATCATGAGTAGTTGGATGTCCTTGTAATCTTGAATTGATTAAACGGAAAGTCGCTAATTCAGCAACTGGAAAATAACCACTTCTTGCTAAAACGCTATAGAATACTGGAGAAATATGACCGTTTGATAAAAAGAAAAGATCTTCTCCTATACCGTCCATATCAAAACCTTCTTTGCGTTCCATTAGGTTTTGGTACAAGGTTACTAAAAATTCAGTACAGCCTAATGATCCTCCAGGATGTCCTGAATTTACGGCATGTACCATTCGAAGAATATCTCTTCTTACTTGGATAGTTAAATCGTTTAATTGTTGTGTGTTAGGCTTCATTTTGTGTGTAAAAGTTAAACTGTTGCAAATGTAATTTTTATTTTGGCGTAAGACAAATGATTTTTGATTTTGTTATGGCGCATTCTAATGTACTAAACTGAGTGTAAATAAGCTTCAGTAAGTGCTAGTGGAAGAAGGGAAGGGTATACTTTTCTCTTTTTTTTCAAATGCTTTTTTTTAATTGATTTGAGTAATTATTACCTTGCGAAGATGTATGATCAATTAGCCAGAAGTATCGGTGAGAAAGTTACGCTTACCGCAGCAGAATTTGAGTTGTGTAAGACCTTCTTTATTCCTAAAAAAATTCGCAAGAAACAAACCTTATTACTCGAAGGCGATATTTGTACTTACAATGCCTTTATTGAAAAAGGGATTTTGCGTTCCTATACTATAGATGAAAAAGGAAATGAACACAGTGTTCAATTTGCATTTGAGGGCTGGTGGATCACTGATTTATCTAGTTTTCTGCTCGGTCAAACCTCTACTTATACTATTGAAGCATTAGAGGATTCTGAATTACTGTTATTAACATCTTCTGCCCGTGAGGAATTAATGGATACGCTTCCAAAATTTGAACGCTACCAAAGACTGTTGTTGCAAAATGCATATATTGCTTTGCAAACAAGAATTAATGCCGCCTTGAATGATTCTGCGGAGGAAAAGTATGTTAAACTTTCTATCGCATACCCAGAAGTAGTAGCTCGAGTACCACAACACATGATTGCTTCCTACCTAGGTCTTACCCCAGAAACCTTAAGTAGAGTGCGAAAACAACTTTCGCTAAGAAAATAAAATTGATTTAGATCAATGCCATTTCTTGTTGTACCTCAATGAATGCAAGAGGTTAGTTGCTGTAATTTTGCGACAGTAAAACAAGTAAAATGCAAAATGTAAAAACCATTGCCGTTATAGGAGCTTCTGAAAAAAGAAACTTTACTGTTCTTAAAGAATTGTCACAGCGTTACCAATTATTGTTATTTGATAAAAATCAAAAAGCCTTATCTGATATTTATAATAGTATTTTGGCTGAAAACCGTTACAGTTATGTCGAAAAAATGGACTGTGCTGTGAATGCGAGTTGGGAAGCAGATATTATTATACTTTCGGGATTTTGTATCAATGATGCTAGTATTGTACAGAAAATTAAAGAAGTAGCTACAGCAAAAACGATCATCATTATGGAAAATGATGATGAATTTACGAAGTCAATAAATCATCAACTTAGTTTTGACTTGGTTTTTCCCCATTCAACTATCGTTGAAATTATCAATCTCAACACCGAAGACAGTCCTGAAAAGGAATTTTTACTAGAAGGTCACAATTCTAAATCTTTGGATGTGGTTTCTGCTATTTTCGAAAGTGTTGGTTTTACAACTTATGTGTCTCAAATAAATTAATCTAAAATATAAATAATATGAGTAATTCTATCTTATTACGTCCTTATACCTTCAATACAACCACCTATAATAATCGTATGGCAATGGCGCCAATGACTAGAAGCCGTGCAGGTAATGAAGGAAATTTAGCTACTGAGCAAATGGCTATTTACTATTCTGACCGCGCTGATGCTGGCTTGTTAATTACAGAAGGTACGGTTGTGAGTAAAAAAGCAGTTGGTTTTATCAATGTGCCCGGTATCTACAGTGAGGAACAAACACAGAGCTGGAAACAAGTAACTCAAGCTGTACATGATAAAGGAGGAAAGATTTTTGTACAACTGTGGCATACCGGCAGATTGTCGCATCCAGAATTGCATAACGGTGAATTGCCACATGCTCCATCAGCAATTAATCCAGAGGCGAAAGCATATGTAGCATCTGGATTTATAGATACGGTGACACCTAAGGAAATGACAATTGAAGAAATAAAAATGACTATTCAAGATTTTAAAAGTAGTACTCAAAATGCAGTAACTGCTGGTTTTGATGGCGTTGAGCTGCATGCAGCTAACGGGTATTTATTCCATCAGTTTTTTAATGGTACCTCAAATACTCGTACTGATGAATACGGAGGAAGTATAGAGAATAGAGCACGCATTTTGTTTGAAACATTAGATGCTTTAAAAGGAATTATTGATTATTCTAGAGTAGGAGTTCGGTTAAATCCTTCGATGCACGGGGTTCAAGGAATGACAATTGATCAGGATACAATTCCTACACATGAATATATTGTAAGTCGATTGAATGAATATGGTTTAGCTTACGTGCATTTAACGGAACCTTTTACTGATGTTACTGAGGTGCCTTATGCTGTTTCTGAAATTGCAAAACATTTTAGACCAATTTATAAAGGCTTACTGATGATAAATAAAGGCTTTACTAAAGAGAGTGGAACTAAAGTTATTGAGGAGGGGTATGCAGATATGGTTGCTTATGGTGTTCCATTTATTGCGAATCCCGATTTAGTAGCTCGTTTTGAAAAAGATGCTCCTTTAAATACACCTGACCCAAGTACCTTTTACACTTTTACAGCTGAGGGTTATAACGACTATCCAAAAATGGAAGTATAAAATTTAGAATATTTTAATTTGTTGTTACGGCTGAAAATTATGTTGATCTCATACGAATGATGCAATATAAGTATAGATCTCATAAACCTTAAAACCGATATAAAATAAAAGCCCCAATTTGGGGCTTTTATTATTTTAGTAAAGAATGTTTATTTACCAGTCACTTCTTCAAATTCTACATCTTCAACTGTATCTAAACTGCTTTTATTTGTTGGTACATTGCAACTGTTCGCTGCACAGCATCCTGTGTTTGTAATAGCTTGATATACTAAAAATACAGCCAATAGTCCAGAAAGTATACTTTGGGTTTGAAAGGCTTGGAAACCAATATAGAGTCCTAATCCCAAACGAATGAATCGCATTAAATGCCAATTAGTAACAAAAGTGCTTGTATTCATTTAAAGTTTGTTTTGTAAACTGCTCCAACCACCACCATTATATACATTATTAAACCCATTAGATTTTAAAATGCTTTTAGCTGATGCACTACGCATTCCAGATGCACAACAGGTAATAACAGTGGCGTCTTTTTTCAATTTAGAAATGTGCTTGCTTAGTTCATTTAAAGGTGCATTTATCGAACCTTTAACGTGTCCTTGTTTGTATTCTCCTGGACTACGAACATCTAGTATTACAGCTCCTTGTTTTACTAATTCAGCATAATTAACTGCAGGTCCAATTCCAAATAACTTTTTAAGTGTGTTAATCATCTTACTTATTTGCTAGTGATTTATAATAATTTACGTCTAACCATGATCCGCCGTTGAAGCATTCGATTCCATGTTGTGATAGAAAATGTTGTGCTTGTCCGCTTCTATTTCCAGAAGCACAGCAGAGGATTAGTGGTGCCTTTAATTTTTTTAATTCTTCAATTCTCTCCGGAATTTCATTCAAGGCAATATTGACAGAACCGGCAACATTACCACCCATAAATTCTCCGTAGGAGCGCACATCTACTACAGTTCCTTGGTTTTCTTTGATGATGTCTTCTAATTTCATTTTGTTGTATTTTAAGTTAATAGTGCATTGTAGAGCATCATTTTCATTTTACATGCATTATCGCTCTTTTTGCAGTACAAAAGTACGGCTTCAAAAAGGCGTTTACAGTAACTTTTGTTACATAAGACTAAATTTCGCAAAAATATCGTTGGCTTTAAATTAAAAAAAGAAAAAAGCCTCTTTGTTAAGAGGCTTTACTAAATAAACTTATTAAGTTGTTATTTTTTAGCTCTGATTTTATGTATTTGTGATAGCATCAGCTTTAAATGCATTTTTATTAATAGAAGCCATGGCAATAGTTGTTAATGCAGCATCGGCTTTCTTTTCTTCATTTAAAGTCATAGCGAGTAAATCAGCAACTTTATTTTCTCCCAAAGTTTGAGCAAAAGCATGAAGTGTTCCGTAAGTTGCTATTTCATAATGTTTTACTTTTTGTTCTGAAGCAATTATTCCTGCATCTCTAACATTTCCCGAATCAGTATTCTTCATTAGATTTTCTGTTTCTTTCAAAATTCCGTCCATCGCATCGCATTTTTGCGCCTCTGGTTTGATACCAGCCGTTTTAAAAATTTTTTCAAGCCTAGAAACATGCTCTTTTGTTTCCGTAATTTGGCCTTTTAACGTATTGACAAGTTCAGGAGTAGAGGCATTTTTAACCATTTTTGGTAAATTTTTACTCAAAACTTTTTCGGCATAATAAATGTCTTTTAATCCTACTTCAAACAAATCTCTGAGTCCGTGAGCTGAATCACTTTTTGCCTTCATTGTTACATTTCCCTTTTGTTGCGTTCTTGCTGTTGGTTCCATAATATTTTTTTTGTGTTGTTGTTACTATAGTTTTTGTCGTTTACTTTCTGATATAAATTAATACTTTAATTTCATAGGCGCTTTTGAATTGGTTCACTATAAAATTACTTAATTAAAATTGTATATAATTGTAAATTAGATTAATATGAATTTTTTAACTAAAAATAATAGGGACTTTCTGTATAATAACAATTTGTGTCCTTTGGCTGGACTGAATAAGTTTATTTTATAAAAGAAAAGCTTTATTTATTATGGTATGAAGGTGAAGGGTGTTTATAATTTTTACTGAAGTATTTTAAATTTAAGCGGTAGAATTAGGTAATTATTGTTCGTTTTACCTTTCTATGAGCAATAATTACCAGTAAAATCATCAGAAATAATGAGACTATAGAAGCTGCTAAAGTTCCTAAATCTAGTCCGCCTTTGCTTATGGGCTTGGTTAAGAAATCGCCAAAAGTAGCTCCAAATGGTCTTGTAAAAATAAAGGCAATCCAAAAAAGAAGAACCTGATTGATTTTGGAGACATAATGAAGTATCAGGACAATAACGATAACCGCTGCAGTAATCAGTGCCCCGTTCAAATAACTCATACCCAAGTTGTCTCCTAAATAATCTCCAAATGCTGTTCCTAAGCTGTTAGAAAATAAGATGGCCATCCAATAGTATATCTCTTTACTACTTTCAGTAATGGGGTAAACGCTCAGGCTTTTGAATTTTCGATACCAAAGAAACAAGGTCAGTAGCAAGCAGGAAAATAAAAATAAGCTTCCTAATGTATATCCTAAATGTAAACTTCGATCTAAATAGTCTGAAATTTCAGTACCTAAAGTAGTAGTAGCAATGATCACAAGCCAGTAAAATGTGGGTATGTATTTCTTAGACTTTAACTGAAAAGACAACGCGATACTGAAAAACGCAAATGTAATAACTAACCCTATTGTATAACCTAAGTTTAATGTTTGAGCTATATAATCTCCCAGTGTTTCTCCCAGTGTAGTCGCGATGATTTTCATTATCCAGAACAGTAGCGATAATTGCGCTACTTTATTAAGTCTTTCCATAATTTAAGTAAATAAAGGAGGCCACTGTGGGTGTTTAGTCGTGCTCAAAAAAAGTGCTTGCTATCAAATGTATGCTAAACTTTTTTCAATTAAATTAAGATTGGATTAAGATGTACTATTCTATTCAACTATAGATAACTACCATTCATCGACACTAAAAGGGTTGTTGTCTAAAACTAAATTGTAATTTGAGATACCGATTTATATTTGTACCATAGTTAACAGATAAAAATTATGAAGCAGTTAAATATTATTATAATTGGTTATTATTTTTAATAGAAAGATTTGGTTAAATAAGTGTATTTGTACATGCAGCAACTTGAGGTAAGGATAAATCGTTAGCAACACTTAGAAGAAAAGTACAGAGCCAACTACTTTGTTTCAGGTTTTAGATTTTAATTGTTAGTTGAAATTTAGGTTGTTCCCCAAGAAAAACCTATTAATAACAGTCTTAGCTGAAAAGTGAAGGCTGTTATTTTTTTGATCAGTTATCAAATAAGTTATTTTCTGCTTTCTAAAATTTGCGCCATTAAGAATGCTAATTGTTCCTTGCCTTCTGGCCAATTAGCCAACTGAGAATCAGA
Source organism: Flavobacterium sp. W21_SRS_FM3 (assembly GCF_052113625.1). NCBI lineage: Bacteria > Pseudomonadati > Bacteroidota > Flavobacteriia > Flavobacteriales > Flavobacteriaceae > Flavobacterium > Flavobacterium sp. W21_SRS_FM3. The sequence goes on along the minus strand of NZ_JBGQOD010000002.1, from coordinate 514,419 downwards.
ATTCAAATGGCCTTGAGCGCCAACATTTTTAAATTGACTTCCCCAATGCGAAGCAAAATAGGCCGCTTTTGTAACAGAGATATAAGGGTCGTTAGAACTAGTTATAACAATTGAAGGATACGGCAACTGTGTTAATGGCATAGGAGAGAAGTTTCTAGTTTCTTCTGGGGTATGTAAAGCAGAATCAACATCAGCTGGTGCCACTAATAAAGCGCCAACGACTTGATTACAATCGTTATTTTGCGACCAATGATTGATTAGAGAAACAGCCAGACTATGAGCGACTATAATTATTGGTCCTTCAATATTATTTATAGTGTTACTTAAACTATCCAGCCATAGACTAAGTTGAGGTCGATGCCAATCTTTTTGAAAAACTTTTTGTGCATTTTTAAACTCTTTCAGCCAGTAACTTTGCCAATGCTCAGTTCCAGAATCTCCTAATCCAGGTACAATTAATAGCGTGTGTTCCATATCATAATTTTTTACTAGTAGCTTGTTCTTCCTACAAATCTATGCAAATACATTCTCATTTTAAAGATCTAACTAGCTATATAGTTTGAAAATAATCTTTTAACCCATATTAGGTAGAATTGATATATTTGTTAAAAAAAATGCGATTTAAACTTGCTCTATTAATTATATTGAACACGTTCCTACTGATGAGCTGTAGTTCAAAAAAAATAAAAGACACCTCTTATTTAACAGCTCCCATTGTCACTGGTGAATTAATAACGCCGAAATTAAATATTTTTGTGCCAAGAAATAGCAAGGAAGATGCCTCAGTTTTAATTTTTATCCATGGAGGAAACTGGAACAGCGGCCGCAAAGGCACCTATGATTTATTAGGACGAAATTTTGCAAGGAAAGGCGTAATCACCATTATCCCGGATTATACATTGAGCCCTAAAGCAAATTATGATGATATGACTAAGGAAATTGCGGCAGTAATTAAATGGACTCAGCAGAATATTAGTAAATATAAAGGAAACGCTAAGAATCTTTTTATCACAGGACATTCAGCTGGTGGTCATCTTGGTGCTTTGGCTGTAATGAATTCTAAGTACGGCATTGATCCTAAGACTATTTCAGGAATTATTTTGAATGATGCTGCAGGGTTAGATATGAAAAATTATTTGGAACAAAACCCGCCCACAACAACTGATGATTATTTGACTACTTGGACTCGAAAACCTGAAAATTGGGAAGAGGCTTCACCCATTTATTTTTTAGATAGCAACTCCCCACCCTTTCTTATTTATTTAGGAGATAAAACCTATCCCTCAATAATAACAGCAAACAATCGTTTCCTAAAAGCTTTAAAACCGTTTCAGGCCAATATATCTGCTATTCATCTGGATAAAAAACATGTGCCTATGGTTACACAATACTTTTGGCCATGGAGCGACCGTTTTGATGAGGTAATTCATTTTATGCAATTGCACAGTAAATAAAACAATCTTGCAACTGGAGTGAAAGTCTGAATTCAAATTTACAATAACTTCCACTTTGCATTTTGTGTAAAATCGAGCTGTTTTTTAATCGTGTTTCTTCTTTATCTGTAAGATATTATTTTTTTGTCTTTAGGGTAGGGTTTTTTAGTTTATAGTTGTCTTATTACTATAAACGATAGTGACCTATCACTAAAATTTAAAAATGATGAAGACGATTAAAAATTTATTTACGATATTATTTTTCAGTGCGGTAGCTACTGCTAATGCCCAAAAGGCAAGCATGAGAGCTGAGGTGAAAGTAAGCAACAATCAAGATAAGATGGCTTACTATCAGCAAAGAGGAGTAGAAGATGCTCGTTTTGAAATGGAATTTAAAGCGAAGACAAAAGCGGAAGATAAAGCATTCTGGAACGAACAGAAAGAATACGAAAAGAATTTAAAGAGGCAAAATAGAAAGGCATATCGAGTTTATATAACAAGTAAACAAGAGGCGTATGCTGAACATCACCATCACTGTGATGCCCATTGTTACCATAGTAATTCTTTTTATCAGCATGCTGGATATTACTATTATGGCTATGAACCTCAAAATTATCAGTCACGTCCCAGTAGTACAAGTGTAAATACACAGATAGGCGTGCGTGCCCCAAGCGTACGATTAGGTGTCTTTTAAAGAACAGGATTGTTAAAACCGCTCTTCTTAATTTAAAAAGAGCGGTTTTATTTTGAACTTACTGTTGCTGTTAGAAAGAATTTATGGTTTAGAGATTATTTTTTATCTAAGAAATTGATGAATTTACCGTCTTTGTCAATAATCTCAAATTTAGGGTTACCTTCATCATCTACATGGATTTTTATTTTTGGATTCCCTTCTTTATCGTATAAAAATAAACCCGAACTATTAGATTTTGTTCGGCCAATAAAAAGTCTTTTTTTAGATCCTTCCTTATCCCATAATTCCTGCATTTTTAGGTTTCTTGTTTCCTCGTTTTCGATGTTTTCAAGTGCTTTAAATTTGGTATTCCGATCGTCAATGTTGGATCCTAATGGATATTCATTGATTGAAATACCTCTTTGAATCGTACTTTTACCATCTGCATATTCTTCAGTATTCAGTATCTGAATGACTTGGTCATCATGGTAATTATCCATCGTAAAGGACATTCCTGAACTTGTTTTATTATTGGTGGTTTTACCTGCAAAAATTAAACCCCCGCATTCATCACCTTCATCATTAAAGAAAATCATGCCGGCAGGTCTTTGTCTTTTGGGATAATCTTTTCCGTTCATTCTTCCAGAATGTTGTCTGGTTTCATTACTTAAAACCATCCTTAAACTGCCATCTTCTGCAATTAAATTGATCTTTTTGGTCGTAATTTCGTCAAACGATTCTGTTTTTTCTTCTTTGCCAAAGGAGCTTAATAATAGGGTTCCAAAGATTAGGGAACTCACAACAGCATATCCTGTTAAAAAATTAACTTTCTTCTCTAATGTGGTTTTCATTTTTTGGTTTTCAATTTTAGAATGATTTATAAATACTTTTAAAAGTAAATATAGCTTATTTAGTTTGGAAGAAAGAGCGGTCTAGTTTGCTACAGGCAGAAAGAATAGTTAGGAAGTATTTAAAAATTGATCTGATTTCTGTTTTTATTAAGGCCTCGTTTTTATGCCTTAAATCCTATTTATTAAGTACTTGCGTAATGTTGTAATGGGATGTTTGATTAAGCTCTATACTTTGATAATTTAAATATGGAATAGCCAGTTTTTTTTTCTAAATGTATTTAATTTTAGATCTTTTAATAATTCTTAATAGGGAATAATTATTTTAAAAACACAAATTTTATGAAGCTTCTATAAAATTGTATAACAGATTCGTTATAGAAAAAGTTACTAAGATAATAGCCAGGTTGACAAATGCACGGCTCATCCAATTTTTATGGGATAAGTCTTGTTTCAAATAAGTAGTCAACAGCACAATCAAACCCATAAGTAAAAACCAAAGGGTAAAAAATAACGAAATACTGCCACGAAAAAGGGTTGTCACCGTATCGTGCAGTAATCCACAAAAAATAAACGTCATTACTAAAGCAATGGCTGGAGTAAAATAAGTTTTAAGGGGTTTGAAGATTTTTTGTCCTAAATAATACCCGAAGATAGGATTCCAAAAATTCCAGAACGTAGCGAAGTTTTTAGCACCAAAAGACCGGTGAAGATTATTTCTCAAAGATTTAGAACTCCCCATGGGTACTCCATTTCTTCTAATTATATATTCTGATAAAGTCATGTTTTTTTGGTCAATGTTGGCTATTTACAATTCAACGAAATTACAATAAATATCACAGATTTAAAATTATTCCTGCTGTATCTTGCTGGGTATGAGTGTTTATTCTAATATGGTAAGTAGGCAGTATAACTAGTGAATCCTATCATTCAGTGTAGTTAGTTATAGCACAGAGGTGATAAACTTTATAAGATGTCTTAAAAATTCAGTGATGAAAGAGTATAAATTTTATATGTGAAGGAACTTAAAAAGAATGCTGCATTAGGACGAGCAATTGTAATAAAATATTTTATCTAGTTCATAGCGTAAAACTGAGTATCGAACGAATCATTGCTAAAGCAGTTAGTAAAATAATCTCTAGTAAAAGATAATAATGCTACAATCTTCCATATGAAGCGTATTCGTTTAATCATTTGCAATAAATTATGTGAATTTGACTATTGCGAGTACGCTTATAAATGTTTTTAGATATTCCAAAATAGCAAACAAGAAATGCTGCTGTCGTTTGAATCTAGAACTTTCTAGCGAACTTGCGACTGTAATTGAATTATTAGTTAAAACTTTCATTTTCATTTTTATTTCGCATTCTCGTTCAAAACAGATCGCCTATTTGCGTGAGGGATAGAAGTGAAAATCCTCCCGAGCTTTTTCGGGAGATTGCAACGGATAGCCCGACCTTGTTATAACGAAAATTATAATTTGAACTTTTAGTTTCTGCAACAAGGTCACGCCCAATAAATATTTTGGACTTTTGACTACAGTAAAAAGCACTTTTTTAGACTCCCTAACTGTGAAATCCTAAATTTTAATCCATTTTTAAATTGATTTAAAAACAAAATTTTGGCCTTCAGCTACAGTTAATTTTTGCTAGTCAGTATTTCCTTTTTATATTTCAATAGCATAAAAATATTTATTTGATGCGGGTTTCAAATTATCCTATCTTTGCCAGCCGAACAATCGGGAGAAAAACGTTACTATGAAGTTTGATTTATTAAAAAAGGACCCGCAGTCTAAAGCCAGAGCGGGAAGCATTACTACTGATCACGGTGTTATTGAAACGCCTATTTTTATGCCTGTTGGTACTGTAGCCTCAGTAAAAGGGGTTCACCAAAGAGAGCTTAAACAAGATATAAATCCAGATATTATCCTGGGAAACACTTACCATTTATACCTGCGTCCACAAACTGAAATCCTTGAGAAAGCGGGTGGTTTGCATAAATTCATGAACTGGGACCGTAATATTTTAACGGATTCTGGTGGCTACCAAGTATATTCGCTGTCTTCTAATCGTAAGATCAAAGAAGAAGGAGTGAAATTTAAGTCTCATATTGATGGCTCATATCATGTTTTTACGCCAGAGAATGTGATGGAGATTCAACGTACGATAGGTGCTGATATAATTATGGCATTTGACGAATGCACACCTTATCCATGTGATTATAATTATGCGAAACGCTCGATGAAAATGACTCACCGATGGTTAGACCGTTGTGTAAATCATTTAGAAAAAGTTCCTGTAAAATACGGTTACGATCAAGCTTTTTTTCCTATTGTTCAAGGTAGTTGTTACAAAGATTTGCGCCAGCAATCAGCGGAATACATTGCTAATTCAAACCAGGTGGGGAATGCCATTGGTGGATTATCTGTAGGGGAACCTGCTGAGGAAATGTATGCGATGACTGAGGTAGTTTGCGAAATTTTACCTGAAGACAAACCGCGTTATTTGATGGGTGTGGGAACGCCTATTAATATTTTGGAAAATATTGCTTTAGGGATTGATATGTTTGACTGTGTGATGCCTACCCGTAACGCTAGAAATGGAATGTTATTTACAGCTAACGGTACTATCAATATTAAGAATAAAAAATGGGAGGCTGATTTTTCGCCAATCGACGAAATGGGGCATACTTTTGTAGATACTGAGTATACTAAAGCATATTTACGTCACCTGTTTGCAGCTAATGAATATCTAGGAAAACAAATTGCTACGATTCATAATCTGGGTTTCTATATGTGGTTGGTTCGCGAGGCTAGAAAACATATCTTAGCTGGTGATTTTAGACCATGGAAAGAGATGATGGTCAAAAATATGAATCAGAGATTATAAAAAATTGGCTAAAGTTTTGTTAGCTGAAAGTTTAAAACTCCTAAAGGGAATTTGAGACTGTTCAAAACCGTAAACTTTTAAACATTGAACCTTAAACTTTTTTAAATGTTAACAATAATAGATAGATACATCTTAAAGCGATACTTAGCCACATTTGCGGCTATGTTGTTGATGTTTATTCCTATTGGGATTATTATTGATGTTTCTGAAAAGATAAATAAAATGATAGAGAACAAGATTCCGTTGATGGAAATTGCAATCTATTATTATCATTTTACTATCTATTTTGCCAACTCTTTATTTCCGATATTTTTATTTTTATCGATTATTTGGTTTACATCAAAGCTGGCTAACAATACAGAAATTATTGCCATATTAAGTTCGGGAATTTCATTTACTCGTTTTTTAAGACCGTACATTATTGGGGCAACCATTATTTCTATTTTCGTATTAATAATGGGATTTTACGTAGTTCCAAAATCTAGTGAAGGCTTCAACTATTTTAGGTACACCTATTTAAAAGGGGGCGGCGGTAAAGAAGCCATGTTGGGAGACAATACAGATGTGTACCGACAAATTAATGATAACGAGTTTATTTATGTTAATAGTTTCAATACCGAGTCTAAAGTGGCGTTTAACTTTGCGTTAGAACGTTTTGAAAAGGAGAAATTAGTTTCTAAAATCACTGCAAGCAGGATTAAATGGAACCCTGCTGACAGTACGTATACCATGTATGATTATACAAAGAGAACGGTAGGTGTTTTAGGAGATAAAATTGAAAAAGTACCAGAGAAAAAGACCAAATTCACTTTTGATCTGGAGGATTTAACTCCTGTGGTTTATATTGCAGAAACGTTAAGTTTGAATAAATTAAATCAATTTATTGCTAAAGAAAAAAAGCGTGGGTCTTCAAATATTAATGTGTATATGGTAGTGTTGTACAAGAAATACAGTGTGCCTATCTCAGCATTTATTCTAACAATTATTGCCGTTTCAGTTTCTTCAATGAAACGAAGAGGAGGAATGGGAATGAATCTAACCATAGGGATAGCCATCGCTTTTGGTTATGTGTTTTTTGATAAAATATTTGGAACTATTGCTGAGAAATCAACTTTCTCCCCTTTTTTAGCTGTATGGTTTCCTAATATTGTATTTGGAATTTTAGCGATCTATTTATTACGCAATGCAAAACGATAAATTAAAAAGTTACCTGAGTCTTCATTTAATAGTTTTTATTTGGGGTTTTACAGCCATTCTTGGCGCTTTAATAACCATTAGTGCCGATGCTATAGTTTGGTATCGCATGTTTTTAGCAGGTATATTTCTAGCCCTATTTCTAGTTTTTAAGAAAAAATCATTTAAAATACCCACGACTGCTTTTCTTAAGTTGGTTTTTGTAGGGCTCTTGATTGCGCTACACTGGATCACTTTTTTCCATGCTATTCATGTTTCTAATGTTTCAATCACACTTTCGGTATTTTCTTTAGGTGCTTTTTTTGCATCGCTATTAGAGCCTCTTTTTTATGGCCGAAAAGTATTGTGGTATGAAGTGCTTTTTGGGCTCGTGATTATCGCAGGACTTGCTATGATTATGAAGGTCGAAGTCAATTATTTAGAAGGCATGTTGTTTGCATTAGTTTCCATCTTACTTGGCGTTTTATTTACGTTGATGAATGGGAAATTGATACATAAACATGATCCATCAGTAATTTCGTTTTACGAATTCATGTCGGGAGTATTTTTTATCACACTTTACTTTCTGTACCAAAACAAATTTACAGCTGACTTTTTTGATCTGAGTTTTAATAACTGGATGCTATTGCTAATTTTAGCGTCAGTTTGTACGGCTTATGCTTTTACAGCATCCGTTAAAGTAATGGAAAAACTGAGTCCGTATACCGTAATGTTGACTACAAATTTAGAGCCTGTTTACGGTATTGTTCTCGCGTATTTTATCATTGGAGGAAAAGAGAAAATGAGTTTTTCATTTTATGTTGGAGCCGTGATCATTATCATAACGGTTATTCTTAACGGTATTATTAAACACAGACAAAAGCCTAAAAGTACAGCGATTGTTGGTCAGCAATAGCTGTTGTTGTACAGTAGGAAAACTTTTGTATATCACCTTAATATTTTTTAAATGAAAAAAATAATTTTCCTAAAACCAATCTTTAATTTCCTTTTTATTGGGCTTCTTATTACAACACTAAGCAGGATTATCCTTTTTTTTATTTTTAAAGATCGCGTGATGCAAACGCCAGATTATTGGATGATTTTCCCCATTGGTTTGCGCATGGATCTGATACTTTTATCTTATATTTCTTTTTTGCCTACCTTACTATTATGTGTCCTTCCCGATGAATATCTGCAGAAAATAAGACGTTTTTTTGCATTCTACTTTATTGCTTTTTTGTTTCTAATGCTTTTTATCGAATTAGCGAGTCATGATTTTATAAAAGAGTATGATACCCGTCCAAATAAATTATTTATTGATTACTTGATTTATCCTAGGGAAGTTATGGGAACCTTAGTGAAAAGCTATTTAGGATCGATGGTTTTTTCATTCTTTTTTCTTGCACTGGCACTCATTTACAGTATTAAAAAAGCAGGGGTTTTATTTTATCCCAAATTCACCATGTACCGTACCAAATTAATGCTGTTTCCTCTAGTTGCCTTTTTATTGTTTTTTGGAGCACGTTCTAGTCTGGTTTCAAAACGACCTATAAATGCTAGTAATGCGATATTTTCAACGGATCAGCTAACCAATAATTTGGGGTTAAATTCTTTGTATACTGTTGGTTTTGCCCTTTATTCTATTAAAAATGAAGGAGATGCGGCTAAGATGTACGGAAAAATGGATGCTAATGAAGCCATTAGCAGAGTTAAAAAATATATGAATGTACCAGAAGCAGATTTCACTAATCCCGATTTGCCGCTGATGCACGTTCAAAAATCAGATAGTACTATTGCTAGGCCTTACAATGTGGTAATTTTTCTTCAAGAAAGTCTAGGTGCTGAATATGTGGGAAGTCTAGGAGGCTTGCCTTTGACTCCTGAGTTTGATAAATTAACTAAAGAAGGGCTATTGTTTACAAATCTTTATGCCACTGGTACAAGAAGTGTACGAGGAATTGAAGCTGTGATTACCGGTTTTTTACCTTCACCTTCAGAGAGTGTGGTAAAATTGAGTAATTCACAAACTGCTTTTTATACGTTGGCTCAAAATTTAAAAGAGAAAGGCTATCAAACTAGTTTTATCTATGGCGGTATGGCAAATTTTGATAATATGGCAGCTTTTTTTAATGGTAATGGTTTTAGTGATATAATTGACGAGTCAGATTATAAAAATGATAAAACAGCATTTAAAGGGACTTGGGGTTATTCAGATGAAGATTTAGCTGTCAAAGCAAATACTTATTTTAAGTCCAAAGGGAATAAGCCTTTTTTCTCGTTGATGTTCTCTACATCTAATCACGAACCTTTTGAGTTTCCTGATGGGCGCATTGAATTATACGACAAACAGAAAAATACTGTTCACAATGCCATGAAATATGCTGATTTCTCTATTGGAAAATTCTTCGAAATGGCAAAAAAAGAATCGTATTTCAAAAACACTATTTTCTTAGTAATAGCAGATCATAATACCAGAACCTATGGGAAAAATTTAGTGCCTATCAATAAATTTCACATCCCGGCATTGCTTATAGGTCCTAATGTGCCAAAAGGTGTGGACTACACTAAATTATGTAGTCAAATAGATATTGCTCCAACTGTTTTAAATTTTATAGGTATGGATGTACAAAACCCGATGCCCGGACGCAATTTAATGAAACTCCCGGCCAATACAACTGGAAGAGCTATTATGCAATTTCATAATAACAATGCCTTTAGAGTAGGGAATCAAGTTGTTATATTACAGCCCAATAAGGAACCAGTGCAATTTGAAATGAAAAACGACACCGTGTTGACTCCAGTGAAAGTCAATAGCGAAATGGCGAAAGATGCCTTAGCTCATGTCACAACGGCATCTTACCTTTATAAAGAACGTAAATACAGGATGAAAGGACAAAAGTAAATAGAGTAGATTAGCGGCTCTTGCCGTTGGCTTTGAGTATATTAGTTGAATTTGTAGGGCAGTAATTTGTTTAGTTTTTGCCAAAACTTGATGAACTTAACATACTTAAATAAAAAATAAAGGGCTGCAAACGATTTAATATTTTATATTTGCAGTTCCAAATAAAAAACAAAAACGCATAAATCATATGGAATATTTAGATTTTGAACTTCCAATAAAAGAACTAGAAGATCAGTTAGATAAATGCCTTGTTATTGGTCAGGAATCAGATGTTGATGTTACAACAACTTGTAAACAAATCAACAAGAAGCTAATAGAAACCAAAAAGCATATTTATAAAAACTTGACTGCATGGCAACGTGTACAGTTGTCAAGACACCCAAACAGACCGTATACATTAGATCATATCAAAGCAATTTGTGGTGATACCTTTCTAGAACTTCATGGAGATAGAGGGTTTAAAGATGATAAAGCGATGATTGGTGGTTTAGGTAAAATAGGCGGTCAGTCTTTTATGATTGTAGGTCAACAAAAGGGCTACAATACAAAGACACGTCAATACAGAAACTTTGGGATGGCAAATCCAGAAGGTTACCGTAAGGCATTGCGTTTAATGAAAATGGCTGAAAAATTTGGTATTCCCGTTTTGACACTTATTGATACTCCAGGTGCTTATCCTGGTCTTGAAGCTGAAGAGCGCGGACAAGGTGAAGCAATTGCTAGGAATATCTTTGAAATGGTTCGTCTTAAAGTGCCTATTATTACCATTATTGTTGGTGAAGGTGCTTCAGGTGGTGCATTGGGAATAGGTGTAGGAGATCGCGTATACATGCTTGAGAATACTTGGTATTCTGTTATTTCACCAGAATCATGTTCTTCTATTTTATGGAAAAGCTGGGAGTACAAGGAACAAGCTGCAGAAGCTCTGAAATTGACTTCTTCTGATATGAAAAAGCAAAAGTTGATTGATGATATTATTCCTGAACCATTAGGTGGTGCTCATTATGATAGAGAAACTACTTTTAAAACAGTAGAAGAATATATATTGAAAGGCTATGCAGAATTGAAAGACTTATCAACAGAAAAATTAATCGCTCAGAGGATGGATAAATACAGTAAAATGGGCGAATATAAAGAGTAAAATCTTACAAACAACATTTAAATCCGAAGCCCTATAGTTTCGGATTTTTTTTTGGTTATAAACAAAAATCAGTTACTTATAAACAATTTTTTGTAATAACTCAAGAAAAATATTTTTTAAAATTATGTTACTTTCGCAGTATGGAGAACTTCAAAAATATAAACCCTGTTAAGGTCGATAAAACAACAATCATAAGTTTAGAAAAAGGAAAATTACCACCACAGGTAATCGAACTAGAAGAAGCTGTTCTGGGAGCAATGATGATTGATAAAAAAGGTGTCGATGATGTAATTGATATTCTTCAACCAGACGCTTTTTACAAAGAAGCGCACAAACATATTTTTGAAGCTATTGTCCAGCTTTTTACTGATACTCAGCCTATTGACTTGTTGACTGTGTCAGCTCAGTTAAAGAAAAACGGTAAGTTAGATATAGCTGGAGGTGATTTTTACTTAATTCAGCTTACGCAAAAAATATCTTCATCTGCACATATTGAATTTCACTCCAGAATCATTCTACAAAAGTTTATTCAACGAAGTTTAATTCGCATCTCATCAGAAATTATAGAAGATTCTTATGATGACTCTGCTGATGTATTTGATCTATTAGACAAAGCAGAATCTAAGCTTTATGAAGTAACCCAAGGGAATATCAAACGTAGTTCAGAAACGGCACAAAGTTTAGTGCTACAAGCTAAAAAACGTATTGAAGAAATTGCAGGACAAGAAGGATTGAGTGGTGTTGCAACCGGATTTGAGAAATTAGATAAATTAACTTCAGGATGGCAGCCTAGTGATTTAATTATTATTGCAGCAAGGCCTGCGATGGGAAAAACAGCTTTTGTATTATCTATGGCTAGAAATATGGCTATCGATTTTGGAATGCCAGTAGCTTTGTTCTCCTTAGAGATGGCATCTGTACAGTTAATTACGCGTTTAATATCATCTGAAACTGGTTTGTCTTCAGAGAAGTTACGTACAGGTAAATTAGAAAAACATGAATGGGAGCAATTAAGTACTAAGGTTAAAAACTTAGAGAAAGCCCCATTATTTATAGATGATACCCCTTCACTTTCCATATTTGATTTACGTGCCAAGGCAAGACGTTTAGTTTCGCAGCACGGTATTCGAATTATCATTGTTGATTATTTGCAATTAATGACTGCAGGAGGAAACGGTAAAGGTGGTGGAAATCGTGAACAAGAAATTTCGACTATTTCCCGAAACTTAAAAGCATTAGCAAAAGAATTGAATGTACCTGTAATTGCATTATCTCAATTGTCGCGTGCGGTAGAAACTCGTGGATCTAGTAAACGACCACTCCTTTCTGATCTTCGTGAATCGGGTGCGATTGAGCAGGATGCGGATATTGTTTCGTTCTTGTATCGTCCTGAATATTATAAAATTGATGAGTGGGATGATGATGAAGCTTCACCAACCGCAGGTCAGGCAGAAATTATGATTGCCAAACACCGTAATGGTGGAATCGAAAATGTTCGTTTGAAATTTATAGGGCATCTAGGAAAGTTTGATAATCTAGAAGATTTTAGTGGTAACTATGATGATTTACCTTCTTCTATGAATGATGATGATAATTCGTATATAACTAAAAACCTTCCATCAGCTCATGAGGCTTTTGGTAGCAATTTAAATGACGATGATGACGACAGTGATATGCCGTTTTAGAATAGTAAAAAAAAGCCTATTGATATAGGCTTTTTTTATGCTTCATTATTTTTAAAAGGAATATTTTATATGTTAAAAAATTTAAAAACAGTACTTTAGCTATCTGTTAGATTTGTTAAATCATTAATTTTTTAAATTACTAAACCAATAGAATGATGGCTAAAGAAAACACATTAGGAAAATTATCAGAAAAAGTAGGAATTGCAATCAATTCAATTCCATTAAAAACGGCTCAGAAGTGGGCAAAACGCTGGACCAAAAAAGAAGGTAAGTACAATAAACATCATGAGCTACATGCTTTTCTGATTCCAAAAGTGGACATGCTTGAAGTACTAGGAGAAGGAGTTGATGCTGCTAGAGCCTACATTGGAGTTGATGATAATAATGTGGAGAAACTGATGATTGTAGGAACTAAATATAATCCGGAGACCGGTATTTATGAAGATATGATTACTCAAGGTATTGGTACTAACAAGTCAGAGCAAGATGAAATTTATGATTTTACCAGACCTTGTCCTACAGACTGCGATCCTTCAAGTCCTTTATTAACATAGTATAAATGAACAGAATATTAGCATTTATTGGATATTTCTTGTTATTACTGAATTTTATCCTTTTTCTTAAGAGTGTTGCCAGTAAAGGGAAAGCCTATAAGACATTTGTTGTTTATTTAGGTGTGATTCTAGTGGTCCAAATTTTAGCAGAAGTGTTCATTCAGCAACGGAAAAATAATTTATTCCTGTCTCACTTTTATTTCATTGGTCAGTTTGTAGTCTTAAGTCTTTTTTATCTTACGCTGCTTAGTAAAGTAAACTTGCAACGAAAAATTGTGAAAGCAGGTTTATTGATTGTTTTGTTAGTACTGGGAGCTCAATATTTTATGGATCCCAGCTTGTTTGCAAAATTCAATTTGTTTGAAATATTTATTACTTCTTTTACTCTTATAATTTATGCAGCCTTTCATTTTTATAATTTATTAAATGAAGAAAAGGAATTTTACTATGTAAATATTGGAGTTTTGATCTACCTCTTTGGAAGTACTGTCTTGTTTCTCGTTGGAAATTTAATGACGACTTTAAGTCCCTCGCTCAATAAAATTCCCTGGATTTTAAACTCATTTTTGTACATCATTTATCAAATTTTCATTCTAGTAGAATGGAAGAAAAGTTTTTACTTAAAGAAGGTTACCTAAATAAAATAGATGTATTACACACTTGTCCATATCGGTGAATTCCTGTTGCTATTAAATTTAATACTCTATCTAAAAGGCTTCTCTAAGCAAGCAAAAGCATATAAAATATTTGCTTTTTATTTAATTCTTGTTGGTGTAATTGAAGTAGTATCAGGGACTTTAAAACAACTACAGCACAACAACCTTTTTTTATCCCATTTTTATTTTATAGGACAATTCATTTTACTGAGTGTTTTTTATCATAGTCTGTTAAAGGATCCTCTGCAAAAAAAATTAGTTAAATATGGTTTTGTGGCGGGTTTACTGGTTATTTCGGTTCAGTATATCTTTGAACCTAGTATTTTTTTTAAATTTAATTTGTTCGAAATATTTGTAACAGCGCTATTGCTGATTGTTTTTGCGATTTTTAGATTGTACAACATGTTGAATGAGAAAAAAGAATTCTTTTATATTAATATGGGACTTCTGATATACTTATTTGGAAGTACAGTCTTGTTTTTTGTTGGCAATTTAACTGCTGATTTAAGTCCGAAATGGAGTTACTTTACTTGGACTTTCAATGCATTTCTAGTCATTGTAAATCACTGTTTTATTTTAATAGAATGGAAAAAGAATTATTCAGGATAAAGACAGTTACAGTGATAGCTCTGCTTATTTTGCTCTTTTATATAGTTGTTTCTCTATTTTCGAACAAAACAGTACTGGATTTGTACTTTAATTATATTGACAATTTCCTTATCCTTCCAAAGCATATTAAGAATCAAACTGTTTAGAACAACATTTTATTAGTTTAGCTATTTATAGGGTTTTGCTCATCAACTCTAATTCATTATTATAATGACTGTTTTTTATTTTCATTTTACCTGTTTTTTTTTGATAAATCTTAAAAAACAGTGTGTACTATTGTGTAATAAAAAGTGCTATTTTTTATGTTAAAAATTTAAAATATAGTACTTTAGCAGTATGCTATTTAGTCACAAACAACTAATCAAATAACTTAAAATAAACGGATTAATGTCAAAAGAAACCACACCCAAAAAAGCAGCAGCAGCAGTTGAAGGATTTATTAATGCCATTTCTTTAAAAAAGGCTCAAAAATGGGCAAAACGTTGGGTAAAAAAAGAAGGTCACTATAATAAGCACCATAAATTAAATGCATTCTTAATTCCTGCAGTTGATTTGAAAGAATTATTAGATGAAGGTGGAACTCACGTAAGAGCATACATTGGTGTTCGAAAAATTAAATCAAAGGAAAAGGGCGGCAAAACGACTTATGAAGAAAAATTAATGTTTGTAGGTACTAAGTATGATGCTGATAGAAACGTATATGTTGATCAAATCAACTATGGTATAAGAACAGCTGATAATAATTCTGTAGACGAGAATGCTGCAGTTGATGGAATATATGATTTTTCTACACCTTGTCCGCCAGCTGGAGATGAAGAAAGCCCTTTAAATTTTGAATAATGTATTATCCATTAGTTAACATTGGCTACATAATATTATTTATTAGTCTGGTATTGTTTATAAAAGGATTTGCGAATAAAGGCAAGGCTTACATTATCTTCACATGGTACTTAGGCTTAGTTTTTAGTGTGCAAATTATTTCAAATATCTTAATGCGTTTACGTATACATAATTTATTTTTGTCACATATTTATTTTATTGGACAGTTCGTCTTACTCAGTTTTTTTTATCAAAATCTCTTAAAAGAAAAGAGACAAAAAAAAATAGTTAACCTTTGTTTGATTATAGGTTTATTAGCGATTGGAATTCAGTATGCGGTTGATCCAATGGTTTTTTATAAATTTAATATGTTCGAAATATTTGTTACATCATTTTTAGTAATTATTTATGCAGTGATGCATTTTTACAATATGTTAAATGATAAAAAAGAATATTATTACATCAACATAGGGATACTTTCTTATTTATCAGGTAGTACCATTTTGTTTTTTGTGGGTAACTTAACAGCAGAATTGAGCCCTAAAATAAGTTTATTAACCTGGACTTTAAATGCTTTCTTGCTTATTGTCTATTACCTCTTGATAGTGTACGACTGGAATAAAAATTTTTCAAAAAAAGCAATTAAATTAAAGAGATGAAAATTAACCCAGTTCATGAAAAGGAAATTGTTTCAATAATTCTATACACCTCAGTATTCTTTATTATTTTAGCTGTGGTCTTGATTGTATTTTTCTATTTTTCTCGAAAAAAAATCATTCAGAAAGAATTAGAGAAAAAAGATTTAGAGATTCAGCATCAACGTGCACAATTGCGTGCGGTGATTATCACTCAGGAAGAAGAACGCAAGCGCATTGCACAAGACCTGCACGATGATATTAGTTCTAAATTAAATATCGTTTCTTTAAATAGTCATTTGTTAAAGACTCCTAATCTATCGGCTATAGAAACAAATGACATAACAAACAATATTATAGAGTTGACAGCAAAAGCTTTGGGAAATACAAGACGAATTGCGCATGACTTACTGCCACCTGTTTTAGATAAATTTGGACTTCATGCCGGTGTAGAAGAATTGTGTGCCGAGTTTAATAGTAGTAAAGCCGTAAATGTCACTTATCAAAATAATATAACATTTAATGAAACGGACAAGGAGAAACACTTGCATGTATTTAGAATTCTCCAAGAATTAATGAACAACTCCGTTCGTCATGGAAAAGCCACTGAGATAAACCTTGTTTTTGATGAAGTGGATGGTCAAAACCGTTGTAAATACACTGACAATGGGTTAGGATTTGATATGGATGATCCCAAAAATCAAAACGGACTTGGGATGAAAAACATTGAGAGTAGAGTAGATTTTTTAAATGGTAGTCTTGCGATTGTTTCTGCAAAAAATCAAGGTATTGACGTACTAATACATTTTTAATTTATGAGTAATACTGTAAAAATAGTTTTAGTTGATGATGAGATTCTTTTTAGAAAAGGAATCTCCTTTTTACTGGATAGAGAAGAGAATATTGATGTTATTCATGAAGCTTCTAATGGAGTTGAACTACTTTCTTTTTTAAATAGCAGTGCGATTCATCCTGATATTATTATTATGGATTTAAAAATGCCATTATTAAACGGCGTAGAAGCCACTAAAGTAATTCATAAAGACTTTCCTAAAATTAAAATTATTGCATTGTCTAGTTATGATTCTAAATCATTTGTAGCAAATATGATCGATGTAGGAGCTGTTTCCTATTTAGTTAAAAATACGACTCCACAAGATTTAATAAAGACCATACGCGAAGTGCACAGCAAGGGATTCTATTATAATGATTATGTAATGAGTATTCTCAAGGAGACAGTATTAGCAAGTTCGAATACAAAGAGTCCGTTAGAATCTAATTTTCTTACAAGTCGCGAGAATGAGGTGTTGCAACTAATCTGTGAGCAAAAAACCACCGCTGAAATTGCCGAAATTTTGTTTCTTAGTCCACGAACAGTGGATGGACACCGTAATAATTTATTAATTAAAACGGGATCTAAAAATATCGCCGGTCTAGTGGTGTACGCTGTTCAAAATAAAATTGTACTTATTTATGACTGAATTGAGTTTGAACTAACTATTCATGTAGCTAATTGCTAAAATAAAATAGATAATAATAGACATAACTAATAAACACAGCCCGCTCTTTTTCAGGACTTTTAAAATTTTTGGCTGGTAGTTATTTTTAAAGATATTCATTTTGTACTAATTGGTTTGAAATACAGTATCAAAGTTATTTAATTTGAAGAAGATATAAATGAGTATAAATACCTGAATTTGATCTAAAATGTTTCAGATAACTGTATTTAATAATTAGTTTCGTGAAAATGGAAGCTTAGCGCTTTTAATGATTTACCTTTATATCCTTGACTTAAAACAATTTTGCAATGGCAGTAAAAAAGCTACTACTTCTTCTTTTTTTATTTTCATCACTCTTTTCAAAAGCCTCATCCTTGTTGTTACCAATGGATGAAAACACTCAAAAAAACCATTTAAAAGCATATGGTATTACTTTTTGGTCTCTACAAAAAAGTTATAAGGCCAGCTGGCTATTGAATTATCGCGGTGGCTCATTTTTACTTCCTGATGCCGAAGAAATAAGAAAGGAATGCCAAATAAGAGGAGTTAGTTTTGAGATACTCTCTGATAATGAAACAAATCAAATTTTGTTAGAGATATCTAGTCCTTCCCAAAATATGGAAACTGTAATTCTAGAACGGGTTCCAAAGATTGCTGTCTATACGCCGAAAGGCAAACAACCTTGGGATGATGCTGTAACTTTAGTATTGACTTACGCCGAAATTCCTTTTACGCCTATTTATGACGAAGAAGTACTGAATGACCAACTCATCTTATACGATTGGTTGCACTTGCATCATGAAGATTTCACAGGACAATACGGGAAATTCTTTGGAGCTTATAGGAATGTGCCTTGGTATATCGAACAAAAGAAAGAGGCAGAGGCACTGGCTGCTAAACTAGGTTTTAAAAAAGTAGCTGACGAAAAAGGGGCTGTAGCCAAAAAAATCAGGGACTTTGTCATTGGTGGTGGATTCATGTTTGCCATGTGTTCTGCTACAGAAAGTTTTGATATTGCATTAGCTGCAGATGGGGTGGATATTTGCGAAGCGATGTTTGATGGAGATGATAGTGATGCCAATTACCAGTCCAAGATAAACTATTCTAATTCATTCGCTTTTAAAGACTTCATATTAGAAAGAAAGCCCGAAAAATATGAGTTTTCAGATATTGATATGACAGAGGTACGAAGAATACCAATGGAAAAAGATTATTTCACTTTGATGCAATATTCGGCTAAGTGGGACCCCATTCCTAGTATGCTTTGCCAAAACCATACTCAGTTAGTGAAAGGTTTTATGGGACAAACGACCTCGTATAATGCTTCATTGATAAAGTCAAATGTGCTGATTATGGGCAGCTGTGAGCTCAATGGTGAAGCTCGCTACATCCATGGTGAAAAAGGGAAAGGCATGTTTACTTTTTACGGGGGTCATGATCCAGAAGATTTCCAGCACAGAGTAGGAGATGCACCCACAGTTTTAGATTTATATACAAATTCACCTGGGTACCGATTAATTTTAAACAATGTACTGTTTCCAGCAGCGCGTAAGAAAAAACAAAAAACCTAAAAAGGATTAAAAAGCAACATAATGAACTATCCTCAAATACTACAAGAAATAGCAATAGAACTCAATGATTATACTACGATAGGCCAGGTAACAACAACAATCCCAGAGTTAGCTAAAGTTGATCCAACTAAATTTGGTATTCACCTGACGACGATCGAAGGCGAGGATTATGGAGTGGGTGACAGTACAGAAAAGTTTTCCATTCAAAGTATTTCTAAGGCACTTACCGTCGCACTCGCTTTTTCATTTTTGGGTGAGAAATTATGGAAACGTGTAGGAGTAGAACCTTCGGGAACTGCTTTTAACTCTTTGATTCAGCTAGAATATGAGAAAGGAATACCTAGAAACCCTTTTATCAATTCTGGAGCCATAGTAATTGCAGACATATTAGTTTCTTGTTTAAAAAACCCAAAAGAAGACTTTTTGAATTACATTCAGTTAATTTCAGGAAGTAACTCCGTGAAGCATAACTTAGCTGTCGCCGAATCTGAAAAAGAGTTTCGCTTTAGGAATGCGGCATTAGCTAATTTTTTGAAATCTTTTGGGAACATTGATAATGATGTAGATGAAGTGCTGGATTTTTACTTTCATCAATGTGCTATTGAAATGAGTTGTGAAGAACTAGCACATGCTTTTTTCTTTTTTGCTAACGAAGGAAAAACAAGAGATGGAAAGCAAATAGTGTCCAGTAGTCAAGTCAAAAGGTTAAATGCCTTAATGCAAAGCTGCGGTTTTTATGATGAATCTGGAGAGTTTACATACAAGGTGGGCTTACCAGGAAAAAGTGGCATAGGAGGAGGGATAGCTGCCTTGCTTCCTAAAAATTTTGTGGTGGCCACTTGGTCACCTAAATTAAATAAAAAAGGAAATTCTGAGCTAGGTATGCATGCATTGGAATTGTTAACTACTAAAACCGGTATGTCTATATTTTAAGAGATATAACTATAAAAAGAGAAAGCCTATCACATTATGATAGGCTTTCTCTTTTTAGCTGCTTTTCAACACATCAGAAATGGAAGAAAAGTAATATATTGCCCTAGGGCAATTAATAAAAGTAAGGAAATCTTCTTCATCTATAATAGGATGTAAGTAACTATGCTTTTGTAAACATAAAAACTTACAAGGAGTCCTAATAGGCAATTTATAAAGCAGATTTGTTACAGTTAATAAGAATTTAATAATTTTGTTTTATAAGAAATGTAAATGTAGAAAGCTTTAGCAAGATCTAATTTTACAATCAAAAATCTCCTGTCTGATGTTATTTATAGTCGCTATTTCTTCCTGTAGTAAATCTGGTTTAACCTTTCTTTTTAAAAACGTACCATTTTTTAACTTGATAGTGAGTTCATAGCTCTTATATAAATCAACTCTAACAAAAAGTGTGATTATAATTATTAAGGGCAATACTAAAACTAAATCATGAGGAAGGTTGTTCAAGGAAAGTCTAACAATTAGTAAAAGCAAAGCAATAGCGCCTAATTCTTGAATTGTTGACGCCTTGTTTACTTTAATAAATATATTTTCTAAGTCAGAATATTTGTATTCCCTTATTTCATTGGTTTTGCAGCGAAGAAGTAGTTTTTCTTTTTTAAGAATGATCTCTTTAAACTGATTTTTTGATGTCATAGGTGATTTCGTTTATAATGATGATTTTTTTTAATTTTCACTTAGTACTATTTTTTTTCTTCTTTCCACATTTTATATACTAAAAACAAAATGCTAAACGCAGACAAACTCATTACGCCAACTTGAATGAATACCACCAAGTCTTGATGTAATAAATAGAGAATTCTGTACATGAGATTTAAATTTCGAACAAAATTAAGCAAGACTAAGTTATTTTCTTTGCGGTTTCCCGTACTTAAGGACTAGTTTTAAACTATTTTGAAAGAACGCAGCGAGGACCTGTTCAAGATTGGAGTTGTAACCCTTTTTTACCCTAAAAAAGAAGATAATTAATTTAAATAAAATTCGAACCAAATAGGGATGTGATCAGATATCTTTCTAGCTTCTTTAAGTGAGTTGAAACTTTTGTAAAAAGGAATAATACCTTGATTACTATTTTTTAGCAGGCTGGTTTGAAAAAATATATTATCAAACTCAGAAGCGAGGCAATTGTTATTCTTACACTGATGTTTCAAAGATGTTTTTTGATTGACAAAAAGAGCAGCATAACCCATTTTCTTTAGCGGATTAAATACAGTATGCGACTGTGGACAATTAAAATCACCTACAAATAGTAAATGTAGATTGGGGTATTCATTAGGCAAAAACTTAAAATATTTAATCTCTGTTTCGGGTTGTCTCTTTTTAGTGATGGCATGAAAGTTAACAACAGTAAATTGTTTGCTTTCATATTCAAAAGTACATAAGTATGGTTCTCGGTCTATGTTTAGATGGTATTGTTTCTCCAGCCATGCATCTCCAATCTTCTTTATTTTTGGTGTCTTCCAGAGAAAAGCGTAACGTTCAGTTTTATAAGCACTGCTAGAGGTAGGATTACTTACTGTAAAGTCCCATTTTGCACCGGTACGATTAAGTTCATCTGCTAATTTTGCTACAGCTTGAACACCTCCATAACCAGCAACTACTTCTTGTAATGCGATAATGTCATAGCCTTGAATGGTTTTTGCAATATATTGGATTTCGCTATCAGATTTTGAACGTCCAAAATTTTCTATGTTCCAAGATAAAAGTGTGGTCTGCGAAAAGAGTATGCTGTAAAAGAAGAAAAAAAAGAAGCTAAAAATAATTTTCATTTATTGGAATAAGAGAGAGAATACAACTTAATTAATTTTATACCGAAATAATGGATCTTGAACAAATAAGCACTACAATGTTTCCTTATTTCGCTTTTGATATGATTGTTAGATGGTACTTAAAACCTTCGTCATTTGTTGCTACAATTCTTTTCTTGGAATGCATAGTTTCAATAACAATTTCTGTGAGTTTTCCATCATTTTGAGTAAGAATGCCTAAGCCATTGTTGCCTTCTATATTGATAGAACCATTAACTTTTCTTCCATCTTCATCAAAACCTTCAACTATATAATCGAAGCTGTTTTCCAGAATGGTTTCGTCTTTACTCTTAAAATCAAGGACGCTATGGTGATCTCTATTTTTATCTTGTTGGCAACTAGTCAATCCTAATAGTAAGAAAGTGAAGATAATTTTTCTTAGTATAGCTGGCATTTTCATTCTTTTTTTACCAAAAGTACAATCATCTTATTGATCTATTTTACGGAAAACCGTAGTCAGGGCATATTATTGTAATAAAATACTTAGATAAATAGTGATATTCGATAAAGCTCAAACAAATAAAAAAACAGTTAAAAGTCTGTACTCTTAACTGTTTTGATTTATAATGGTCTTTATTAAAATTATATTTTAACCGGTTTTTCTGCAGTAAAGATAAAATAAGCTCCAATTAAAATAAAAGGAATACTTAACCATTGCCCCGTAGAAAGTAGTCCTAATGCGCTTTCAAATCCACCTTGACTTTCTTTTACAAACTCTACTACAATACGTACTGAGAATAATAATACTAAAAATAAACCAAATAAAAATCCTGATTTAAGTCTCGCTTCTGTTTTCCAATATAAGAAATACAAAATAGCAAATACAAAGACATAGCAAAATGCTTCATACAATTGCGCAGGATGCTTAACGGGAACTTGCTCTAATAGACCTGCAAATTTGGGGTCACTAACAATGGCGTTGTAAGCGTCATTTGGATTAGCTATTTGAGTTGCATTAACAGCATCTCTAGGGCTAAATTGGTCACGTACAAATCGAATTCCAAAAGCAGAATCAGTTTCTTTACCAATGATTTCAGAGTTGAAGAAATTACCTAATCTAACAAAAATAGCTCCGCTTGCCACTGGTATTACCACTCTATCTAAAATCCACAATAAAGGTCTGTTTAGCACTTTTTTGCTAAAATAATACATTGCAATAATTATTGATATTGCTGCACCATGACTTGCTAATCCTTGAAAACCAGTGAATTCAAATTTTGGGCTAAATCTAAATGGTAAAAATATTTCCAGCAAATGATTTCTAAAATATTCCCAATCATAAAAAAGAACATGTCCTAAACGTGCGCCTATTAAAGTTGCTAAAACCGTCCAGATGAATAGTGAATCTAATTTTTCTATAGATTCGTTTTCACGTTCAAAGATGTTTTTCATTATATACCATCCTAGTCCAAACGCTATTACAAACATCAAGCTGTAAAAACGAATAACAAAAAAACCAAGATCTATTCCTTCAGATGGATTCCAAACTATATTTAAAGCGTGTGTCATTATTATTTATTTTATGTAAAAATACATTTTTTGTTAAGAATTGCAGTGTGAAATTTAAGTTAAACCTTTCATAGCTTTCTTTTTCTCCACGATGCATTTTTTTAATTAGCAGTATATCAGTGATTGCATTTCTTTTTAGGAACTGGATCGTAGCCCGTCCTTCCCCATGGGTTACAACTCACAATCCTTTTTATCCCCAAGAAACCACCATAAAATAAGCCATGAACTTTTAATGCTTCTATCATATAGGAAGAGCAAGTAGGTTCAAATCGGCAAGATGCTGGAGTTAATGGCGATATTACAAGTTGGTAAATACGCACTAACAGTAAAAAAGGGAATATGAGTATTTTATTCAGCATTATATGTTTTTAGATTCTTCTGTAGCAATTTTAAATACTAAAAGTGGTACCCTCTTTACCGTCTTTCAACTGGATTCCTATGGCTATTAATTGGTCTCTTATTTGATCAGACAACGCGAAATTTTTATCGGCTCTGGCTTGATTTCTCATGGCAATAAGCATGTTAACGGTACCTTCCAGTTTATCTGAGCTAGTATCTGTAACTTTTTCATCTTCTAACCCTAAAACATCAAAAACAAAAGCATGCATGGCTGCAGCAAATAGTTCCAGATCAGCAGCGGTTAAACTTTCTTTATTGTCAAGCAGAAGATTGATATAACGCACCCCTTCAAACAAGTGTGCAATAAGAATAGGCGAATTAAAATCGTCATTCATAGCATCATAACAAGTCTGTTTCCAAGTAGCAATATCTAAGGTGCTTTTTGAACCAGCTTTAATGTTTGCTAGTCCATCCATAGCTTCCATCAGTCTTTTGTAACCTTTTTCGGCAGCCACAATAGCGTCATCAGAGAAATCAAGTATACTTCTATAATGAGCCTGTAACATAAAGAATCGAGCAACTGATGCTGAAAATGCTTTACTTAAGATAGAATTTTCACCCGTAAGAATCTCTCTAGGTAAAATATTATTACCAGTAGACTTAGCCATTTTTTTACCGTTTAAAGTAAGCATATTGGCATGCATCCAGTAATTTACTGGAGTTTGACCCGTGCAAGCTTCATTTTGTGCAATTTCGCACTCATGATGAGGGAATTTTAAATCCATACCTCCACCGTGAATATCAAAATGATTACCAAGATACTTGGTACTCATGGCAGTACATTCTAGATGCCATCCTGGGAATCCGTCACTCCATGGCGATGGCCAACGCATAATGTGTTGAGGCTCTGCTTTTTTCCAAAGAGCAAAATCTTGAGGATTTCTTTTATCGGTTTGACCATCTAGATCACGTGTATTGGCCAACATATCTTCGATATTTCGCCCGCTTAATCGTCCGTAATGATTGGTTTCATTGAACTTTACTACATCAAAGTAAACAGATCCATTGGCTTCATAGCCTATCCCTGAATCAATTATTTTTTTAATAATCTCTATTTGCTCAATAATATGACCGGTAGCTGTAGGTTCAATACTTGGTGGTAAAAAATTAAAAGCTTTAAGGATATCATGAAAGTCAACAGTGTATCGTTGTACTACTTCCATAGGTTCCAATTGCTCTAAACGTGCCTTCTTTGCAATTTTATCTTCTCCTTCATCTACATCATCCACAATGTGACCCACATCAGTAATATTACGTACATAACGTACCTTGTATTCTAAATGTAATAAATATCTAAAAATCACATCAAAAGACATGAAAGTGCGTACATTTCCTAAGTGTACATTACTATAAACCGTTGGGCCGCACACATACATTCCAATGTTTCCTTCGTTAATAGGTACAAATGTTTCTTTTTCTCCCGAAAGAGAATTGTATATTTTTAGGGTTTGACTTGTATATAAAGGCATGTTTCTATTTTAGAAGCTCATCCTGCTTTTTGCTGCAATCTTTTTATTTTTAAAGAAAAAATAAAAAGGATTTTCACTTCAATCAGGGCTAGGCATATGATTAGTCGATTAACAGTGTAGTTATATTAAAACTTAGTGTCCATTTTGATATAATCTAAAAACTCTCTACGTGCTTGTGGGTCTTTAAATTTTCCTCCAAATTCTGAAGTTACTGTACTACTTTCAATATCGCTAATTCCTCTTGAATTGACACATAAGTGTTTTGCATCTATCACACAAGCAACATCATCTGTTCCTAAAGCTTGTTGTAGTTCCTGAACAATTTGCATCGTCAATCGCTCTTGCACTTGAGGTCTTTTAGAGTAATATTCCACAATACGGTTCATCTTTGAAAGACCAATTACAGTACCATTAGAAATATAAGCTACATGCGCTCTTCCTATAATTGGTAATAAGTGGTGCTCACAAGTTGAGTATAATGTAATGTTTTTTTCAACTAGCATTTCACCATATTTGTAATTGTTATCAAAGGTGGATGCTTTTGGTTTTTTAGCAGGGTTTAAACCCCCAAAAATTTCTTTGACAAACATTTTTGCAACACGATTAGGTGTTCCTTTCATACTATCATCGGTCAAATCCATTCCTAATGTCAATAGGATACTTTCAACGTCTTTTTTTATTTTTTCAATTTTTTCATCATCAGTAATGTCAAACGCATCCTCTCTTACTGGGTTTTTTGCACATGAAGCAATATGATTATCACCTATTTCATCATGTAATTCTTCCTTATTTATCATTAAAAGCTACTATTATTGTGGGTGTATATTTTTAGGCCGTAAAGATAATTAATAAAAACTAAAGAATTTCTAAAGCTTTTGATAATTAATCATCTCTTTTTAATGCTTGTTTTAATCTCAGCAGATATGTGATTTTAAAATGAACAAAGGCAATAACAGTAAAGCTGTTATTGCCTTTGTAAATATATTGAGTCACTATATTGTAAAAACTTTGCTTAAGTAACGCTTTATTCTAATTAGCGCGCATTGTAAGCAATAATAGCTTCTTTAAGAATGTGTACTGCAGTAATTAAATCCTCTTTCTTTAAAACATATGCTATTCTTACTTGGTTTAAACCAACTCCAGGAGTCGAATAAAAGCCAGCAGCAGGTGCTACCATAACTGTTTCTCCATTGTAGTCGTAACTTTCTAAAAGCCATTGTGCAAAATCATCAGCATTAGCGATTGGAAGCTCAGCAATGCAGTAGAAAGCTCCTTTTGGAGTAGCAACTTTTACACCTTCAATTTTATTTAATTCGGCAATTAGTGTGTCTCTTCGTTCTCTGTACTCTGAAATAACTTCATCAAAATAGCTTTGAGGAGTGTCTAAAGCGGCCTCACTTGCTACTTGAGCAAAGGTAGGTGGACTTAATCTTGCTTGTGCAAATTTCATTGCAGTAGCCATTAATTCTTTATTTTTTGAAACAATACAACCTATTCGAGCTCCACACATGCTGTATCTTTTTGAAACTGAATCAATCATGATTGCGTTTTCTTCAAGACCTGGAATGTTCATCACAGAGTAATGTACATCGCCATCATAAGTAAATTCTCTATAAACTTCATCAGCAATTAAGAACAAATCATGCTTTTTCACTAGCTCAGCTAGCTGCATAATTTCTTCTTTAGAATACAAATAACCAGTTGGATTACCAGGGTTACAGATAAGTATTGCTTTGGTTTTTGGTGTAATAAGTTTTTCAAAATCGGCAATAGGAGGTAAGGCAAAACCAGTATCAATAGAAGAGATAACAGGAATGACAGCTACTCCAGAAGCCGTTGAAAAACCATTATAGTTAGCATAAAATGGCTCAGGAATAATGATTTCGTCCCCTTGATCCATTGTACTTCCCATTGCAAAAAGTAAGGCTTCAGATCCACCAGTAGTGATAATGATATCCTCAGTATTAATAGGTAATCCTTGATTTTTGTAAAACTGAGATAATTTGTTTCTATAGCTTTCAAAACCAGCAGAATGGCTGTATTCTAATATTTTTATATCAATATTTTTAACCGCTTCCATCGCAACTTCAGGGGTTTTAATATCTGGCTGACCAATGTTTAAATGGTAGACTTTGTTTCCTTTTTTCTTTGCAATTTCTGAGTAAGGAACTAATTTACGTATCGGTGATTCAGGCATTTGCTTGCCTTTGTGTGATATTTTTGGCATAATTCTAATTATTGAATTGCAAATTTGCGATTTTTTTTTCGAAAGTAATACCGTCAATCCGCCTATTTATTGTTAAATAAGCAGTTTTAAGTTAAATTTTTAGTAAATTTATGGAAAGCATCGTTTATGAAAAAATTAGCATCAATACTATTTTTGATTCTATATGGCTTACCTATTTTGGCTCAGCCTGGTTTTCTATTTAAAAAAGATGTGAACCGCGTGAGCATTCCATTTCAACTGATTAACAACTTAGTTTTTATACCCTTACAAGTTAATGGAGTAGAGTTAACCTTTTTATTAGACTCCGGAGTAGAAGAAACCGTTCTATTTAGTTTAGAAGACAAGCAAGAAGTAGATCTAAAAAATACAGAAACCATAAGTTTAAGAGGTTTAGGAAGTGCTGATGCTATCGAAGGTTTAAAATCCACTGGTAATATACTAGAGATAAAAGAAATGCAGTCTAGGAATCATTTGTTATATATAATTCTCGATCAAGAATTTAATCTCTCCTCACATATAGGAATTCCCGTAAACGGCATCATTGGATATTCTTTTTTTAAAAATCATTTATTAGAAATTAATTATCAAAAAAAACGAATTTACTTTCATAAAGAAAGAGTAAAAAAGAGAAATAAAATTGAAAGACGGTACAACAAAATTCCTATTTCTATTGAAAGAGCTAAACCCTATGTGAATAGTATTGTAGTTATGGGAAATCAAGCCGTTCCAGTCAAATTATTAGTAGACATTGGAAATAGTGACGCTGTGTGGCTTTTTGATAATGTAATAGAAAATATTAAAGTACCCGAACGAAATTTTGACGATTATCTGGGTAAAGGTTTTAGTGGAGATGTCCTAGGGAAACGAGCGATCATTACAGAATTTCAAATTGGGGATTTTAAATTTGAAAGACCTATAGCAGCTTTTCCAGATTCTATATCGCTTAAGCATGTTAAAATGGTTTCTGGCAGATTGGGTTCAGTAGGTGGAGAGATATTCAAACGATTTTCGGTGATATTTGATTACAAGAACAGTCTTCTTTACTTAAAGAAAAATGGGAACTACAAAAATCATTTTACCTATAATAAAAGTGGAATTGAAATCAGGCATACTGGAATGCAGTGGGTTAAGGAAACCGTTCATTTGCAAATGGAACCAAAATCTGGAGGCTATAACGGCTTGAATAATGAAGCAGTTTCAAATAATTTTAAGTATAAATTTCAACTTAAACCGGTTTATGAAATTTCTAATCTTCGAAAAAACTCTCCAGCAGCTAATTCTGGCTTAAGAGAAGGAGATATTTTAATTACTGTAAATAATAAATCGGCTCATAGTTATACCTTACAGCAAATCAATTCTTTCTTAAAATCAGAAGACGAAAAATGGATAACATTAGAGGTTGAACGAGACAGTCAGCTGTATAAATTTAGATTTAAGTTGATCAATATTTTATAAAAAAAAAGCTTCTTGAAATCAATTCAAGAAGCTTTTTATCTGTAAATCTAAATAGTTAGTTGGCTACAACTTCACCTTTTATTTTTAAAGGAACACGTCCTTCTTCATAATTAACGGCATTCGATTCAACGGTTAAAGTTTTTCTAATAGGACCGGGAACCATATTGTATCTTACATCAATTTTAGATGTTTTTCCAGGTAAAACGGTATCGTTTTGTTTGGATAAAACAGTGCAACTAGAGGTAGACTGAACCGCTGATATGATTAATGGCGCATCTCCTGTATTGGTAAAAATGAAGGATCTAACCCCATTGTCTTTCCCTTTAGTTATTGTTCCATAATCTATCGTATTATTGTCAGCTTTAAATTCAATTTTAGCTCCGCTTTGAGCAAATCCAATACTACTAAATAATATGACTGCTAATACTGTTGCTATTTTTTTCATTTTAAAATTTATTTTATAAAAGTAAATATAGTTTGTTTTAATTAGCACACAAATATTTATTTCTCTTTTTATAGTGTACTTAATTATTTACTTTTGTTCCCAATACAAATTACAAAAATCAGACCAAAGTATTTTTGATGAGTGAGTTAGTCTTTTAATCGACTAGTAAGCTTAGTATTAATAAGCAGTCTGACATGCAAATTAACGATTAATCGAATCCACTATACAATGACAATTCCTGCACAATTTGACGCCAAAACAATTGAGAATAAATGGTATGACTACTGGATGGAAAATAATTATTTCCATTCAGAACCAGACCATAGAACACCTTATACTATTGTAATTCCTCCTCCTAATGTGACTGGAGTACTGCATATGGGGCATATGTTAAATAATACAATTCAAGATGTTTTGATTCGTAGAGCACGTCTTAAAGGCTTCAACGCTTGTTGGGTTCCAGGAACAGATCATGCTTCTATTGCTACAGAAGCAAAGGTTGTTGCTAAATTGAAACAAGAAGGAATCAATAAGTCTGATTTAACTCGTGAGGAATTTCTACAACACGCTTACGATTGGACTGACAAATACGGTGGCGTAATTTTAGAGCAATTAAAAAAGCTAGGTGCGTCTTGCGACTGGGAACGTACAAAATTTACCATGGATCCTGATATGTCAGCATCTGTAATACGTTCTTTTGTTGATTTGTACAACAAAGGATTGATTTACCGTGGCTATAGAATGGTAAATTGGGATCCAGAAGCGAAAACTACTTTGTCAGATGAAGAAGTAATTTTCGAAGAACAACAAGGAAAATTATACTATATTCAATATAAAATTGAGGGAAGCGAAGACTTCTTGACAATTGCAACAACACGTCCTGAAACTATCTTTGGAGACAGTGCAATTTGTATTAATCCAAATGACGAACGTTTTGCTCATTTGAAAGGGAAGAAAGCCATTGTACCTATTTGTGGTCGTGTTATTCCTATTATAGAAGATGAATATGTAGATATCGAATTTGGAACAGGATGTTTAAAAGTGACCCCTGCTCACGATATGAATGATAAAACTCTGGGTGAAAAACACAATTTAGAGATTATTGATATCTTCAATGAAGATGCCACGATGAACAGTTTTGGTTTGCATTACCAAGGAAAAGATCGTTTTGTGGTTCGTGAAGAAGTTGCTAAAGAATTAGAAACTATTGGCGCTTTAGCAAAAACTGAAACGCATTTAAATAAAGTAGGAACTTCTGAAAGAACAAAAGCGGTTATCGAACCAAGATTATCAGATCAATGGTTCTTAAAAATGGAAGATTTAGTAAAACCAGCAATTCAATCGGTATTAGTGGATGGTGATATTAAATTACATCCTGCTCGTTTTAATAACACATATGCACATTGGTTGAACAACATACGCGACTGGAATATTTCTCGTCAATTGTGGTGGGGACAACAAATTCCGGCTTATTTCTATGGAGATGGTAAGGAAGATTTTGTAGTTGCTGAATCTATCGAAGAAGCATTAGTTTTAGCTAAAGAAAGAACGAATAACCAAAACTTAACAATCCAAGATCTTAAACAAGATGTTGATGCTTTAGATACTTGGTTTTCTTCTTGGCTATGGCCAATGTCTGTTTTTGGAGGAATCATGGATCCAGAAAGTGAAGATTTTAAATACTATTATCCAACAAATGATTTAGTTACAGGTCCAGATATTTTATTTTTCTGGGTAGCTAGAATGATCATTGCAGGTTATGAATATACAGGTAAAAAACCTTTTACAAATGTTTATTTGACTGGTTTAGTTCGTGACAAGCAAAGACGTAAAATGTCTAAATCGTTAGGGAATTCACCTGATCCTTTAGATTTGATTGAGAAGTTTGGTGCCGATGGGGTTCGTGTAGGTCTGCTATTAAGCGCCTCTGCAGGAAACGACATTATGTTTGATGAAGAGTTGTGTAACCAAGGAAAAGGCTTTACTAATAAAATCTGGAATGCTTTCAAATTAATCAAAGGATGGGAAGTTTCGGATGCAATTCCGCAACCAGAATCTTCTAAAGTGGCGATTGAATGGTATGAGGCGAAGTTGCAACAGACACTTTTAGAGATAGAAGACAACTTTGAAAAATACAGAATTTCTGAAGCGTTAATGGGAACTTATAAATTAGTTTGGGACGATTTCTGTTCATGGTTCCTAGAGATGATCAAACCAGGATACCAGCAGCCTATTGACAGTGTAACTTTTGCGAAAGCGATAGAAATGCTTGAAAATAACTTGAAATTATTACATCCATTTATGCCTTTCTTAACTGAAGAGATCTGGCAGTTTATTGCACCTAGAACTAAAGAAGAAGCATTAATCGTAGCAACTTGGCCAGAAATGAAGCCATTCGATGCTGCCTTGATTGCTGATTTTGAAAATACCATGGAAGTAATCTCTGGAGTAAGAACAATCCGTAAGGACAAGAACATTCCGTTTAAAGATGCTATTGAGTTAAAAGCAATTAATAACGAAAGTACAACTACTTATTTTGATTCGGTTGTAACCAAATTAGGGAATATTACATCGCTAGAATATGTTTCTGATAAAGTAGAAGGAGCATTGTCTTACCGTGTGAATTCAAATGAATACTTTATTCCGATCACTGGAAATATTAATGTAGAAGAAGAAATTGCTAAATTAACAGCGGAATTAAATTATACCAAAGGTTTCTTGAAATCAGTACAAGGAAAGCTGTCTAATGAAAAATTTGTGAACGGTGCGCCAGAAAAAGTTTTGGCAAATGAAAAACAAAAAGAAGCAGATGCTTTGGCAAAAATTGAAACTATTGAGCAAAGTTTAGCAGGATTGAAATAAATCCAATTTGCTTTAAAATAAAAAAATCCCATTCGCTGTAGCGAATGGGACTTTTTATTCCATTGTACTTTTATGAGAACAAAAACAAGAAGATCAAAGGAAATATAACTCCTGCTACAGCTAGTTTCCAGCCTCTGTTTTTCCAACTAAATTTTCCAGCTTTAATCATTATTGTGCCTGTTAATGCTATAATAATTAAGCTTATTGCAAAAATATCCGAATAATAAATCCAAAAATTAGACGTATTTTTATGTAAGGACATGGATTGACTTATAATAGGCGTTTTAAAGAACGACACAATTTCTCCTTTTCCTGTTTCCATATCAATTTCGACATCATGTTTTTCAAAAGAAATTTTATATGTTCCTTTTTTGACCGCTTGGCGTCTCATTTTATCTTGTATGCCTAATTTTTCTCCTAGCTCTTTTGCAAAGTCTTCATTAAGCTGGTTTTCTTCAGGTAGTTGCACTTCAATAGCTTTGGTTTCAGTGGTGTATTTTTCGGGATGCCAAGAATCTCTATGATTCATCATTAGGCCCGAAAAAGCAAATGACACAATTAGTCCGATATAGAAGTACCCTAAATCACGGTGTAAATTTCTAAAGTTGATTTTTTTCATGTTTATAGTTTAAGACGTCTTTTTAGGACCAAAAATAAATAAAAAGGTTTAATTAAAATTTATACTTTAAAGAGGTCATGATTTGTCGGGGTGCAATAGGGTTTGCACTGTAGTTTTCATGTACTGTATAGTTAAGCGTGTTGGCAATATTTGATAGTTTACATAGTATAGCTATTTTTCTCCAAGTATAGCCAGCTGAGAAATCTACCGTTGTGTAGCCGTCAATAGGAACTTCACGGTCGTTAATCGTTGTTGCAGCTGTCGTTGCGTTAACAACTAACTGATTATTCCATCCTGCAATGCGATTGCCTATGTAATTTGCAGCAGATCCTACTGACAATCCTCTTAATATTCCTGATGGTATTGTATAAAAGAAGCTTAGATTCGCGGTATTGGCTGGTGTTCTAGCCAGACGATCGCCTTCAATAAAACTACCATTTAAACCGGATGTTTTGGTGTAACGCATGTCATTGTAACTGTAGCCTGCAATGATGTTTAAACCTTCTATGGGCCTTGCTGTTACATCCAGTTCCACTCCTTTACTTTTGGTAGCACCACTTAAAACTTTGATGCTAGAATCAGTATTATTCGAACCATCTGCTTTAAATTCTGCTGTTTGTGCTAAGTTGCTATTCTCAATTTGGTACAGGGTAAAATTTGTAGAAAGTTTGCCGTTCCAGAAGTCTTTTTTGATTCCCAGTTCGTATTGATCAATTATGGATGGTTTGATTACTTTTAAATCTACTGTAGTTCCTGAGTTAGGGGTAAAAGAATTAGCATAGCTAGCAAATAATGAAACTGCCGTTGTAGGTTGGTATACTAAACCCACTTTAGGTGTAAAAGCTTGATCGACACGATTAGGATCTGTTTTATAAGCCGTGGGCGTTACTGTTAAATCTTGTGTTTTTATTTTTGCTTCTTGCCAAGACCAACGAATTCCAGCCAATACTTTCAATTTTTCGGTTAATGAAACTAAATCTTGAGCGTAAATTCCTAAACGATTGGTATCTGTATTTACAATTTTAGTAACTGCAGCATCAGGAACGGCTCCTCCTTGGTCAAAATTTTCAAAGTCATAGATGTTACCACTGCCGTAAGTAGCATTGCTAAATTTAAAAGTATATGCCGTCACCGAAGCGTTTTCAAAATCAATTCCTGTAAACAGTTGGTGTTTGATTTTTCCTATGTAAAAATTTCCATTGAAGCTTAATTGCTCTGCTACTATTTGCTCTTGATTTTTATTTTGACCTAATGGTCTAGACCAATCTCCATTTGCCGCTGGCTGGATTCGTTCTGTTCCTTTTGAGGTTCTATTGTAATCCTGAAAGGATGAATTAAAGTCTAATTTCCAGTTGTCATTAAAGCTATGATTTACTAATGCAGATACGCTACTTTGTGTTGTTTGTCCGTTAGACCAAGTTGCACCTAAGTATGTGTTTCTAGGAACGTTTGCAGTTTCTTTACCAATAATTCCCGTTCCAAAATCTGGAGTCCAATCATCGTGCAAGTAATCTCCTTGTAGCGTAATATTTGTTTGTGTGCTAATTTGAAATAATAGCGAAGGATTGATATAGTAACGTTCTTTTTTGACAACGTCTCTAAAGCTTTCTGAGTTTTCATACGATCCCGTAAAACGGTAAGCAATACTATTATTTAAAGGGCCATAAATATCAATAGAGGGTTTATAAAATGCATAACTCCCCATTTGCATGCTTATTTCACCACCTTTTTCAAAAGAAGGTTTTTTAGTAACCATATTCAAGATGCCTCCCGGAGCTACGTTTCCAAAAAATAATGCAGCGCTACCTTTTAAAAGTTCCACACGTTCTAATGAAGAAACCTCTGGAATAGAACCGTTAGTAAAACGAAATCCATTTTTGAACATATTGTTAGCTGACATGTCGTAGCCTCTTGACCAGAAAGACTCTTGAGAGCCACCTCTTGCGGATCCTACATATACTCCGTTAGCATTTTTGATAACATCACTCAAACGCACAGCTTGCTGCTGCCCAATAACTTCACTGTTGATTACTTGAATGCTTTGCGGAATGTCCATTGGTTTTAAACCAGAACGAACTGCATTGATCACTTTTTTCTGCTGGTTTGCCCTTACAATTACTTCTTGTAAGGATTCGCTTTTTTTATTTTTAATAGTGTCTAATGCTACTGCGGTATGGATTTGCGGGCTAGCTGGGTTATGATTACTTTTTCTGTTTTGACTGTGAACAGAATAACAAGTTAGAAGGCTAACTGTAGCGAGTATTATTGCTTTCATTTATTTAGATTGATTTAAAATAACGACGCGAATTTACATGCTTTTCTGATATTTGCAATACTTATTTAGACTTATTATATATAATATTTTTAATAAATTGTTTTTCAGTTATTTATGCCAAAAAAAAAACCTTGCTAACTGTAGCAAGGTTTAAAACTCTTTATTTGTATTTGTTATTTTTCTTTTTCTTTTTGTTTCTTCCCCACCATATTAGAGTGCCAGTAATGGGTAAACTAGCGATTAACAAACTAATAAGAAAGGCAAAAATTTTTCCGGCTAAGCCAAAGATTCCACCAGTATGTATATCATAATTCATCTTCATTAGTTGATCAGCAATTGCATCATTTTTTGTTCTTCCCCAAAGATGATTCACGTTGATTTCTTTTAAGGAATATTGGTCAAAATAGCGGTAATCGATACTAGTATAAGTTTCTTTATCACTATTAGCATTAGCCGCTATAGATGAGCTATCCGTTTCTGGTGGGTGTACCTCTATAGATTCTGCTTCTGGATACTCTTTTACCATTATATGCCAAACGGCATCTAGCGGTGCTACTTTTTTAACTTTATCATGTGGTTCCGCTGTTGAGCTTGGCTCTTCATACAGTAAAGATTTTTCTCCTCCTAAAATTTTGTAATACGAAAAGGCAAACCATTGAAACCCCCAAACTAGTCCTGTTACGGCAAAAATGAACGCAATTATCAACACATAAAAGCCAGTAACATTATGCAAATCATAATTTTTTCTTTTCCATTTCATTCCTTTTTTCCAGTTAAAAGAAAAGCGCTGTTTTGCTGCATTTTTATTTTTGGGATACCATAAAATAAAGCCGGAGATAATGAGTATCAGGAAAATTAAAGTTGCCGTTGCAACTACAATTTGCCCGATGGCATCAGGAAGCCATAGATAAAAATGACCATCTAAGATAAAGTGAAAAAATCCCGTTTCATTATCGACCGTTTTTAATACCTCACCAGTGTAGGGATTAAGATAGCTAGTGTAATAATAAGTGGGTTCATAATGAAAGAAAATGGCTTCTACAGCATCAGTTTTAGTATTGTATTTTAAAGCATGAATTGTTTTGTTAGGTAGTTCTTTTTGGGCTATTTCAAGCAATTGAGAAGGGGGCAAAAATGCAGCATTTTGTTCCTGCACAAAACGATAAGGTTCTGTAAGGTTCTGAATTTCGGCCTGAAATGCATACAAACATCCTGTAATAGCAATGATAAAAACAATTATTCCTGAGGACAATCCTAACCATAAATGAAGTACTCCGATTGCTTTTTTAAAACTCATTTTCATGTGGTGTAAAAATTAGAATAACTCCGCTTAGATAAAGCGGAGTTATAAGTTATTCAATTTAATTGTTCTTAAAATTTATAGGCAACAGTTACTCTTGCATTTGTACCTGCTTCTGCTTGCCAATAGAACATATCCGTGTAATCATAATATCCTCCTGAATACAGGTATTTGTTCAAGATATTATTGACAACTAAGTTCACAGAGATTTTGTTTTTTTGATAAGAAACTCCTCCATCTAAGCGGAAGTAATCAGGTAACATTCCTGTGTTGTCAGGAGATATGTACCAAGGCGCTCTTTTTACTTGGTATTGGTACCCTAATGAAAAGCCTACACCATTTAAAATTCCTCTGTCTACTTTATAATTTAACCATGCATTTTGAATGTGTCTGGTTGTTCCTGCTACTTGATTTCCTACAAGATCTTCGTTAGTATCTTTGGTAGTTTTTCCTTCAGTAAAGGCATAATTTAATATTAAATCTAAGTTTTTAAAGATTTCTCCTCTTATGTCCACTTCAAAACCTTTTGTTTTTTGTTGCCCACTTTCTCTACTAAATTGGTTTGTTGAATTAGAGTGTTCAGCATCTAATGTAAGGACATTGTTCTTTGTGATTTGGTATAATGAAACCACCGAATTCCATTTTCCGTTCAACCAATCTCTTTTTAGACCTAACTCAATATTTCCTCCAGTTTCAGGATTGAAGGCATTTCCTTGCCAGTCTGAACCATAGTTTTCATTGAATGATTGGTCATTTACAAAATAGGCTGAAGTGTTTTTATCTATTGAATAACTCAAACCTACTCTAGGCGTAAATCTTGAATTTTTTGTGTCTCCAGAATAGTAGTTTCCAGATTTTAACACCGTATATCTTCCTGCTAATGTCAGTCTCAATTTATTATCTAAGAAACCTAACTCATCTTGTATATACAAGGCCTTATAATTGTTTTGATATTTTACTCCTCTATCTTCTAAACTTTGGCTTCTATCAAAAGTAGGCGACGCTGCTAATGTTCCATGAACAGGATTATAGATATCTAAATCAGGCATTGTAAAATATTGCATCCAGTCATGGTAAAAGGTTTTATCACTTAAATCGACTCCAGATAATATTTTATGTGTTACCGCTCCTGTTTGTACATTACCATTTACATACGCTTGACCTACATAAATTTTTCCTAAAATATCCCAAATACTTCCGGCACGTTTTAAAATAGCATCATTAGTAGTATCAAAACCATTAGGCCATAAGGATAGTCCTTCTTGTTGGTAATTCAAGTAGGATGACTGTGCTGTAAATTTCCAGTTGTCATTAATTTTATGCTCTACAATAGCAAGAATATTTCTTTCTGTCATTTTTGTAGGGTCTAGGTTAGCTTCAGAAGTAGTTGCTGTTCTTGGTAAATCAGCATAGCCTCTGTGCGAAAATAAATAGTTAGAACCTACAGCATTTACTTTAGAGAATTGCTGAGTGTACTCAAGCGTGATGGCGGTTTTATCACTAACTAGGTATTTTAAGACTGGTGCAAAACTGTAGCGGTCATTGAAATCAAAGTCACGGTAACTTCCTTTCTTTTCTCCCATTACATTGATGCGGTACAATAGTTTTCCGTTATTCGTTAATTTTCCGTCCAAATCTAATGTTCCTCTATACATATCAAAACTTCCTAAAGTAAAGCTAGCTTCTCCTTTAGTTCTTCCGCTAGGTTTTTTAGTAACTACATTATAAAAACCACTCGGATTTCCATTTGCTAGCATAAAACCTGCTGGACCTTTAACGAATTCAATGCGTTCCACCATACTCATGTCTTCAGTAAGTGGTCCCCAAGTAGAACTCATATTCATACCGTTTCTAAAAGCGGCAACCTGACTTCCTCTCATCGTTATATTTGCATAATTATCCCAGTGCTCTACTCTTGTAGCTCCACTAACATTACGGGTAACTCCTTCTAACATACTAAAGATCTGCTGATCATTGATCAGTTTCCCAGTGATAACCTGTATGTTTTGCGGAATTTCAATTATGGGCGATTGTAAACGTAGCGATGACGAAATTCTATTGGTTTTAAAAGCACTTTTATTACTTAAAATAACCACCTGATTTAATTCATTGTTAGACAAAGTCAGTGTTATGTCTACTGTGCTGGTTTCATTATTTTTAACCGCTACTTCTTTCTCGATATCATTAGTACCTATTAGACTTACCACAAGAACATAGTTTCCTTCCTGTAAATTGTTTAGGGTAAACGCACCATCGTTATCTGTAATAGTGGTTCTGTTTTTTCCTTTTATTGTAATGGTTACTCCCTCTGCCGCCTTATTAGCACTGGTATGAACCGTTCCTTTAATCGCCGCTGTGGGTTGTTGTCCAAATGCGGAATTCACTGAGATTAATGACAGACATAGCAGTAAAAAGTAGGCTGGCATTCTTTTATTAAAATAGTACATGGTAAAAAATAATTAAGGTTATGTATTTATTCTTATTTAGAACTAATAAGAATAATGCAAATCTATATTTTAATTTTTATTTAACAATGACTATTTAGATTAAATAAAAATAAAATTTTTACTACATTGTTTTACAGTGATTTAAAATAGTAATTTTTAATACCCAACTTAAAGATTGACAGTAAGATCCTTGACATAAATTTAATTTTTCAGAATTTGTATATAGTTTCAAGGTAAATTAGGAGCAGTTACTATGATTTTTGATAGCTGCTAAACGGTATTTCCTATTTTAGTTTTGAAAATTATTAAGTTTGCATTGTCAAAAGCAGTGCGATATATTTTCATAGCTTGATTCATAAATACATCCATGATACAATCGTACTTACTAAAAATCCAGAATTCCCCCAAGGGATTTAGAATCGCAAATACCGTGTTTTTTTTCATGTCAGGTTTTGGATATTCCTCGTGGGCATCTCGTATTCCAGCCATTAAATCGCAACTGCATTTGAGTGAAGCGGAGTTTGGTGCTGTGTTATTTGCCTTGCCGATAGGTTTAATGCTAACAATGCCCATTACCGGTAGACTGTTAAACAAATTGAGCAGCCGCTACTGCATGTTAATAGGAGCAATATTATTTAATATTGTGTTGGCTCTGCCAGGTTTTGCTGCCTTTGTTTGGCAACTAGTCATTATTCTGTTGCTATTTGGTTCTTCGCGCAACATTCTTAATTTATCAATGAATGCACAGGCCTTAGAAGTTCAAAAACTATATCCTAAATCAATAATGACCACCTTTCATGCCGTGTGGAGTTTGGCGGGATTTATAGGCGCAGGCTTAGGCTATGTAATGGTTACACAACATATTGCACCTTCCTATCATTTGTTAGGAATAAGTGTGGCTATGATGGCGGTTACTTTTTGGTTTTATCCTCAAACAATTCATACTGCCCCTTTAAAAGAGAAGAAAAAATTCTTCTCCATGCCCGATAAAAATTTACTAAAGTTTGCTATAATTTGTTTTGTATCTATGGCTTGCGAAAATACAATGTACGACTGGAGTGGAATCTATTTCCAAAATATTTTGCAGGCTTCGGCTAAGTGGACTACTGCCGCTTTTGTGTTTTTTATGACAGCAGTTACCTTAGGTCGTTTCCTAGGAGATTATGCCGTGAGTAAATACGGAATAAAAAACATATTATTCTACAGCGGTGTTTTTATGAGCTCTGGTTTTTTGATCTGTTTTTTCTTCCCTTTTATTGTAACGACCATTATAGGTTACTTTATGATAGGAGTAGGAGTTTCTTGCGTAGTACCACTAGTATTTAGCATTGCAGGAAAATCAAAAAGCTTGAGTAGTGGTACTGCGCTTACTTCCATTTCAACCATTGGTTACTTAGGGTTTTTAGTGGTGCCGCCCATGGTGGGCTTCATTTCAGAGGTTTTAAGTATGAAATGGGCCTTTTTAATAATGGCTCTATTAGGAGCTGTGATGATAGTAATGGTCAACAAGATTGCCGAAGAGAAAGCTTAACTTGTGGTTATATTCCGTTCTGATCAATACTACTTGACTTTCTTCATTGTGTATTTTTCAGAACTCGGTTTACCCGATTGTGTACCCGAAATTTCAGCTATTAATTGATCTGGAGCGGGATTTGTATAACTTATTTTTTGAGGATAATCGTGTGCTGGATTCTCAAAAACCAATTCCTTTTCAGTCGAAGTTGTTAATTTAAAAGTGACTGGCTTATCATTGTTTTGTCCTTTTACTGTTGCAGTATAGGTCAACTCTTCTCCTTTTTGTTGCAATTGTATCGTTTCAAAGTGGATGGTGTCTTTTGCTTTGATAAAGTACGACTGTCCTTCAAAAGTACTGTCATTTGCTTTAGTCCAAATTTCTTTTAAACTACCTTCTGCAGTTTTGTTTTCCCAAGATCCTAAAATCCAGCGTGCGCCATTTATTTTCTCTTTTTCTGTAGCTTCAGATGTACTCGAGTCTGATTTTTTACAAGAGATAAACAGTACAATTAGTGTTAGGAAAGCTATTTTTTTAAACATGATCTTTGAAATTATTGTTGGATATATAGATACAAAATTAGGAAAAATAAACACAACTAGCCCAGATAAAAGCGGCATCTCCCGATTTAGAAAAACAAGGCTTTTTTAGCCGTAGTTTTTATTAGCGGGAATATAGCGGATAGCTGGATAAAGCTCCTACTAAAAAGCTGTAATTTAAAAACCTGTTTTCAATATAGAATGAACCAATTCTTTGGTAGGTTTTTGATTTTTTAGTTTTTCCCGAACCAGATCAAAAGTCACTTTAAAATCGCAACCCATTTTATAGTCGCTACAACCATAAGCAGTATTTCCTTTTATTACGTTCCCTTTTTGGCATTTAGGACACGAAAGTGCATCAGCGGTTGTTCTCTTTTCTGAAGCGGGAGTAGGAGCGGCAGTTTTCTTAGGTTCTAATTTTAAATCAAAATTGTCATCAAAACGCAGTAAACCTTCAGCGCTACCAGCCTCAGTTTTAAAATCTTTCAGGTTTACTGTTGATCCTTTTTGAAGTAATCGCAGGTATTGGTTTTCGGATATTTTTTTATCAGCAAAAGTAAAAGGCAAAACAAAGTTGCAGCCCAACTTATAGTTACCGCAGCCATAAGCTGATTTCCCAGCTATAAGTGTGGCCTTTTTACATTTAGGGCAGGTTTCTGCCGATATTCCTGCAGCTTTCTTTTTCTCTGCTTTTGCTTCTTGTTTTTGAATGTGTCCTACATGCGAAATGTTAGCCCGCTTGGTCTCGCTGCGCACTTCATACACGAGCGCATCTACCATACGCTTCATGTTATTAATGAAAGCGCCAGCGGTAAAAGTACCTTTTTCAATGTCTTTTAGTTGCTTTTCCCAAGAACCTGTCAACTCCGCCGACTTCACCATTTCATTTTGAATGGTATCTATCAATTGAATTCCCGTAGGTGTGGGTAAGACTTGTTTTTTGTTCCTGACGATGTATTGGCGTTTGAATAAAGTTTCAATAATATTCGCTCGTGTTGACGGTCGGCCGATGCCATTTTCCTTCATCAACTCGCGTAAATCCTCATCGTCGACTTGTTTCCCTGCGGTTTCCATAGCACGCAATAAAGTAGCCTCGGTAAACTGATTGGGTGGCTTGGTTTCCTTTTCTAAAAACGAAGGTTGATGAGGTCCTTTTTCACCTTTTATGAAGCTTGGTAAAATATCGGCTTCTTTTTCTTTGGCGTTTGGATCTTCAAAAACAATGCGCCATCCTTTGGTTAAAATTTCTTTTCCAGTGGTTTTAAAATGTACATCGGCGGCTTTACCAATAACTGTAGTATTGGCTACCGAACAATCGTCATAAAAGACCGCGATAAAACGCTTTGTAATAATATCATACACTTGCTGCTGATTGTATTGCAAGTTTGATTGGATTCCAGTTGGGATTATCGCATGGTGATCTGTTACTTTTTTATCGTTGAAAACCTTAGTCGATTTTTTTATTTTCTTGCCTAAAAGTGGTTCCGTCAAAGCAGCATAATTCGTTAGTTTTTGCAGAATTCCCGGTACTTTTGGATAAATATCGTTGGGTAAAAAAGTGGTATCTACTCTAGGATAGGTAACTACTTTTTGTTCGTATAAGGTTTGGGCAATTTTGAGTGTTTCCTCTGCTGAGAAACCAAATTTGGTATTGCAATACACTTGCAGTCCGGTTAAGTCAAACAGTTTTGGCGCAAACTCATTTCCTTTCTTTTTTTCGACCGAAACAATTTCGAACTCACTTTCTTTGACTTTATTGGCTAGAAATTCTCCGTCTTCTTTTTTCAAAAAGCGGCCTTCCTCATAGCTAAAAAGTGTTTCTCTATATAAAGTTTGCAGCTCCCAGTAGGGTTGCGGTTTGAAATTTTCAATTTCTTTCCAGCGATCCACAACCATCGCTAATGTAGGCGTTTGCACGCGACCAATGGACAAAACTTGTTTGTAACCACCATGTTTTACGGTGTACAAACGCGTGGCATTCATACCCAGTAACCAGTCGCCAATGGCTCTAGAAAATCCCGCATAATATAAAT
Source organism: Flavobacterium sp. W21_SRS_FM3 (assembly GCF_052113625.1). NCBI lineage: Bacteria > Pseudomonadati > Bacteroidota > Flavobacteriia > Flavobacteriales > Flavobacteriaceae > Flavobacterium > Flavobacterium sp. W21_SRS_FM3. The sequence continues at coordinate 471,443 of NZ_JBGQOD010000002.1, read as the reverse complement.
TATCGTAGTTGGCAGATGGTTTTAGATTTTCAAAACCCTCTTTGATGGCTTCGGTGGTTAGAGACGAAATCCATAAGCGTTGTACCTCGCCTTTGTAATTGGCTTCGTTCATCACCCAGCGCTGAATCAATTCTCCTTCTTGTCCAGCATCCCCGCAGTTGATGACCAAAGTAGCTTTGTCAAACAATCCTTTTATTATTTTGAATTGTTTTTGAATCCCTGAATTCTGAACGACTTTCGTCTCAAATTTTTCAGGAAGCATTGGCAGGTTATTCAAATCCCAGCTTTTCCAGTAGGGTTTGTAATCGTTAGGTTCTTTTAAGGTGCATAAATGTCCAAAAGTATAGGTCACCGCATAGCCATTGCCTTCATAATAGCCATCATGCTTGGTATTAGCACCTAATACGGATGCGATTTCTCGTGCTACACTTGGTTTCTCGGCAATACAGACCTTCATTTTTCTCCTTCTAGTTTTGAAGCCGCAAATTAGGAATTTAGAAATTGGTATTAAAAAGAAATCTTCAGGAGTTATGAACGGCTAGGAGAGGAGAGAATTTTTAGGAGCAGTGCGAATGGTTTTTTCAAATACGTATGGTCCTGCTGTCCGCTGTATCTCTTCGCTATGCTGCGAGGATGCCGCTGCCATCAGGGCTAAAGAAAATGTTTTGTTTTCATAATTACGAATTTCACAAACATAAAATTGGACAAACAAATTTTTTACAAAAAACTAAGAATGAGTTCTCGATCGTACCAGTTGCAAAGAATTAACTTTAAGCTATTACCAAAGTTCATAATTCCACTTATTGGTCTTTAGATCATATTCAACGCTGATATTCTTTAGATAAGCAACATTTACTTTTGTCTGCTTATGTTTTTTAATTTCCCATTTCTTAACTTGACTTATTAATTCAATAGCATCTTTTTCAAATTCAGTAACTGGGAGATAACTTTTAAAGATTAGTTCTTTTCTTAAATGATTAATGGAATCATAAATAGGCAATAATTCTCTGGTAATGTTGACCGACTTTAGGTTTCCCTCTGAGTCAATGTGAAGACTTAGAATCGTAAATGGTTTTAAATAATCTTTTACTTTTCCTTTTTCTAAAATTGAATTGATGTCTGTAATATTTTTGCAGAAATTAAAATCATACTCATATTCATAAATGAAGTCTTCGATTTTAAATGAATTTCCATTGTCTAACATTTTTTGTTCGTTAGGCTGAATTGGATAGCTATCGAGAACTCTTGAATTAGAACAAATACCACTAAAATTTATTTTCCCGTTATTTTCGTATGCATAAACAATCCATTTTTCATTTTTTTTAGCCATCCAATCACATGAAGACCACTGTTTACTATATTTAGCTTCGGATTTCAAATCAAATGAAAGTGTTTTAGGAGCATCTCCATTTTTATAATGTTTTAAAATATCAAAAGTAATTTTATACGTTAGACTGTCTGCTGCGTAAACTTTTGAAATTATTTTACCTTCAAAAACATATTTCGAAGAATAGAACTCTAAAGCATTGTTACCACTGTCGCAATCACAAGAAAAACCTTTGAACGAAACAAGTAGGAATAGTAGTAAAGAAATTTTTTTCATAGTTTTCGTCGTTTACGCTAGAAATGTTTTATTCGTAAATTAAGTCCCTTTAATTAAATTACAATGTTTTTTCACTGTAATCAAGTTATCTGTTTATAGCTTTCTTTAGAGACATTACTTTTTATGACTACTTTTGATTACTGGGGGTTGTGCTGCTCTTTAAATTGTCAAATATACTTATGTGAGCCATCGCAACTAGGCATTTTTTTTGATAAACCACAAACACAATCATTGATCCCTTTGCCGTCTAGGATACGCGGAATGTATTTTTCGATTCGGGTTTCTCTTGTTTTGGGATTTTTGCTGGATGAAATATAAAGATTGTATGCTCTTTGCCTCCCTGGAGTTAACGCTTCAAAGGCTTTTTTTAAACTTGGATTTGTAGCCAAGGTATTTTGTAATTCAGGAACTAATTCCAGTTCCATATTATTTTTTAATTCGACTTTCAAACCCGCTTTTTCAATCTCTTTGGCCTCATAAATATAGTTTTTTATGATCGATGTTTGATCTGTAATTTCTTGTAAACTAGTAAATTTAAAAAACCGTACTGACTGACTATTTTCTCCCGGTTTAATTAATAGGTTGGCAGTATCTTGTAACAATACTCCTTTGAAAAAACTAAGCGTACAAAAAGTTTTGAAACTTCCTATAAGCACAACATTGTTTCCTTGAAAACTATAGCAAGGCGCGCGCCACTTAAATTCTTCAGTAAGGCCACAGGCCAGCAATAGTTGTCGCAATTCCTTCATTTCTGACTGCCAATTTTTGGCATTACTAATAAAGTCATCTACATTTGGATTCATATTCGTGCGCTTTAAAAACAGTACAAATTAGGTTTATAAAAGTATTAAAAAACAGATTTCTAACTCTTGTAATTAGATTCAAAAATTCGGTATTTGAAAAGTCCTACGACAATTGCACCACCAATACCATTACCAAGTAAAGCTAACAATAAAAACCACAAATAATCAAAAAGTGTTACAGCATCTGAAAATAGATAGGCGGCAAAAACCTCGATATTCCCTACAATACTGTGATGGAATCCGCCAAAACCTATCACTGAGGTAATCATAAAAATGATAAAAATGCGTGTTAGTGAACTTTTAGCACTGTTCAATAACCAGTTTAATAAGCCCATCAGCCAGCCCGCAACAATGGCGCTAATAAAAAGGACCCAGGCATCGTGATGGACAACATGCGTCCCTATTTTTACCATGGTATCTTGTGTGAACAAATTCAAATGCGGAGCCAGCACACTTATGAATAAGGTAAATAGAATTCCTCCTACCACATTACCCAAAATGACCAATCCCCAAATTCGGAGTAGCTCCCCAATGGATCGTTGCCCGTTCAAAACAGGCAAGGTCAAAACGGAAGTTTGCTCTGTAAATAGAGCCGACTTGCCCAAAATAACCAGAATAAAACCCACAGGATACACCACACTAAAAAGCTTAAAAATAGTATTCTCAGCAAGCGTTCCCTCTAGCAAGTAGTAAAGAGTGCAAATCAAGAAATAGCTAAACCCAATTTCAAGTCCGGCGATAATGGCACTGAGCGTAATGGCTTTATTTTTAATTTTAAAAACCTGTTCGCCTTCATGAATAACGCGGCTCAAAATATCGCGGTACTCATTGACACCATCCACTTCGTTAGACGTTTTTTCTAATTCCTCCTGATATGTTTCTTGTTCTTTATCCTCCGGTTTCATAAAGATAATTTTATGTTGTGCGTCACTCTTATAAAAGTGTTGGTTCACTGTTTAAGGAGCAGCATCATTATTGTTTTTATAAACGAACAGTCCTGCTGTACGCTGTATCTCTACGCTGCGCTGCGAGGATGCCGCTGCCATCAGGGCTAGTAATTCCGTTTTTTGGCTTCTAATACAAATAAGATCAAAGTTCTTAATTAGCCTTTGCTATTTTCTTCAACAATTAGTTTTAAAGAGTTGATATAGTCTGTGTCAAATTCAATAACACGTATTTTACTGTTTTTGAAACTCATTACTCCTTCAAATTCTCCTTCAGGACCTAAGAAATCCATAACCAATTCTTTGTCATCGCATTCCATGAGTTTACCAAGATAAACCGCCTTGTCCGACTTTTTTGCGATTTGAAATATCTCGTATTTATTTGCCAAAAATTGGATAATAGATTCTAAACTAGTAAGCTGAATTATTTCTTCGGCACTGGTTTTTAGACCTTTTAATTTAATAACTCTTTCGGTAAATTCGTGGTCTTTGTCTTGAATAATGGATTTTACATTTTTGTTTTTCAAAATCGTAAAACCATCAATAATAAAATCGACGGGATTGTTTTTAAGTAAAATCCAATCTTCGGTCCAGTCAATTAGAAATCCGGTAAAAATGTCTTTTTTATCTTCAAATTCAATTGTAATCAATTGACGTAAATATTTTTCCATAATGTGATGTCGCTTATATGAGCAATAATTGTTCCTGCTCAGAGTGTTTTTTAAAGTCTCAATTTAAGAATATTATTGGGAGTGACAAAGTTTTTTATTTGCGCCATAATGAGTAGCATTAATCCCGTTTGTAAACGTTAAGAACAACAATGGTATTTAGTTTTCTATGTTGTTATTGTCTTTTAATTAGAGGCACGGATAGCAAATCGGAGTTCTCTGAATCTTAAGTATAGATTCCAGTATCTTGTCATTCTAACTATAAGGAAGAGTCTTTATAAGTCAGGTTGCAAACTATGTTCGTTGTTTTGTGAAGTTCCTACCTTTGTCGGGATAACAATTTTAACGAACTGTATTGTTTGCTTGGTTTGTGGTGCGAAGTCGGGCGACCTCGTAGAGCGGGGACTTTGTTTTTTAGACGCTACGTTGTAATTCAATTTCAGGCATTTCATCATAAGTTCTGCCATTTAGAATTCTCCCATTTTTCTTCTTATTCTTTCCTCCCCACTGTTTAAAAAAGAATGCTACATCTTTTTGCTGACACTGTTCTTGAATATCAATTACCCAATCTACATCCATTGGTCTAGGAGTGTGTCCGCTTTCTCCACCAACTATAACCCAATCAATCTTTTCCAAATTTAAATTTGGCAGTGGTCCTAGTAAAGGCTCTAGGGAAAGAAATTTTACTCTTGCATTGGTTTGCTGTAAAAAGTCTATTCTATTCGATACTTTTTGTTCTTCCACTGAGACTCCCATCCAAATATTATGTGTCCATTTTAATTCAGTATGAAATTCTAATAGCCGTTCTGCTCTTTTAGTTAAAACTTGGAACACGTGTTGAGGATTCTCATTCATAACTTTAAAAACTTTTTTGATAAATGCAAGGGGTATTTCTTCGTGAAATAAATCACTCATTGAATTTACGAAAACAATCTTAGATTTTTTCCAAGTGTACGGAACTTTTAAAGCTTCTGAGTGTGAGCGAACCTCGAAATTATCTTTATATTTTTCAACACCCATTGACTGAAGCCTATTAGACATAATTTCGGCATAACAGAACTTACAGCCTTGTGAAACTTTAGAGCACCCAGTTGTTGGATTCCAAGTCATCTCAGTCCATTCAATGCTAGATTGTGCCATTATATTAGATTAATAGTTAGTTTAGCAAAGTTATCTTTATAATCTCTGTAATTTAAATAAAAAGCACCTTTTCTTATTTTAGAACCGTCTTCATTCAACACTTTTAACCTATTGTCAGCCTGTAGTTTTTTTAAAATTTGAGTTGAATGTTTAGGTAAGAAACCTTTTCTTAATGTGAATTCAAATACTTCACCATTAGTTCTTCGGGTCTTCTGTAAAAAAATAATTAAAAAATCTTCAAGCTTATTAGTTTCCAAATCAGAAAAGAGGGAGGATTGATTACTATCATATTTCCAACCTCTACCTTGCTCATTGTCTATCTCCCATTTTGTTTCTAACATCTTTTCATATCCACGAATATGTGAACTGAAGAAGAATAAACAGAATATTGTGTTTTCTTCTTTTTTTAGGGTAAAACTGTCAACAAAGTATTCATTGCCAATAAAAGATCCAAATCCTTCTTTTAATGCACTTATATATTCCCATTCGTTTCTTAATTCATCTTTATTTATTCCTAATTGGGAATTGAAACTTTCCAAAACATCCGGTGTTCCAGTTTTGGAAAATCGATACATAAATTGAATTGGAAGCCATAATAATACTTCGGACTTATAATTACAATTTAATAGATTTAAAATATGATCTGCTTTGACATCTTTATAGCCAAAAGGATCAATAAAAACAAAGGCTTTATCATCTTTAAATGCTTTGAATTTATGGGGTAATTGGGTTACAATCTCATTATAATCTTTATTAATTAAATTTAATTTTCCAAAATTATTGTAATGTAGTTTCTTTTCTTTTATAATAATTTCTAATTGTTCTATTTTATTTCTATCAATGTCGTTGAAATAACAATGAATTTTTGGTGATTGATTTGGGCGTTTATCAATGAATTGGTAAAATGTTTGTTTTATCTTTTTTAAAGCAATAACTGGGCTACCTTCACCACCATTTTCATAAACACCAGGTCCGCAAAATAAATCTATTATATGTACAGATCTGGTATATCCATCGTTACATATTATATTTAAATATTTTTGAATGTAATCTCCAAATAACTTTACTTTAGCTTCCGAATGGTTCAATAAGCTAGTTTGTGATTTTTTTATACTCATTGGATATTTAAATTATCTATACTTATTTTTTGTTTAAAACTTAAGTTACTGGTCTTAATAATAAAATTTATATTATCAAATATAAACATTCTTCCGAAATTACTGATTAAATAATTTCGGTAATTCAAATGTAAGCGCTTTTTAATCAGGGGCTTTACGGAAAACCGTAATCCCTCTCATTTAGTACAAAATTCCCTAGCCCTGATAGTAGCGCCATCCTTTTTCTTGCACTTTTAGCAAGGAAAAGATATAGCGAATAGCAGGATTAAGCTCCTTAAAAAACTTGGAACTTTAAACATTAAACTTTAAACAAAAATTTCGTAATTTTGCACTCCAATAAAAGGACTAAGATTATGTTAGATAGACTTCAAATAGTAAAACAACGTTTCGATGAGATTTCGGATTTAATTATCCAGCCGGATGTTATCTCTGATCAGAAGCGTTATGTACAATTGAATAAAGAGTATAAAGACTTGAAAGCATTGGCTGAAAAAAGAGACGAATATGTTCTTTTGATGGCAAATATTGAAGAAGCAAACGAAATTATAGCAGATAACAGTGATGCAGATATGACCGAAATGGCCAAAATGCAACTGGAAGAAGCAAAGGAAAGATTACCAGAACTAGAGGAAGAAATCAAATTTATGTTGATTCCTAAAGATCCGGAGGATGCTAAGAATGTGATGGTGGAGATTCGTGCCGGAACGGGTGGGGATGAAGCGAGTATATTTGCAGGAGATTTATTCCGTATGTACACTAAATACTGTGAAAACAGAGGGTGGAGAACATCAGTAGTAGATATGAATGAAGGTACGTCTGGAGGTTTTAAAGAGGTAATTTTTGAAGTTACTGGTGAGGATGTTTATGGAACTTTGAAGTTTGAGGCAGGTGTACACCGTGTGCAACGTGTGCCACAAACGGAAACGCAAGGACGTGTACACACATCAGCAGCGACTGTTATGGTATTGCCAGAAGCTGAGGAATTTGATGTACAAATTGATATGAATGATGTACGTGTGGATTTCTTTTGTTCGTCAGGACCTGGTGGACAATCAGTAAACACCACTAAATCTGCGGTACGTTTAACGCACATTCCTACGGGATTAGTGGCGCAATGTCAAGATCAAAAATCACAACACAAGAATAAGGACAAAGCCTTAACGGTTTTACGTTCTCGTTTATACGAACAAGAGTTAGCCAAAAAAGAAGCAGAAGACGCTACAAAACGTACTTCTCAAGTAAGTTCTGGTGACCGTTCGGCTAAGATTCGTACTTATAATTATGCGCAAGGTCGTGTGACTGACCACCGTGTTGGTTTGACATTATACGATCTAGGAAACATCATGAATGGTGATATCCAGAAAATTGTTGACGAATTACAACTAGTGAACAACATGGAAAAATTAAAGGAAGCTAGCGAAGTTTTCTAATATCTAAGCCTCATTTATTGAGGCTTTTTTTTGGAGCTATTTCCCGCTTTCGCCTTTATCTCTCCTTTTCACTGCGAGGATATCGGCTCAATCGGGGCTAAATAGGATTAGTTTATATTAGAACGATATCGCTTACAAAGAAGAATACAATTACTAAAGAAATTTGTTGCCTCGAAGGTTTAACTAAAACCCAACACCCAATATTAAACAGCCAGCACAATGACTACACAACAACTTATTGAGCAAATTAAAATTAAAAAATCATTCCTAACCGTAGGATTAGATGTTGATTTAGATAAAATACCATCGCACTTACTGACACTTGAAGATCCCATTTTTGAGTTTAACAAAGCGATCATTGATGCAACGCACGACTTATGCGTAGCGTACAAACCCAATATAGCTTTTTTTGAAGCCTATGGAATCAAAGGGTGGTTAGCACTCCAAAAAACAATCAAGTACATCAACGATAATTATCCTGATATCTTCACCATCGCCGATGCTAAACGAGGCGATATAGGAAACACCTCATCTATGTATGCCAAGGCTTTCTTTGAAGACCTGAACTTTGATAGTGTTACCGTTGCACCCTACATGGGAAAAGATTCGGTGGAACCTTTTTTAGCTTTCGAAAACAAGCATACCATCATGTTAGCCTTAACTTCAAATGAAGGTGCATTTGATTTTCAAACTCTTTTAATAGATGGACAAGAACTGTACAAGAAAGTTCTAGAAACGTCTAAATCATGGAAAAATAGTGAAAACTTGATGTATGTAGTAGGTGCAACAAAAGCCGAGTATTTTACTGAAGTTCGTAAAATTGTTCCCGATAGTTTCTTACTTGTTCCCGGAGTAGGCGCACAAGGTGGAAGCCTTGCAGAAGTATGTAAATACGGAATGAACGATAATATAGGTTTATTGATCAATTCTTCTCGAGGAATTATCTACGCATCTAATGGAACTGATTTTGCCGAAAAAGCAAGAGCAGAAGCCTTAAAAATGCAGCAAGAAATGAGCGAAATTGTAAATTTGAAGTTGTTTTAGTTTGTTTAAAGTTTGTTTGAAGTTTAAGGTTTAAAGTTGTTTTTACATTGTCTTAAATTTGTTTAATGTTTAAAGTTTTGGATTGTCGGTAGATTGTTTAAAGTTGTTTTCTTTATCTACTATTTAAAACTCTGCAACTCTGCAACTCTGCAACTCTTCCACTTTGTAACTTTGCAACTTTGAATCTTTGTAGCTCCGCAACTTCAGAAAACTTTAAACAAGAAAAACTTTAAACTTTTTAAAAGCTCCGCAACTTCAGAAAACTTTAAAATAAATAACGTGAAACAACTTTCTTTAGTCGATCAACTGGGTACCGAGCATACTTTTGACACTGCGCCGCAACGGATTATTTCTTTGGTGCCTTCACAAACCGAATTATTATACGATCTAGGATTAGAGGAGAAGATTGTTGGAATAACTAAATTTTGCGTGCATCCGTATCATTTTAAATCAACCAAGCAAAGTGTGGGTGGAACTAAGAAGGTGAATTATCGTAAGATAAAAGAACTGCAGCCTGATATTATCATTTGTAACAAGGAAGAGAATACCCAAGAAATGGTCGAAAGGCTGCGAGAAATTTGTCTGGTTTGGGTTACTAATATTATCACCATTGAAGATAATTTCCAAATGATTACCGATTTTGGTCAGTTATTTAATGCACGCACCGAAGCTCGAAAGTGGAACGACAAACTGGCTTTTGCGTGGAGCGATTTTAAAACTTTCATCAAGGATATTCCCGTTAGGAAAGTGGCTTACTTTATTTGGAAAAAGCCCTATATGGTGGCAGGTTCAGATAATTTTATAAACGAATTATTAAAACTGAATCACTTTAAAAATATCTATGATACTAAAGGACGTTATCCTGAAGTAGCAATAGAAGAAATAGTTAACGATGGTGATCCAGATTATATTTTTCTTTCGTCAGAACCGTACCCATTTAAAAAAGAAGATGGTTATGAAATCAGCAATTATACTGAGAAAGCACAAACGTTTTTAGTTGATGGCGAAATGTTTTCTTGGTACGGCAGTCGCTTATTAAAAGCGTTTCCTTATTTCAAAATGTTGCACAAGAATATCGGAAAATAATGTTTTTTCTTTCGCGAAAGCGTACCTATTATAAATAAAAAACCATTTAGAAATTAAGAAAATTAAGGCTAATCCTTAATGAAACTTAAACTCTAAATGGTTTTATTTTTAGCGTATTTTTTACTTTAAAATAGGAATTCTAAAGTAGTGTAGAATGATCTATTATCGGATGGGATTATTCCAGGTCCTGGATATCCAGTAGCTCTACGGGTAAAATAATTGTTGTTTGTGAAATTAGTAACACCGGCTTCTAACTTCCACATTTTCCATTTATAAGAACAAGATATATCGGCTACGTAGTAGGCTGGTATTTCTCCAAAAATACCATAGGTATTGTCATTAGGATCTGTTTTACTATTGTTAGCCTCCGTAAATTGTGATGATACATAACTAAACTGTAAGCTGGTCATAAAGTTTTTATACCCGATTCCTGTTCCCGTTTTGATATTGAAAAGTGGGACAAATTCTACTTTGTTTCCTTCAATATTTGGAGCGTCCGATTTTAAGTATTCTGAATCAGTAATGGCTATATTTGAAAATGCATTCCAACTAAAATTATCATTTCCTTTAAAGAATGTTTTACTCAAACTCCAGTCAAACATAGTTTCAAAACCATAAGTAACGGCTGTCCCTATATTAGAACGGTAACGCACTACGGCTGCTGATCCATTGGGGTTACGTCTTTCATATTCTCCTATTTTGTCATTGTAATACAGTCCGTAAATACTGGCGTCAAAAGTTACTTTGTCACCCAGTTGTCCCCGAACACCAATATCTGACGTATAACCTTTTTCATCTGAAATGTCATTATCAATTACCTGACTTGGACTTACAGTACGAATGTCATTGAAGGTAACCGAACGGTAATTTTGGGAAACATTTCCGTAGATTTCTATTTGGTTTTTTGGCTTGTAACTCAATCCAACACCTAATAAAACGAAATCTCTGTCTTTTATATTGTTCTCAAATTGCTCGTCGTCTAGAATCACGTTTCCAGCTAAATCTAGATTGATTTTTCGGTACGAACCTTCAGCTTGTGTTCTAATTTTTTCAAATCGAAAACCCGGTGTGACTGAAAAGTTAGAAGTAAGTTTAAATATGTTTTCTCCAAAAACAGCAAGGTTTAAATTGGGGAAAGTGTAATTAGACTGATTAGCATAATAAGGGAATTGTTCACTCGCTAAGTTAAAATTAGCATCGCTTCCAGTACTTCCTGGTCCTTGTAATCCAGTGTTTCTCGATTGGTAGTATTTGGCTCCTATTAAAAAAGCACTGCTGTTTCCTTTTAAATTGTATTTCTTAAGATAGCGCGCTTCGGCACCCCAGTTGACAAAATCACCTGAAATTAGATCTCGAACTGTTCCTTCGGTATCTTGATTTGATACACGATTAGAACGATAACCCACTGTTTTTCTGCTGGCATCTAGTCCGAATAATTGTAAGGAAAAGTCAGCATTGTTATTGAATTTATGCTCTAATTTCAAAGCAAATAAATTCCAATCTACCGCAAACCAGTTGCGTGTGCGGTTGCTTTGTCTTGGGTTTTCATTAAACATAGCATCCGTTAGACCACCCGCTTGCTGTGCTAGGTAATTGAAATAAGTATAATCAAAATGAAGCGAAGTCTTGTCATTAAATTTATAATTAAGATTAGCAAAATAGTTTTTACTCTCAAAATCAGAATTAGGTCTGAAACCATTTCCTTGTTTGTAATTGTAAAAAGTATAGTAGCTAAACTTTCCATTGGTACCACTCATAGAAGTGAAATTAGTAAACAAACCATAGGAACCTACTGTGTTTCTTGTAATGAATTCAAAAGCTTTTTTAGTAGGTGATTTTAATTTAAAGTTGACTAAACCACCAAATTGTGTTCCGTATTGTAAGGATGCCGCACCACGAACAATTTGAATTTCTTCTAGACCTTCAGTAGGACTTGCATAGTAACTTTCCGGATACCCTAGAACATCTGCACTGATATCGTACCCATTTTGACGGGTATTGAAGTTGGAAGTACGGTTAGGATCTAGTCCACGTCCACCAATGCTCAATTGCAATCCACCATCTGAACTTTCGTTGATAGTTAGACCCACCACCTGAGCAAATACCTGACGTGCATTATTTGTGGCCTTATTTACGGTTAGCTTGTCAATAGCAACTACTTCAGTCTTTTTACCGGCATAAATTGCTGTTCCTTCAATATCTTTCAGTTTATGAATGGCATGCAGTTTTTCGTTTTGCTTTCTAATAATAACCTCCGTTAGATTATTAATTTTGTTTAAAACTATTCTAATCGAACTCCCCGTAGAGATGCTATTTTGCTCCACGATGCTGTAGCCTTCTTTAAAAAATACAAAATCAAAACTTGCTGATTTTTTTAGGTCTATTTCAAAAGTACCATTAGCGTCTGTAAACAGTTTTGTGTTAGTAGACTTGTTGTAAACTTCAACGCCTACTAATTTTTTTCCATTGCCATCTGTTACTGTACCCGAAATTTTATTTTGGGCAAAAGACAAAAGTGGGAACAATAAGAATAGGAATAGCCTAAAATCCTTTAATGTTGTCATTAAAAGGGAGTATCCAAGTTTTGTGTTTGAAACTTTCATTTTCGTTTGCTAAATTTATTTTTGAATCTATATATTTCTGACTTAACCGACCGTTTAAGGCTACGTAGCTCTCTACATAAACTTCAGGATCATTAACGCCTTGCTGCAGGTAATAATTGTGTAAATAGTGTGCGTATTGTAAAATAAAATCAGGTTGGAACGCCATTTGTTTTTCCTGAAATGTCGTCAAGAAATGACTGTTGTTTACTGTTATTTCTTTTTTAGTGACCGCATCTTTGACGGTAAAGGTAATGTATCCTGCTTTTTCCATAAGCATCACGCGCCAAGAAAACCGAAAACCTTCTTCGGTCCAAAAAAGTTCATTTCGATAACATAAATACCTAAAGGGAAACAAAAGTTGAAAGACAACAAAACAGCTGATAAAAGCCATTTTTGACTTGTAAAGAGTTGTTTTATGCTCCATTTTTTTCTTACCATTTTCGAAGATAATAATATTAGTTGAAAATAGCTTAGCAATAAAACGCAATACTTTTTTGTGAAAACTTGCATCAAAGAAAATCAATGAGCTAATGATCATGACGTAAGGAAAAACTCCTATTGGGAACAATATTCTTGTTAAAATATGGAATACAACCACTAAAATAAAGCCGAACAGTCGCGTTCTTTTATACAGTAATAAAAATACGATACCTAGGTCATAAAGCATACCAGTCCAACTAAAGGCATAGTGTACCCAATTCTGATTTAGCAGTGACCCAATGAAAGGAAGGTTAGAATTATTAGGTAACCATATTTTAAGCGGCATGGCTTCTAAAAGCCAGTCTGAATTAATTTTAGCCAGCCCTGCATAAAAATAGACAATGGCTAACAATAGTTTTAGAATATCAATATTCCATCTTGGTATATTTTGAAAACGTAGCTTTTCGTTTTTATAAGCATCAATAGAAAAATAACAGTTTGCGGGCAAAAATATCAGCACAAAACTTATAATCGTGATGAAATAATAATGATTGAGGTACGTAGTTTTATCCATTAACTCAATGTAAGTAAAGCTCAGAAAAAAGCTTAATATGGCCCATTTATATTTGTAACCAATCGCTACACATACTGCAGCAATTCCAGCTATGATAAAGAGTAGGTACGTATAATTACCGATAGGCTTAACCCAGCCAAAGCCATAATATGTAAAATGAAATTCGGGTGTTATATAGAATTTTTTAATCCAACCATAACTCGCAAAACGAATCAAACTCAATAGCATCATTAAACCAAACGCTAGCCTGTAAAAGGCTAGCGTTGCGGCTGATGTATATTGTCTGAAATAATTTTGAATCATGATAGTAAGCTACTATTTAGTAATTAGTCTTATAAATTAACCGACGTAATTAGTCACCATCACCATCTACATAATCAATAGTAATATTTAAAGCTTGCATCATGTCTAGCTTAGTGTAAACTATATTTTGCTGTAAAGCATCATATGCTGAAAGCATCTTTGTATTGTCAATAGCGATCTGATTCGAAAAACTATTGTTTAATGTAGCATTTACGGTAAAAATAGTAGCAAACTGATTGTTGATAATCGTACTTAATTTTTCTCCACTACGTACTGTGTTTAAGTAATCCAAATAGCTTTTTAATCCTTCACCAGTTGTTGCACTGTTAAAATGTTTTCCGTTAAAGAAATCTTGAGATGCTTTAATTGCAGTATTTAGTAACTCTTTAGAAACATCATTTTTATAATAAGCCTCAACTTTTTCAGGGAACGTAACTCCACTAGACAGGGCGCCAGACGGAATTCCTAATTTTCCAGAACGTACATTTTTCTCTAAATTCTTAACAAAATTATTTGTCGTTATATTTACAGAACTACTTACTGATGTACCGCTATTAGCAATATAAGTTGCCTTGTATCCAGAATTCCAATCAGCTAATACAGTGTCCACATTTGTTTTTAAACGAGTGGTAACATCAGTTAAATACTTTTTATATTTAGTAGCATTAGCATTGGTACTATAATAGGTCATAATAACAGCATCTGTATTACCTAAACCATTTATCAAATAATCTAAAGCTGGAAACCCTTGTTTATCAAATTGAGAAAGTAACGCTAGGTTGTAAGTTCCAGCAGTAATATTTGCTTCAATTCCACTAGCACTAGTTGGATACGTGTTGGCACTTTCTTTTAAGTTGATTTCTTCTGATTTACCAAAACTATAAATCGCCACATATTGATACGCTTTATACGCTTCTAACCAAGAAGTTCTTACAGCCTGTAAATTCACTTCTGTAGTTGCTGCATTAAACGTGCTGATATTAGCAGCTAAAATTTCAACTTTAGCTTGATAATTCACATAACTTGGAATAATAATATTGTCAGCCCAGTTAGTTAGAAGTACTTTGCGGTCATAATTACTTCCTCCAGTAGTACCGTCACTATTGTCACTTGATGAACAGGCTACAATAGTAATTAAAGCGCTAAAAAATATAAATAGTTTCTTTTTCATGTCAACTTCTTTTTTTTGCAAAAATACAAAAGCAAATGTACTTATCTGTAATTATTCTAAATTAATTTACGGTAGCTGCCTCAGCCACTGTGAATCCAAATCGCGTAGCAATTTGTAACGAAAGGCTATCTAATTTAGCACCTAAAGTATCGATGTCCCAAAATCCATTTGTACCACTAACCATAGTAGCTAACATAGTATCCACTTCTGCTTTTGTAAAATAAGGGCTATCTGTCCCGGGTTTATTTGTATAACGTAAAGAGATGATAAAACCATAAGCTTCAGACAATGCGTGGAATGCTTTAGCTCCTTTGTCTGTCGTTAGTTTTCCTTTTCCTTCTTGTAGGTAAAAAACAGCTCTAACGGCAGGTACTAAAGCTAACTTAGCTTTGATGATTGCAATTTGTGCATCACGAGTAGCATAATCATTGGCCACAATTGCAGCTCTACCTTTACGGAAAGCCAAATTAATATCAGCGCTCAATGTATTGAATTCAGCATCAGCATTTACTTGGTTGATGTAGCTGCTCCAAAACTTTGTTCCGTCAACACCGTAGATGTAACCGTATGCTTCATCCCAGTTGTGTTCCATTGTAGTGTACGTTTTGCTGTCTTCTACAATTTTATTACTGTTATTTACTTTATTGTTTCCTTCGTCTAATTTGTTTTTACTCAAATAATTGTTCACTATTTGATCCATAAAGCTAGCACCCATCATACCTTTTAAAAGTACTTGTTGTGGTTCTAAACCGTTGGCTGCAAATAACCTTTTACTAGTTCCATCTAAATAAGAACCTGCTACACCAGCAGATGCAGTCGCACCTAAACTAGCGGTGTTAGCTAATGCTAATTGCGTTTGAAAATAAGATTGAACGCTTAATTTTTCAGCAGTAGATCCACCACCTAGAAATAATTGAAAGTAATCTAGTGAAGCGGCTGTCTTATCTTTTAATTGCTTTCCTGAGGTATTTAGAGCTGCAGTTTCAAAAGGATTATTTGTATTTGAATACATATTAGTCATAACCGTTAGGTCTGCCGCAGTTCCATTATTAGCTGCTAACTTTATAACATTTCCTAATTCTTCTAGCATTAAAATGCGACTACTTTGTCCAGAAAAATCTACTGTTGTAGTATTGTTCCTTTCAAAGGTATAGGTCTCAGGTACGCTGTAGTTAGGAGTTTCTTCAGCAGTTGTGCTATCATCGTTTGAACAAGAAACCATTGATAATGATGCAATAGATAATGCCGTAAAAAAGACTTTAGAATATTTCATGTGAGTTATTAAGATTAAATAAAAATAATTTTTGCAAAGATAGAACTCAATTTTATTTTATCAAGTTTTTGTTTAGATTATTTCTAAATAATTTTTTATGGTCTTTTATACTACCTAAAGATTTTAATACAGTGTAAAAATAGTATCATGAATAAATGCCATAAAAACAAAAGGTTATCCTATTACGTTAAATTTTATTTAAATTAAATCTAAATAAAATTTGTGTTTTAGAATAATCCCTATACTTTTGCTTAAATTTAATTATTCTAAATAACAATACTATGAAGAAGGTACTTTTAAGAACATCATTATTTTTATTAATTGGAGGATTAGTTTTCTCTTGTAGTAACGATAAAGATGACACAGCAGAATCAAATGTCACAAAAAAACAAGTTATCGCAAACTATGCTGATATTGTTTATGCCAATTATAAAAAGGCTTTTGATGATGCAGTTGTTTTAGAAGCGGCAATTACTACATTCACAACAACTCCTACTCAAGCAAATTTTGATGCTGCAAAGTTAAAATGGAAAGAGTCTAGAGAGAGTTACGGTACTACCGAAGCCTTCCGTTTTGCTAATGGACCTATTGATGATGAGAACGGACCTGAAAGTCTTTTAAACGCATGGCCATTAGATGAAAACTACATTGATTATGTAGAAGGAGCTAGCACATCTGGAATAATCAACAATCCTGTACTGTTTCCTGTTATCAATAAGGCATTTCTTGAAGCTCAAAATGAAAATGGTGGAGAAAAAAACATTAGTGTGGGATACCATGCAATTGAATTTTTGCTTTGGGGACAAGACTTAACAGCGCCTTCAGAAAACAAAGCAGGATTAAGACCCTACACTGATTATGTTGTTGGTGGTACTGCTGCCAATGCATTACGAAGAGCTGATTACTTAAAAGTATGTGCTGATTTATTGACAGACCATTTGGATTATTTAGTGAACCAATGGAAAGTAGGAGGTACTTATAGAAATACATTCTTAGCATTAGCAGAAGACACAGCAATCAAAAACATGTATTTAGGAATTACCACTCTTGTATCTGCAGAATTACCTGTAGAACGTATGGATGTGGCTTTAGGAAATGCTGATCAAGAAGATGAACATTCTTGTTTTAGTGATAATACACATAGAGATATCGCACTGAACTTGCAAGGGGTAATTAATGTCTACCAAGGAAAGTATGGAACTATTGATGGTCCTTCATTAGAAGATTTAGTCAAACAAGCTAATGTGTCTGTTTATACTGACACTGATGTAGCCGTAACTGCTTCATTAAACAAAGTAGCAGCAATACAAACTCCATTTGATTTAGCTATATCTGGTGGATTAAACTCCCCTGAAGGAGCCAAAGTTAGAGTAGCTGTACTGGAACTTAAAAATTTAGGAGCTAATTTATTAGCAGGTGCTACTAAAATTGGAATTATCGTCAACGGATAATTTAAATAAGCATGTATAATTAAAAGTGTTCTTTTTAAAGAACACTTTTTTCTGTTTTATAAAAAATGAAGAATAGTATAAAAATTTTAGTGTTAATTGTGGGACTTCAATTAGCCAGTTGTAGTGATGCTGATGAAAAATACATTCCACTAGTTGCCGAAGAAGGCGAGAAGTTTTCAGGTGGTGAAACGACATTTTTTAATACTTCTGAAGAAGCGTTTGGTTTCTCTGCGCCTAATTTAACTTTTGATGAGCAAAGTGATTTTGGTATTGGAAACTCATTTTTCAGACAAAGTTGGATAACAGCACCAGCCTCAACGACTGCTCGTGATGGATTAGGTCCGTTTTTCAATGCTGTATCTTGTTCTAGTTGTCATTTTAAAGATGGTCGCGGTAGAGCCCCTTTATTTGATGGAGAAACAGCACATGGTTTGTTATTACGACTAAGTGTCCATGGAGTAAATAGTGATGGAAGCTCTTTTCAAGACCCTATGTATGGTGGTCAATTACAAGACAATGCTATCTTAGGTCAAACGGTTAAAGGTAAATTCAATATCAGTTATCAAGATATTACGGAAACGCTGGCAGATGGAACGGTTGTAGTACTAAGGAAACCAACATACCAGATTAATACTTTAGGCTACGGCGGCTTAGCTGCAGAAGTTAAAATATCTCCAAGAGTTGCTAATCAAATGGTAGGTTTGGGATTATTAGAAGCAATTGATGACAGCACATTATTAGGTTTTGCTGATCCTAATGATGCGAACAAGGACGGAATTTCAGGTAAAGTTAATTACGTTTATGACATCGCTTCTAATTCTAAGAAAATAGGAAGATTTGGCTGGAAGGCCAATCAACCAAACGTGCGCCAGCAAGTAGCAGCAGCGTTTTCTGGAGACATCGGAATTACATCTAGTTTATTTCCTAACGAAAATTGTCCTCCTAGAGTTGATTGTAATTCGATTCCAAACGGAGGTTCACCTGAAATTTCTGATGCCAATCTTAATAAAGTTGCTTTATATTCGAGTACTCTAGCCGTGCCAGCAAGGCGAAATTACACAGAGCAGAATGTATTAGAGGGGAAAAAAATATTCGAAACTATCAATTGCACAAGTTGTCATATTCCTAAAATACAAACTGGGAAGACCCATACTATAACTGCGTTACGCAATCAAACTATTCGCCCATATACGGATCTATTGTTACATGACATGGGAACAGCTTTAGCAGATAATGCTCCTGATTTTGAAGCATCGGGTAGTGAGTGGAGAACACAGCCTTTATGGGGCATTGGCTTGATCAGTACAGTTAACAAACATACTAATCTATTACACGACGGTAGGGCTCGAAACGTTACTGAGGCTATTCTTTGGCACGGTGGTGAAGCTCAAAAGGCTAAAAATAGTTTTAAAGAGTTGACAACAATTGAAAGAAAGAATCTACTGGATTTTATTAATTCGCTATAATGACGCTATTCATAGTAGTAAAAGAGGGATTCTATAAATTGAATCCCTTTCTTTATTTGGTGCGGTATTATAATAAGTTGTTCAGCAATTTTATATCCCCCTTTTTCTTGATTAAAATCACAATAGTAGGAAGTTATTTTGATTAAAAAATATTGTGCTATTTTTGCCAAAAAAAATAAATTGATCAATTATACAGTTTACGAAAATAGCAATAGCACGCAATGGGTGACATTTGTGCATGGCGCTGGTGGTAGTTCGTCAATTTGGTTCAAGCAAATTAGGGATTTCCAGAAACACTACAATGTTTTATTACTGGATTTACGTGGACATGGCAATTCAAAATCGGCACTTAAAACCGCTTTCAAACAGAAGTATACTTTTTCGGCTCTGGCCAATGATATCTTAGAGGTATTAGATTTTTTAAAGATTAAGAAATCACATTTTGTGGGGATTTCGCTAGGAACAATTTTAATTCGACAATTAGCAGAGATGAATCCAGAGCGGGTTCAATCTATGATTTTGGGTGGCGCAATCCTAAAAATGAATTTTCGTTCGCAGCTTTTAATGCGTTTGGGAAATGCTTTTAAGTACGTATTGCCGTATTTAGTTTTGTACCGATTCTTTGCATTTGTGATTATGCCTAAAAAGAATCACAAGCAGTCCAGAATGCTTTTTATAAATGAAGCTAAGAAATTGTATCAAAAGGAATTTATTAAATGGTTCAAACTTACTGCTGAGATTAATCCCGTGCTAAAATGGTTTCGCCAAGTAGAAGTAAATATTCCTACCTTATATGTAATGGGAGAAGAAGATTATATGTTTCTTCCCTCTGTTCGCAAAGTAGTTGCTAGCCATTATAAGTCCTCTAAGCTTTTTGTTATAAAAAATGCAGGACATGTGGTGAACGTAGAGCAACCCTTGGCTTTCAATGATGCAGTTTTGCGATTTATGAATACGACTAAATAAAAAAATGCCAGCACCTTGAAAGATGCTGGCACTATTTAACTAACCAAAACCAAATAATAAATAACCAGTTTATTACTTCTGCAAAGTTCGGCCATAAGCTGAGATATTGCTGTTAAGGTTTTGTTATTAGTTTGTTGTATATTAGTTAAGATTAATTTTATCAAATTATACAGGAATAAAAACATGCTTATTACTTTTTAGCTTCTGACAAAACTTCGTCCTCTTATAAGAAGATAACCGTTTTATTACTGTATGTCATTACCTTTCTTTGTGAATGTAATTTTATGGCTCTTGCCAAGACGATACGTTCTAAATCTCTTCCCTTCATAATGAAATCTTCTACAGAGTTAATATGGGAAACTCTGGTAATATCTTGTTCAATAATAGGCCCTTCATCCAGTTCCTCTGTAACATAGTGACTGGTAGCTCCAATAATTTTTACACCACGCTTGAATGCCGAGTGGTACGGTTTTGCACCAGGAAATGCAGGCAAAAAGGAGTGGTGAATATTGATGATTTTATTTTCATAAAGCGCAATCAATTTTGGCGTTATAATTTGCATGTAACGGGCTAAAACAATAAAATTAACACCATATTGCTGCAGTAATACTATTTGTCTTCTCTCACCTTCTTCTTTATTGTCTTTAGTAAATGGAACATGGTAAAACGGAATATTAAATTGATCAGCAATGGGTTTTAAATCCATGTGATTGCTAATAATCAACGGAATTTCAACATTCAGTTCTCCAGCGCTATAACGTCCTAATATATCATAAAGACAATGATTATATTTTGATACAAACAAGGCCATCTTAGGTTTTAGATCTTTATTGTAAATATCCCACGCCATATTAAAATCTACGGCAATCGTTTCTCTGAAATCTTCTTTAATAGTTTCTAAACAGATATTTGCATTACTAATGTCACTTTCTAATCGCATAAAAAAAACATTTTGTTCCACATCAACATGTTGATCGATGTAGGTGATGTTACCTTCTATTTTTACGATGAAATTAGTTACTGCTGCAATAATCCCTTTTTGATCTTTGCAATGTATTAGTAAGGTTATTTTTTGCATTTTTGGTTGGTTGTTTTTTGGTATAGCTATATTTTATTTTCTGTCTTGCATGGCAAAAACAGACTGTAATAATGGTGAAGTTCTTGCGGCAATATTAGTACGGATATTTAGCTCTTCAACAGCGATCATTTTAAATACACCGTTCATCGCCTCATTAGTTACATAATCATTTAAATCAGGATTTACTTTATTAACTAAAGGAATACTGTTGTATTTGTTGATAATGTTAGCCCAAACTTTATCGGCGCCAACCTTACTAAAAGAGTTTTTAATCACAGGATTGAATTTAGCATACAAAGCTGTTGATGTGCTGTTCTGTAAATAAGCGGTAGCAGCAGTATTGTTCCCTAATAATATCGTTTTTGCATCACCAAATGTTATATTTCTCACGGCATCTACAAAAATAGGTGTAGCTTCTTTAACAGCATCCTCTGCAGCACGGTTCAGTACTTTAAGTCCTTCGTCTGCAAGAGAGCTAAGTCCGATGCTTCTTAAACCCGCGTCCACTTTTCTAAGCTCTGCAGGCAAAAGGATTTTTACTGCTTCATTTTTATAAAAACCATCTGTAGTAGTCAGTTTTGTTACTTGCTTGGAAATTCCATTATTCAATGCCTCTCTCAATCCCGCTGAGATGTCAACATAGCCATTTTGTGGAAACTGGTTCATCACTTGTTGCATCTCTGCGCAACTTGATAAAGTAAATACGGCAACTAAAATCAATAATTTTTTCATGTCTTTTCTTTTATATCTCTCAAAAATACTACTTAATTCAAAAAAAGCCCCATAATTTCCATTTGAAGCACAAACTTTAGTAATTATTTAGCAACAGTCGTCCCGCTGTCCGCTGTATCCAGCCAATTATCGCTAGTATCCTAGCTATAATTGGCTGGGATGCCGCTTCCATCGGGGCTAAAATGAAAGTTTTCTGCTTTTTTATTAACATCTCAAAGCAAGCGCAGACAATCATTAAAAAAATTTGTAAATTGCACGCTTAAAATTATCATATTCTCAAAATGAATCCACAAACACCGTATATTCCTAAGAATAAAGTAAGAATCGTAACTGCAGCCTCATTATTTGATGGTCACGATGCAGCAATAAATATAATGAGAAGAATTATTCAATCTACGGGAGTGGAGGTAATTCATCTTGGTCATGATCGAAGTGTAGAAGAAGTGGTGAATACTGCTATTCAAGAAGATGCTAATGCTATTGCTATGACGTCTTATCAAGGTGGTCATAATGAGTATTTTAAGTACATGTATGATTTGCTAAAAGAAAAAGGTGCAGGACATATAAAAATCTTCGGAGGCGGAGGTGGTGTTATTTTACCTACTGAAATTGCTGAATTACAAGACTACGGTATTACCCGTATTTATGCACCAGATGATGGGCGGTCTATGGGATTGCAAGGAATGATTAATGATTTAGTACAACGATCTGACTTTCCTACAGGAGATAAATTAACGGATGAGGTATCGCAATTAGCGTCAAAAAATCCAACAGCAATAGCTAGAATTATATCTGCAGCCGAGAATTTTCCGGATATTGCCAAACCAGCATTAGAAGCAATTCAAAAAATAAACGAAGACTGCAAAACGCCTGTACTTGGAATCACGGGAACCGGTGGAGCTGGAAAATCTTCTTTAGTAGATGAATTAGTTCGTCGTTTCCTAATCGATTTCCCAGAGAAAACCATTGGCTTAATATCTGTTGATCCATCCAAGCGTAAAACGGGAGGTGCTTTATTAGGAGATAGAATCCGTATGAATGCAATCAATAATCCTCGTGTTTACATGCGTTCGTTGGCAACGCGTCAATCGAATTTGGCGTTGTCAAAATACGTTGCTGATGCGATTCAAGTCATTAAAGCGGCTAAATACGATATCATTATTCTTGAAACTTCGGGAATCGGTCAATCAGATACAGAGATCATGGACCATTCTGATGTTTCATTATATGTTATGACACCTGAGTTTGGAGCGGCAACGCAATTAGAAAAAATCGATATGCTTGATTTTGCTGATTTAGTAGCCTTAAATAAATTTGACAAACGTGGCGCGCTTGATGCTTTGCGTGATGTTAAAAAACAATACCAACGCAATCATAATCTATGGGATTCAAGTCCTGATGATATGCCTGTTTTTGGAACAATTGCTTCGCAATTTAATGATCCCGGAATGAATACACTTTACAAATCGATCATGGATAAGATTGTAGAGAAAACAAATTCGGATCTAAAATCAACTTTTGAAGTAACTCGCGAAATGAGTGAGAAGATCTTCGTAATTCCGCCTCACAGAACACGTTACCTATCTGAAATTGCTGAAAGCAATAGAAAATATGATGAAACTGCTTTGAGCCAACAAAAAGTAGCTCAAAAATTGTACGGTATTTTTAAAACTATTGAGTCGGTTTCAGGAAATGTACCCGTGATTAACAAGATAG
This sequence comes from Flavobacterium sp. W21_SRS_FM3, assembly GCF_052113625.1. Taxonomy (NCBI): domain Bacteria; kingdom Pseudomonadati; phylum Bacteroidota; class Flavobacteriia; order Flavobacteriales; family Flavobacteriaceae; genus Flavobacterium; species Flavobacterium sp. W21_SRS_FM3. The sequence goes on along the minus strand of NZ_JBGQOD010000002.1, from coordinate 447,854 downwards.
GAATTGATGATACATCGGTTTATCCAAGTGCTATTAAAGAACACAATGAGAACAATATATTCTTAAACCTTTTACTAAATCAATTTGATAAAGTAAAAATGGATTTAGATCCTTACAATTGGGAAGTAATTCTAACTTGGGATGAGAAAGTAAACAAATATAAAAACCCAATCTACTCCTTTAAAGTGAGAGATAAGGTAATCGAAATAAAAACACATTCGGAGTCATTATCACATTCCCAAATCCCAAAAATTGCTTTGCCTAAATATGAAGCTTGGGGTGATATTTTGAGATGGTGCTTGCAAGAAAATGTACCAGGAGAATTTCCTTTTGCATCAGGATTGTATCCTTTTAAAAGAGAAGGAGAAGATCCATCACGTATGTTTGCAGGTGAAGGTGGGCCTGAAAGAACAAACAAGCGTTTTCATTATGTAAGTGCTGGATTGCCAGCTAAGCGTTTATCAACAGCCTTTGATAGTGTGACTTTATACGGGAACGACCCACATTTACGTCCAGATATTTATGGAAAAATTGGTAATGCAGGAGTTTCTATTTGCTGTCTGGATGATGCTAAAAAATTGTATTCTGGTTTCGACCTAGTTCACGCATTAACTTCGGTTAGTATGACAATTAATGGACCAGCGCCTATGTTGCTTGGTTTCTTTATGAACGCTGCAATTGATCAACAATGTGAATTGTATATCAAAGCAAACGGACTGGAAAAAGACGTTGAGGCTAAAATTAGCAAAATATACAAAGACAAAGGTGTTAAGCGCCCCGTTTATAACGGCGATTTACCAGAAGGAAATAATGGTTTAGGCTTATACCTTTTAGGAGTAACTGGAGATCAGGTTTTACCTTTAGAAGTCTATAACGAAATCAAAGTAAGAACCCTTTCTCAAGTTCGTGGAACGGTTCAGGCCGATATCTTAAAAGAAGATCAAGCACAAAATACTTGTATTTTCTCTACTGAATTTGCTTTGCGTTTAATGGGAGATGTTCAGGAATATTTTATTACTAATAATGTACGTAATTTTTATTCGGTTTCTATTTCAGGATACCATATTGCTGAGGCGGGTGCAAACCCAATCACGCAGTTGGCTTTCACGCTTTCAAACGGATTTACCTACGTGGAGTACTATTTGAGTCGTGGAATGAATATCAATGACTTTGGACCTAATTTATCCTTCTTCTTTTCGAATGGTGTAGATCCTGAGTATGCAGTTATCGGTCGTGTGGCACGTAAAATTTGGGCGAAAGCCATGAAAAACAAATACGGAGCTAACGAGAGAGCACAGATGTTAAAATATCATATTCAAACTTCAGGACGTTCTTTACATGCTCAAGAAATTGATTTCAATGATATTCGTACCACATTACAAGCATTATATGCTATATACGATAACTGTAATTCATTGCATACTAATGCTTATGATGAAGCTATTACAACGCCTACAGAAGAATCAGTACGTCGTGCAATGGCAATACAATTGATTATCAATAAAGAGTTAGGGCTAGCCAAAAACGAGAACCCAATTCAAGGTTCGTTTATCATCGAAGAATTGACAGATTTAGTAGAAGCGGCAGTTTTACAGGAATTCGATAGAATAACAGAAAGAGGTGGAGTGCTGGGAGCTATGGAAACCATGTACCAACGTTCTAAAATTCAAGAAGAAAGTTTGTACTATGAGACGTTGAAACATACTGGTGAGTTCCCAATCATTGGAGTAAATACCTTCTTGAGTTCAAAAGGTTCTCCAACAGTGATTCCTGCTGAGGTGATACGTGCTACTGAAGAAGAAAAACAATTCCAAATTCAAACTTTGGAGAATTTGCATAAAGCGAATGCAAAGCAAGTTCAAGTACAGCTAGATAATATTCAGGATGCAGCCATTAAAAATGAAAATCTATTTAATCATTTAATGGAAGCAACTAAGGTGTGTACACTAGGACAAATTACTGCTGCCTTATTTGAAGTAGGAGGACAGTATAGAAGAAATATGTAAGCAGAGAACCACTTTTCTGCGAAGCAAAAAAGTATGTGAATCGCTTATCCCGATTTATATCGAGATCTAAACAAAATATTTAAACAAAAAAAAAATGCGGAAAAATTTCCGCATTTTTTTATATTCTGTTGTGAGGATTATACCTGTGGTTGGTGTTTTCCTTCTTTAATTTCTTCGACCATTTTTTTATTAAAAGCGGGTAAATCATCTGGATTTCTACTCGTTACTAATCCTTTGTCTACAATCACTTCTTCGTCATGCCAGTCTGCTCCAGCATTCATCAAATCAATTTTTATGGAAGGGAACGACGTCATTTTTCTTCCTTCAACTAATTTAGCACTAATTAAAATTTGCGGTCCATGGCAAATCGCTGCTACTGGTTTTCCTGCTTCAAAGAATCCTTTGATAAAATCTAATGCGTCATCGTTTGTTCTTAATTTATCTGGATTGATAACACCACCAGGCAAAACTAATGCATCATAATCAGATGCTTTTACATTAGATAATACTTGGTCAACTTTGTAATCTTTACCCCAATCAGTAGAGGCCCATGACTTTATACTTCCACTTTCAGGACTTACGATTTCGGCTTTCCAGCCTTGTTTCTCTAAATATTCTTTTGGTGAACTTAATTCAACTTCTTCAAATCCGTTTGTTGCTAAAATAGCTATTCTCTTTTCCATAAAATTTATATTTAATAATTAATAGTGGAATAAAATTACAAATCATCTTCGCGAACAAATCTTAACGCCCTATTAAAATAAGTTTAAAGTTTGTTAAATAGTAAGTTGTTAAGATTCCATTTTAAGTAATTTGGATATCATAACGTAGCCAATATGAAGCTCGTCTTCAGGCTTATTATCGACAGATTTAGTGATATTTAAACTATATTTTTCCTTAGAAGCAGGGTCTAATATATCAGTTACTTTATAGATATCATCGACATCAATACCATATTTATCATCGATGTGTGATTCTCCTCCACCTGCAAAGCCACAATGTTTATAGAATGTAGTTTTTCTGGATTTCTTAGATGCTAGACCTAAACTTTGGGCAACAGTAACCATTTTATAATGGTATTCCTCAAATTCATTTTCTTTATATCCGCCTAAATTAATAAAGAATAAATGGTCTTCTTTTTTGTTACTAGTAGATTCGTTTTTAGAAAGTATCTCAATATTATAGCCATCAACATAGGTGATTTCGCGCCATGCATCAATGTGAATTTTCCCTTTGGCTTCAGGCCAGAAAGCTTTCATTGCAGGAACCAAATCTTTTAAACTACTGGCTATTCCAAAAAATATGTCGTGTTGCTCTGTAAGTCGGCCTTGTGGTGTACAACCTAACATGACCATATAAAGTTTTAATTGTTTTTCCATAATTCAAAATTACAATTTTTTGATAATATAAACTTTGGCATAATTAATGAATACTAATTTACAGTTAACCCTTAAAAAATATATTATGAAAAAGATATTTACCCTTTTAGCTATTGTAGGAATGTTAAGCTTGCAAAGTTGTACAACTACTGATTATGTAGATGATGATACTGTCAGTGAAGTATTTGAAGTAACTACTTCATTTACCTCTTCTAATAATTACAATAAGGTAATTAATTTTAATCCTGCTATCTACTCATCTGATGTGGTATTAGTGTATCGTTTAACAGGCACATACCAAGGAAGTGATGTTTGGAAACTTTTGCCGGAAACACATTATTTTAGTGATGGTTCTTTTGATTTTAGTTATGATTACGATTATACTAATACTGATGTAAGTGTTTATTTAAATGGAAGTAATTTACAAACGGTCCCTTCTGAATTTAGACTTAATCAGGTTTTAAGAATTGTAATTGTACCCGCAAATTACTCTAAGTCATTAGATAAAAACAACTTTGAGTCGGTTATGTCTGCTCTTAATATCAATAAGAGCCAAATTCAAAAAATTGACTTATAAAGAGTGTACTTCTTATATTTTGAACTTCCTAAATATAAAATGCCCCCAAAGTTTGATATTATTGGGGGCATTTGTATTTATATAGAAAGGAAATTCTGTTATTCCTAATCCGGAATATTTGTATTGGTTTTGTTCATTTTTAGAGAAACGACGATTCCCGCTATTAATGACAGAGCAATAAAAGAAAGAGAAGCCCACTCGGGAATTTCTATAAAATCATGTAGCAGCATCTTAAGTCCCACAAAACTTAATATCGCAATAAGACTAAATTCTAAGTAGCTAAACTTTTCAAGCATATTAGCTAAAAAGAAATACATGGATCGCAACCCTAAAATCGCAAAGATGTTAGAGCTGAAAACTAAGAATGGATCGCTTGTTATTGCTAATATAGCAGGAACGCTGTCTAGTGCAAAAATGACATCCATAACTTCAATAACAATTAAAGCAACAAATAGTGGGGTAGCTGCATTGATGTGCCTTCTTTTTACAAAGAAATGTTCTCCATCAATATGACTAGTGACAGGAATTATTTTTCGTAGTGCCTTATAAACAAATGATTTTTTTGGTTCAAACTCATCTCCATCACCAGTAAATAACATTTTCATTGCGGTATAAAATAAAAATGCTCCAAAAATATAAGTAGTCCAGCTAAATTTGTGAATAAGGAGTACTCCAAAATAAATCATTAATCCTCTAAACACAATTGCACCTAAGATTCCCCAAAATAAGACCCGATGCTGGTATTTTTTTGGAATTTTGAACGAGGTGAAAATGATAGCGATTACGAAGATATTATCGACACTTAATGACAATTCGATTAAGTAACCGGTAATATACTTCATTGCAGCAACTGAGGGTTTCAGGTTATCTGGATTAGAAATATAATTATAACTGTATAGCCAATAGATTACTCCAGAAAATAAAAAAGAGAGTGATACCCATATTGCTGTCCACTTACTCGCTTCTTTGGTGCTTATAATATGTGGTGTTTTATTAAAAACACCTAAATCGAGTGCTAAAAATAGTAATACGGCAGCTAAGAAAGAGATCCAGACAATCATAGATTTATTTTATTTTGAAAAACAAAGATACCTTTTGAATTCAAAATTTAAAAGCTATTCGAGTAAACTTAATTTTTTAGTTCTTAATTCATTAAAATAAGCAAATAGCGATTTTGTAAAATAATGTAATTTAAATAATAAGTTAGCAATTTAGGAGGGTGATTTTGTTAAATGTGTAATTTTTTAGACTTTACCCATAAAAAATAGAGGTAAAGTTTCAGCAAAGTGATAATTATTTTATATTTGCACACTATTAAGAGGGGTTTAATCAAAAAAAAAAATTTATGTCAACAATACGTTTCCAAGCGTTGAAGGAAGCTTCAACAAGAAAACCAGTTCAATTTGAAGAGTCAGGAAGAAAATCTGCGATTTTTGGCTCCAATGTTTTTAATGATAAAGCAATGAAGCAATACTTGACTTCAGATGCTTTTAAAGGAGTGCAAGGTGCTGTTCAGCATGGAACTAAAATTGATAGAAAATTAGCTGATTATATCGCAATGGGTATGAAAGAGTGGGCTCTTGCCAAAGGAGTAACACATTATACACACTGGTTTCAACCATTAACAGGAGCAACTGCTGAAAAGCATGATGCATTTTTTGAAACTTCTTATGACGGGAGTGATCCAGTAGAGAAATTTGGAGGTGCACAATTAGTACAACAAGAACCAGATGCTTCCAGTTTTCCAAATGGAGGAATTAGAAATACATTTGAAGCAAGAGGGTACACAGCATGGGATCCAACATCTCCAGCTTTTATATATGGAACGACTTTATGTATTCCAACGGTATTTATTTCTTATACAGGAGAGGCGCTAGATAATAAAATTCCTTTATTACGAGCATTATCTGCAATTGATGATGCTGCTACAGATGTTTGCAGATATTTTGATAAAAATGTGAAAAAAGTTACAGCTACATTGGGATGGGAGCAAGAATACTTTTTAATTGATAGATCGCTGGCTGAGTCTCGTCCTGACTTAATGATGACAGGAAGAACGTTGCTAGGGCACACATCTGCTAAAGGGCAACAATTAGATGATCATTATTTTGGGTCTATTCCTACACGTGCATTAACGTATATGAGAGATTTAGAGCAAGAATGTATGTTGTTAGGAATTCCGGTAAAAACACGTCATAATGAAGTAGCGCCAAATCAATTTGAATTTGCGCCTATATTCGAAGAAACAAATCTTGCGGTTGACCACAACTGTCTTTTAATGGATGTGATGCAAAAAGTAGCTGAGCGTCACGATTTAAAAGTGTTATTACATGAGAAGCCTTTTAAAGGTGTAAATGGTTCAGGGAAACATAACAACTGGTCACTAGCGACTGATACTGGAGTTAACTTGTTAAGTCCAAGTAAGACACCTATGACTAATTTGCAGTTTTTAACTTTCTTTATAAATACGATAAAAGCGGTTAACGATCACGAAGCTTTATTAAGAGCGGCGATTGCAACTGCAAGTAATGATCACCGTTTAGGAGCTAACGAAGCACCACCAGCAATTATATCTGTTTTTATTGGTGAACAATTAACTAAAGTTTTAGCAGAATTAGAAGGAGTGACTACAGGGAAATTATCTCCTGAGGAAAAAACGGATTTGAAATTAAATGTAGTTGGTAAAATTCCTGAAGTAATTTTAGACAATACAGACAGAAATAGAACATCACCTTTTGCCTTTACAGGAAATAAGTTTGAGTTCAGAGCCGTAGGTTCTACAGCAAACTGTTCAAACGCAATGACTACTTTAAATACTATTGTTGCAAAGCAACTGAAAGACTTTAAGGCGGAGGTAGATACTTTGATTGAATCTAAAGACATGAAGAAGGATGATGCTATCTTTAATGTATTAAGAGAGTATATCAAGCATTCTAAAAAGATTCTTTTTGAAGGAGACGGGTATAGTGAGGCTTGGGAAATTGAGGCTGCTAAAAGAGGATTGAGTAATTTTAAAACGACACCTCAAGCATTAAAAGCGAGAGCTTCTAAACAAGCTTTAGATTTATTTTCTGATATGGGAATTATGAACCATATAGAAGTGGAAGCACGTTATGAAATTGAATTAGAAGAATACACTAAGAAAATCCAAATTGAAAGTAGAGTATTGGGAGATATTTCAACAAACCACGTAATACCAACTGCAATTCGTTACCAAAATACATTAATTGAGAATGTAAAAGGGATAAAAGATATTTTTGGAGCTGATTTTGAAACAATCGCTAAAGAGCAAATCAATATTATTAAATCAATTTCTAAGCATATCGAAGGAATTAATTCTAAGGTACTTGAAATGACTAACGAAAGAAAGAAAGCAAACGTATTAACAGACGCACAAGTTATGGCTGAGGCATACTGTGATAATGTTAAACCGTACTTCGAAATAATTCGTGAGCACTGCGATAAATTAGAATTGTTAGTGGACAATGAATTATGGACATTGACTAAATATAGAGAATTGTTATTTACAAAATAGTAATAGTCTCATAAAGCTAAGAAAGCCTGTCTAATTAGACAGGCTTTTTTTTTTGGATTAAAATTTTGTGGCGTGGAATACTATTTAATATTAAGGAACTCTAACATGAAGTGAACTCGGAATAGAGTACTGTTTTAAGAGGTCATGCATTTTATCAATTTTTTAATACACTAGAAATTTCTAGTCAAATATGATTGGCTGCATTGTAATTAGTCTCAGTATTATTATCAGCAAAATTATATTACAAATCTATTTATTGCTCAATTGGTAGGTGCAGACTATAGTAATGGATTCTGATTTTTAAATGTTTATTATAATAGTATATTTAAGGAATAATTCGTATTAAAATACCAAATATCTTGTATTTATCTTAATATTTGTGCTTAAAACTAAAACTCGTAAATTTTTTCTGATAGCTAACCGTAAAAAAAATGTAGTTCGTCCTTATAGAATTGCATTTCATCGAAAATATCCTAATTATATGAAAAACAAGTATTTATACGGGGGTGTTTTCTAAAAATGTTTTCTATCTTTGAAATGTAATAATCAAATAAAGGTTATGTATTTATACTAAAAACCTTGTTAATTATTCTAATGAAAAGGAGGTTCCCAAATCACTTTTTTATAACCTACGATAATTAAAAAAGCTATGCCCTTAGTTTTTTTAAAACCTACATAATAGTTTGTATTAATAACCAATTAAATATATTTATTATGAAAAAAGTAATTTTAAGCATCTCAGCGATGCTATTCGTAGGAGCAATGTCTTATGCTCAAGGTCCATTATCAAATAACAGTCATGTTAATCAAAGTGGTGCTACTGAAATCGCAACTGTTACACAAAGAGGTTGGAATCAAATGTCAAGTGTAACGCAAAAAAACGAGTCTAATGAAGCTAAAGTAGAGCAAGGTTTAAACCCAATGCAAGTAGACTTATTTGGCTATAATATTTCAAATGGTAATAAAGCCACCGTAATGCAAGATGGAAAGAGAAATGATGCGTATGTTTCTCAAAACAACTGGAGTAATACTGCAACTCAAACTCAAAAGGGTAATGATAATAAAGCAACTATTTGGCAAGATGAATTAGGAAGCTTAAACCCTTTCCAAAATCAAGGACATGATACAGCAACTCAAACACAGACAGGTAATCATAATACGGCTATTATAGACCAAGGTACAAGTGGTAATCCGGTTCCAACAGTTTTTGCAAGTTGCGACCCAAGTCCAGTTTTTCCTGGAGCTCCTGTATTGCCAACTGGATATAATATTGCAAACCAAACTCAAACGGGTAACTGGAATATGGCTTATGCAAGTCAAGGTGGGTTAAGTAATGAGTCAAATCAAACGCAAAATGCTGCTGGTTATGCTAGTTCAAGTAATAAAAATGAATCAAATCATTATCAATACGGGAACAGTAACTTAGCAAATTCAACTCAAACAGGATTTAAAAATCTTGAAAACGTTTTGCAAATTGGCAATGGTAACCGTTCATTTGGTACTCAAGCTACTGTTGGTGTATTTAGTGCAGGTAATGTTAGTTTAGTTTGTCAATCAGGAAATGGTCATCTGAGTACTGTTAATCAAAGTAATTAATAATTAATTTAATTAATTAATAGGATAGCTTTTTTGAAGGCTATCCTATTAAATTTTAATAAAAAAGAGTTATGAAAGCATTTACATTATATAGTATAGTCTTTTTATTTCTGTCTTCTGGTGTCTATGCTCAAAAAGAGGATAGTCAAAATATGGATTATGGAAATGATCCATCATTTTTATTTTTAAAAAACGCTGAATTTTATAAATTTTCAGCTGTGGCTAATAATAGTCAAAAGGAAATAGAGAATAAAAGTTTGGGTAATGGAATTATAATTCAGCAAGTCGGTAAATTTGATCAAGTTGATATAAATGTTAAAGGAAAAAAAATAAGCATTGCTGCTGTTCAAGAAGGGGATAATAATAAATTAAGCTTATATAAAAATGGTGCTGAAATAAATCAAAAAATTTTACAAGAAGGAAATAGGAATACTATTCAGGATTACACTTTCTACACAACTAATAATGTTAATATGGAAATGGTACAAAGAGGAGATAATCTACAAATTAAAAATTTTGGTTCCAACTCTATTTCTAATAACATGAAAGTGACTCAATTAGGAAAAGGGGCAAACGTCATTATATTAAATACTAAATAGATATGAAGAAAAAGATGTTTGTTTACATAGTTCTAATTTTATCTTTTGGTAGTACTTATAGTCAGATGACAAATTCTATTGTCAAAGCTAAGATTGATAAGGAGGAGGTTGATGGAAATATAAAAGTCACGGGTATTGCCGAAAACCTTACGGATATAGTTCAAAGTTTAACATACAAATTATCAATAATTAGAAAAAATTCTATTAATGGAAATCATTCTACCAATGAGCAAGAAGGCCTTTTCAATTTGAACCCTAGTGAAACAAAGAAACTTTCTGAAACACAGATTAATGTTGGAGAAGGAGATGAGGTTATTGTTATGCTGCTGTTTTATAATGAAAGTAAAAAGTTAATAGGAAAGGATAGAATAGCTTTTGATGAAAAAAAAAAAATGATGCAAATATAAATCATGTTGAGGGATTTCAATTAACTGGGATAGTTACTGATGATACTAAGACTAAAATGGGTAAGGATTTTTATGATATATATTATTACCTGTATAATGATAATAAAATAAATGCAAAAGAAATCATTGTAATAAGTGAAGAAATTAGTTTTGCGAGAAACACTAAAATTTCAATAAATATTGCTAATGATGTTGTATATGAATTTCTGACTAAGCCAGATGAAGAGTTTTTGAACGCTGTAGCAAAAGAAGCTCTTTATGCAACTTATTTGTATATTAAGAATTTAGAGAAAGAGAGCAATTATTTTATACAATATTAATTTTATTTATTTCATTATGAAAGTACTCATTTTTTCATTTTTCATTTTAGGAACTTTTTTAGCAAGTGCTCAAGATTTGGTATACAAACCAAAAAACCCGGCTTTTGGAGGTGATACCTTTAATTATCAGTGGCTAGCAAGTTCAGCTGAATCGCAGAATAAATTTAAAGAGGAGGGAAGTTCAGCAGTTCAGAAAACTGAATTGGAAAACTTTACTGCCAATTTAAATTCTTTACTTTTGAGCCAACTCTCTGGTTCGTTGTTCAGACAACAGTTTGGTAGCGATGGACTAAAGGTAGGAAGCTACTCTTTTGGTAGTCTATCTGTTGATATTTACCCTTCTTCTGGAGGCCTTACTGTAGATATATTGGATACAAAAACAGGAGAACAAACACAAGTAATCATCCCAAATCAGTAACATGAGATTATATAACTATAACTATCTTACCTTAATTTTATTTATTTTTCTAACCAGTTGTGGAGCTTATTACAACCAACCTACCGGTGTAGAAAAAGCTGTACTGGGAGAGTCAACCCCTGCTACTACCTTTCTTAAGGACTTACCTAAACCTAAGGAACAAATCGTCGTTGGTCTTTATAAGTTTAGAGATCAAACGGGACAATATAAAGCCTCTGAGAATGGAAGTACTTTCAGCACAGCTGTAACTCAAGGAGCTACCTCCATATTATTGAAAGCATTAGAAGATTCTAAATGGTTTATCCCTATAGAAAGAGAAAATATAGGAAATCTGCTTCAGGAGCGAAATTTAATACGTTCAACACGGCAAGAGTATTCAAAGGATGTTGATCCTAATGTTCCTCAAATTACCCCTTTACTATATGCTGGTGTTTTATTAGAAGGAGGTATTATTTCTTATGATTCTAATATTATCACTGGTGGTTTCGGTGCCCGATATTTTGGCACAGGAGGTTCTATTAAATACAGACAGGATCGAGTAACCATTTATCTTAGAATGGTATCCACTGCGAATGGTAAAATTTTAAAATCAGTTTACATTTCTAAAACAATTCTTTCTCAAGCCATTGATCAAAGTCTTTTTAAGTACGTTAATTTTAAGAGATTGTTAGAAGTTGAAACTGGGTATACCACTAATGAACCTGTTCAAATGGCTGTCACAGAAGCTATAGAGAAGGCAGTCTCAACTCTAGTTTTGGAAGGAATTAAAGATGGTATATGGGAAGCGGATATTCCTCAACCAGAAATTGATTCAGTCTTAAAAAAATATGCTAACGAAAATGAAGAAGCTGATTATACAACCATATTTGGAAGGAATTTAAAGGAACGAAGGTCAAAGTTTGCTATAGAGTTTAGTGGTGGAACGACCTTGATGGATGGTGATTATCCTAATTCTGAAATGAGACCGATGGGTCGCGGTGCTTTAAAATACTTCTTAATTCCAGGCCTTAACTTAAGTGCATCTACAAACGTGATTAAATTAGCAAATAAAAACTATTTAGATGTTGGTTATGCCACTTTCGACTTAAATGCTGAATTGCTAATACTACCTAAAGATAAATTATCTCCTTATATTTATGCAGGAGGTGGCTATGGGTTCAATAAGAAATTCGAGAACTTTCACACTAAAATTCAATATGGAGCTGGTCTTGAATATATGGCTACTAATTCTATAGGGATTAAAATGTATGGAGAGCACAACTTGAACTTTAGTGACAATATTGATTATTTAGAAAGAGGGGTTCGTGATGATTTCTATTATCGTTTTGGTATAGGTCTCACAATTTATTTTCCAAATAAAAATAAATCTTTGAGCTCTAAAAATTTGAATGTTACCAAAATTAAATAATTCATAGCTCATTAATAATTTTAATCCTATAATGATGAAAAATATTTATCTTAAAATTAGCTTGATGATCTTGTTAATTTCAGTATTCTCTTGTACCGAAGAAAAGCTTGCAGGAGATGAATTTGGAACTGTCGAAGGTAAAGTAGTAAGCGCCGTAGATTTTAAACCTTTAGCGAACGTAAAGGTATTTTCAAATCCAAACACCAGTATTGTTTTTACTGATGAAGAAGGGAAGTTTGTTGTTCCTAATGTGAAAGTTGGGGATTATTCTTTCGAGGCTCAAAAAGAAGGTTACATTACTAAGTTTGAAGCGGCTACTGTTAATACTGATAAATCAAGTAATTTAGTATTTGAACTTAAATTATCTACCACTAATAACAAACCTCCTACTGCACCAGTATTGACATCTCCTTCAGATAATGCTATAAATCAGGCTTTGGAATTAAACCTAACTTGGACAGCAACCGATCCAGAGAAAGATAGTCTGAAATATGAGGTCATTTTAAAAAAAGACAGTAACAATGAAGTTGTTGTTTATTCTGATATATCTAAAATAAATTATACTCTAAAAGGACTTACGTACAGTACCAAGTATTACTGGCAGATATCAGTATCAGACGGTATAAATCCACCTGTTTTGAGCGCTACTAGAACTTTTACTACAATGGCATTTCCAAATTCGCGGTTTTTATTTGTTAAAAAAGAAAGTGATAATTATGTTATTTATTCTGGCGACGACAGCGGTAAACAACTGCAGTTAACTTCTTCAAATATAAGTAGTTGGCGACCAAGAAAAAATAATCAAGCCAAAAAAATTGCTTTTATTAGAGCAAGCGGAGCGCAGAATCATATTTATACAATGAATCCCGATGGTTCAGGTGTTTTCAAAGTTACAAATTCAGTGCCTATAACCGGATTTAATCCGGATTTCATCAATTTTTCGTGGAATGCCTCGGGAAGCCAAATTATTTATCCATACTTCGACAAACTGTATCGAATAAATAATGATGGTAGTGGTTTGACAAAAATTTATCAAACTCCAAACGGGAAGTTTATATCAGAATGTGACTGGAGTAATGATGGTGCTAAAATTGCTTTAAAAGTTAATGATGCTAGTGGATATAATGCTGAGATTTATATTATCAATACTGCAGGCACGGTAGTTAATACTGTTGTTTCAGGAACTTCAGGAGCTGTTGGAGGATTAAATTTTTCAATTGATGGACAGAAGATAATCTTTACCCGAGATGTATCCGGTTTTGAAGATGCCAATTACAGGCAATTAGATTCCAGGGGTTTTCAACATGTACTTAGTTCATCTATTACCACTGAACTAGGATTAGAAAAGCCAGTAGGAACATTAGATCTAGATATAAGATATTCGCCTAATGAAGCTGAATTTATTTTTATGAATACTTCAAATGATGGATTGTCTACAAAAAGCATAATAAAATCGACTAGTGGAACAAGTAGCACTGGTGCAATACGTACCGTTTTGTTCTCCAATGCAAGCATGCCTGACTGGGAATGATATAGTTAAATTTACAATATTAAAAACACCCAATTCATTAGAATTGGGTGTTTTTTTATACCTAAGTACAAAATTGATTGCTAAAACTCTTCCCAGCAGAGCATACTCTTAAACAAAAAAATATTTATCTTTGCTCGCACAACCTAGTTGCTCACTGGCAGCTTATACAACTACACTACATGAGTTCAGATACGAGTAAACGATACGCCCTTAGAGGTGTGTCGGCATCCAAAGAAGATGTGCATAATGCTATAAAGAATATTGACAAAGGTTTATTTCCTCAGGCTTTTTGTAAAATTGTTCCCGACTACTTAACACAAGAGGAGGACTACTGCCTGATAATGCATGCAGATGGAGCAGGTACTAAATCTTCTCTGGCTTATATGTATTGGAAAGAAACAGGAGATATATCCGTATGGAAAGGCATTGCTCAGGATGCATTAATCATGAATATTGACGATTTACTTTGTGTAGGAGCTACTGACAATATTTTGCTTTCTTCTACAATTGGTAGAAATAAAAACCTAATTCCTGCTGAAGTTATTTCGGCTATTATAAACGGTACAGAGGAATTGATTAAAGAATTAGACTCTTTTGGAGTAAGTATTCATTCAACTGGTGGAGAAACTGCCGATGTGGGCGATATTGTGCGAACCATTATTGTAGATTCGACAGTTACAGCTCGCATGAAGCGATCTAAAGTAATTGACAATGCTAATATTAAAGCGGGTGATGTTATAGTAGGTTTGGCTTCTTTTGGTCAAGCAACCTACGAAAAAAGTTATAATGGCGGAATGGGTAGTAACGGACTAACATCAGCACGTCATGATGTATTTGATAACTACTTGGCTACTAAATACCCTGAAAGTTTTGATGCGGCTGTTCCTGAAGATTTAGTCTATTCAGGTCAAGTTAAACTGACTGATGCTGTAGAAAATTCGCCTATTGATGCTGGTCAACTAGTTTTATCACCAACAAGAACCTACGCACCTATCATTAAAAAAATTCTAGACAACTATAACTCTGATTCCATTCACGGAATGGTACATTGTAGTGGGGGTGCTCAAACTAAAATCTTACATTTTGTTGAGAAGCTACATATTATAAAAGATAATTTATTTCCGGTTCCACCACTTTTTAAATTAATACAAGAGCAGTCTAAAACAGATTGGAAAGAAATGTATCAAGTATTTAACTGTGGTCACCGAATGGAAATATACGTTCCTGAAGCCATTGCTGAAGATATTATTGCGATCTCAAAATCATTCAATGTAGATGCGCAAATTGTTGGAAGAGTAGAAGCTGCCGCTGATAAAAAATTAACAATCAGTAGCGAGTACGGAACTTTTGAATATTAATTGAGTTTTTAACTTATGAAGCTAATCCCGCTCTCCGCTGTATCTTTATGTTCTTAAAGAAAGAACATAAAGGATGTCGCTGCGATCGGGGCTAAAAATAAACTATATGTACGAATTACTTTTTTGGAAATACCTAGAGGGTGTTTATCTTAATCACCAGGAGGTTTATGAATCTTTAGAAGAAGAAGCGACTATTGATGGCCTAGAGGAATTGCCTATACAGCTAATCCTAAATAGAATAGCATCTGTATTTTCAAAATGGGAAAAAGTAGACGATACGAGCTGGAAAAACAGTAATGGAGTGGGAGCATTTCAAGTGAAAACTACACCTCAAAGTATACAAATTGATTGTTATGGTACCGAAGGCAAAACGATGGATAAACTAGTAGATATTATGGAAGAATTCAAGTGTCCTCTGTATGACCCACAAGTCCCAGAGCGGTACGATGAAATGACTGAATAATCTGTTCCAACTTTTAAATATTGAAAGACATTAAAAATTGAAGATAATCTTTAATTTTTAATGTCTTTTTTAGTTTTTACTTAGTGTTAAACTTATTGTGAAAATTTGTACTATTGTTAAAAAATAATTTGTAAAATGCATATTAAATTTCCTCAAAATATTGTTCTTGAAGATGAAATAGTCAAACTGCGCTTACTAGAGCGTAGCGACTTTGATTATTTACTGGAATATGCTTTAAATGAACCAGAAACTTGGTATTATTCTTTAGTAAGAGCAAATGGCAGTGAGAATCTAACCAGCTATATAGATTTAGCAGTAAAAGCTAAAGAAGATCAAACGCAACTTCCGTTTATAGTTTTCGATAAAAGAACTAATAAATATGTAGGCAGTACTCGGTTTTATGATATTAATTTAAATTATCAAACACTACAATTAGGCTATACTTGGTATAGTGCAAAAACTAGAGGATCAGGTCTAAATAAACATTGCAAGTTTTTATTATTACAATATGCGTTTGAAACATTGCATGTAGAAAGGGTAGAGTTCAGAGCTGATAATGCTAATATTAGAAGTATTGCAGCAATGAAAAGTATCGGCTGTGTTGTGGAAGGTGTACTACGAAATCATATGCCAACATATGACAGTGATGTACGTCGTGATACAATCGTATTAAGCATATTAAAAAAAGAATGGTTTGAAAAAGTGAAACCAAACTTGATGGCCAGTATCAAAAGTATTTAATTTGACTGGAGTTCTATTTTTTGTCTTCAATATCTTCACTTTCTTCGCTCTCTTCATCCTTTCTAAAACCAATCAGTTTTCTATATTTGGATTCTGTTTTTATCAGTTCTTTTTCCATTTCTTTATATTTACTGATGTCTTTGATAGTAACCACGGCAGCAACTACATTTTCATTTTGATCAATTAATGGTCTTCCACTAATGAGTACTCTTTTTTTATTTTTGGTTGTTGGATCCCATAATACAATATCAATATCGTTTGTTACTTCACCATTAAGAGCGCGTTCCATGGGCAAATTTTGCGATGGAAAAATAGTTTTCTCATCTGGGAAATACAATTGGAAATGATCTGTTAGATTCAGAGAAATTTTTTCGCCTTCTTCTATTTCAAATATTTCATTGGCTACATAATTTGCCATAATAATTTCTTTTTCGACATTGGCTACAATTACACCGTCACCAATATTTTCGAGTATTAATCGTAGCTTTTCTTCATTCTCATATAAGTTGTTAATAATTACCTTTTCTTCATTTTCAATTCTAATTTGTTCAGAAATATCTCGGCCCACCATGTAAATAATACCTTTGACTGGATCATAACTGCAATGCCAGTGGATCCACTTATAACTTTCATCTTTACAACGAATTCTGTTTTTAAAACTTACGATGGGTTCTCCTTTCAATAATTCTTCCAAAACTTTTTCAACTAACAATTTATCATCGTCATGTGTTAAATCAGTGAATTTTATCTGATTTAAATCATTTTGATCATACCCCAATGTTTTAGTAAAAGCAGGGTTAATTTTAATATAATGTTCTTCTTTTGCTACAGTAAGAATGTCAAACGCCATATCAAAAAAGCTGTCTGTCATCTTCAAAGATTCCTCAAATTCAACTAACTTAGTTACGTCTCGTGCTACTGCAAACATATCGCCAGTAACTATATCAATTGTACTGGTCCAGTCCAGCCATTTATAACTACCGTCCTTACATCTTGCTCGCGCTCGAAGGCTAATTAGCGATTCTCCTTTTTTAAGTTTGTTTATAGCGTCTATTGAAGCTTGGGTGTCTTCTGGATGTGTGAAGGATAAAAAGGTTTTATGATCCATATCTTTTTGATCGTATCCCAAAGTCCTAGTAAATGCCGGGTTAACTTTTACAAAATAATCTCCTTTACCCACGGCAAGCATGTCATAAGACATATTAAAGAATTTTTCAGCAGACAGTAGTGATTTTTCGGTTTCTTTTTGTTCTGTTACATCTCTCGCTACTGCATACAGTAGTCCTGTTTCTACATCAGGAGATGAAGACCATAATAACCATTTAATGGAACCATCTTGGGCAATCCATCGATTTTCAAATTTTATGGTAAGATTTCCTTGCTCTAATTTTGTAATTTCCTGCTTAGTTACGTCTTGATCTTCAGGATGGATGAATTTTAGGTAAGATGAGGTAGTTAATTCATCTTCAGAATAACCTAAAATTTTACAGGCCGCGGGATTAACTCTTATAAAGAGATCATTTTTAGCAATAACCATCATATCTAAAGACATATTAAAGAACTTATCAGCCGCTTTTAATGAATTCTCTAATTTCTTTCTGTCTGTAATATCAGTAGAAATTCCTCCAATGGCATAAATACGATCATTTGAGTCATATAATGGGAATTTTACTGCAATGTAGGTATGTGGTTCATTTTCTTGAATAATGGTTTCTTCGGTTTTTAATTCTTGAAGTTTTTTAACCACTTCTAAATCAGAATCGCGATAAGCATCTGCAATATTTTTAGGTAAAAAATCATAATCTGTCTTTCCTAATATTTCATCAGTTGTAATTTTTAAAAGTTTACCAAATTGCCTATTAACTAACAAATACTCACCATCTATTTTTTTGATAAATATGGGATTAGTGGTATTATCAATGATAGAAAGTAGTAACTTCCTACTATCAGATAGAAGTTTTTGTGATTTATTTTTAGCCTCAAGTTGGCTGCGAATAATAAAATATACTACTACTAATAATATTATTGATAAAATAAATAATGTAATTTCGATCCAATTTAAAAATGAATCATTAGCGATATCTCTATCAACATTTATTCTTGTAATAAAAATTAAACCAGAAACTAATACGATAAGTACATTGATTATAAATCCAAGGAATATTTTTTTTTCAAAAGAAATTCTCATAGTGTACTAATTTTAAATTGACAAATAGTTAAATAATTTAGGAATCTTATGTGTATGAAAGTTAGTGATTTATATCTTATTTTGTAAGGGTTTATGATATTTTTTAGGTTAAATAAAATAATGTATTACTATTTGTACTAGAAAGCTTTTTATAACCGGCATCCATTGTAGTTGCATTGCATTTAATATTCTATAACAGCAAGATGATTTTTAAACCACTATATTTTAAAAATAAATTTATAGCACACTTTACAAAAACTTTGCGAACTTTGCTTAAAATTAAATGAAATGAAAGTAAACTTAAAAAACGGAATTGATAAACTCATTTTCGGGATGAAGCAGAAAGATGTTACTGCTATATATGGTAAGCCAGATAGGAATTATAAGGATGAAGATGACAATGTGATTTTTGCATACAATGCCCTTAAAATAAGGCTTACGTTCTATCAAGAAGAAGAGTTTAAATTGGGTTATATGGTCGCTTCTAGTCCAGATATTGAGCTTTTTGGTAAAAAGATTATCGGTAAAAAAATAACTGATGTCAAAAAGGAATTGTCACAACATGGCATATCTAAATTTACACAAGAAGAATTCGATACTTTTGAAAATTATTTCAATGAAGAAAACTGGATTATCTTTCAAACCGAATTTGATGAGGTAGTGAAGTTTGAAATTGGAGCGATAATCAACCAGAAAGATGAATTCGATTGGAAGTTTAAGAGTAAATAATAGTCACCATTTCTTTTGAAACTTGAGATTATCTATCTGCATTTGAATATCCTAAAAAAAAATAAAACCCGATATACGTTAAGTACATCGGGTTTCTCTCTTTTTTAATCTTATTATAATTTTTGTTCAGGTTGTTTTTCAAACATTTCTAATTCAAAAATTAAAGTGGCATTGGGTGGTATTACTCCTCCTGCGCCTTTTTCCCCATAAGCTAAATTTGCAGGGATAAATAGTACTGTTTTATCTCCGTAAGACATTAAACTTAATCCTTCTAAAAAGCCTGGGATCATTCCTTCCTTGCGTCCTGCTTCAAATGGGAAAGCTTTATATCCATTATGCGAAGCACGATTTGCATCGTATTTTCCATAAAGTTTATTTACTTCTTCATAACTACTATCAAATAGATTACCGTCTTCAAAATAGCCTGCATAATGAAAATAGAAAGTGCTACCGTCAACAGGTTTAATTCCGCTTCCTTTTTGAACTATCTTGTAAGTTAGTCCTGATGGAGTAGTGGTAGCGTTTTCTTTTATATTTTTAAAATAAGCAATTTTTTCAGCGATTACTGATGCATATTTTTCGTTTTCAATTCTTTTTGCTTCCGCTTCCTTAGCCGCTTGTATTTTAGCGTCTTCAGCTTTATTATTAAAATAGTGTGCAAACACTTTTTCGGCATTAAATTGCTTCGCTGATTTCCCTTTGCGAGAAATAGTAACTTTAGTAATGACATCTCCTTGAACAATGCTATTTACGATGTTCATCCCTTCAATTACGTGACCAAATATGGTATGGCGATTGTTTAACCAAGGTGTTTCTTTGTGCGTAATAAAAAATTGACTAGAGTTACTTTCTGGTCCAGAATTAGCCATTGCCAAAATTCCACCTTTGTCAAATTGTAGGTCTGTAAATTCATCTTTGAAAGCATATCCTGTTCCACCAGAACCGTTTCCAAGCGGATCTCCTGTTTGTATCATGAAGTCATTGATCACTCGGTGAAATTTTAAACCATCAAAAAAAGGTTTCCCTTTTAATTTAGCATCTGTTATAAAAGGGTTTTTACCTTCAGCTAGGCTTATAAAGTTAGCGGTAGTAACAGGTGCTTTTTCATAATTTAACTGTAAAGTTATATCTCCTTTGTTAGTTGAAATTAAGGCAAAGATTCCTTCTGGAGTAACTTTTTTTCCTGTTGCTTTTTTTGTGCCTTGTGCGTGAATGTTTAAAAAGCCTAAGATTAAAAGGCCTAAAAGTTTTAGTTTCATATGGTATAATTTAAGAAAAAACTACGTATTTGTTTATTGTTGTGAAGCTGCCTCGACTAATTCTATTTCAAAAACTATATTCGCATTTGGCGGGATAACATCTCCAGCTCCACCAGCGCCATAAGCTAAATGAGATGGAATAAATAAAACCGCTTTTTCGCCATAAGATAGTTTTTCTAATCCCTCAATAAATCCAGGAATCATACCATCTTTTCTGCCGGCCTGAAAAGGAATTGGTTGGTAACCATCTTGATCTGCTCTGTTTTGGTCAAATTTTCCAAAAGTCTTAGCCACATTTTCAATACTAGTGTCAAATAGCTGCCCATCTTCTAGAAAACCAGCATAGTGAATATATATAGGTGTACCTTTAGCAGGTTTTTTAGCCCCAGTCTTTTTTGTCACTACATACTTAAGTCCGGTTGAAGTTTTTGTTGCTTTACTTTTCAATGCATTTAAAAATTTCACTTTGTCTTCGCGTACATCCTTATATTTTTCGTCATAGGCTTTTTTATTTTGTGCATCTATGGCAAGTTTTTCTTTTTGTTTTTTTGATTCTACCGAAAAATAGTCATAGAATGTTTTGACTGCGTTGAATTTTTTAGCCGCTTCTCCATTACGAATTATAGTTACCTTATTGATATAATCGTTTTGCTGTATTTGATTAACGACTTCCATCCCTTTTTCTACAACATGACCAAAAATAGTATGCTTACCATCTAACCAAGGTGTAGCAAGATGCGTGATAAAAAACTGACTGCTATTTGTTGCAGGACCATTATTAGCCATTGCTAATAAGCCACCCTCATCAAAACGTAGATCAGTGATTTCATCTTTAAACTTATACCCACCATCACCCGAGCCTGTCCCTAAAGGATCTCCCGTTTGTATCATAAAATCATTGATGACTCTGTGAAACTTTAATCCGTCAAAAAACGGACGTCCTTTAAGATTGTTGTTAGTAACAAAATCATTTTTTCCTTCAGCAAGCGTTACAAAATTAGCTACAGTAATCGGTGCTTTTTTATAATTTAAAGCCACAATAATTTCTCCTTTATTTGTTTCAATTTTGGCATATAAACCATCAGGAAGATTATTTTTGTCCTCTTTACAAGAAGATAAGGTAGCAATTGCTAGTAATACGAATAGGATTCTTTTTTTCATATCAGGGTTAATTAACTTATTATTTTAAAGTGTCTTTTGCTTTTGTTGGAACAACTACAGGTTTTTTAACAGGAACTACTGCTGGCGCGGGAGTACTGTCTTTAGTAGTTGGTTTCAATGTTGTTTCTTTAGTGACTTTAGGAGCAGTATTTCTTTGTTTATAAACTGTTTCTGGCATAAAATCTCTAAGGGTAACAGTAACAATCAGAGGTTGGTTTACTCCAATTTTTTTATTGTCTCCATGATAACCAAAACCCATATGAGAAGGAAATAGAAAACGAACTTTTTCAGATTTATGCATTAGTTTAATTCCGCTTCTAAGTCCCATCATGATGTCTTGCTTATCAACATAATAGGTTTGAGGTCTTAATTCTAACTCAGAATAGATGATGTTCTCGTCCAAATCTTTGATTTCATAATCAAAGAAAGCAATGTCA
Organism: Flavobacterium sp. W21_SRS_FM3; assembly: GCF_052113625.1. Lineage (NCBI taxonomy): Bacteria > Pseudomonadati > Bacteroidota > Flavobacteriia > Flavobacteriales > Flavobacteriaceae > Flavobacterium > Flavobacterium sp. W21_SRS_FM3. Next base: position 425,742 of record NZ_JBGQOD010000002.1, on the reverse strand, counting down.
CCTTTTTTAGGAGTGATAGTATCAGCTGGGTTTTTAGTGTCATAAGCGTACCAGTAGCCCTTAGTCGAAGCAAAATATTCCACTTCACTGTTTTTCTTTATTATAGCTTTTATTAAATCCTCTTCACTGGCTACAAGCTTTTTATTTCGAACAACGGACTTCTTCATGAAAGTTCCAGAACTGTGCGAAATGGGTCTTCTTGCTTCTTGACGCTGTTTACAACCAGTAAGCATTAGAGAAAAAAGTAATGTTGCTATAATTAATTTAGTCAATTTTTTCATGTGTTATATCGTTAGTTGTGCAACTAATTTTTCGAATTTAATTATAGTTTCTTCCATTGAAACCTCTGATTTTCCTCCTGCTGCATTGCGATGTCCGCCGCCATGAAAATGATCTCTTGCAAACTGATTAACATCAAAATCACCTTGTGAGCGGAAAGAAATTTTAATTATTTTTTCGTCTTTATTTTCAATAAAAATGGCTGTAAAAATAACACCTTTTATACTTAATCCATAATTTACAATTCCTTCCGTGTCCCCTTTTATATACTCAAATAGATCTAATTCTTCTTGGGTTAGGGTAGTGTAAGAAGTATTGTGATCTGTGAGTACCTTCATGTTTTGAAGAGCTCTACCTAATAATTGTAATCTGTGGTATGAACTATTTTCGAAAAGTAAATTGGGTATAACAGTATTTTCAACGCCCATGTCGATCAACTCTGCTACGATACGATGTGTGTTTCCTGTGGTACCTGGAAAACGGAAAGAACCTGAGTCTGTAAGGATACCAGTATATAGACAAGTTCCAATTGTTTTATCAATTGCTTCTTTTTTATCAAGAAAGGATATAAAATTATAAATCATTTCACATGTAGATCCAAAAGAAGTGTCCGAATAGGTATAAGCAGCATAATCATCTGGTTTTTGATGATGATCAATCATAATAAATGGCGCTTTTTGTTGCGCTAAAACCTGCTCCATGTCTCCTCCAGTGCGGTGTAAAGCATTAAAATCTAATGTAAAAATTAAATCTGCTGCTTCAAGTAGTTTAGTACAGTTTTCTTTATCTTTTTCGAATATTTTAACGGTTTCAGCACCAGGAAGCCATGCTAAAAAGTCAGGAAATTCATTTGGAGCAATCACGATCGCTTCATGATTGTATTTTAATAAAAAGTGGTACAATCCTAATGTAGAACCCATAGCATCGCCGTCAGGCCCTCTATGTGGAATGATTACAATTTTTTTTGGTGTTGCTAATAACAACGCTATTGCTTGAATGTCTTGTATTTTCATAGTGTGCGAAATTACATTTTTTTAATGTAAAGTTTAAAATCATTTATAATTATCAAACAGTTTGGATTTAAAACTGTTTTAAATTTCTCTTTTTTAGATGCTGATATAAGTGGTATTTAGGTCCTTTAACAATTTGTGAATGGTATATACCGATAGAACCTGAAGCTAAATAAGCAATAAAACAAGCTATCGCAATATACAGGCCGCTATCAATACCAAAGAGTTCTATTCCCATGACGGTGCAAGCAATTGGAGTGTGAGTGGCTCCGGAAAAAACGGCTACAAAACCCATTCCAGCTAGTAGTGCTATTGGTAGCGGTATAAAGAGAGACAATGTACTCCCTAAAGTGGCTCCTATAAAAAATAGTGGTGTGACTTCTCCGCCTTTAAACCCAGCGCCAAGTGTAAATCCGGTGAATAGTATTTTTAATAAAAAATCATAGTACTCACTTGGCTTTGAAAATGATTCAACAATAACTGGTACTCCCAAGCCTAAATATTTATTTGTTCCAATAATATATATCGTTACTGCAAAAATCAGACCACCTATAAAAGGACGAAAAGGGGGATATTTAATTGTTTTAGAAAATAAAGTACCCCAATAGTGTGTACTTCTTGAAAATAACATAGCTGCTATTCCAAAAAGAATACTTACCGGAATAATCCATAAAAACAACTGAAAATTTAATTCAGGAACTATAGGGATAAAGTAATGTGTGTGTTTCACCTGCCATAATTCAACAGTAAAGTAAGCAAAATAGGCCGTTATGAAGGATAAAGGAATACTTGTAAAGCTCACTTTGCTAAAATACAATACTTCAATTGCAAAGAGTGCGCCTGCAAGTGGTGTACCAAATACCGAGGCAAAACCAGCACTAATTCCTAAAATAATAATTGTTTTTCTGTCGGTAGCACTAAGTTTAAATAGGGTGGTCAATTGATCAGCTAGTGCTCCTCCCATTTGTACAGCAGTTCCTTCTCGACCAGCTGAACCACCAAAAAGATGAGTGATTATTGTGCCTAAAAGCACAAATGGAGCCATCTTTAGCGGGATAATCTTATTGGGTCTGTCGTATTCTTCCAATAATAAATTATTTCCTTTAACTACAGAGTTTCCGTAATAGTAGTATCCTAAGCCAATACATAATCCTCCTAAAGGCAATAACCATATGATCCAGTCATGATTTTCTCTATATTGGGAAGCCCATTGCAATGCTACTAAAAGCAATGCAGAAGCAGAACCAGATAAAACACCTATAAGTGCACATATAAAAATCCATTTTAAGGAGCTGATGAGTAGTTTTGAACTGTTTTTTAAAATCATTCTTTGTAGAAAAGGGAATTGCTAAGGTACAATTTTGCTAAAGTATTACAATCCACTCAAAATATATTGTTTTTAAGCAATTACTGCTGTAAATTCTATTTCAACTAAATATTCGGGAGCAATTAATTTACTAATTTCATAAAAACCAGTAGTAGGTTTAATATCTTTAAAAAAAGATGCATGTGCTTTTGCGACAGCTTCAAAGGTGTTGATATCTGTTGTGAATATTCGTGTGCGAATCACATCCTTCATGCTTACATTTAAATCTTCTAAAATTTTTTCCACTCGCTCTAAAATATTGATTGTCTGTGCAAAAGCATCAGTGGCTTTTACTTTATCTCCATCAACAATAGCTACAGTACCAGAAACCTCTACAATATTTCCAATGCGAACAGCACGACAATATCCCATTTTTTCTTCCCAGGCTGAACCTGATAGTATGTTTTCTCTTTTCATAGCGCTTATGATTTTAGGTGGTTTTGATTAAAGAATTAAATCAGAACCTATCTTTGGTATATTTTTTGCAATTTATGAAAAATAGTCATAAAAGTGACTGATTCAATAGTAAAATCTATACGCTGTGATAAGTAATTAATTTTATTTAAAATAATAATTTTTAAATAGTATAGTTGTAATACTGAGTTAAATTACATTGCTATTATGTCATTATAATTTTGCTTTTTTTATTTTTAAAAAATAAATAGACAATTCAATAAATAAATAATATGAAAAGATTGCTTTTTTTAATTTTAATAGTAGGCTTAACAGCTACAGGATATGCGCAGAATGAATTTAGCAGTAAATTTAAAGCTATTCCCCCAGTAGATATGGGTATTAAAGCAAACAAAAAAACACCTCCAGTAGAACCACCAGTGATTGTAGCTCCAAATATTTTTAAAAAGCCAGATGCTTTACCGTCTAATTCGGCTTTTCAAATAGGTAAACCTGCTACAATTTCTATGACACCTCAAAATAACTTTGTTAATCCAGGAGATGCTATAAGGGATAAAATGAATAAAAAAGAAGAGAGTCCAGAAGGTAGTATTGTCTACAGGAAAAATCAAAACTTAGGCGATTTCAAAACAAATTCGCTTACAGCTAAAGTACAGTATCGTGATGCAGCTTATGTAGATGGGGATCAAATTAGAGTGTATTTAAATGATAAGGTAATTGAATACCAAGTAAATTTAGATAGTGATTTTAAGGGATTCGAAATTGAATTAGTAAAAGGCTTTAATAAAATTGATTTTGAAGCCTTAAACCAAGGAAGCTCTGGACCTAACACAGCAGAGTTTAAAGTGTATGATGATAAAGGCGGTTTGATATCGGCCAGTCAGTGGAATCTTGGAACTGGTTTTAAAGCCACTATAATTTTGATCAAAGAATAATAAAAAAACCGTTGGGAATAGCCCAACGGTTTTTTGCTTTAGTGAATTTTAAAAATGTTTGATTTTTAAAATGGATCTGCTGTCACATTAAATTTCATATCTGCTTTTACAGTAATATCTTTAGTTATAGACTCTTTAATAACAGCCTTAGTACGTATTTTATAACTAGAAGCTTTAATGTATTTATCTAGTCTTTGTGATGTAGGAATTAGATCAATTGTGTTAGTGGTAGAATTGATGTCTTCTAAATAAGCTAATTCAATCTCATCATTAGCATCAGTTGAGATGTACAAATGGATGGATTTTAAAAAACTAAAATTCTTATCGCTTGGATCTGTTATGCTAATTTTTAAATCTTTCAGTTTTACATCTTTTACTAGCTCCGCTTTAGTATTGTTGTTTTCAAATACAGCACTAGAGTTTGTGGTAACTTCAGGAGTAATCACTTCAAAGGCAGTTCCAAGGGGAAAACCACTTTCAATTTTAAAAGATGTGCTATTCGAAATGGAAAAGGTTAATAGATTATCAATAACGCTGCAAGAAATAGCAGTTATTGCAACCAGTGTGATTAGGGTTAATGTTTTTAATTTCATTTTCTAAAATTTAAATTTTTAATAAAATATTGCTATTTGATAGCAAAGTGTAAAAGTAAGCTAAAGAAAAAAGTTTTGTATTAATGGCAGTAAATGTTATAACTATTATGAGGTATTTTGAAAAAAAACTAGTTTGCAAATTTACCAATAGGTTTGATAGGTATTCAATTTTCACATTATTTCTATGTGATATGTTTGGTTATAATTCATCACTTTTATTGATTTATAAAAAAATCAATTTTTTTCAAAAATCAATTTTTCAATTCCGAATATAAAAAGTATTTTTGCGCATGCAACACAACGTACTTATTTTAGATTTCGGATCGCAATACACTCAACTTATTGCGCGTAGAGTTCGCGAATTAAATATATTCTGCGAAATATTCCCTTATAATCACATTCCGAGTGATTTATCCAGTTATAAAGCCGTAATATTAGGTGGAAGTCCTTTTTCTGTTCGTGCAGAAGATGCTCCTCATCCTGATTTATCACAAATTAGAGGTAAGTTACCAATGCTTGCTGTTTGTTATGGCGCACAATACTTATCTCACTTTAGTGGTGGTGAAGTAGCGGCATCAAACACTAGAGAATATGGTAGGGCTAATTTGTCATATATCAAAGAGGGCGAAGTGTTCTTTGAAAATGTTTCTGAGAATAGCCAAGTTTGGATGAGTCATAGTGATAGCATAAAAGCTTTGCCTACTAATGCTATTAAATTAGCAAGTACGCATGATGTAGAATTTGCAGCCTATAGAATAGAAGGTGAAACTACTTATGCTATTCAATACCATCCAGAGGTTTTTCACTCAACTGATGGTTCAAAAATGTTAGAGAATTTCTTAGTAAAAATTGCCGAAGTACCTCAGAATTTTACACCTAAAGCTTTCGTTGAAGAAATGGTATCTGAGTTGAAAGAAAAAGTAGGTAATGATAAAGTTGTTTTAGGACTTTCTGGTGGAGTAGATTCTACTGTAGCAGCAGTTTTATTGCATCAAGCTATTGGTAAAAACCTATATTGCATTTTTGTAAATAATGGTTTGCTTCGAAAAAATGAATTCCAAAATGTATTAGATCAATACAAAGGAATGGGATTAAATGTAAAAGGAGTGGATTCTGGAGATCGCTTCTTGTCAGAATTGGCTGGCGTTAGTGACCCTGAGACTAAGCGTAAAATTATAGGAAGAGTTTTTATCGAAGTTTTCGATGATGAATCACATCTAATTGAAGACGTAAAATGGTTAGCACAAGGAACTATTTATCCTGATGTCATTGAGTCGGTTTCTGTAAAAGGACCGTCTGCGACCATAAAATCGCACCACAATGTTGGAGGGTTACCTGATTACATGAAGCTTAAAATTGTAGAACCGCTTCGTATGCTTTTTAAAGATGAAGTGCGTAGAGTAGGAGCTTCTTTAGGTATTGATCCAGAATTACTAGGTAGACATCCTTTTCCAGGACCAGGATTATCTATTCGTATTTTGGGCGATATCACGCCTGAGAAAGTTCAAATTTTGCAAGATGTAGATAAAGTATTTATTGACGGATTGAAATCATGGGGACTATACGATAAAGTATGGCAGGCGGGAGCTATTTTACTTCCTGTTAATAGTGTGGGAGTTATGGGTGATGAACGTACTTATGAGAAAGTAGTGGCGCTTCGTGCAGTAGAATCTACTGACGGTATGACGGCTGACTGGGTGCATTTGCCGTATGATTTCTTAATGAAAGTGTCTAATGACATTATCAATAAGGTAAAAGGTGTCAATAGAGTAGTATATGATATTAGCTCTAAGCCACCAGCAACAATTGAATGGGAATAATTTAAATTGTCAACAATAAGAATTTTAATTTTAAGTTCTATATATAAAAACGGTATCAGATTTTTGGAATAAAATTTGATACCGTTTTGTTATCTTTGAATCAATAATTTTATAAACAGATATAATGAAATATTTTTTAGGCATTTGTGTTGCATGTTTTATGTTTACAGGAACTGTTTTTTCGCAAGGAAAAACATTGACACATAAAGTAGAAAAAGGAGAAACGATCAATCAAATTGCCCAAAAGTATAAGGTAACACCTTATGACATTTATCAATTAAACCCAGATGCACAAAGTGGTTTAAAACCTAACAGTGTACTGTTAATTCCTGCAAAATCAGACGGGAAGACTGTAGTAGAAAAAACTGTAGTTGCTAATCAAGGGATTACTCATTTAGTGCTTGCCAAAGAAACCTTATACGGTATTTCTAAAAAATACGGTGTTAGTGATGCCGAATTGAAAAAAGCGAACCCATTAATAGAACAAGAAGGTTTGCAAATAGGAATGGTGCTAGTGATTCCTTCTAAAGATGCTATTAAAACTAGTTCAATTACTCCATCTGCAGTTGCAGCAAAGGGAATTTATCATGAAGTACTTCCAAAAGAAACTAAATATTCTATTGCTAAAAAATACGGAATCACTATTGCTGAGCTGGAAAAGCGCAATCCTGATGTAGTCGAAAATTTACCTATTGGTTATCGATTACTTATCAAAGGAGGGGGCACTAAGGCTCCTAAGGCAGTAGATGCTGCAGTGGTGAACAGCGAGAATGCTAAAGAAAAGATGACGGCTGCCTTGATACCTGTTGCTTACTTGGATTATGAAGTAAAACCTAAAGAAACGCTGTACAGTCTTTCTAAAATGTTTGATTTAACACAGGAAGAGTTGTTAAAACTCAATCCTGAGTTGCTTAATGGCGTAGAGATAGGAATGATATTAAAAGTTCCCTCTAAAGTTAAAGCGGTTAAGGAAGAGAAAAAGGAATACACGGCTTTGTCGAAAATAATTACTGAAGGAAAACGCAAGCGTATGGCTATGTTGCTTCCTTTTAATATTTCTAGAATAGAAGGAGATACCATAAATTCAACATACAGTCGTTTAAAGAAGGACAAGTTTTTGAATATGACACTTGATTTTTATGCAGGTGCTTTAATTGCGATTGATTCTGCTAAAACTTTAGGCTTGCCTATTGATATAGAAATTTATGATTCACAAGAAACTAAAAACGGTTCTTCGGTTGCGACTTTAATTCGTGACAATAAACTAGAAACGGCTAATGCAATTGTAGGGCCTTTTTACCAAAGCAATGCAGAAACGGCTGCACAGCTAGTGGCGTTAAATAATGTTCCTGTTATTTCTCCCCTTTCAAAAGATCTTGGAAATCCTTACAATAATTTATATCAGACTATTCCAACAAATGAAGTGATAAAAAACACGATGTTTGATTACATGCGTGCGCACAATGGAAACATTATGGCTGTTGTTGATAGGAAGAAAGAGTCCATACTTCAATACCTTAAGGACTATCAAAAGTCAGTTCCTTTAGTGGCTTTTAAGGATAATGGTAGTGTTTCAACAGAGAGTTTGAAAAGCATGTTGGTTAAAGACAGGATGAATTACGTTGTTATGGAAACCGCTAATACTTGGATGGTAAAAACAACAATTGCAGCGATGGTTAGTTCGATGCCTGCTTATCAAGTGCAATTAGTGATTTTAGAACCAAATGAAACATTAGATACTGATGAGATTAAATTTCTAAATTTGACTAAATTGAAATTAATGTACCCATCTGTAACAAGGGATAATGTTTCGCCAGAGGCGGCAATATTTGATAAGAAATATAGAAAAATCAATAACATTTTCCCAAGTGATTATGCTACTCGTGGTTTTGATGTTACTTTTGATACAATGATGCGTTTAGTTCAGGATGTGAAGTTTGAAGAAACAGTTAATGCAGCCGCTACAGAACAGGTAGAAAATAAATTTGAGTATTATAAAAAACCAGACGGTGGATATACTAATAAAGGTGTTTTTATAATGTATTATGATTCAGATTTAACGATTAAAGAAGCTAAATAATGACATCAAAAGTAACGTATTTGGTTGATTTGAGAACATCCTCTATTCATTTGCAGTCTGGAAGTGAAATTATTTCAGATGCTCCTCTTGATAATAATGGTAAAGGAGAAGCTTTTTCACCTACTGATACAGTTGCAAATGCATTGGCGAGCTGTATGATGACAGTAATGGGGATTAAGGCTAGGGATTTAGCAGTTGATTTAACGGGCGCTGTAGCTTCTGTCAATAAAGTTATGAATGCCGACCCAAGGAGAATAGGAGTAGTAGAAATTTCATTTGACATGAATGTTGTTGTGGAGCAAAAACATAAGGCGATACTAGAGAAAACAGCAATGACATGTCCAGTTTTTTTAAGTTTGAGTGCTGAAATCGATAAGAAAATAACTTTCAAGTGGAAGTAAGCTAATAATTATTGCAGATTAATCACTATTCTTTAAATCGTACACATTGGATCAAAACCAACAACAACTAATAAAGTTAGCACATACTAAAATGCCTTTTGGTAAATACGAAGGCAGGTTTTTAATCGAATTACCTGAGTATTATATCGTTTGGTATCATAACAAAGGATTTCCTAAAGGAGAGTTAGGAGAGCAGTTAAAATTGATTTATGAATTGAAATTAAACGGACTCGAAGAATTAATTCGGAATATTAAAAAAAGGTATCCAAAACCTCATTGATTTAATTCAATGAGGTTTTTTTATGAAGCTATTTGTCGCTAATCAATTGAGAAATTTAAAAATTATCTCATTTCTAAATTAGCATATTCTCAATTTATAATCGTATTTTTGCCAAGTTTTTTACACAACTACAATACAAACAACAACATAATGAATCAAACAAAATATATTTTTGTTACTGGTGGTGTGACATCTTCTTTGGGAAAAGGAATTATAGCAGCATCTTTGGCAAAATTGTTACAAGCAAGAGGGTACAGGACAACGATTCAAAAATTTGATCCCTATTTAAATGTCGACCCAGGAACGTTAAATCCTTATGAACATGGAGAATGTTACGTTACTGATGACGGTGCTGAAACTGATTTAGATTTAGGTCATTATGAACGTTTTTTAAATGTTCCTACTTCTCAGGCTAACAATGTTACTACGGGTAGAATTTATTTATCTGTAATTGAGAAAGAAAGAAGAGGAGAATTTCTTGGTAAGACTGTACAAGTAGTGCCTCATATTACAAATGAAATTAAAGATAGAATGCAATTGCTTGGTAATTCAGGTGATTATGATATCGTTATTACTGAAATAGGTGGAACTGTAGGGGATATTGAATCTTTACCTTACATTGAATCAGTTCGTCAGTTAGTTTGGGATTTAGGAGAAAGTAATGCAATAGTTATTCATTTAACTTTAGTTCCTTATCTGGCTGCAGCGGGTGAATTAAAGACAAAACCCACACAGCATTCTGTTAAAACATTAATGGAAAGTGGTATTAAAGCGGATATTTTAGTATGTAGAACAGAACATGAAATCTCTGATGAAATACGTAATAAACTAGCTTTATTTTGTAATGTAAAAAGAGAGGCTGTAATTCAATCAATTGATGCAGCAACGATATATGAAGTTCCTAATTTAATGCTTGAAGAAGGATTAGATGTAGTGGCTTTAAAGAAATTAGATTTACCCAAAAAGGCAGCACCAGATTTAAAAAACTGGAATACTTTTTTACGTAGATTAAAAAATCCTAAGCATTCTGTAAATATTGGTTTGATTGGTAAATATGTCGAAATGCAGGACTGCTATAAGTCTATTTTAGAGGCATTTATTCATGCAGGTGCGGCAAATGAAACAAAAGTGAATGTTGTTTCTATTCACTCAGAGTATATTGATGCTGCAAATGTTACTGATAAATTAAAAGGATTAGATGCAATTCTTGTAGCTCCAGGATTTGGAGAAAGAGGTATAGAAGGGAAAATTGAAGCTGTGCGTTATGCACGTGAAAATAAAATGCCGTTTTTTGGTATTTGTTTGGGAATGCAAATGGCTGTAATTGAATATTCAAGAAATGTATTGGGTCTTGCTGACGCCAATTCGACTGAAATGAATGAGCGAACTGCAAATCCAGTTGTCAACTTGATGGAAGAACAAAAAAACATTACGGATAAAGGAGGAACAATGCGTTTAGGTGCATGGAAATGTACAATTGAACCAGACAGCTTAGCTTATAAGATTTATGGTGAAACTAACATATCAGAGCGTCACCGTCACCGTTATGAATACAATAGTGCCTATGTTGAGGATTTACAGAAAGCTGGTTTAAAGGCCTCAGGAGTGAATCCAGATACTGGTTTAGTTGAGATTGTTGAGATAGAGGATCATCCTTTTTTCATAGGAGTTCAGTACCATCCAGAATATAAGAGTACAGTAGCTAATCCACATCCTTTATTTGTGAATTTTGTGGCAGCCGCAGTAAAGGCTAAGAAAAAATAATATTTAGAATACGCATAAAAGTAGTAATGCCTCTCTGGCTTTGTAATTAAGCTTGGCAATAAATAATTAATTGTATATAATGGAACAAAAAAAGTTTGACCCTAATTCGCTAATTGGTTTTGTATTAATTTTTGGTATATTAATTTGGATAATGTACAAAAATCAACCAACTGACGCAGAAATTGCAGCAGATAAAGCAAAGAAAGAATTAGTAGTTAAAGATGCTAAGGTAAATGAAGTGGATGCTAAAGTTAAGTCTACTCCAGCTGTTGTGGCACAAGGAGATACTTTACAAATGGCTCAGTTGCAAAAATCATTAGGTAATTTTGCATATTCGGCTTCACTGCCTTCTGCAAAAGAAGCTTACACGACCATCGAAAATAAATTAGTGAAATTAAAAATAGCTAATAAAGGAGGGTATATTGCCGAAGTAACTTTGAAGAATTACGAAAGATTTAAAAAAGGATCTGGGGAGTTAGTCAAATTGATTAAAGACAATAATGCTAATTTAAATATTCAGTTATATACAAATGATAACCATACTTTAAATACAAAAGATCTTTATTTTGAACCAACATTAACAAAAAATGGTGAAGACCAAATTTTGTCTATGCGTTTAAAAGCGGGAGAAAATGAGTACTTAGAGTATAAGTATGTATTGAAAGCGAATGATTATATGCTTGATTTTGACGTTCAGTCTCAAGGATTAAATAAAGTGCTAAATACATCAAAGCCATTAAACTTAGAGTGGGATTTAAAAACGTATACAAATGAAAAAAGTATAAGTTACGAGAACCGTTATTCAGAGTTGTATTATGAGCATGAAGAAGGGAAAAGTAATTACTTGGGTCTTGGAAGTCAAGAAGACGATATCGTTAATGATGTTTCTTACGTGGCTTACAAACAACACTTCTTTTCATCGATATTATTGACTAAAACCCCTTTCGAAAAAGCGGAATTGTATTCTACAAATTTAGTTAAGGACGATAAAGTAGATACTGTTTATACAAAACAATTTAAAGCGATCGTTCCATTAGCGTTTAAAAACGGAGAGATTGATCAAGAAATGAACTGGTACTATGGTCCAACAGATTACAAGCTGTTGAAATCATATGATAGAAATTTAGAAGATATCGTGGCATTAGGTTGGGGAATATTCGGTTGGATTAACCGTCATGCGTTTATTCCAATGTACAGTTTCTTAAGCATGTTTATTCAACATGGATGGGCGATCATTTTATTTACTGTTTTAGTAAAATTAGTGATGTCACCTATTACATATAAATCATTTTTGTCTCAAGCAAAAATGAAAGTATTAAGACCTGAAATTGCAGAATTGGGAGATAAGTATAAGAAAGACCCAATGAAAAAACAACAGGAAACAATGAAGTTATACAACAAAGCGGGGGTAAATCCTATGGCTGGTTGTGTACCTGGATTGTTACAAATGCCTGTTTTTTATGCCTTATTTCAGTTCTTCCCGTCAGCAATTGGGTTGAGACAACAAGGATTCCTTTGGGCTGATGATTTGTCTTCTTTTGACTCGGTATATAAATTACCATTTCATATACCAGCATACGGAGATCATATTAGTTTGTTCCCTATTTTAGCTTCTATAGCTATTTTCTTCTATATGAAAATGACTACTGGAGACCAGCAAATGGCAGCTCCTCAACAAGAAGGAATGCCGGATATGGCTAAAATGATGAAAATCATGATTTATGTTTCGCCATTAATGATGTTGTTTTTCTTTAATAGTTATGCATCAGGATTGAGTTTGTACTATTTCGTATCTAATACTATTACAATCGGAATTATGCTTGTAATCAAAAATTACATTATAGATAGTGATAAAATTCACGCTCAAATTCAAGAGAATAAATTGAAAGAGCCTAAGAAACAAGGTAAATTTCAAAGAAAGCTTCAAGAAGTGATGGAACAACAAGAAGCAGTTAAAGCGCAACAAAAAAAGAAATAAAATTAGTTTTTAAAAAATCCCGTTCATTCGGGATTTTTTGTGCTTTAAAATGTAATTTAAAGTCATTAGATTCGTTATTGATAAAAATAGAATAGGGTATGAAATCAGTACAAAAATTAGGTTTAATTGTTGCTCTTTTATTAAGTGTAGGAACAGTGGGGGCACAATCAACTTTGAATTCATTAGATACTAATGGAAAAAAAGATGGATTATGGAAAGGGGTTTATGAAGCTTCTAAAAGACCGCGATATGAAGGTACTTTTTCTCATGGAAAAGAAATAGGGTTGTTTAAGTTTTTTGATGATACTAAAGCTTCTACAGTCATTGCTACACGTGAATTTAATGAAAAAGACAATAGTGCTTATACCATTTTTTACGATCAAGCAAATAATAAAGTGAGTGAAGGTAAAGTCATCAATAAGCTTTTTGAAGGAGAATGGAAATATTACCATCAAGCTTCTAAAACAATTATGACTATTGAGAATTATAAGAATGGAAAATTAGAAGGAATACGAACAGTATTTTACCCAAATGGTAAAATCGCTGAAGAAGTTAATTATAAAAATAATCAGAAAAACGGCCTTAGTAAGATTTATGCTGCGGATAGAGTTGTTTTAGAAGAAGCTATTTATAAAAACGATAAGTACAATGGCCTAGCTATCTTTAGAGATCCATTAGGAAATGTGGTTTCTAAAGGTCAATTTGTTGATGATAAAAAATGGGGAATCTGGGAATTTTTCGAACAAGGAAAAAAGACTAAAGAAATGAATATGACGTATCCTGAAAAACAAAATAAAGGCAGTCGTAATTAACATAACACATAGAACATTACTCTAATAAAACTTTGTAACTTTGCAGTCTTGTAAAAATAATAAAGATTTTAAAATGAAGCGTGTTGTAGTAGGACTTTCTGGAGGTGTAGATTCGAGTGTTGCCGCATATTTATTGCAGCAGCAAGGGTATGAAGTTATTGGTCTTTTTATGAAAAACTGGCACGATGATTCTGTTACGATTTCGAATGAATGTCCATGGTTAGAAGATAGTAATGATGCTTTACTAGTTGCTGAAAAATTAGGAATTCCTTTTCAAACAGTCGATTTAAGTGAAGATTATAAAGAAAAAATCGTTGATTACATGTTTAGCGAGTATGAGAAAGGAAGAACGCCAAATCCTGATGTACTTTGTAATCGCGAAATAAAATTTGATGTTTTCATGAAGATTGCATTGAACCTTGGTGCTGATTATGTAGCTACAGGACATTATTGTAAGAAAAGTGAAACGACTATTGACGGCGAAACTGTGTATCAGCTGCGTGCTGGTGCTGATACTAATAAAGATCAATCGTATTTTTTATGCCAATTGTCTCAAGAGCAATTAGCTAAATCTTTATTTCCTATTGGTGAGTTAACTAAACCTGAAGTTCGTGAAATAGCTGCTGAGATGGAATTAATCACCGCAGAGAAAAAAGATTCTCAGGGATTATGTTTCATTGGTAAAGTTCGCTTACCAGAATTTTTACAACAAAAATTGCAGCCAAAAGAAGGATTAATAGTTCAAATTGACAAAAATGATCCTGTTTACAGTCCAGTAGTTAAGGAAGTATTTACGCAAAAAGAAAAACTGGCTTTAGCAGCTAATAAGATTGCCTATTCACCAGAAATGGGTAAAGTAGTAGGTAAGCATCCAGGTGCGCATTATTTTACTATTGGTCAAAGGAAAGGTCTGAATGTAGGTGGAACTAAGGATCCGTTATTCATTATAGGAACAAATGTAGAAACGAATACCATATATACTGGATTGAGCAGCCAACATCCTGGTTTGTTTAGAACAGGACTATTTATAGACCAATCAGAAGTGCATTGGGTTCGTAATGATTTGGCTTTAGCCAACGGTGAAACGATGGTAGTTATGGCCAGAATACGCTACAGACAGCCATTACAAAAAGCCACTTTACATCAATTTGAAGAAGGAATGTATGTATCCTTTGATGAACCCCAATCTGCAATAACCGAAGGACAATTTTGTGCTTGGTATTTAGCAGATGAATTAGTTGGTTCGGGAGTAATTTCTTAGTTTAGTACTTTGGTATCATAAATTACACATTATGATTACTGCATTTATCACATATTAATATTTGATAAATGCAGTATTAGTGTAGCGAAAACCTTTAAAAGCTGGCTATGAAAAAACTTTATGTGTTTCTTTTTTTATTACTATCCACTGTAGCTTTTTCTCAAGAGGATGCTTGGGTGTATTTTACTGCTAAAACTGATTCGCAAAGTTATTTTGATGCGCCACTAAAAATGCTTTCTCAAAGAGCATTGGATAGAAGGGCTAATCAAAAAATCCCACTAGATCTTAAGGATGTTCCCATTAATAAGGATTATATAGAATTGGTAGAGGATTTAGCTGGAGTTACAGTTCTCGCCAAATCTAAATGGTTGAATGCTGTTCATGTACGAGGTACTCAAGCTGCTATTAATTCTTTAAAAACTTATGAATTTGTCAGTTCTATAGACTTTGCAAATAAATCCTTAAATCAAACGGCTAAAATAGCTTCCACAATTAAAGCTAAGCAAACAAACAAAGTAAAAAATCAAGCTAAAGTAAAAGATACTAAGGTGGATTATAGTTATGGATCTTCTTCTAATCAAATCCAAATGCTACATGGTGATGCTTTACATCAACAAAACTTTACTGGCGCTGGTATTGTTATTGCAGTTTTAGATGGTGGCTTTCCTAATGTGAATACGATACTGCCGTTTCAAAGACTGCGAGAAAGTAAACGAATATTAGGAGGCTATGATTTTGTTTCCCGAAATGCTAATTTTTACACAGGAAGCTCTCATGGGACTTCTGTGTTATCTACGATGGCAGGTTATAAAGAGAACGAATTAGTAGGAACAGCTCCAGACGCATCCTATTATTTGTTTATTACTGAGGACAATTTATCTGAAAATCCGGTAGAAGAATCTCTATGGGTTGAAGCTGCAGAACAAGCAGATAGTTTGGGTGTAGATATTATTAATACGTCCTTAGGTTATTTTGATTATGATAAACCCGCTTACAATCATACCTACAGTGAAATGGATGGTAAAACAGCATTTATCTCTAAAGGTGCTGAAATAGCATTTAGCAGAGGAATGATTATTGTTGCATCCGCAGGCAATTCAGGTGGCACTTCTGAACCTTACATTGCTGCGCCAGCTGATGCTGCTTCTGTGTTAGCAATTGGTGCAGTTACCGCTTCCGAAACACGAGCTTCATTTAGTTCTATTGGGCCTTCCTTTGACGGCAGAGTAAAACCAGATGTTATGGCTCAAGGGGCTAGCACAGTTTTGTCAGATGAATTGGGAAAGATTAGTACCGCTAATGGGACTTCATTTTCCAGTCCAATCATGGCAGGAATGATTGCTTGTTTGTGGCAGGCCTTTCCTTCTAAGACAAATAAAGAAATAAGACAACTAGTTCTTGAGTCGGCTAACAGATTCACTACACCAAGTTCTCAATATGGTTATGGAATACCTAACTTTAGTTTAGCACTTTCTAAAGCTTTAGTTGTAAATGATATTCCAATGAATTATTTTCACCTGTATCCTAATCCCACAAAAGATATTGTCTTTTTTCCTGAAAATTTTAATACTGGCAAAGTAATTCTGTATACTATTGAAGGTCAGAAAATTTTGGAAAAGGAACTATCAAAGAGTTCAGAACCTATTTCGCTACAGACATTGAGTAACGGAATGTATATTTATAGATTTGAATCAGATGCTTTTTCTAACAGCGGAAAAATAGTAAAATACTAACATTTAACCTACTAAATGAATACAATCACATCACTTTTTAAAATTAAATATCCTATTATTCAGGGCGGAATGATATGGGTGAGCGGTTACAAGCTGGCAAGTGCTGTAAGTAACGCTGGAGGACTAGGCTTAATAGGTGCAGGCTCCATGTATCCTGAAGTTTTAAGAGAACACATACAGAAATGTAAAAAAGCAACCTCAAAACCCTTTGGAGTCAATGTTCCCATGTTGTACCCCAATATCGAAGAGATAATGAAAATTATCGTTGAAGAAGGTGTAAAAATCGTTTTTACTTCTGCAGGAAATCCTAAAACCTGGACTTCTTATCTAAAAGAAAACGGAAGCGTGGTTGTGCATGTAGTTAGTAGTTCCTTATTTGCATTGAAAGCGCAAGATGCCGGAGTAGACGCGGTAGTTGTTGAAGGCTTTGAAGCAGGTGGTCATAATGGTAGGGATGAAACGACGACCTTAACCTTAATTCCCATGGTTAAAGAGAAGGTTAGCATACCGATAATTGCGGCAGGAGGAATTGGAACTGGTCAGGGAATGTTAGCAGTTATGGCTTTAGGAGCAGATGGCGTGCAGGTAGGAAGCCGGTTTGCAGCTTCCGTGGAGTCATCAGCGCATGAGCTTTTTAAGAAAACAATTGTAGAAGTAAAAGAAGGGGACACCCAGCTTACTTTAAAAGAGTTGGCTCCCGTGCGATTAATTAAAAACCATTTTTTCCAAGAGCTACAGGAATTGTATTTAAAGTGTCCAACTAAAGAGGAACTTGCAGCTTTTCTGGGTCGTGCAAGAGCAAAAAGAGGGATGTTTGAAGGAGATTTAGAAGACGGAGAATTAGAGATTGGGCAAGTTGCTGGTTTAATTCATTCTATTAAATCTGCCGAAGCTATTGTTGAAGAAATGATAGCTGATTTTAAAACAGCTCAAGCTCAAGTTTCAAAATTTGATTTCTAATTAAAATAGACAATGAACAAAATTAAATTATACATCGTACTGCTTTTCTTAGCGTTAGGTATGCAGCAATCATACAGCCAGCAATATAAATTTAAAACTTCTGGATTTAGTGTTTTGCAAAAAAATGAAAGAGGCAAATGGGGCAAGTGGTCCGACTTAAATTTGGTTAACCTATTAGTAACGCTCGATACGGATAAAAGCAGATTTGTTGTTTATTCCCAAATTATTCAATTATTTGAGATCATCGTTTACCAACCTATTGAAGAGACAGAAACTGATATTGTGTACTCGTTTAGTTGTAAAGATAATAATGGTGAAGATTGCACGGTTTCCATAATAACCAGGAAAAAGCAAGACAATAGAAAACAGTTGTACATCACGTATGATGATCGGATTATAGTCTATAACATTTTTACAATGTAATTGTCATGATACAAAAAAAAGTCGCCCTGAGCGACTTTTTGTGTAATTTGTTTGGGTGAGGGATGGAAATGTAAAGCCCACAGCCTGACGAAGGAAGAGCGAGGACTTGGAATGTACAGCGCGACCGTAGCTTGGCGAAGGGCACCCCAAAATAATTAATCTATATCTTTTATAAATCCGTCGTATTCTAAGTAGAAAAGCTCTAAGGCATTCATTTTTTCATTGTAAAAGTCAAAAATCGCATCCCAGTTATTTTTATTACTAACACCTACACCTGATTTCTCTACCCAAACTCGGCTAATAGTCTTACCACTTTCTAAGGTGTGATTTTTTTCAAAAACAAGATCTTTTATAAATTCGTCTTCAAGGATGTTTTTTAATGCTTCTAATTTTTCAAAATAAGCAATTCTGATATCGTTATTGCGGTGTTCAATATCGATTAACACCTGCGCTTTTTTATTGTCTACATAAAACTTAAAAGAGAAGTCTTTAATTTTAGTGTCGTATAGTACCCATTTCCTTGGGTATTTCTCTGCGAATGTTACCCAGAATTCTCTTTTTAGTTTTTGAGTTTCTTCTTTGCTGTACATTTTGTTTGTTTTGATTTTGATTTAGAAAATTTGCGAGCAACTATTTTCTAGACTATATTTATAAACTCTTTTGATTACAAAAATAGACTTTGATTATGGATTTTCAATATTTTTTAGAACATGTTCCCAATTTAGCCGAAGTAAAGCTTCCTGCTGAAAAAGCACATGCAATAATGGCGCCTACAGAAAGGCTTAAAAATTTGAATAAAATAATGAACCATAAGGTACAGCCAAAGGTAGCGGCTGTTATGATGCTTTTTTATCCTAAGAACGGAATTACACATTTAGTACTCATTGTTAGAAATACTTACAAAGGTGTCCATTCTGCCCAGATTGCATTTCCAGGAGGTAAATATGAAACGCAAGATATAGATTTTTCTCACACAGCTTTACGGGAAACACATGAAGAAGTAGGTGTATCACCTACTGTTATGGAGATTATCAAGCCTTTTACACCTATGTATATTCCGCCTAGTAATTTTATGGTCCATCCTTTTTTGGGCATCTGTAAAGAAGAATTATGTTTTATAGCTGATCCAACGGAAGTAGCAGGTATAATTGAGTTACCCTTATCTGTTTTTTTAAGTGAGGACATTATTATTGAAGCTAAATTATCTACTTCTTATGCTCAAAACATTAATGTTCCAGCATTTGAAATTGATGGGCATGTGGTTTGGGGTGCTACAGCAATGATGCTGAGTGAGTTAAAAGAGGTGTTAAAAACCGTTTTGTAGTTTTTATTTGCCATTTCTTTTTAAGAGGTGAATCCTACTAAAATTAAAGGTTTACAACAGGAAATTAGATTTGCTTCAAAAATAAATTTCGTAAGTTTGTAGTCCTAATTTAGAAAATTAATACACAATTTTATGGGATTATTGAAAAGAAATCCTTTTGGTCATATCTTATTCTTAAAAAGATGGTTAATTCGAATTTTTGGAGCCATGACGCACAGACGTTATCGAGGGTTTAATGAATTACAGATAGAAGGTTCTGAAATAATTAGAAACCTACCAGATAACAATGTACTTTTTATTTCCAATCATCAAACGTATTTTGCTGATGTTGTGGCTATGTTTCATGTTTTCAATGCCAGTTTAAAAGGTAGGGAGGACAATATTAAAAATGTATTGTACTTATGGAAGCCCAAGATGAATATCTACTATGTTGCTGCCAAAGAAACCATGCAAGCGGGTTTGTTAACACGAATTATGGCTTATGCAGGTGCTATATCTGTAGAACGCACATGGAGAGCTAAAGGAGTGGATGTACTTGACAAAAAGGAGGTTAACCCTAACGATACTGAGAATATAAAAATAGCACTTAAAGATGGCTGGGTAATTACTTTTCCGCAAGGAACTACTAAATCATTTAAACCTGTGCGTAAAGGAACTGCCCATATTATTAAAGACCACCGACCTATAGTAGTCCCTATTGTAATTGACGGCTTTAGACGATCTTTTGATAAGAAAGGACTTCGAATGAAAAAGAAAGGTATCCTACAATCTTTTATTATCAAGGAACCTCTGGATATTGATTATGACAACGATACCATTGATGAAATTGTAGAAAAAGTTGAATATGCAATTGAGCAGCATTGTTCCTTTTTAAAAGTGATTCCTAAGGAAGAAATCGAAGAGCAAGAAAAACTAAATAAATTCCGTCAGTGGGAATATTAAAAAGATAAAAAAAGAGTTCGCCATGGCGAACTCTTTTTTTTATAAATCAATTTTCTTTAATTCCTTGTAATTAGCATATAACCTTCTAAGAAGAATTCCGTAAAGTAATCTATAAAATAACCAGAAAAAACCAAAAAATCCAGCTAGTGTTAATACAATAACTACAATGGTAATGGCTAATACTTTGCTATTGTCTCCCATACGTTCTGTAAGTACTGCCGTCTCAGGATTGTAAGCTAGGGCAATAATAAAACCAATAATTAAACTCAAAACTGCCATCCCTAAATTGTATCCAACGTAATACTGAACGGTTTTGCGAGTTTTTAATATGTCTTTCATTAATTGCTTAGTAGACACAGTAGTGGTTATTTTAATATAATTTTTATAAAATAAATAGATAAAAACTAGAATTACTCCGTAGTTAAAGTAAGTGAGCCCTTTTAAAATCATGATGATTTCATCGTGATTCATACTTTTAAAATAATCATCAGTATTAAAACAAACACTAATTGTTGTCCATAATACTATTTCTAAAATGCTAATAATTAAAATCCACTTCACTATAGAAGATGATTTTTTATGCAACATCTTGTAGATTTCAATCTCTGATATCTGTTCAAACGAGTTTTCGTTTTTCTTCCAGTCCTTTTTTAATAAATCCAGCTCTTTCATATTCCTTAAGGATTTAATATTTTTTTTAGTTTCCCTTTTATTCTGTTCATTTTCACTCTAGCATTGACCTCGCTAATTCCTAAAGTTTCTGCTATTTCCCGATAATCTTTGTCTTCGAGATACATAAAAACTAAGGCCTTTTCAATATCATTTAATTGGTAAACTGCCTTATACATTAACTTTATTTGTTCCTCCTCTTCATAATTATATTCAATTTCTTTGGTAAAGTGCTGCCTGCTTTCATACTCAACGGTCGCTATCGAGCGTTTGTTTTTTCGATATAAAGTAATAGCAGTGTTTAAAGCTACACGATAGGCCCAGGTAGAAAATTTACTGTCGCCTCTAAACTTCGGGAAAGCTTTCCATAATTGAATAGTGACTTCCTGAAACAAATCTTTATGAGAGTCCTCGCAATCAGTATATAATCGACATATCTTATGGATTATATTCTGATTTGCTTGCAATTGCTTCACAAAGGAATGTTCTAGATTCTCACTCATATATACGTTAGTAATCTAAATTTAGATTTTGTTACAAAGTACTGCTATTTTCTTTTGAAGCAAAATATTTTGAAATACAATAAACAGTTGTCCCGCTGTTCACTGCAATCCACACGCTAGCGCTTGTGGGATTTCCATTTCCATCGGGGCTATTTATAGCTGGTATCTTTCAAAATTTCATTTTCAAATACAGTAAAACAGAACAACGAAAGCTAAACTTTGTATATTTGATTTTTTAAAAGTTGAAATAAAATATACTTATGAATATCCCAAATTCAAGTTTACCTAGAATTGTTATAATTGGCGGAGGTTTTGCCGGAATCGCATTGGCTAAACAACTTAAAAATCAAAAAGTTCAGGTAGTCCTTCTAGACAAACACAATTACCATACATTTCAACCTTTATTATATCAGGTAGCTACAGGTGGGCTTGAGGCAGGATCTATTGCATATCCTATTCGTAAAGTGATTCAGGAATATGAAGATTGTTATTTTAGACTTACTTCTGTTCAAGAAATAGATACTAAAAACAAAAAGATAATTGCTGAAATTGGTGATCTAAGCTATGATTATTTGGTTATTGCAACAGGTTCTAAAACTAATTATTTTGGAAATAAAGATATCAAGCGCTACAGCATGGCAATGAAGACCATTCCGCAGTCATTAAATATTAGGAGTTTAATCTTAGAAAATTTTGAACAAGCGGTACTAACAAAAGATGAAGCTGAGAAAAATAGTTTGATCAATTTTGTTTTGGTAGGAGGTGGGCCTACAGGTGTAGAGCTAGCAGGTGCTTTGGCCGAAATGAAGAAAGCAATTTTGCAAAAAGATTACCCTGATCTTGATATTGCTAAAATGGAAATTAACCTTATTCAAAGTGGTGATCGGATACTCAATACCATGTCTGAAAAATCATCCGCAGCAGCAGAAAAATTCTTAAATAGCTTAGGCGTTAAGATTTGGAAGAATGTTAGAGTTACAAATTATGACGGTCGTACCATTACCACAAATTCTGATTTAACTTTTGAAACAGCGACGGTTATTTGGACAGCCGGTGTGCAAGGTGCTGTAGTTGCAGGTTTGCATGCTCAGTCTTTAGTAGAAAGGGTAGAGCGTATAAGGGTTAATGAGTTTAATCAAGTAAAAGGATATGCTGACATATTTGCTATTGGAGATATTGCTTCTATGGAAAGCGAAGATTTTCCGCAAGGTCATCCTATGATGGCACAACCTGCTTTACAACAAGGCGAACTTTTGGGAGAAAATATAATTAAATTAATCGCAAATAAACCATTGAAGCCATTTGTTTATAATGATAAAGGTTCTATGGCGACTATTGGTAGAAATAAAGCTGTAGTCGATTTACCTCATTACCATTTTAGTGGAGTTTTCGCGTGGTTTGTCTGGATGTTTGTGCATCTGTTTTCTCTAATTGGTTTTAAAAATAAAGCAGTAGTTTTTCTAAATTGGGTGTACAACTATATCCGTTTTGACAGAGAAGGAAGGCTAATCATTCGGCCTTATAAAAAGAAAAGTTTTACCACCTTTACAAGTGATGAAGTATAGTTTTTTAAAGGTACAGAATTTCAAAGTCTCAGAGTCTCAAAGTTTCAAAGTTTAAAAGTTTCAGAGTTTAAATGTTTCAGTGTTTTAAAGTTTTAAAGCTACTGAGTTGAAAAGTTTAAGAGATTCAAAGCTACAGAGTCTCAAATTCTCAGAGTTTCAAAGGTTAGAGTGTTGGTTTCTAAAGCATTGAGTGCTTAAAAAGAAACTAGGTTAAAAATTGCCGATTATTTCGGTGGGACATTTTTACAGTGTCATATCAATTATAAAATAACTACTACAAACTACCTGTTCTATAATAGTTAATCATTAAGTCGACAAACTTACTGTAGCTATCCATGCCATCTTTTTGTTGATTAGCTTTTAAAAAGCTATCGTAGAAACTATGAAATCCATTTTGAATAGGGGTTTGGTATTTCTTTCTGTAATCACGACTCTCTTGAAAGTTTTTTAAGATTCCTGGATGGATATCTTTTAATAATGTTTTGTAAAGAAGCTCATCTTGACCTCTAATGCTGCTTAGACAGTAACTTAATGCAAAACTGTAACCTGAGTATTTAAAATACAGGTCTTTATTGTTAATGGAAGCTAGAAAGCCTATAAAATTACATTCACTTTCGCTAGCATAACCCATTTGGTGTGCCATCTCATGGTTAACTGTCGTAGGAAATCCGTACATCGGAATTAAGTAATTGACCTGTGCTTCGTTTGTAAAAGGATTCAAATACCCACTGAAGCCCATATAAGAAAGTGGTAAACTGAGTAATGATTTTTTTGTACTCAATTTTTTGAAGGTAAAATAATCATAATGACTGGAAAGTTCTGCGTAGCCTTGCAAAGTCTTTTTAAAAGTGGTTTCCTGTGTGTAAGGATATACTACTTTACTATTATTATTTTTAGTAATCTGCTGATGGATGTCGTTCGTTTTAATGATAAGTTTTTTTGTAAAATCAAATAAGTCATCATTACTGTATTCTTTTTTAATTCCCATCTTTTCATATAAAGGTTGGCGGTAGTAATTCAGAGCCCAGAGTACATGAAATAAAAAGTAAAACAAGGAAAAAAAGCTTAGTAGTTGTAAACTGTTGTTCTTCCATGCTGTACGCCATGTTTTTCTTTGATCCCAAAACCATTTAATTAACAGCGCAATTAAAATAAAGTAGATGCAGTCTCCTATTGAAAAAGGAAACCAACTAAAACTTGCTCTAGAAAATTGCGCCACAACAGGATAAAAACCATTACTGTAATAGTATTCTACAGTTTTTGGAAAAGAAGAAATAATTTGTAAAATAAGAATTTGTACAACTAAAAAAAGGGGGAGAAAGTATTTTGATTTCAAAGTTTTCATATAAAGATTGTAAATATAATTACAATATCAATTACTACCGAAAAAGAATTTAAACTTTGTAACTTTGAACTTTAAAAATGTTAAACTTCAAACAACAATAAATGAGTCAAGAAATAAGAAATTTAGAGCCAAAAGTACTTTGGAATAAGTTTGCCGATTTAAATGCAGTTCCACGTCCATCAAAGAAAGAAGAACGCGTTATTGAGTTCATGAAAGACTTTGGGAAAAACTTAGGTTTGGAAACTTTTGAAGACGATATTCGTAATGTAATTATTCGCAAACCAGCTACTCCAGGAATGGAGAATCGCAAAGCCATTGTAATGCAGGGACATTTAGATATGGTTCACCAGAAAAATGGCGATACGGTATTTGATTTTGATACACAGGGAATTGACATGTATGTTGATGGAGATTGGGTACGTGCAAGAGGAACTACACTAGGAGCAGACAACGGACTAGGAGTTGCCGCAATTATGGCAATTTTAGAAAGCACTGATATTCCACATGCAGCTATTGAAGCCTTGTTTACCATCGACGAAGAAACAGGAATGACGGGTGCCTTAAATTTAAAAG
This sequence comes from Flavobacterium sp. W21_SRS_FM3, assembly GCF_052113625.1. Taxonomy (NCBI): domain Bacteria; kingdom Pseudomonadati; phylum Bacteroidota; class Flavobacteriia; order Flavobacteriales; family Flavobacteriaceae; genus Flavobacterium; species Flavobacterium sp. W21_SRS_FM3. The sequence goes on along the minus strand of NZ_JBGQOD010000002.1, from coordinate 400,712 downwards.
GGGGCATCCTTCAAGGTCAAATATTATTAAACTTAGACACTGAAGAAGATGATGAAATAGATATTGGTTGCGCTGGTGGTATTGATGTAACGGCATCAGCAGAGTACGATGAAGAGGAAACTCCAGAAGCTTCTGTAGGGTATAAAATTACCGTTAAAGGATTGAAGGGTGGCCATTCAGGTATGGATATTCATAAAGGGTTAGGAAATGCTAATAAGATTATGAACCGTCTGTTATTTGATGGTTTTGATAATTTTGGTTTACAAATTTCTGAAATTCAAGGAGGTAGTTTACGTAACGCTATTCCTAGAGAAAGCGTTGCTAAAGTGATCATCGCCGAAGTATATGATGAGGCTTTTGTATTCGATATGCAGCAAATTGTTAACGATATTAAAACAGAATTAAAAACGACTGAACCCAATTTAGAAGTTGTTTTTGAAAAATTAGAAGAAACTCCTACTAAAGTGATGCCTTCTATTGCACAGTTTTATTTTGTTAGAGCGATGTATGCGGCTCATAATGGGGTATATAGTATGAGCGCTGATTTTGCTGACCTGGTGGAAACATCTAATAATATTGCTAAAGTAGTATTAGGGGATGGGAATCTAACGGTACAGTGTTTAACACGTTCTTCTGTAGAGACAGCTAAGTTTGATGTCGCTAATAGTTTGCGTTCAGCATTTGAATTAATGGGATGCGAAGTGGAACTTTCGGGTTCTTACCCAGGTTGGACTCCTAATGCAGAATCAGAAATATTAGATGTTTTAGTGCCGATTTACGAAAAACAAACTGGAGAAAAACCAAGAGTAGTAGCTTGCCATGCAGGTTTAGAATGTGGAATTTTAGGTACAAATTACCCTGAGATGGACATGATTTCTTTTGGACCCACAATTCATGGTGCACATTCACCAGATGAAAGAGCGAGTATAACTTCGTCTCAGAAATTCTGGAAATTCTTATTGGAAATTTTAGCGAATATTCCAGTTAAGTAACAGAAAGTATTAGATATAAATAACCCTCGATTAGTAATAGTCGAGGGTTTGTTATTTTATGGGAAATTAATCTCTTTTAGGAGCATTTTTCTTTTCTCTTTTTTCTTCTTTCTTTTCCTTAGCTGTTTTTAACGGTTCTTTCTTAGCCGTTTTCTTTGCGTCTTGACTTTTTGCCATGATAATTGTTTTTTATAGATTAGTTAGTTGTGTCTAGGTAAATGTAATTAATATTGTTTACTTCTAGTTTATTTATTTTTAGTAGAATAAAAAATCCTCACTATACTGCTGCATAATGAGGATTAAAGGTCTTCTTTATTTTAGGTTAGAATAGCTATTCTAATTTATCGTTTTTTCAAGATTTTATACTCTTCATAACAACCACTTATAGCATCCATAATTTGTAAGTCGTTTGCTGATTGTATAAATGATTCAGAGTAATTGCAACGTTGTAGTATCTCAGCTATTTCTTTTTTATCAACTCCTAAAAGCACGGCTATTGTTTCTCTGTCAAATTTTGACTCTAATAGATTTCGCACGGTGTCATCTTTCTTCATTTCACGTAGCTTTTTAAGCTCTTTCGGATTTTTACCAAAGAAATTATATAGCATGTCAGCAGGATTAAATATAGAACCTAATACACGTCCAAAAGCATCAGGAGAATATTCTCCAGCTTCGTAACCATGTGTTAAACCAGAAATACTATATCTGAAATTTTCTTTTGTGGGGATGGTTTTAGAGTCAACTTCAAGATAACCGGTAAGGTTAAATGGTCTGATAACAACTTCTTCTAGTGCAATGGCTTTTTCTGTAAGGTAAATTTTAGCCATTTTATTTTTAATCCAGTCATTAGTAACTTTTACCCTTAATGATTGAAATCCTAAAAGTGATAGGTGTAAGGTATCTGTAGGTTGAACGTCAATTTCGAAATAACCACTTGCATCCGTTCTTGCGCCTCTTACTTTATTAATATTAATGATGTTGACATTTATTAATGGCAATTTAGTGTTGTCATTGTAAATATAACCGGATACTTTTTCAGAGTGGGAGACAGTCTGGGCATGACTGCTTAAGCATATTGTCAAAAAAAAGAAAACTACAAAATATTTCATAAACTGGTTTAAGACTTTAAAAGTAGTAAATCAGGATTAAATATTTTGTAGTTTCTCAGTATAATTATAAGAAAATTAACAATAAATGTTAGTCTCTTCTTGGCCTTCTAGGTCTTGGTGAATCACCATAACTTTCTGAACGTCTAGGTGCTCTATCAGAAGAACCTTCTCCTCTAGGAGCTCTATCAGAAAAACCTCCCTCACGTCTAGGTGCTGAACTTCTTCCTCCGAAACCGCCTTCTCTAGGAGCTGAGTTTCTTCCTCCGAAACCAGCTGAACCTTCACGTCTTGGAGCAAAGCTTCCTTCACGTCTTGGAGCTGAGCTTCTTCCGCCAAAACCACCACCAGAACTTCTTCCGTTGTGATCACGTCTTCCACCACCGTCATTTTTAGAAATTTCAACATTGATACGACGTCCTTCTAATTGTACGTTGTTCAATACTTCCATTACTTTATCAGTATGCTCAGGATCTGTGTTAAAGAAAGAGAATCCTTCTTTTACGTCCACTTTAAAGACATCATCACGACCTAGATCTAGTGTTTCTTTTAAGTAGTCTTTTAATGACATCCAATCAAAGTTATCTCTAGAACCAATGTTTACAAAATATCTTGTTGCACCACCATTACTGTTTCCTCTTGAAGCACCTTCACCTCTGTCATCACGCTCACGTCTTTCACCTGATTGTGAAGAGATGTCTCTGTTTTTCTTGTAGTAAGCAATAAAACGGTTAAACTCTACAGATACCATTTTCTTAATCAATTCTTCTTTAGTTAAATCCTCAAGAACATTGTTAATTGCTGGTAAGTAGTTGTCAATTTCGTGATCAACTTCTGTATCCTTAATTTTATTTGCTAAATGTAATAATTGGATTTCACAGATTTCAATTCCAGAAGGAATTGTTTTTTCTTCAAACTTTTGTTTGATGATTCTTTCGATAGAAGAAATCTTGCGCAATTCACTTTTTGTTACAATAACGATAGATGTACCTAATTTACCAGCACGACCTGTACGTCCAGAACGGTGATTGTACGTTTCAATTTCGTCAGGAAGTTGGTAGTTTACTACGTGAGTAATATTATCAACATCAATTCCACGTGCTGCAACATCAGTAGCTACAAGCATTTGGATTTGTCTTCCTCTAAACGATTTCATAACACCATCACGTTGCGCTTGAGATAAATCTCCGTGCAATGCAGCAGCGCTGTATCCATCTTCAACTAATTTTTCAGCAACAGCTTGTGTGTCTCTTTTAGTACGACAAAAAACTACTGAGAAAATATCAGGGTTAGCATCAGCTAAACGTTTCAAAGCCTCATAACGATCACGTGCATTTACAAGGTAAAACTCATGTGATACAGTTGATGAACCTGAATTTTTAGCTCCTACAGTAATTTCAATAGGATCTTTCATAAATTGTTTCCCAATACGTGCTACTTCAGCAGGCATTGTTGCAGAGAACAACCATGTGTTTTTTTCGTCTGGTGTAGTTGAAAGGATGTTTACGATATCTTCGTAGAATCCCATGTTCAACATTTCATCCGCTTCGTCTAGAATACAAAAGTTAATTTGAGAAATGTTAACCAATCCTCTATTAATCATGTCTTGCATTCTTCCTGGAGTTGCAACAATAATTTGTGCGCCTCTCTTAATGTCTCTTGCTTGTTCTGTAATGCTAGCTCCACCGTAAACTGCTACCACATTAATACCTTTTTCGTATTTAGAGTAGTTTTTAATTTCGTTGGTAATCTGCAAACACAATTCGCGTGTTGGAGATAAAATTAATGCTTGTGTATTTCTGTTGTTGGCATCAATCTTCTGAATAACTGGAAAACCAAATGCTGCCGTTTTCCCTGTCCCTGTCTGAGCCAACGCAACCATATCTGTGTCTTTTTCCAATAATAGGGGAATCGCTTTCTCCTGTACTTCGGTCGGATTCTCAAATCCTAGATCTAAAATCGCCTTCAGTAACGATTCACTCAATCCTAATTGTTCAAATTTATTCATATGTATTTTTAAAATAGGGTGCAAAATTACTCTAAATTATCGACATAAACTAATGCTATTTTAACTTTTAAGGATTTAATACTGTTTGATAATCAATATGTTATATTTTTTATTTGCTAACTGAAGTAAGCTGTTTTAAAATAAATAGTCAAATGGCTGTATAAAATCTAATTATTTTGAATCAGATTTGTTGGATTTTAGCCAATTATTTTGCTGTTTCAAAAAACTGCAGCAATTTTTGGGTTGCCAATGCTCTGTGACTGATTTTATTTTTGGTTTCTAATGACAACTCGGCGAAGGTTTCTTCAAAACCTTCGGGTTTAAAAATAGGATCATAGCCAAAACCTTTATCTCCTGATTTGCTCGTGGTTATTTCGCCAGAAGCAATTCCTGTAAATAGATGTTGCTCTCCTTTTAGGTTTAGGGCAATAACTGTTTTAAACTGGGCCTTTCTATTATCTCTTTCAATTAATGCTTCTAGCAACTTGTTCATATTGTCATCAGCATTTTTCTGCGCTCCTGCATACCTAGCAGAATATACTCCTGGCGCGCCATCTAGTGTCTGAACCTCTAACCCAGTATCATCAGCAAAACAATCGTAGCCATAATGCTCTGTGACATAATTAGCTTTCAATATAGCATTACCCTCAATGGTATCTGCGGTTTCTGGAATTTCTTCGTGACAACCTATCGCTGCTAAACTGACTATTTGAATGTTTTCGGGTAGTAATTGCTGAATTTCCTTTATTTTGTTTTCATTATTTGATGCAAAAACAATTTTCATAGTTATAATTTGAGATTTACATTTTCAAAGATACAATTATTACTATCGAATTTGTAGCTGATTAAAATTGGAATTAATTCTATTACTGTAAAAAATATATTTGGACCATTTTATTGCATTTAAATCAAAGTATTTCTTATTCATGTTAAATAGGAGTTAAACTGCAGTTATATAATAGTTTAAGTGCGTTTTATTACTACCTTTATAATGTGGTTTTGATTAATTACTTGTTTTTGTTATTCTTCACATAAGATAACAATTCAATAGTCAGCTACACAATTAGTGTGAGTTGATAATGGTAAATCAGAACTTACAATTGGAGGGCTATAAACGCCCTCCTTTTTTTGCAGTAAACTGAACTTTTTATTGCAGATTTCGTAATTAAGTCTTGTAAAAAGTTAAAAACTTGTTAATCAGGTTCTTACTTGTGTTTGCATTCGATTTAATTCTTATCTTTGATATGTGGTTTTGATTAATTAATTGAATTAACCTATCTGAAAAGAGACAGTTGTTCTTAGTTCAAGCTTACTTTTATAGTAGTTTGAAAATGATAAATCAAAACTTACAGTTGGAGGGCTATAAACGCCCTCCTTTTTTTTGGAGTTGAATCTAGAATCGGGATACATTAGTTAGATTGTCGGGGAAATAAAGGTCTGATAAAGTAGTAAATTCATCTCCTCTCATAAAAATAGAATTATCAACCTCATTAAAACTGGATTTGCCTGCTGCTGCTAAAAGTTCATTTGCGGCAAACAAGGTGTTTTTATGAAAATGATATACTCTTTCAGCCTTGTCAGTAACTACTAATCCTTTCATTAGCATTTTATCTTGAGTAGCAACTCCTGTAGGACAACTATTATTGTTACAGCGCAAAGCCTGAATACAACCTAATGAAAACATAAAACCTCTAGCACTATTACAAATATCGGCTCCCATTGCTACAGCTCGTAATATGGAATATCCTGATATGATCTTCCCACTACAGATTACTCTAATTTTATCTCGGATTCCTAAGCTAATTAATGTGCGATTGACAAAGATCAGAGCTGGCTCAAAAGGCATACCCACACCATCAGAAAATTCTAAAGGAGCGGCTCCCGTTCCTCCTTCAGCGCCGTCCACAGTTATGAAGTCGGGATAGCAATTTTCAACAATCATTTCTTGGCATATCAATTCAAATTCACTGGTTTGTCCTATACATAATTTAAATCCTATAGGTTTGCCTTCTGATAATCGTCGCAGTTCCTTAATAAAATGAACCAAACCTTTGGCATCAGCGAAGGCACTGTGACTTGGGGGAGATAATATAGTAGTATGTGGCACTACGCCTCTAATTTTGGCTATCTGCTCAGTATTTTTGCTTGCTGGTAAAACGCCTCCATGGCCAGGTTTAGCTCCTTGTGATAGTTTGATTTCAATCATTTTTACCGACGGATGTATTGATTTATGCATAAATTTTTCAGCATCAAAATTTCCATCCGCCGTGCGACAGCCAAAATAACCCGTTCCAATTTGCCAAGTGATATCACCGCCTTGTAAATGGTAATCGGTTAATCCACCTTCACCTGTATTGTGATAAAAATTTCCTTGCTTTGCACCTTTGTTAAGTGCAACAATGGCATTTTCACTTAAAGAACCAAAACTCATCGCTGATATATTTAATAATGAAGCAGAGTAGGGTTGTTTACAGTCTGGGCCACCAACCGTAATTCTAGCTAAGTCATGATTTACTTTAGCTGGAAATATAGAATGCTTTATTCCTTCATAACTGGATTGATTGATGTCTAGCTGCGTTCCAAAAGGAGTAGTGGCATCAATATTTTTAGCTCTTTGGTATGCTAATGATCGTTCGTTTCTAGAAAAAGGTTTTCCGTCAGTGGTTTTTTCAATGAAATACTGCTGAATTTCGGGTGCAATCATTTCAAATAGGTATCTAAAATAGCCTAAAACGGGAAAATTTCTTAATATTGCATGTTTTTTCTGAAGGCTGTTTAATAAACCAATGACGAGGATAATTAATAACAGTAAAGGGTAAAAGATTGTTGTCTTAAAGTAAAAATGAATTGCTAATGTGATTAGTAGTAAAGCAATTCCATAAGTAAAAAATTTTTTTCTCATGAGAAAGAAGTTTGTAGGTCAGAAAATTAGTAGGAAAAACGCTTTTAATGTTTAAAAGCTACTTTGTTTAAATAAATGTCTCTATATTTATCTTTTTCGGATAGAGACAACTTTTAATTAAATCTAAAGTTGTTCTTCTAACGTATATAAAATTATAATAATAGGTAAATATGAGAATAAAAACACAATTCAAAAGCATATCTTTCATAAAGATAGTTATCTTGTTGTTGTTTTTCAATAAGTCCTATTCTCAATTTGTAATACAATCTGATTCTTTAGCTGATAGAATTTCCCTTCATAAATATGCCTCTGTTGCAAATGTAGGTCAAAGAAATTTAGATATTCAGTATGTAATGTCTAATTACAACTCGTTAAAACCTGAGCCGTTAGTTACTGAGAACGATGATTTAGGGTTTACTCAAAGTCATTATTGGGCTAAAACAGAGATTCAAAATGCAACTGACTCAGACCGCCATTATTATTTTGAAACCGCCCGACCAATAACTGATGTAGTTGAGTTATTTATTATTGATGAAGCTACAGGGGAAATTAAAAAACAAATAAGTGGGGATAGTATTCCTTATGCTGAACGTTCCTTTGAAAATCGTAAATCAATTTTTAAAATTATAATTGAGCCACATACAAAACTTAAATTGTTTTTACATTTAAAAAGCGATGGTGAAGTTATAAAGATTCCCATGATTCTATATTCAGCAACGGGATTCATTGATGAGGTTTCTTTTGAGCAATACCTTTTTGGCTTCTTTTACGGACTACTAACAATAGCAGCAATCATTTATTTCTTTTTCTATTTCGCTTTACGCGAAAAAACATTCTTGTACTACAGTTTGTATGTTGTTTTTGTAGGACTACTTCAATTTGCCTTAGATGGATTTTTCTTTAAATACATAACGCCTTTTGCAGGATGGTTTTCAAATCATGCCGTGTTGTTTTTAGCTATTATAGCTGCGTTTTTATCAGGTAAATACAGTGAGGTATTCTTGAAAATTAAAGAACATAGCAAGGGCTTCTACAGCGTTTTCAAGGCTAGTTATATTTTGCTTACTATACTTCTACTAAGTGTTATATTTATTCCAGCTGTATTCCCTTATGGCTATATTGTTGTAAATGTGCTAGGATTGTCATTTTTGATTTTAATTGTAATCTCTATCTGTTATCTCTATTATAAAAAGAAACCAGTAGATTCCTTCTTTGTTATTGGTATCTTTTTTTTAATATTGGGTTTTACAGTATTTATTTTGAACAATTTCGGAATTGTAGCTAATAATTTTATCACTCAAAATAGTTCCAAATTTGGTACTGGACTGGAGGTTATTTTTCTATCGCTTTCGATGTCTAATTTAATTAGGAATTTAAAGAACGAAAAAAATGAACTTAATAGAATAGCCTTAGTTCGCTCAGAAGAAATGAATGATTTAAAGTCGTACTTTTTGTCTAATATTAGTCACGAACTGCGTACTCCGTTAAACGCTATATTAAACTTGATTGATTCCATTTCAAGTGATGTCGAAGACGATAAAATAAAAAGGAATTGCCAAGTGATAAAATATTCCTCTACTAGTTTACTGAGTTCTGTCAATGATATTCTAGATTTTTCAAAGATTGAAAAGAAAGAGATTAAAATTGAGAAATTTAAATTTAGTCCTTTGGCAGTTTTGAGAAGTCTTAAAAATAATGCGGAAATTAGAGCTAAGGATAAAGATTTAGAATTTGTTTTTGCTCAACCTGATACTGTTCCCAATTTTTTTATGGGAGATGAAGTGCGATTGATACAAATTGTAAACAACGTGCTGAATAATGCAATCAAATTTACATCTGAAGGTTATGTGATGTTTAAGTTTGACATTGAAATGCTTTCTGATAAAAAAGCACGATTGCTCATCACTATTGTAGATTCAGGAGTGGGAATTTCTCAGGAAAAGAAAGACAGTATCTTTGATTCTTTTTCGCAAAATAATATTGATAATAAAAGAAAGTTTGGTGGCCTTGGACTGGGGCTTTATATTGTAAAAACATTGGTAGATATGCAGGATGGAACTGTGGTTATAGATAGTAAATTAGGAAAAGGAACTACTTGTAAATTAAGTATTGATTATGAGGTTGTTGCCGAAGATAAGAAAATGCAGCTGCCAGTAGAGCCTGAAGTCTATGATTTAGAAGGAAAAACCATTCTTGTAGTTGAAGATAATTCTATTAATCAAATGGTGATTAAAATGATCACTAAGAAATGGTTGAATACTACAGTAATTTATGCTAATAATGGGCAAGAAGGCTTAGATGCTTTTAAAGATAATACTATTGATATTGTTTTAATGGACTTGCAAATGCCTGTTATGGATGGTTACGAAGCAACCATAGCGATACGAAATGGTGAGGCGGGTGAGAAAAATAAAACGATCCCTATTGTAGCTGTAACGGCAGATGTAATGGAAGGTACAAAACTACGCGTTTCAGAAATAGGGATGAATCATTACTTATCAAAACCTATAAAAAAGGATTTGTTGTATCAGGTAATCAAAGAATTGGTTTAACTATAGCGCAAACGCACATACACATGTTTAATTCCTTTTTTGTCTGAATCTCTTTCATCAATGTCTAATATATCTGTTAGAGATTTTAACATCGGAGTCAGTTTTGGAAAGCCATAATTTCTGGGGTCAAATTCTGGTTTTTTCTTGACAATTAGGTTTCCTACATCACCTAGAAAAGCCCATCCACTATCATCAGCTATGTCATCAATAGAGTCTTCGATAAGATCAATTGTAGGTTCGTCGATTTTATTAAGTGGTTTTCTAATGTTTTTCTCAATAGCTTTTTCAGGATTTTTTTCCACTACTTTCTTTGTTCCCGTATTAGAAACTCTCTTAGGTGCATTTTTCTTTATGGCACCGTCTAAAACTTCTATAAATACAAAACGGTCACAAGCGCTAATAAATGGTTTTGGGGTTTTTTGCTCTCCAATACCAATGACTTTCATCCCTGATTCACGAAGACGTATCGCTAAACGTGTAAAATCACTATCACTAGAAACGATACAAAAACCATCTAGCTTTCCTGAATACAATAAATCCATAGCATCTATTATTAATGCAGAATCAGAAGAATTTTTACCAGTTGTATAACTATATTGTTGGATGGGAGTAATGGCATGTTCTAGCAAAACCGCTTTCCAACCATTAGCATTAGGTCTTGTCCAATCAGCATAAATACGTTTTGTAGTGGGAGTTCCATACTTTGTAATTTCCTCCATCATTCCTTTGACATTGCTATATGGGACGTTATCAGCATCAATTAAGACGGCTAATTTTAGTTCTTTAGTGTTTTGTGACATATTATTCTTGCATTGCGTGATTTTTCAAAGATACAAAGTTTATTGATAAGATGCGTTTTAGCCCTGATAGTAACGGCATCCTTTTACTTTTTTCTTATAAAAGTAAAAGATAGAGTGAATAGCAGGAATAGCTACAAAAAAATAAATTTACTTTCAAGACTTTTATAAAATATAAATAATTATTTTTGCAACTTCTTAAAATTAAAATTATTACTTAAATATATTATGGTAAAGGATTTATTCGAAAGAATTCAAAACAATAAGGGACCATTAGGAAAATGGGCTTCACAAGCAGAGGGATATTTTGTTTTCCCAAAACTAGAAGGTGAATTAGGACCTAGAATGCAGTTTGGTGGTAAAAATATTTTGAACTGGAGCTTGAACGACTATTTAGGTTTAGCAAATCACCCTGAGGTGAGACAAGCGGATACTGATGCAGCAATTCAATTTGGTGCAGCTTATCCTATGGGAGCGAGAATGATGAGTGGTCATACTAAATACCATGAACAATTAGAAGAAGAATTAGCTGCTTTTGTAATGAAAGAATCAGCTTACCTATTAAATTTTGGTTACCAAGGAATGGTGTCTATTATTGATGCCTTGGTTACTAAAAACGACATTATTGTATATGATGTAGATTCACATGCCTGTATTATTGATGGGGTTCGTTTGCATATGGGAAAACGTTTTACTTATAAGCACAATGACTTAGAAAGTATGGAGAAAAACCTGCAACGTGCTACAAAAATGGCTACTGAAACCGGAGGCGGTATTTTATTTATAACCGAAGGTGTTTTTGGGATGCGTGGACAACAAGGTAAATTGAAAGAGATTGTTGCTATGAAGCAAAAATACAATTTCCGTTTACTTGTAGATGATGCACACGGTTTTGGTACACTTGGTAAAACAGGAGCTGGAGCAGGTGAGGAGCAAGGAGTTCAAGATGAAATCGATGTTTACTTTTCTACATTTGCTAAATCAATGGCAAATATTGGTGCTTTTGTAGCTGCTGATAAAGAAATTATCGATTATTTAAAATACAATTTACGTTCGCAAATGTTTGCTAAAGCATTGCCAATGATTCAAACTATAGGTTCATTGAAACGTTTAGAGTTATTGCGTAACCACCCAGAATTGAAAGATAAACTTTGGGAAAATGTAAATGCTTTGCAAGCTGGATTGCGTTCAAGAAACTTTAATATTGGTGATACAAACACTTGTATTACTCCCGTTTATCTTGAAGGAAGTGTGCCAGAAGCAATGGTTATGGTAAATGATTTAAGAGAAAACTACGGCGTATTCCTTTCAATTGTGATCTATCCCGTGATTCCAAAAGGAATAATCTTATTAAGAATGATCCCTACAGCTTCGCATACACTATCTGATATTGATGAAACACTTTTAGCTTTTGAAGCAATACGTGAAAAATTAGTAAATGGTACGTATAAAGAAATTGCAGCTAGAACTACAGTTGATTTAGATGCTTAATCTGATAATATTATAATTTCTCCATGTGGGAATTACATAACAAAATCCATTCATTCTATGAATGGATTTTTTTTTGTTATAGTTAAATTTACATTTATAATAACCATAAAAAGAAACTACTATGAGAAATGTATATTTATTTTCAACCATACTATTGTTAGCGATATCTACCTCTTGCATGAACAATAAAAAAGAGGCTGTAAGCGCTCCACAAGTACAAGTAGAAGCTCCACTAGAAACTACGTCAAAAGAATGTTATCAAGCGGTAATTGAGAAAGATACTATCACGCTAACTGTCGCGATTAATGATGTAAACCAATTTGAAGGTGAGTTAGATTATTCCTACTATCAAAAGGATAAAAGCTTTGGAACGCTGTTAGGTAATGTAAAAGGCGATACGATATTTGCTGATTATACTTTTCAATCTGAGGGAAAAACATCTGTAAGGGAATTGGTTTTTCTTAAAAAAGATTCTAATACTATTGTTGAAGGACATGGTGAAGTTTTAGAAGCTAACGGAAAAATGATGATCAAAGATAAAAGCAAAATCAAATTTGACAGTAATGTAGTCTACAATAAGATTGATTGTAAGGAGTAATTTTAATACTTATTAGACAAAATAAAAATATCCATTAGCGTATGCTAATGGATATTTTTATTGGTATTAAATTGTGTACAATATTAACCGATATTTAGAGTAATTTTTTAAAAGTTTTTCTTCTGCAGTGAACTACGGGATTAAAATGTTTCCATAAATTATGCACTGCCACGTTATCTGCTAACTCTGGAGTTCTGTAGCAGTTTACAATTCCTTTTTCTTTGAAAGTCTCGTAATATTCATTAAATATGACAGCGGTAACGGCCTTGTTTTGAAAGTCAGGATGAACACCGATCAAGTAAAAAATCATATCTTTACTTTGTTTTTTAGCTTTAAGTAAATGTATGAATCCAAAAGGGAATAGTTTTCCTTTAGCTTTTTGTAATGCTTTTGAAAACGAGGGCATAACGATGCTAAATGCAACGATATTATGGTCTTTATCTTCTACAAATTTTATGTATTCGGGGTTTATTAAACCAATGTACTTTTTCTTAAAATACTCTTTTTGAACATCAGTAACGGCAACAAACGATGAAAGGTTGGCGTATGACTCATTAAATAAATCAAACATTTTATCGACGTGAGGCATAACCTCTTTTGTTGTTTTGAAATTTAAAGGACTTAATTGGTATCTTCTTTTGACTAATTCATTGGCTTTTTTGAAGAATTCTGGTTTTACATTTTCAAAAGGAAATTTACTCTCTATATATTCTTTTTCAGTAACGTATCCCAACTGTTCAAAATGTGTTGCGTAATAGGGATGATTGTACCAGGTTATCATAGTCCCTAGTTGGTCAAAACCTTCCGTAAGCACACCTACTTTATCTAAATTAGAAAATCCCATAGGGCCTTCAATATGTTCTAAGTTGTGTTTTTGCCCTAATTCATAGACTTTCTCTAGTAAAGCTTTAGTTACTTCAATATCATTTATGACATCAAACCATCCAAAACGTACTTTCTTTTTTTGCATGTCATTAACTTCATTCCAGTTGATAATAGCTGCAATACGGCCTGCAATTTTATTGTCTTTATAAGCAATGTAAAAGTAAGCTTCAGCATTTTCAAATGCAGGATTTTTAGTTTTATCAAAAGATTCTAATTCATCAGCAATAATTGGCGGAACCCAGAATTCATTGTCTTTATATAATGAAAAAGGGAATTTTATGTATTCGGTTAATTCACTTTTAGTAATAGCTTCTTTTATTGTAATCATGGTATTTTTTTAAGATTTCTTATCGATTGCTTCTTTACGTTTTTTGTTTTTCTTCTCTGCTTTACGAACTGATTTTGGTTTCTTTCCTCCTCCATTATCAAGATCCATAACCACATCCTGATGATTTGCGTCGTAGCGCCAAGAAAATCCAATTCCTCCATAAAGAATAGAAGGCGTGTCTTTTAGACTAGTGCTTATAGAAGCATCTATTTGCATATCAGTATTCAGAAGGTAAGCTGCGCCACCTCTAACGATGGCATCACTGTAAAAATCACTTTTATACCCCTGATTTTCTATAAAACCTGACCATTTATCATTGAATCCTTTGGTTAATGTCAGCACGTAGCCATAACTAGGGTAATCAGTTGCAATATAGTCACCAATGATGTTAGTTACAAAAACCCAGCTTCCGTCGCCTAAATGATTTTGAGTGATCAACATCACTTTTGGAGAAATGCTTGCATCTGGAGAAAAGGAATAAGGATTGTTTTTCATTGTAAAATTTGCACCTGCAAAAACAGAAACTGCAGGAATAAATTGGCGCCATTTAAAGCGACGATTCGCTTTCCAGCTATACACATTAATCTTTTCTTTATAATTCTTGAAAGGATCGTAAATAAGATATTTAGCTCCTAAGTTAGTTTGTTTCAATGCCGATCTATTTGTGTCAAGGTAATTAGAAGTAAATTTCTCGTTTTGGTATTGTATGTCGGCAATGATTTCAAGTCTTTCAAACAATAATCCCCATCTTAATGTAGCATCCAATCCAAATCCATTAGCATCATAATTTAGTAAGCTATGGTTTTGCTTTATACCATAAATACCAACTTCGCCTTGAATAACATTTTTACCTACGGCATAAGCCGACATGGTTTCTCCAGGTCTATTTGAATTGATTTGATCAGTATGTTGTCCATAGTGAATACTTGGGATTGTAAGTAGGACGATTAAAAATAGTTGGTTCAGTCTTGACATATTTTCAGCTTTTAAAAGTGATAACGCTTTTCAAATGTACTATATTTTATCATTTATTTAAGAATGATAGTTTAGTTTTGTCCTGAAGTTTCGGCTAGGATTTATTATTTTTGTAAAAAAAATACTGATTATGCAAGCTGCTTCTTTTACAGGTTTTATAAAAACACTTTTTTACATACTCGCTTTTTACTATATTTTTAAGTTTTTGGCTAAACTATTTTTACCGCTTTTAGTAAAGAAAGTGGTCCAAAAAGCAGGCGATAATTTCCAACAGCAACAACAGCGTTCACAAGGGGCTTCATGGAACACTACGCAGTCTAAGGATGAAATAATTTACAACACGGAAAACGTCAAAAATCCACGGGAAACCAAAAAAGTTGGGGATTATGTGGATTACGAAGAAATAGACTAAATTTGCTGTTGTTTACACATTCATATTCTTTAAAAAGCTCTTAAATTGAAAATTATAAATAAGTTATATCCGCACGCGCTTGCTATTTTAGGTTTTGTAGTCGTTTCATTAATTTACTTTTATCCTGTCTTGCAGGGAAAACAAATTTTCCAATCAGATATTGTGCAATATACTGGTATGGCAAAGGAGCAAAATGATTTTAGGGCTTCAGAACATATAGAGCCTTATTGGACGAATAGTGCTTTTGGAGGAATGCCTACTTATCAGTTAGGAGCTAAATATCCACATGATTATATTGGTGCAATAGATGATGCGTTACGTTTTTTACCCCGTCCCGCAGATTATTTATTTTTATACTTTTTAGGGTTTTATGGTCTATTATTAGTGCTTAAAATTGATCCTTTAAAGGCATTTTTTGGGGCTTTAGCTTTTGGTTTTTCTACTTATCTTATTATCATATTAGGAGTTGGGCACAATGCCAAAGCGCATGCAATAGCCTATATGCCACTTGTTATTGCCGGAGTCATACTAGTGTTTCAACGTCGTTATATCGTCGGTGGATTGTTGACCATGTTTGCAGCAGCACTGGAAATTAATGCGAATCACTTTCAGATGACGTATTATTTACTGCTTTTTCTTTTAATTTTAGCGGCTTACTACATTTATATAGATGTCAAAAACAAAGCATACCAACCACTTTTAAAATCTTTTGGTTTTCTAGCTATTGCTGGTATTTTAGCGGTAGGAGCGAATGCTACTAATTTAATGGCTACAGCAGAATATGCTGGTTTTAGTATTCGATCAAAAAGCGAATTAACTTACAACCCTGATGGTTCAGCAAATACGACAAGTAGTGCAATGACCAAGGATTACATTACAGAATACAGCTACGGAGTATTGGAAAGTTTCAATTTGATTGCGCCAAGGATTTTTGGTGGATCAAATAATGAAAACGTAGGTAAGGATAGCGATATGTATGAGCTAATGATTGGGAACGGTGTTCCTGATGCTCAGGCTACTGATTTTGTTTCGGGCATGCCAACATATTGGGGAGACCAACCTATCGTTGCTGCGCCTGCGTACATTGGGGTAATCGTTTTCTTCCTTGGAATTTTAGCATTATTCGTTGATAACCGTAAATTAAAATATGTTTTTCTTTCTGGAGCAGTAGCTTCTTTGCTGTTGTCTTGGGGTAAAAACTTTCCTGTTTTAACCGATTTCTTTATCGACTATATCCCGATGTATGATAAGTTTAGAGCGGTATCCTCTATTCAAGTTATCCTAGAATTATGTTTTCCAGTTCTTGCAATAATGGGACTTCAATCCTTTTTTAAATTAGAAAGAGACCAACAAATTAAACCGTTGTGGCAAGCTGCAGCAATTAGTTTGGGAATTATTGTACTATTATTTTTAAGTAAAGGCCTGTTTAGCTTTGCTGGAGCGAACGACAGCTATTATTTAGAAAGTTATGGTCCACAATTTGTAGATGCATTAGTAAGTGACAGAAAAAGTTTATTTAATGCTGATTTATTGCGTTCTGGTTTTTTTGTTATTGTAACAGCAGGAGTATTGTGGTTGTATATTAAAAATAAATTAGCACATACTACAGCAATTGTGTTAGTGGGTTTATTCATGGTTTCTGATTTATTCTTTGTAGATAAAAAATACGTTTCAAAAAAAGATTTTGTATCAAGTCGCCAAGTACAAGTTCCTTTTCAAGAAACACCTACAGATAGTGAAATTTTAAAAGATCCAGGAATCTTTAGAGTATTTGAGGTACAAGATTTAATGGGTGCAAGGTCCTCTTACTTCCATAAGTCAATTGGAGGATATAGTGCTGTTCGTCCTAGAAGAGTACAACAATTATTTGACTATCAATTAGCCAAAAATAATCTTGAAGTCCTTAATATGTTAAATGTTAAGTATGTGATTCAAAAAGATAAAGAGGGTAAAGATTTCCCTGCTATCAACCCTGATGCAAATGGGAATGCATGGTTTGTAAGAGATGTGAAATTGGTTAACAAAGCCAATGACGAAATGAAATTATTGAATAAGTTTGATACTAAACGTGCTGCTATTTTCAATATTCATTTATACGGTGATAAGTTCCATAATGCTCGATTAAAACGCAATCTAGATGACAGCGGAACTATCGCATTAGAAGTTTACAAACCAAATTACTTAAAATACACTTCGAAAAATCAAAATGAGGGCTTGGCTGTTTTTTCTGAAATCTATTATGAGAAGGGTTGGAATGCTTACGTAGATGGTGTGAAAACTTCTCATTTTCCGGTAGATTATGTTCTTAGAGCCATGATGGTTCCTGCTGGCGAACATACAATCGAATTTAAATTTGAACCAGAGGTTGTAAAAACAGGAAGTACGATTACATTAATTAGTGCAGCGATTATGTTGGTACTTCTAGTAGGTGGTATCTATCTTAAAAGAAAAGGGAAAGAAATATAGCCGTAAAATGAACTTTCAATAATTGTTTTTATATAGGCATTGCTTTAGCACAAATTAAACCCATCTTCTATTGGAACCTAAAAAAAAGAAAATTCTAATAATTACTTATTATTGGCCGCCAGCGGGTGGGCCTGGAGTGCAGCGTTGGTTAAAATTTGTCAAATATCTACCAGATTTTGGTGTTCAGCCGGTAGTTTATATTCCTGAGAATCCTACTTATCCCATTCTAGATAAAGATTTAGTTAACGAAGTATCAGATCAGGCGATTATTTTAAAACATAAAATTTTTGAGCCTTATCAATTGGCGTCATTTTTATCGAAAAACAAGACGAAGAAGATAAGTTCAGGGATTATTCCAAATCAGAAAAAGCAGTCAACTTTAGATAAGATTTTTTTATGGATTAGAGGGAATTTATTTATTCCTGATGCCCGTGTTTTCTGGGTAAAACCATCAGTGAAGTATTTGGAAAAATACATAGTTGAACATAATATAGGTACAATTATTACATCTGGTCCACCGCACAGTCTGCATTTAATTGCATTGCAATTAAAAAAAAGTACGAATGTGAAATGGTTTGCTGATTTTCGTGATCCCTGGACAACTATAGGATATCACAAGGCGTTACGACTCTCGAATTATGCAGCAAAAAAGCATAAGCAATTAGAAAAGGAAGTGATGAATGCTGCGGATAGTCTTATAGTAACGAGTAAGACTACAAAGACTGAATTTCAAGAGATTACAACAAAACCAATTGCTGTGATTACTAATGGTTTTGATGTGGAGACTGTAGCGAGTCAAGTTGTAGATTCTAAATTTTCTTTGGCACACATAGGGTCATTTCTATCAGAGCGAAATCCTATTATCTTGTGGGAAGTTTTAGTCGAACTGATCACAGAAATCCCTGCATTTAAAACGCATTTAGAGATAAAACTAATTGGTGCAGTAAGTCAAGAGGTTTTGGGAACGATAAAACAATTTGCTTTGAACCCTTATCTGAATAATTTGGGTTATGTTTCTCATAGTGAGGCGATCGCGCATCAAAAAAAATCGCAAGTGCTATTATTGATTGAAATTGATTCAGTGGATACTAAAAGCATTATTCCAGGCAAGTTATTTGAATACATGGTTTCTAACCGACCGATCGTCGCTATAGGTCCTAAAGATTCTGATTTTGCCGAAATTATTACCCAAACTAATACGGGTGTGTTTTTTGAATATTCTGAAAAAGAAAGGCTAAAAAGTGTACTTTTGGACTTTTATAGGCAGTTTTTAGAAGGTAAACTGCAATCTCATGGAATTGGTTTACAGCAATATTCAAGAAAAAATTTGACTAAGGAATTAGTAACACTGCTTAATAAATAATATAAAGAGATTGGTTCAAGTCTCGCAAGTATAGAGAATGGGAATAGTATTAAATCAGTCTTTAAAAAACACTGTAATTACGTATATTGGTTTTGGTGTAGGAGCTATAAATACGCTTTATTTGTATCCTATTTTTCTGGGAGCTACCTATTATGCGGTTACAAATTATATCTTGTCAGCGGCAAATGTGATTATGCCTCTTTTTGCTATTGGTATGCAAAATACTTTAGTAAAGTTTTACTCTCAGTATAAAACTGAGGAAGAAAGGGAGCGTTTTTTATCATTTACTGTCTTGTTTCCTTTACTATTATGTATCCCATTAGCATTTCTAGGTTTGTTTTTCTTCGACGATTTAGTGCTTTTTGTTTCGAAGAAAAATCCTGTTGTCAAAACCTTTATATGGCTGATACCTTTTACTGGATTATGCATGGCATACTTTGAGGTTTTCTATGCTTGGGCCAGAGTTCATATGCATTCGGTTTTTGGAAATTTTATTAAGGAAGTTGGTCTTAGATTGTTTTCGTTGTTTGCTTTAATTGCAGTGTATTTTAAATGGATGACTGTTGTTGATTTTGTTTATGTAACCGCAGGAATTTATTTTTTGGCTCTACTAGTTACTATGTTTTATGCTTTTAAAATAAAGAAACCAAAATTTCAATTTACTATTCCGCCTAATGTAAAAGCAATTTTAGAATATACCTTTTACATTATCCTTTCTGGTAGTGTTGCTAATTTGCTTTTAGATGGCGACAAACTAATGTTGAATCAATATATGGTCATTGAAAATATAGCCTATTATTCTGTAGCAACCTATATCGCATTAGTAATTTCTGTACCAAGTCGTGCCATGCACCAGATTGTTTATCCTATAACTGCAAAATTAATGCATGAAGATAAGCATGATGAGTTGAATGATTTATATAAAAAAACCTCTATTAATTTACAAGTAGTGGGAGGTTTTGTGATGCTTTGTATTTTTGTAAATATCAACCAACTTTATGAATTAGTTCCAAAGGAATATAGTGGCGGTATTTTGGTTGTTTTTATGATTGGATTGTCTAAATATTTTGACTTGATTTTAGGGAACAATAACGCCATCATATTCAATTCTAAATATTATAGGATGGTTTTGTTTTTGGGTTTATTACTTGTATTTCTAACCATTGCTTTAAATATATTTTTTATTCCGCGATATGGAATACTAGGCTCTGCTTTTGCGACTTTATTATCTATTACTCTATATAGTTTAGCCAAATTACTTTTTGTGGTTAAAAGGATGCATTTATACCCTTTTACTAATCAAACTATTTCTTCTTTAGGACTGACTGGATTGCTTTTTGTACTGTTTTATTTTTGGGAGTTTCCTGTACATCCAATTGTAGGGATAGCCTTAAAATCAGTACTCGTGACTGTTTTGTATGTTTACCTCAATTATAAGTTTAAAATTTCCAAGGAAATTAATGGGGTTCTAGATTCCTTAATCAAAAGAATCAAAAAATAATTCAAATTCCATCACTTCTTCTGGACAATATAAGAATAGTTGTTCTTCTGTAAATAGTAGTAATCTTAACAGCGCATAAAATAGTATTTTTGACGCAACCTATTTCTAATGGCTGTAATCATGGTTAATACTTGCTGTACAATGGCACTACTTAAAATCTTATAACACAATATGAATATGTTGTAATACATATAGATGATTTAAAAAATACATTTGTGTGAGTAAATTACTGGGATGAAGTAATTAAATAGCAAAGTTTTTCAAATATCACTAAAAGTGGGTATTGTGAGACGTCAATTAAGCGCTTAATTTTGTTATTTCATTATTGTTCTAGTAAATAACAATGTTGAAATTAAATCATACAATTATTATGAAAAACCAAGCATTAATTAAGGATGAGAATACCATTAAATTCTCAAACATTCTAAGGGAAAAAATTAATAAAGGGTTTGTTGTAGAAGAGAGAAATGATAAATTGCCTTTTGCTGTGCTATCTAAAAAAGGAATGAAAGTAAATCACAATATCCATTTTCTTTTTTCTTGCGTTACATTGGGGTTGTGGTCAATACCTTGGATGTACCAAAGCTTTATTTCCTCTCGCGAAAAAAGAATATTAATTGCCATTGATGAAGATGGAAATGCATTTGAAGATAAATGCTACAATTAATAAAAACTTTTTTAGCAAAAAAATAGCCTAGTATGGATACTAGGCTATTTTTTTTTATCTTAAAGTTTTGTGATTTATAACTTATCTTTTAAATAATGGGCAGTGATTGATTTTTTATTTTTTACAATATCTTCGGGAGTTCCTACTGCTAGTAATTTCCCTCCATTTTCTCCACCCTCTGGTCCTAAATCAATAATCCAGTCGGCACATTTAATCAAATCCAAGTTGTGCTCTATTACTAAAATCGAATGTCCTTTCTCAATTAAAGCATCAAATGAAGCCAGTAATTTTTTAATATCATGAAAGTGTAAGCCTGTTGTAGGTTCATCAAAGACAAATAATGCTTTGTCTTTTGTAGCCCCTTTTACTAAAAACGAAGCTAATTTTATCCTTTGTGCTTCACCACCAGATAATGTTGAAGAAGATTGACCTAACTGCACATAACCTAAACCTACATCTTGTAATGGTTTTAATTTTTGAGTAATTTTAGCCTGCTTGTTTTTATCAAAAAAAGCAAGTGCATCATCAATAGTCATCGTTAGAATGTCATGAATGTTTTTACCCTCAAATGTTACTTCTAAGATCTCTTTCTTGAAGCGTTTACCATTGCATGTTTCGCATGGAAGTTGTACATCAGCCATGAAAACCATTTCTACATTAATGGTTCCTTCCCCTTTACAAGTTTCACAGCGTCCGCCATCCACATTAAATGAAAAATGTTTAGGTAAATACCCTCTTACTTTAGATAACTTCTCCTTAGCAAACAATTCTCTTATGTCATCATAAGCTTTAATATAAGTTACTGGGTTAGAGCGCGAACTCCTTCCTATAGGGTTTTGATCTACATACTCTATATGCTTAATTTGGGAAAAAGATCCTGTTATTTCGCTAAATTGGCCTGCTTTTTCTCCAGCATTATCGAGCTTTTTCTGCATCGCTGGAAATAATATTTTCTTTACCAGAGTACTTTTACCACTTCCTGAAACTCCCGTTATTACTGTTAGAACATCTAAGGGGAAAACAACATCAACGTTTTGTAAATTGTTTTCTCTAGCACCTTTAATTTCTACAAAGTTCTTGAAAGGTCTTCTTTTCTTAGGTACAGCAATTTCTAAATCGCCATTTAAATATTTAGCGGTAAGCGAGGTAGATTGTAATATCTCATCATAGGTTCCTTGAGCTACTAATTCCCCTCCATACGAACCTGCTTCTGGACCTATGTCAATGATCATATCTGCAGCCTTCATGATGTCTTCATCGTGTTCCACTACGATTACCGTATTTCCTAATTCACGAAGAGACAACAATACTTTGATCAATCGTTCTGTATCCTTTGGGTGTAAACCAATACTTGGTTCGTCTAGTATGTACATCGAACCCACCAGGCTGCTTCCTAATGAGGTTGCAAGATTAATACGTTGTGATTCTCCTCCAGATAAGGTAGAGGAATTTCTATTTAGTGTCAAATAATCTAATCCTACTTCGGTTAGAAAAGAGAGTCTGTTGTTAATTTCAATAAGTAAACGTTTTGCAATTTGCTTTTCGTAAACGTCTAGTTCTAAGTTTTTAAAGAATTCGACTAAATGTCTTATTGGTAAATCGACTAACTCTAAAACTGTCTTTGAATTAATCTTAACATAAGAGGCTTCAATACGCAAGCGTTTCCCTTTACATGCATAGCATTTAGTTTTCCCTCTATAGCGAGAGAGCATTACGCGGTTTTGAATTTTATAATTCTTCTCTTCAAGTTCTTTAAAAAAATCATTCAATCCTTGAAAAGAACTATTTCCTGTCCAAATCAACTCTTTTTGTTCAGTCGTTAATTCAAAGTAAGGTTTATGAATAGGGAAATCAAATTTATAGGCTTTATTGACCAATTGATCGCGATACCAACTCATACTTTCACCACGCCATGGAAAAATAGCATTTTCAAATACAGAGAGTGTAGTATTTGGGACCACTAATTCGGCATCAATACCTATGATATTACCGTAACCTTCACATACAGGACAAGCTCCGTAGGGATTATTAAAGCTAAATAAATGGACATTAGGTTCAAGGAAAGTTATACCGTCTAGTTCAAAATTATTGGAATAAGAAAGTCTTTTATTGCTTTTTAATTCTTGTAAATAACAAATTCCTTTCCCTTCAAAAAAAGCTGTTTGTACTGCGTCAGCAAGTCTATTGTAAAATTCCTCTTCCTCTTTGACTACAATTCGGTCAATGATAAGTAAGATTTCTTTTTTACCTAAACCAGTTGGTAAATCATCCAATCGTACCATTTCATTATCAACTAAAATTCTTGCAAAGCCTTGTTGCAAAAGTACTTTTAGTTTGTCTTCTAATTTCCGACCTTTTTCTAAATGAATAGGAGCAAGCAGTAACCACTTACTATCAATTTCTAAGTTTTTAACATCAGCTACTACATCCGTCACGGTATTTTTCTTTACTTCTTGACCAGAAATAGGAGAGAAGGTTCTACCAATACGAGCATAGAGTAATTTAATATAATCGTATATTTCTGTCGATGTTCCTACCGTTGACCGCGCATTAGTGGTATTAACTTTTTGCTCAATAGCAATTGCGGGAGCGATACCTTTGATATATTCTACCTTTGGTTTATCTAGTCGACCAAGAAATTGCCGTGCATAGGAAGATAAACTTTCTACATAACGGCGCTGCCCTTCTGCATAAAGCGTATCAAAAGCTAAACTGGATTTTCCAGAACCCGAAAGTCCGGTAATTACCACTAATTTATTTCTTGGAATGGCGACATCTACACTTTTTAGATTGTGTACTTCCGCGCCTTTTATAATTATATTTTTCTTTGGATCTAATTTAGAAAAGTCAACTTGCATAAAAACTTTGTATTTCTACAAAAGTAATCAATTTTGAACAGAGAGTAGTAATTCAACAAGTCACAAATTTAAGTTATAAACAGGCTATTGTTTCAATCTAGAACAGACTATTATTTGTAAATTAATGATTTAAAATCATATAACTGATGCCGTTTTTATGTAAAACTTCTACTGCATTAAGCTGTAATTGTATTTAAATGTTAAAATTTCTTAATATCAGTTGCTTCTTAAAAAAAATATTCACTAAATTTGGATTCTATATTAACAATAAATTATAATTAGCCTATAGCACAAAAATACTTTTTTAGAGAAAATTGCTCCAAATTTTAATCAAAAAACTAAAAGGTATAACTATGGCTAATGTAGAACTTCCAGATGCTTTATTGGTACAAAACTATGTTGCGGGAAATGAACTTTCTTTGGCAACATTAATTAAAAGACATGAATCCCGTATTTACGGTTTCATTTATTCTAAAGTATCAGATAAGGATATCTCTAATGATATTTTTCAAGATACATTTATCAAAGTAATCAAAACTTTAAAATCAAATTCCTATAATGAAGAAGGTAAATTTCTTCCATGGGTGATGCGTATCGCTCATAATTTGATTATTGATCACTTTAGACGCAATAAAAAAATGCCATTATATAGAGAGACTGAGGAGTTTTCTATTTTTTCTATTATGTCTGATGATACACCTACAATTGAAAACAGAATGATATCAGACCAGGTTGAAATTGATGTCAGAAAGCTTCTAGAAGAACTGCCACTGGATCAAAAAGAAGTGCTAGTTATGCGTATGTATCAAGATATGAGTTTTAAAGAAATTTCAGAAATTACTGGTGTAAGTATTAATACATCCTTAGGGCGAATGCGTTATGCTTTAATGAATTTGAGAAAAGTTATTGACAAACATCAAATTGTTTTGACAAATTAGCAATATAAACACTTTTTACTCGTTGTATTATAAATTAAATATTTGTACAACATGGCGAAAATTTACTCTAAAGATTCATTTGTATCTAAAACAATGAAACCCAAAAAAGAAGTCGTTTCTTTTTTACTAAATTATTCAAAAGCATTGCATGTTATAAAAACTGACAGTGATCTTTTTGAAATTATCGTTAACTAATGAATTTATATTAGGTACAATAAACTCCACTATGTTTTTTTATACATAGTGGAGTTTGTATTTTAAAGCATTTTATTTCTTAATATAGCCGTCCAAAACCGTTTTTCTTCCTATTGTTTTGGTAATAATGTCTTTTTCAAGATCCCAACCACGCGCTGGTGAATATTGTCTGCCGTACCAAATAATTTGTAAATGCAGGTCGTTCCATATTTCCTCTGGAAATATGCGTTTGGCATCTTTTTCTGTCTGAACTACATTTTTACCGTTGGTTAGGTTCCATCGATACATTAGCCGGTGTATGTGCGTGTCTACTGGAAAAGCAGGAACTCCAAAAGCCTGAGACATAACCACACTTGCCGTTTTATGTCCCACAGCAGGTAGCTCTTCTAAGTGTTCAAAACTTTGCGGCACCTGTCCGTCGTGTTTGTCAATTAATATTTGGGATAAACCATGTATCCCCTTAGATTTCATTGGCGAAAGCCCACATGGTCTAATTATTTCCTTAATTTCTTCTACGCTCAATTTTACCATATCATATGGATTGTCTGCTTTGGCAAATAATAAAGGGGTAATTTGATTGACACGTACATCTGTACACTGAGCCGAAAGTAAGACGGCGATCAACAAAGTATAAGGATCTTTATGGTCCAAAGGAACCGGAATCGTGGGATATAATTCTTTTAACGTATTTATAACAAATGTTACCCGTTCTTGCTTGGTCATTTTTGTAAATTTATATCTTGTAAAATTAGCATAATTTTTAGGATGTGCCTAATCCAGCTGTTTGTTACAAGTCCTCCTTTATAAAACCTTTTTTCTAATGACTATAAAGGAGCTTCCTTTGGTCGCTCTTTAGAGTCTAGAAAAATATAGTTTTTTAAAGTCTGGGCTTTTCACTTCCATCTGGGGCATTTCAACACTTTATGTGCCCAAAATCTAAAACTCAAAATAACTCAAAACTAACACCGATACTAGTATGACAACATTAAAAAAAGGAGATAAAGCACCAGCATTTTCAGGTGTAGATCAAGACGGGATTGCCCATAAATTATCTGATTATAAAGGAAAAAAACTAGTGGTTTTTTTCTATCCAAAAGCCAGTACTCCAGGTTGTACAGCCGAAGCTTGCGATTTGAGAGATAACTTTGAACGTTTTGAAGCAAATAATTATGCCTTGCTAGGAGTAAGCGCTGATGCTCAAGCAAAACAAGCTAAATTTAAAGAAAAGTATGATTTCCCATTCCCTCTGTTAGCAGATGAAGATAAATCAGTTATTGAAGCCTTTGGCGTGTGGGGACCTAAAAAATTTATGGGAAAAGAATACGACGGAATTCATAGAACAACGTTCATCATCGATGAAAACGGAATAATTGATGAAGTGATAGAAAAAGTAAAAACAAAAGAGCATGCCGCACAAATTCTGAAATAAGCATTTGTATAAATAATGCAAGAATATAAAAGATTGAAAAATGCATAAAACTAAAGTCCGGAAATGAGTTGATTATTGACTCTGATCCGGACTTTGTTTTTATCTCATTAATTTAATGAGTATGGCTGCCATTATCTATTAATTGATTTCTTTCAAAATTTTATTAGGATTATATCCAAAAAGGTAGTGCTCTTTAATGATTTCTGCAATTCCAGATGGAAGCATCGGTTCCCAACCGGGTTTACCTTCATTAATCATTTTTAAGACCTCTCTAGAGAAAACTTCTAATGTTTCAGGATCATAATTATCGATGTCAATTACCTTACCGTTGAACTTAAAGAATTTATACAATTCTTTCATTCTTGGATGAACCTTTAAATTATCTGAATTTATGATCTCCCCATTTTCATCTAACATTGGATATAAAAATACCTTCATGTCGCGATAGAACAATTTACCAAATGCTTCTAGAATTCCTCCACTTAAATGGCGGTAATATTTCTCATCAAAGATGTCTACTAAATTATTCACACCCATGGCTAATCCCATTCTGGCTTTCGTGTAGTTAGCAAAATATTCCACAACTTTATAGTATTCTTGGAAATTTGAAATCATCACCGTTTGTCCTAACGAACAAAGTAATTCGGCACGATCCATGAAATCACGTTCGTCAATTTCTCCGTCTGAACGCAGGTTTGAAAGTGTAATCTCAAATACGACTAAGGTGTTTTCTTTTTCTACTTTATTCTCTTCAATGAACATCTTCAAAGACTTCTCATACATATCCATATTTACCTTAGTAACAGGACGGAAGCTTCCTCTTAAAGCAAGGATGTTTTTCTTGTATAGGATGGCAGCAGGAAGTATGTTTTTACCATTTGGATCAAACATAACGGCATCAGTCATGCCGTTTTTTACTAATTGCAAACTCATTAAACGGTTGTCTACATCAGCAAAACGAGGCCCAGAGAAATTAATAGTATCAATCTCTAGTTGGTCCTTGTCTAAATGGTCATATAAATAACGCAATAAGCGTTTAGGGTCATTGTATTTGTAAAAGGCGCCATAAATTAAGTTAACACCTAAAACGCCCAAAGTTTCTTGTTGCAATCTTGCATCAGTCTCTTTAAAACGAATATGAAGAATTATTTCGTTGTAATCTTCATCTGGTTCGATTTGATAGCGAATTCCTACCCAACCATGACCTTTAAATTGTTTAGCAAAATCAATTGTGGCAACTGTATTTGCATAACTAAAAAACATTTTATTAGGATGCTTCTCACGACTTAAACGTTTTTCAACTAGCTCACCTTCCATGGTTAGCATTTTTTTAAGTCTGCTCTCTGTCACATAACGTCCATCCTCTTCAATACCATAAATGGCATCACTAAAATCCTTGTCATAAGCTGACATGGCTTTGGCTATTGTTCCAGAAGATCCACCTGATCTAAAAAAATGTCTCACAGTTTCTTGTCCAGCACCTATTTCAGCAAAGGTTCCATATATATTTTCATTCAAATTTATACGTAGTGCTTTGTCTTTTATCGAAGGAATTTGTGCGATGACTTTGTCACCTTTTAGTTTGATTTGAGTATCCATTTTTATTTTAAATATGGCTAATATGTTACAAAGTTAATTAAATAGGTTTCTAATGAAAGAGAATTAATCCTATTTTTGTAAAAAAATAAAATAGCATTGAAGGTATATTTCTTAGGTACTGGTACATCACAAGGCATTCCTGTAATAGGAAGCAATCATCCCGTTTGTAAAAGCATTGATAATAAGGATAAAAGACTCCGGGTTTCTATTTGGATTTCCTGGGAAGGTCATTCTTACGTTATCGATTGCGGTCCTGATTTTAGGCAGCAAATGCTAGCTTCAAATTGTCAGAAAGTAGACGCGATTCTTTTTACTCATGAGCATGCTGATCATACAGCAGGTATTGACGATATACGCCCTTTTAATTTCAAACAAGGTGAAATGCCTATATATGCACACCAAAGGGTAATTGATAACTTGAAAAAACGCTTCGATTATGTTTTTGAAACTGAAAACAGGTATCCGGGAGCTCCTTCTGTAAAAACCTTCGAAGTAGTTAATAACGAGCCTTTTTCTTTGGGAAATAAAATGGTAATACCTATTAATGTGATGCACGGCGATTTACAGGTATTTGGCTTTAGATTTGATAATTTTGCTTATCTCACTGATGTAAAAACGATTGATACCGTAGAAATGAAGAAACTTGAAGGTTTGGATGTATTGGTTGTAAACGCTTTAAGAGAAGAACCTCATAATACCCATTTTAATTTGCAAGAAGCATTAGATTTTATAGCTTTGGTGCAACCTAAAAAAGCATATCTCACGCATATAAGTCACTTATTTGGTTTTCATGAGGAGGTACAAAAAAGACTCCCAGAAAATGTTTTCTTGGCTTATGATAATTTAGAAATAACAATATAATTCATAGTAAATGAAAAAATCATTTTTACTCTACGCGTTCATCCTTTTAGTCCTAATGAATATTTTTACATATATGTTCTATAGTAAAGAGGTGGCTTTTGAACAGGAAAGATATCAAAGGGTAACTAAAAAACTGAAAGATAGTTTGAGTTCAGTGTCTAATAAATTAGTGGATGCTAACTACTTTTCATTGGAAAAAAATGAAAACGCTCAAAATTATTTCGATTCAAGCAGTGCTACTAAAACCATTCATTATGAAAAATTAATTCCCGTTGTTAAAGAACAACTTTTGGATTATAATGCTAATCCTAAAGGAAATCCGTACACGGGACAAGATCAAATAGGGGCGAATAAATTTATAATCAATAAGGTGAGAATAATTAACCACCGATGGATTATCGCAGATTATAGTGATGGTGATATTTGGGGAGAAGTATTGTTAAAATACTTTGTGAATAACGACGACACCATTTCGTTCGAAGTGATTCAGTCACTACTGTATCAAAAGTAAAAAAAACGCTGCAGTTAGTTGCAGCGTTTTTTTTATAATTTATTTTCCGAAAAGACTACCTAAGGCGCCACCTAATCCACCACCATTTTTAGTTAGTGCAGACATAGCGTCGTTAATATCTACTTTACCATCGGCATTTTGATCTAATCCAAATTGGCCACCATATTTTGAGATCGCATCCATAATTCCTGAATTGTCTCCATTTCCAGAAATGGCGCCTATAATATCAGATATTTCAAAGCTAGAGTCATTGGGATCTTTTGCTTTTCCTACTAGTGCGCTTAGTATTTTCGGAATCAAAGTTGAAGCTACGCTAGCAGCGGTACTACTATTGATGCCTAATTTTTCTCCCAAGCTACCAGATAGTTGTTGAGTTAGCTTTTGTACTGCAGGATTAGAACTGTCTTCTGCATTATTACCTTGGAATAATCCAGCTATCTGGTCTACGTTGCCTTCAGCTATCATTTTTTGTAATCCTGAAATAACAGAAGTACTGGCTTCATTGATTACAGCTTCATTCTTTTCATCGGGAATTGCATCATTTTTTACGACAGCATTTTGCCCAAATTGATGGGCTAATTGAGTTAATTGTTCGAACATTTTAAGTATTTAAATTGGTTTGATTTACAATTTACAAAAAAAAGAGGGATTGTTAAAATGAATTAACAAACCCTCTTATGAATTTTACTATTTTATTTCGCTAATTACCCAATTAAACTGATGATTTGCGAAGCTAATTCAGTTCCAATTCTGTCTTGAGCTTCTCCTGTAGCAGCACCAATATGTGGAGTTAATGATATTTTAGAATTCATTAAAATAGTCATTTCTGGAGTAGGTTCATTTTCAAAAACATCTAGACCAGCAAACAAAACTTTACCGCTGTCTAACGCTTTTACTAATGCTACTTCATCAATAACACCACCTCTTGCGCAATTGACGATACCTACACCGTCTTTCATAATTGCCAATTCTTTCTCACCGATGATATAACCATCTTGTGCAGGTACGTGAAGCGTGATAAAATCAGCTTCTTTGAATACAGATTCCAGTGATTGAGAAACTATAGTAGTAGTGATAGATTGTCCGTCAAAAAATTCCACTTTAACATCAACTGTTGGGATAAAACTGTCTGCAGCAATCACTTTCATACCTAAACCAAGAGCCATCTTTGCAGTAGCCTGACCAATACGACCTATTCCAACAATTCCCAGTGTTTTTCCTCTTAATTCAACACCATTTGCGTATGCTTTTTTCAAACCATCAAAGTTGGTATCTCCTTCCAGAGGCATGTTTCTATTAGCATCATGTAAGAAGCGAACACCTGAGAATAAATGAGCAAAAACTAGCTCTGCAACAGATTCTGATGAAGAAGCAGGCGTGTTAATAACATGGATTCCTTTACTTTTAGCATAATCCACATCAATATTATCCATTCCTACACCACCACGACCAATGATTTTTAATCCAGGACATGCGTCAATTATATCTTTACGAACTTTGGTAGCACTGCGAACTAAAACCACACTAATGTCATTTTCGTTTACATAGTTAGCCACTTGCTCTTGCGCTACTTTTGTAGTTATTACTTCAAATCCACCTTTTTCTAAAGCTAGAATTCCACTTTTAGAAATTCCGTCGTTTGCTAATACTTTCATTATATATTTTTTTTTAATTTGTTTAATGTTTGATTTGTTTAGAGTGGTTTTACTTTAAACTTTTAAACTTTAAACTTTGTTTTCCAATTCTTTCATTACATCTACTAAAACCTGAACGCTTTCAATAGGTAAGGCGTTGTACATAGATGCTCTGTAACCACCTACTGAACGATGTCCGGCTATCCCAGAAATATTAGCTTCTTTCCACATTGCGTCAAATGTAGCTGCATGTTCTGGATTGTTTAATAAGAAAGTTGCATTCATTTTAGAACGGTCTTCAACAGCTGCAGCACCTTTAAATAATGGATTTCTGTCAATTTCTGTGTAAAGTAAATCTGCTTTAGCGTTGTTTAATTTTTCAACAGCAGCAATTCCGCCTAATTTTTTTAACCATTGTAAAGTTAATAGAGACGCGTATACGGGAAAAACAGCTGGAGTGTTGTACATACTCTCTGCTTTGATATGTTTTTCATAATCTAAGATACTTGGTATAGTTCTACCTGATTTGCCTAGAATTTCTTCTTTTACAATTACTAATGTAGTTCCTGCTGGGCCCATATTTTTTTGTGCTCCTGCATAGATGATATCAAATTTAGAAAAATCTAGTACTCTCGAAAAGATGTCAGAGCTCATGTCGCAAACCATTGGAATGTCTAATGAAGGAAATTCTTTCATTTGAGTTCCAAAAATGGTATTGTTACTCGTACAATGAAAATAATCAGCATCGGCTGGTACAGTGTATCCCTTAGGAATATTAGTGTAGTTTTCTTCTTTAGAGGAAGCTACAACCACAGTTTCTCCAAAGAATTTTGCTTCTTTTATAGCTCCACTTGCCCATGTTCCTGAATCTAAATAAGCAGCTTTACCGCCTTCTTTCATCAAGTTATAAGGGATCATTAAAAACTCTAAACTCGCTCCTCCTGCAAGAAAAAGTGCTTTGTATCCTTTTCCTTCTAATCCTAACAATTCTAAAGCCAAGGCTCTAGCTTCGTCCATAACAGCAACGAAGTCTTTGCTACGATGTGAAATTTCTAAGATGGATAATCCGGAGTCATTAAAATTTAAAATAGCTTGAGCTGATTTTTCAAAAACTTCTTGTGGTAAAATGCATGGTCCTGCGCTGTAGTTGTGTTTTTTCATGGTGTAGTTTATGTCCAAAAAATTAAAATGCAAATTTCGGGAATACAACTTGAATAACTGTTAATTTATTCGCAATAATTAACCATATTTACGCTATCTTATTAACAAAAACGATATAGTGTCTACATTATCTGCATAATCCCATAATTGTGGCTGCTGTGTTTGCCCAAAGGCTATACTGCCTTCAACTAGATCATTACTAACAATACACTGAATTTGGTCTTGCTCTTTGCGTAACTTATCTTGAAGCTCAGCTAAAGAAACATAATTTTCATAGAAAACACTTGAAATCGGAGAGGCGTAGCTGTTGTCTTGTTTTAAAGTAAGGAAACCGTTATCGAGTAGTTTAAAATTACTCATCAAAAATACCGCTTTGTTGTAGTCATAATTATTAGCATACTTTTCATAATGTATGACATCCTGGTATTCAAAAATTGCTTCAAAAAACGCATTGAAGGAGTAACCTTCAGGTACAAAAAGTTTAGAAACATTGCGACATCCTAGACCAAAATACCTAAAAATATCTTCGCCAAGAGCTACTAATTGCTCTTTAGTTTCAGTTCCATCTAATACCGCTACCGAGTTTCTGTTTTTTCTGATAATCGAAGGTTTATCTTTAAAATAATAGTCAAAATAGCGCGCTGTATTATTACTTCCTGTTGCAATAACGGCATCAAAATTTTCTAATTTTCCTTCGACAAAAGTAATTTTGTTTGCCAATTCAGGTTCAATTGCAATGAGATATTTTGCTAAAAAAGGCAGTAGGTGTTGATCGTTTGAGGAAGTTTTTACAAGGACATTGTGGCCTGTTATTAAGACAGATAAAAAATCATGAAAGCCCACAAGCGGAATATTTCCTGCAAGAATTAAAGCAATGTTTTTTGGTGTTACGTTATCAAAATCGTAATTCGATAACCACTTATTAAGATTTTCCTCAGTTAATGCTGATGCCCAAGATTGGATAGAAAAGTACACTTGTTCAGGGGTGTACCATCCGTTATGAGATTGTGATAATTCGATTAATTTGTTACAATCATCAAAAAACAATTCATTTTTAAGAACGTTTTCTTTTTTAATAGTCTCATTACTATCGAATTGGCTTAAAAATTTACCCAGTTCAATGAAAATGTTTTTTTTAACTTCTAATGTCATAATGTTTGTTTATGAATTGTTTTGATTGTAATTTTGCACAAAAGTAATCTTTTATAAGGTTTTAGCAATGCTATTGGATGATAAGGTCAATTTCTAGCTACAACAAATTTAATTTATAAAACTGCTTAAAGCATTATCGCTTAAAGCCAAAAGTAAATAATAATGGCAATTATAATAACCGACGAATGCATCAATTGTGGTGCTTGTGAACCAGAATGTCCGAATACAGCTATATACGAAGGTGCAGATGATTGGAGATACAAAGATGGTACTAGTTTATCTGGAAAAGTAGTGCTTCCTGATGGGACTGAAATGGATGCTGAAGAAGCACAAACACCAATTTCTGATGAAGTTTACTATATTGTACCTGGGAAGTGTACAGAATGTAAAGGCTTCCATGATGAACCACAGTGTGCTGCAGTTTGTCCTGTGGACTGTTGTATTCCAGATGACAATCATGTAGAATCAGAAGAAACGTTATTAAACAGACAAGCATTCTTACATAACGAATAAATATGCAAGTATTGCAAATAAAAAAACCTGAACAATCAATTGTTCAGGTTTTTTTTTACTTAAAGAAACGATGGCTTATTTTTTATCAATCATGTAAGTTGTAATAGTTACAGTATCAGAAGCTTCATCATAATTTTCTAAGATTAAATTTCCATCAGCATCAAAATACCCATAAGAAGTTTTATCTTTAGATTTGTAGATATAATTGTTGTTAGATGTCTTTCTTAAAATTGCTTTGCGTTCTCCACTTGGGGTAGAAAGGGTATAACCACTTTTATCGGTGGCAACTTCATATTTCACTCCGTCTAATTCATAATAAGCTGACCTATCTACATCAATTAAACGGGTTACTCCATCAGCTGTAATTTTAGTACTTGCTGTTACTTGTACAGGAGTTTCTTTAGTATCTTTATTTAAAACTTTTGAGTCGGCGTCCTTTAATTCAATAGCTTGAACTTCATTAATTTCTTCGGTTTTCACTAGTTTTTTTTCTCCCTGAGAATCTTTTATAGTTGTTACCTTCGTCTTCACTTCTGATTTTACATTTTTGTTCTGCGCCTGAATATTTAACGTAAATAAAAAAGCTGCGATTCCTAAAACTATAGTTTTCATAATATCTGTTTTTAATGATTTGTATTGTTCAAATATACAGCTATCTGAAAGCTAGTTTGTTATGTTATTATCGCAAAAAGTTATAGTTTTAAAAATAATATAAAAAAATAATGAGTAAAACTTACTTTCTTTTTTTGGCTACAATAACATAAGTATCGTAGGCATAAGTTTTCCGATCGATTGTTTTGATAATTTCAAAGCCATTTAAGTAAAGATATATTTGAATTTCATTTAAAGTAAATACACGCACAGTAGAGTAATCATTAAAAATCACCTCTTTGTTATTGTTTACTATAGTGTAATATTTTGCATGCCATTCTAGCATAATATTATCTAATGTTGTCGTTTCCCAACTGCTTTCCCTGATGTAATTAATTCCTTTGTAAGCTGCTTCATGGATGATCATTTTATTGTTTTTTATAAAAGGGATAAAACGGTTAGCATCAATGAAATCAAATATAATAATGCCATCTTGGGTTATGCTTTTATAGATGGAAT
Source organism: Flavobacterium sp. W21_SRS_FM3 (assembly GCF_052113625.1). Lineage (NCBI taxonomy): Bacteria > Pseudomonadati > Bacteroidota > Flavobacteriia > Flavobacteriales > Flavobacteriaceae > Flavobacterium > Flavobacterium sp. W21_SRS_FM3. The sequence continues at coordinate 365,708 of NZ_JBGQOD010000002.1, read as the reverse complement.
CAAATGTTTCATAAATATCATCATTAGAGGTCAAATAGCTTGTGGATCGGCCAGTGATTAGTATTGCGTCCACTTTTTTTTCTAGAGTAAAGTCACGCATATCTCCATGTATAAATAAGCCTTTTGGATTTCTTGTTTGTGCGATATCAATCATACTTTTACTAGAATCTAAGCCAGTATACTGTTGATTGTTTTGTTTGAATCTTTTAGCAAGATTGCCTGTGCCACTACCTATTTCTAAAATCGTTTGAGCATGGTATTCTTGAATAAGAGTGTTGTAAAAAAGATATTCCTCATCATAGTCAATAAAGGTTTGATACATAGCGTCAAAAATTGCAGCCATTTCCCCTTGGTATAAGTTTGCCATAATGGATAAATTTTAAGATTTTATTGTGTATAAACCTTTAAATAATAGTGTTTTATAAAATTACGTAAAAAAAAGATATAAAAAAAGGGACATCAAATGATGTCCCTTTAATGAATATTCTATTTAAGATTAGAATTTATAGTTTAATGACAGGTTAAACATAGTACCTAATTGACTAAAGTGATATCCATCATACGTCATTTGAGAATAACGTTGGTTGAAGGTAATCAAGTTAGATTGGTTTTTAACCTGAGCAGGATCTGCTAATAAAGTTGCTCCAGCAGCATTTTCTGCTTTGAAACTCCATTCAGGTAAAACATTTAATAGGTTGTTTACATTTAATGATAAGGTTAATTTTTCAGTAGCTGAAAAACTTACTCCTAAGTCAGTAACAATTTTTGGCGTGAATTCAGTTCTTAAATCATTACTCATACCTTGTTGTTTGAAAGTAGTCTTTCCAAAGTAAGTATTGTTTAATGATAACCCAATTTTTCCAATTTCATAGTTAGCTCCTAAAATCCATTTTGTTTTTGGTCTAGAAGTAAAGAATAAAGCTTCTTGTGTAGGATTTACAATAGATTGACCTGCATTTTCAACTAAAGTTGGATTCTTAACTGCTCCATCTCTTTCGTTTTTGATCGTGTAATTCCCAGATAAACTAAAATCTAAATCTCCTTCGCCAATCATAATGTTGTTGTAATTTAAAACTACGTCAATTCCAGATGTCTTAGTATCAATAGCATTAGCAAAGAAACTAACATCAGATAAATTATTGGCTCTTAATACATCATCAAGTGGGGTTGTACCTATATTATTACCATCTGAATCAAAAGCAGTTCCTGTAATTTCAGAACCCAAAACAATTCTGTCTTTTACAGCAATGTTATAGTAGTCAACTGTATAGTTGAAATTTCTTGAAATTTTTCCACCTACACCAATAGTGAAGTTTTTAGATTTCTCAGCATCTAATTTGTCTAAACCTAAAAGTGACGCTTGTGGTGACACGTTGTTTACTAATCCACCTACTTGAATTCCTTGTCCAGGAACAAAAGAGTATTGTGATTTTTGAGTGTAAATTTGGTGTAATGTTGGAGCTCTAAATCCAGTAGAGTAAGAAGCTCTTAGCGTTAACATGTCATCAAATTTATATCTTGAACTAACTTTGTAAACGAAGGCATCACCAAAATCAGAATAATTTTCAGCTCTAACCGTACCACTTAATAAAAAAGCTTCAGTTACATCGTAGTCCATACTGAAATAAGCTCCAATATTGTAACGGTTCCATTTTCCTGAATTTTGAGGCGTGTTACCTGCAAAGGAATCGGCACCACCACCATCATAAGATGCTAATTCACCTTCGATAACTTCAAAAGTTTCTGCTCTCATCTCAGAACCGATACCGATACTTACCTTGTCAGATAATACTCTAGAGATATCAATGTTACCTACATTATGGGAAAAACGTGTTCCTCCTGGGTTGAATGATACCGGGCTATTTTCTCTGTATAATTCTACTGGTTCAAATGTATTTGTGTTTGGATTCCAACTTGGAGCATACACTTCATTTCTATTGTGAGAGTTACTTACGGTATAGGTTTGTGTATTCCCACCTGTAGTGAAACTCAAGTCAACATTCCAGTCATTGATTTTAGATTTTAAACCTACTGTTCCGTTGTAATCATTTAACAAACCTTCAAAAGTAGGTACATATCCTATGTATGTTCCATTAGGACCGTTAGGGAAGAAGTCAGCTAAATAAGGATAATCAGCTTCCGTTCTCCAATATGGTGTTCTGTAGTTAGCAAAACTGTTTACTTTTTTATAGATGTAAGCAGCATTAAAATACAATTCTGTTTGTTCGCTTAAATCAAATCCACTATTTACTAAAAATTTAGCAGCAGCAGTTTCAGGAGAACCATTGATGTTTCCTGCATCTGGTTTAAGAGATAAAAATTGTTGAACGTCAGCAATATCGGCACCAAAATCGGCAGCTTCACCAGCAGCATCAACTGTTCCTGGTCTATTTGCTTGATTTACTTTAGAGAAATCTACTGTATAGTTAATGAATCCTTTGTCTTCAGCAATTGAGCTACCATTGTTAACGCTAACGCCTATCATTTCACCATCACCTTCAGAAGTCATTCCACTTCTTATAGTTACAGAACCGTCTCCTTTATTGTCTTTAAGAATAATGTTCATTACCCCTGCAATTGCATCAGATCCGTATTGTGCAGATGCACCATCACGAAGAATCTCCACACTTTTAATTGCATCTGTAGGAATTCCTGAGATATCAGCACCTGTTTCACCACGTCCTGGAGAGGTTTGTGTGTAAAGCAAAGCACTTAAATTTTTACGTTTACCATTAATAAGGATTAATGTTCTACTTGGTCCCATGTTTCTGATTTCATAAGGATCTAGTAATGAAGTTGCATCATTTACTGGTGTTTGAACCGTGTTAAAAGATGGGATTTTGTACTGTAATGCTTTGTCAAAAGTTGCTTGACCTGTAGAAGTTAAGTCTTTAGAAGAAATAACATCAATAGGCAAAGCGGATGTAGTGTTACTTCTTGGAGCTGTTCTAGATCCAGTTACTACAATTTCATCTAAAGCCTGACCGCCTTCTTGTGAAAGCACTACATTGATGGTACTAGCACTAGCTGCTTTTTCCACTTTATTAAATCCTATGTAACTAAAAACTAAAGTTGCTCCTTCTTTTACCCTTATTTTGTATCCTCCGTCCATATCGGTTGATACACCATTTTGTGTTCCTTTTTCTACGATGTTGACACCGGGAAGTGCCGCACCTGAATTGTCTCTTACTACTCCTGAGATTTCTTTTTGAGCAAAAAGAAAACTGACGTTAAGTAGTAAAAATAATAATGTGATTTTTTTCATAACTAAGTTAATTTGGTTTTTGTTTGGTTTAATATGTTTTGCAATATATAAATTTTTTAACAAAATTTTAATAAAATGTATTGATTATCTGGTAAATATTTGAAATTTTAAAATCAACCGCTTTAAATTGTCAATCGTCGCAATTAAAGTAGTTAACCTTGAGAATAACATATTTATGACATCAATTAATGCTTTCAAAACAATAATTTCGTGATTTTGAGTGCTAACGTATATTTAATCTTATATTTGCAAATTTTAAAGTCAATACTAATACGAATAGCAGTAAGAAGTTATCTGTAAATCTAAATATCATGAAAGCAGGAATTGTAGGATTACCTAATGTTGGAAAGTCAACTTTGTTTAATTGTTTGTCGAATGCTAAAGCGCAAAGTGCCAACTTTCCTTTTTGTACTATTGAGCCTAATATAGGTGTTGTAAACGTTCCAGATCCTCGTATTAACAAACTTGAAGAGTTAGTGAAACCAGAGCGTGTACAAATGGCTACTGTGGATATTGTAGATATTGCAGGTTTAGTTAAAGGTGCTAGTAAAGGGGAAGGATTAGGAAATCAATTTTTGGGAAATATTAGAGAGTGTAATGCTATTATTCATGTATTGCGTTGTTTTGATAACGATAATATTGTCCATGTTGACGGAAACGTAAATCCTATTCGTGATAAAGAAACTATCGACATTGAATTGCAATTAAAAGATTTAGATACTGTTGAGAAGCGATTGGAGAAAGTAAACCGTGCTGCAAAAACAGGGAATAAAGAAGCGCAAACTGAAAAAGCGTTGTTAGACCGAATCAAAGACACTCTTTTACAAGCAAAATCAGCTAGAACTATTATTCTTGAGAGTAATGACGAAGAGGTGTTAATGGAAGGTTTTCAATTAATCACTGCAAAACCAGTTTTGTATGTGTGTAATGTTGACGAAAACTCGGCAGTTAACGGAAATAAATACGTGGATCAAGTAAAGGAATTAGTGAAGGATGAAGATGCTGAGGTGATTATTCTTTCAGTAGGTGCTGAGGCTGATATTACTGAATTAGAAAGTTATGAAGAGCGTCAAGTTTTCCTTGAAGATATGGGATTAACGGAGCCAGGAGCATCAGTATTAATTCGTGCTGCTTACAAATTATTAAAGCAACAAACGTATTTTACCGCAGGTGTTAAGGAAGTGCGTGCGTGGACAATCAATATTGGTTCAACGGCACCTCAAGCAGCTGGAGTGATTCATACTGACTTTGAGAAAGGTTTTATCCGTGCAGAAGTTATTTCTTATGAAGATTATGTAGCGTATGGCTCTGAGGCCAAAGCTAAAGAAGCGGGTAAATTTAAAGTAGAAGGAAAAGAATACATCGTTAAAGATGGTGATGTAATGCATTTCCGTTTCAACGTGTAATTTTAAAAATTGTCAAGCTTCCTACTTTTAGAAAAAGAATAAGGCATAAAAATAAATAGATTTACTATAGAAAAAACCTGCAAAAGTAATTTTGCAGGTTTTTTTACTTTTAATAGGGGTGTAGAAGTGTGAGTGAATACAGTATTTGCCTAGCTTTATTTTTTAGAATTAAATTAATTATGAGAAAACAATTTGGCGCAAAACCTTCTAAATCTGATTTAGAAAAATATTCAAAATCAACGCACTGGAATGGGACTATCTTTGAAAATTTAGAAACAACTAGTATGGATTTTTCATGGTCTAAGCTACCTGAATTTTTGAATAAACAATTTTTTAAAAAGGAAGGCAGAGAGGCGCAGTCCATACCTATAATTCCTTTTAATAAGCAGTGGCAATTTTCTCATGATGCTATGCAGAGTATTTGGTATGGGCATTCAGCCATTTACATGAATTTGAACAACAGCAATATATTAATTGATCCTATGTTTGGTGATGACGCTGCTCCAATAGCACCTTTTAAAGTCAGACGATTTAGTACAGCTACGTTAGGTATTATTGATGATTTACCTGAAATTGATTTGGTGCTTATCTCACATGATCATTACGACCATTTAGATTACAAAAGTATATTAAAGCTTAAAGATAAAACCAGGCATTTTTATGTGGCTTTAGGCGTTAAAAGACATTTAGTTTCGTGGGGAATAGCTGAGGATTGTATAACCGAATTTAATTGGTGGGAGGACATGTTATTTAGAGACATTAAAATAACGTTCACACCAACTCGTCATTTTTCTGGAAGAGGTTTTACTGATAGAGCCAAATCGCTTTGGGGTGGTTGGGTTTTAAAAACGGAACAAGAGAATATTTGGTTTAGTGGAGATAGCGGTTACGGCACTCATTTTACAGAAATAGGGGAACGGCTAGGTCCTTTTGACTTTGCTTTTATGGAATGTGGTCAGTACAACGAAAATTGGCATCAAATTCATATGTACCCCGAAGAAAGTGTGCAAGCTGCTCTGGATGCCAGAGTTCTTAATTGTATGCCTGTACATTGGGCTGGTTTTGCTTTAGCACAGCATTCTTGGCAAGAGCCAGTAGAGCGATTTGTTGAAAGAAGCAAACTGGAGAAATTGAATTTCATAGTGCCAAAAATAGGAGAGCTTTTCCATGTAAAGTCCACTAGTGTCTCAAAATGGTGGCAAGAAATACATTAGAATAAAAATATTTTATAAGTAGTGTAATGTGTTGATTGCTAAACACTGATGGTATGTATACGCTTTTTCTATCCTTTTGTTTTGCCAATAATTTAGTATATTTATAAAAAAAACATGAAAATCATAGCTTTTGGCGCAAGCCCTAGTAAAAACTCAATAAATAAAAAATTAGCCATATACGCCGCTTCTCTCTTTGAAAATGCAGCAGTGGAAGTGCTGGATTTAAACGATTATGAAATGCCTATATTTAGTGTTGATGTCGAAGAAAGTATCGGGCAACATGAGAAGGCAAAATCATTTTTATCTAAAATAGAAAGTGCCGACTTTCTAGTAATTTCCTTAGCTGAAAATAACTCTAGTTATTCAGCGGCATTTAAAAATATTTTTGACTGGTGTTCTCGAATTGATCCTAAAGTATTTAAAAATAAACCGATGCTTCTTATGGCAACCTCTCCCGGAGCTAGAGGTGGTTCGGCTGTTTTAGAGATAGGGAAAAATGCGTTGCCACGTTATGGTGCTGATATTAAAGCAACATTTTCTTTGCCTAGTTTTAATGATAATTTTAATGTTGACAAAGGCCAGATTTCTAATCCAGAATTAGATAAGCAATTAAAAGATATCATTGCTGCCATATAAATTTTAAACTTGTTATTTTACATGATGGTTTCCTTCTAACGGTTGTAATTTATTATTTTTTATGTCGTAATTTTAGAAATTTGTATTCGGTGGCCTTTAGTTCATTAGAAAAAATACATGTCAATATCATTCTTAATAACTTTGCCCTTTAGCGCTTTTAAAATATATCGAGATGCCCTATATTAGCACAAAATCGATAAACTCCCACAATGTCTGATCAAAATCAATATACCGAAGATAATATTCGGTCACTCGACTGGAAAGAGCACATCCGTATGCGTCCTGGTATGTATATCGGGAAACTTGGAGATGGTTCTTCGCCAGATGATGGTATTTATATTTTATTAAAAGAAGTACTCGACAACTGTATCGATGAATTCGTTATGGGAGCGGGTAAAACGATTGAAGTATCGATTAGAGATAAAACAGTTGCTGTACGAGATTATGGACGTGGAATTCCTTTGGGAAAAGTAATTGATGTGGTTTCGAAGATGAATACTGGGGGGAAATATGACTCTCTAGCATTTAAAAAATCAGTAGGTCTTAATGGAGTAGGAACCAAGGCTGTAAATGCTTTATCCAATTATTTTCGTGTAGAATCTGTAAGAGACGAGAAACAAAAAGCGGCTGAATTCTCTGCGGGTAATTTAGTTCTCGAAGAAGAGATTATTGACACTACAAAACGAAAAGGGACCAAGGTTACTTTTATTCCAGATGAAACCATTTTTAAAAATTACAAATTCAGAAATGAATATGTAATTAAAATGCTAAAAAATTATTGTTATCTAAATGCAGGATTGACAATTATCTACAATGGGGAAAAGTACTTTTCAGACAATGGATTAAAAGATTTATTAGATGAAAATATTGCCGAAGAAGATATGGTATATCCTATCATTCACCTAAAAGGGGACGATATTGAGGTAGCATTAACACATAGTAAATCACAATATAGCGAGGAATACCATTCTTTTGTGAATGGACAAAATACTACGCAGGGAGGAACACACTTAGTGGCCTTTAGAGAAGCGATAGTAAAGACGATACGGGAGTTTTACAATAAAAACTTTGATCCGTCTGATGTTAGAAAATCCATTGTGAGTGCGGTAAGTGTAAAAGTGATGGAACCGGTTTTTGAGTCACAAACTAAAACAAAGTTGGGTTCAACTGACATGGGATCTGAGCCTGGAATGCCATCTGTACGTACTTTTGTAAATGATTTTGTTAAGAATAAACTAGACAATTATTTACATAAAAATCCAGAAACAGCTGATTTGCTTTTGCGCAAAATTCTTCAAGCGGAGAGAGAGCGTAAAGAACTTTCGGGTATTAGAAAATTAGCCAAAGACCGTGCTAAGAAATCCAGTTTACACAATAAAAAATTACGGGACTGCCGCGTACATTTACCAGATATTAAAAACGCACGTTATTTAGAAAGCACCTTGTTTATTACAGAGGGAGATTCGGCTTCGGGATCGATTACTAAGTCGCGCGATGTGAATACACAAGCGGTTTTTAGTTTGCGTGGTAAGCCTTTGAATTCATACGGAATGAGCAAGAAAATTGTTTATGAGAACGAAGAGTTCAATTTACTGCAAGCTGCGCTAGATATCGAAGACGACATGGAAAACTTACGTTACAATAACATTGTAATCGCAACGGATGCCGATGTCGATGGAATGCACATTCGATTATTACTCATAACTTTCTTTTTGCAATTTTTTCCAGAATTGATAAAAGAAGGGCATTTATATATTTTGCAAACACCGCTGTTTAGAGTACGAAATAAAAAAGAAACTATTTACTGCTACTCTGAAGAAGAACGTAAAGATGCTATTGAGAAGTTAAAACCAAAACCTGAAATCACTCGATTTAAGGGATTAGGGGAGATTTCACCAGATGAATTTCAGTTTTTTATTGGCGAAGACATTCGTTTAGATCCTGTAATGATGGATAAAAACACCTCAGTAGAGCAATTGTTATCCTTTTATATGGGAAAAAATACGCCTGATAGACAAGAGTTTATTATTAAAAACTTGAAAGTCGAACTGGATGTGGTTGAGAAAGAGTAACGTGATAAGCTTTTGGGAATAAATACGAGTGTCAAAAAGTCTTCAAAATAAAATTTTATTTTCTCAGCTTGTTGCACTATTGCAAAATGCCCGCCTACAGGTTTTACCCACGGTAAATTCAACGATGACGTGTACTTATTTTGAGTTATTTAGGTCTTATTATAAACTTACTTGGTTACATTATAGTTTCCAGATGCAAATCGAAGATGAGTAAGAAAGACATTTTTGCGAGATACAATCTGAGAAATACAATTGGAGTGAACGAGAATTAAAAGGTCAATACGATTCGGCACAGATGCAGATGGATGTCAATTATTGTAATAAAGAAAAACGTTTAGAAGGGGAGAATAAAACCATTGGAATTGCGCTGTGTCAAAATAAAAGCGATGTAGTTGTCGATTATACATTGCCTGAGAATAACGAACAAATTTTTGCCAGTAAATACAAAACCGTTTTACCTAGTAAAGAAGATTTAATAAAATTAATTTCGTAATCACTATATGAAAGACGAGGAAGAAGAAAATATAAATCCAGAGCATGAAGATGTTAACTCAGATGATAATGCTGTTGATGAAAATCAAGAACAGGAGTCCTCTAAAGGAGTTGAAAAATCGACAGGCGACGGACATTTTTATAACAATAATGAAGAAGGTACTGATACCATTACTAAGGTAACAGGAATGTACAAGGATTGGTTCTTGGACTATGCCTCTTATGTGATTTTGGAGCGAGCTGTCCCTGCTATTGAGGACGGTTTTAAACCTGTACAGCGCCGTATTATGCACTCCTTAAAAGAGTTGGATGACGGTCGATACAATAAAGTTGCCAATGTGGTAGGACACACCATGCAGTATCACCCACACGGAGATGCCAGTATAGGTGACGCGATGGTACAAATAGGTCAAAAAGAATTATTAATTGACTGTCAGGGAAACTGGGGAAATATACTCACTGGAGATAGCGCTGCCGCTTCTCGTTATATTGAAGCCCGTTTATCAAAGTTTGCTTTGGAAGTATTATACAGTCCAAAGATTACGGACTGGGGTGTTTCTTATGATGGTCGTCGCGCTGAGCCTAATAATCTTCCTGTAAAATTCCCACTGCTTTTAGCTTCGGGAGCCGAGGGTATTGCGGTAGGTCTTTCGACCAAAGTATTGCCTCACAATTTTAACGAACTAATTGATGCTTCGGTAAAAATATTAAAAGGAAAACCGTTTACAATTTATCCTGATTTTATGACACAAGGTATTGCTGATGTGTCTAATTATAACGACGGAATGCGAGGCGGACGGGTACGAGTACGTGCTAAGATTGCCCAACTCGATAAAAACACTTTGGTGATAACCCAAATCCCGTTTTCGACGAATACTACAACGTTAATTGATAGTATTTTGAAAGCCAATGAAAAGGGCAAAATCAAAATCAAAAAGATTGAGGACAATACTGCTGCCAATGTGGAAATTTTAATCCATTTGTATCCAGGTGTTTCTCCTGATAAAACGATAGATGCTTTATTTGCTTTTACCGCTTGTGAAACATCAGTAGCACCTTTAGGCTGTGTTATTGAGGATAATAAACCATTGTTTATTGGGGTTTCTGATATGTTGAAAATTTCGACTAATAGAACGGTGCAATTATTAAAAAGCGAACTCGAAATCCAGTTAGGAGAACTAGAAGAGCAATGGCATTTCTTGTCTTTGGAGCGTATTTTTATCGAAAATAAAATCTATCGTGATATTGAGGAGAAAACGACTCGTGAAGATGTTATTCAGGCAGTTGATGATGGATTGAAACCACACATTAAACATTTAAAACGCGCCATTACTGAAGAAGATATTTTACGTTTGTTAGATATTCGAATCATGCGTATCTCTAAATTTGATAGCAACAAAGCCCAAGATAAAATTGAAGCTTTAGAAGGAAATATAGAGCAGGTAAAATACGATTTAGAGCATTTAATTGATTTTGCGATAGCTTATTTTGTAAAACTAAAAGAGAAATACGGTAAAGGTCGCGAGCGTCAAACTGAACTACGTATTTTTGATGATATTGAAGCCACAAAAGTGGTGCTTAGAAATACTAAACTGTATGTAAATAGAGAAGAAGGTTTCGTAGGGACAAGCCTTAAGAAAGATGAGTATGTTACGGACTGTTCAGACATCGATGATGTAATTGTCTTTTTACGCGACGGTAGTATGATGATTACAAAAGTAGACGCCAAGACCTTTGTAGGTAAAGACATTATACATGTCGCTATTTTTGATAAAAGTGACAAACGCACTATCTATAACTTGATCTACCGTGATGGGAAGTCAGGGCCTTCTTATATTAAGCGTTTTAATGTATCTGGAGTTACACGTGATAAATTGTACGATTTAACTAACGGTACTAAAGGATCTCAGATATTGTATTTCACTTGCAACCCTAATGGAGAAGCTGAGGTAATTACCGTTATACTCAGACAGGTAGGAAGTATCAAGAAATTAAAATTTGATATTGATTTTGCTAAACTTGCCATAAAGGGACGTGCTTCCAAAGGGAATTTGGCTAGTAAATACCCTATTAAAAAGATTGAAATTAAAGAGAAAGGAATCTCTACATTACTACCAAGAAAGGTGTGGTACGATGAAACGGTACGCCGCTTAAATGTTGACGGTAGAGGTGATTTACTAGGTGAATTCAGGCCAACTGATAAGATTTTGATCATCCAGCAATCTGGAAAATTGAAAGTGGTAATTCCTGAATTAACAACACATTTTGAAACGGACATGATTGTATTGGAAAAATGGGTGCCCAAAAAACCAATATCAGCAATTTATTATGACGGTGAAAAAGAACGGTATTATTTAAAACGCTTTTTAGTAGAAACTGAAAATAAAGAGGAAAGCTTTATCACAGAACATCCTAACTCGCAGTTAGAAATTGTATCTACTGATTATCGTCCTGTAGCCGAATTGATTTTCCCTAAAATAAAAGGGGTTCAAAAAGAAAGTGTTACTATTGATATCGAAGATTTTATAGCTGTCAAAGGTTTTAAAGCATTAGGAAATCAGTTAACCACTGACCGACTGAAACAGGTTAATATGTTAGATCCATTGCCTTATGAAGTTCCAGAGGAAATAGTTCCTGAACGACCAACGACAAATGATGATGGTTCAGAAATTCAATTGGATGAGGATGGACAAGTAATATTGTTTAAAGATTAAATAAAAAAAGCTCCATTCGGAGCTTTTTTTATGTTTGTATAGTAAAAAATTAGTAATCTTATTTTTTGTTTTTCTTAGACACTTTCATATTTAAAACCTCTACCATTAAGGAGAACGAAATAGCGAAGTACAAATACCCTTTAGGCACTGCCGTTACATGACTACCAAAGATTAAAGCATTTGATAAATGAGCACTTTCAGTAATCAACATAAATCCAATCAGGATTAAGAAAGAAAGTCCTAAAATTTGTATTGAAGGATGCTTGTTGACAAAACTGCCTACAGGTACTGCAAATTGCATCATAATTAGTACCGATATAACTACTGCAGTAATCATAATGTACAAGGCACCTTGAACACCATTTGTCATCCCTACAGCCGTTAAAATACTATCAAAAGAAAAGACTAAATCAATCAAAATGATTTGAAGCAATACACTGCTAAAGGATTTAGTTGCCGCTTTTCCTAATTCTTTTTCTTCTTGGCCTTTTTCATCCACTTTTTCTCTGATTTCATTGGTACTCTTATAAATCAAGAAAAGTCCTCCAAGCAATAAGATGATACTTTGACCAGAAATTTGGGCGCTTAACCAGCTAAAATCTAGCGTAAACCAAGGTTCTTTCATCGCTATTAAATACGAAATCCCTAAAAGCAAAGCGATTCTCATAAACATAGCCAAGAACATTCCTATTTTAGTGGCTTTTTTTCGGCTCTCGGCAGGAAGTTTTCCTGTGGCAATAGAGATGAAAATGATATTATCTATCCCTAAAACTATTTCTAAAAAAGTCAAGGTCAATAAAGCAATCCACGCATCTGGATTTAAAAATACTTCCATCTAAAGGTAATTAAGAGTTATAAATTTATTTGTTGATCTAAAGTTTTAGTCTAAGTCTGATAGCTTTGTTACTGTACCTCTTTGTTTTTGCGGAACTCCTACCATACCAAACTCAAAGGTATACGTATCGCTAGAAGTAGTCAATATTTTCATGTCTATGGATTTTTCTTCAGCCATATTTTTCGGATGCAATTTTTTAAGCACATACTCACAGTCGTTTACCCATCGCACTGATGCAGTATCTGTTTTTCCATCAAAAGTTTCAATCTCGATGCTGTCATTGCGTTCAAAGAAAGTCGTTTTCTTCACGCCATCTACTTCATAATCAAATCTAAATTTACCTGTTTTAAAATCTTTACAATTGCGTTCTACATTGTAACAGGATACAACTAAAAGCAGTAGTGGGAGTACTAATATTTTTTTCATTTTTTTTGGAGCTATTTCCTGCTTTGCGCTGCAATCTTTTTATTTTTAAAGAAAAAATAAAAAGGATTTCCACTGCAATCAGGGCTATTGTCAATTATTATTGTAATTTTTTTAATTCTTCATCAGTGAAATGCTGCAAGCTTTTATCTTGAGCAAATTTCGCATCATTGTACATCACGGAATTGTTGCGGGCTATGGACAAACTTTCCCAGTCACTTTTTTTTAATTGCTTAGCATAAAAAACCATTTGTCCCACATGATAGGGGTAATGGGCTAATTGTCTGTTAATCGCTTCAATCACAGTGTGTCCTTCATTTCTAATATAAATAATTTCGGATAACTGTTCGGAACTGAGATTGTCTAAAGCAAAAAACAAGCAGTCCCAACCTTTATTCCAAGCATCCAATACCGCTTCTTTAGTATCTAAATCATTTTTAAATTCTAGATCTCTATTTCGCCATTCTTTCTCACCGTCAGTCGTTAAAAAATCTGTCCAGCGCGATAACATGTTTCCGGATAGGTGTTTGACAAGAGTAGCAATACTATTAGTATCTTCATTACAAGCAACAAAAAGCTGACTCTCTTCCAGTTGTTCTATGGCCTTTTCTCCTAACGTTTTGTAATATAAAAACTGCTTTTTTACACTGATCAAATAAGATTCGGCTGCGTCCATTTATTGAATTTTTATATCGTATTTCTCTAATAATCCAGGAATACCCTGCGTAGAGAATTTTGCTTTCCGCATCGGATTAAATTCCGGATCAATTTTATAATTGTAAGCAGTAACAAAATTCACTTCTTTTAACTGTGTTTCGTTAAAGAGCGCATGTTCTAAATTGCAATTATCAAAGACAGCATTTGATAAATTACTACCCACAAAATTCACTTCTTTCATTGAGCAGGAAGTAAATGGAGTCTTTGGCATTTTTTTATTGGCAAAAGAAGCGTAGTCTAAAATGCATTCCGTAAACGCCACTGAAAACATAAAATCAGCACAATTTGTAAATAGAATTCCCAGCAATTTACAATTAGTAAACTGTACCGTTTTTAAACTGGTATTGGTTAAATTAGTCATTGATAGATTGCAATCTATAAACTCGCAATCCATAAAAGTATTGTTTGAGAAATCACTGTTTGAGAAATCACAATTTTTAAAGATGCAATCTTCAAATTCTCGATTACTAACTTTTTTATCAATGAAAATAACTTTCTCGAATGTTTTTTGGATGTGTATTAAATCTTCCATTAGTCGTTGAATATGCCTTTCATTACCGTTTTTAATCCTAAAAACATAAAATAAACAGCAGCGACACAGGCGCTAATTCCTATAGCTAATACTAAATAATGCCACAGTGAATCTTTGTTCATGAAGGCATTATAAATTATTGATGGCCCTATAAAGAGTAGCGGTAGCGCATACGCTAAATATTTTATTCCTTTGGATAAAAGTTCTTTATTGGTGGCCATAAAATAGGTTTAGATTTAAAAATTTAAAGTTAAGGAATTAACTGAAAAACTAAAAAGGATTAGTGTTATTTGTTGTTTAAAAATGCATCAACTGCTTTTCTAACATTCCCATGAGTTTCTAGTAATTGTGCCCCTTCTTCATAGCTAACGGGAATTTCGCTCATGATCATTCTAATCCCACGATCGACAAGCTTGCTGTTGCTTAATTGCATGTCTACCATTTTATTGCCTTTTACTTTTCCTAGTTGGATCATGGCAGCAGTTGAGATCATGTTTAAAACTAATTTTTGAGCCGTTCCTGCTTTCATTCGGGAACTTCCTGTTACAAACTCAGGACCTACTACAACTTCTATAGGAAATTGTGCCGTTTTAGATAACGGACTTCCTTCATTGCATGAAATACTTCCTGTTACAATATTGTTTTTATTACAGGCCTCTAAACCACCAATAACATAAGGTGTGGTTCCAGATGCTGCTATTCCTATAACAACGTCTTTATCAGATATTTTGTGTTCTTGTAAATCTTTCCATGCTTGGGTGGCATTGTCTTCGGCATTTTCTACAGCTTTGCGTATTGCTGCGTCACCACCAGCTATGATTCCATTTACTAAATCAAAAGGAACACCAAAGGTAGGAGGACATTCAGAGGCATCAACAATCCCTAATCTTCCAGAAGTACCAGCGCCAATGTAAAATAAGCGTCCGCCTTGTTTCATTTTTACCACCACTTGAGTAATCAAGGCTTCAATTTGAGGTAAGGATTTTTCAACGGCTAATGGCACAATCTTGTCTTCCTCATTGATATTAGTGAGCAATTCTTTTACTGACATTTTTTCTAAATGTTGGTATTTTGAAGTTTGTTCCGTAGTTTTAATAAATGTCATTTGATGAATTGCAAAGTTATTGAGGCTCAAAGTTACAAAGTTTTTTTTGAGCATTATGAATGCTGTTGTTTCCTTTTTTGTTGCGTGAGGGATAGTAGCGGTATCCTCGCAGCGTAGCGGAGAGATATAGCGTATAGCCCGACCCATTTTTCTGTTTTTTTCAGAAAATGGGGCACGCCCAAAAGCTTGTATTATAAGAAATAGGCCAATGCGATTCCAAGCACAATCATAGAGACTTTGGCAATATTAAATTTATGACCTTCGCTGCTTTCAAAAATTATAGTAGATGAAATGTGGAATAAAATTCCAATTACAACGGCCGTTATTTCAGTATGGTAATTATTTAGAATAGGCAAAAAATCAGACACAAAAGTACCTAGCGGCGTCATAATAGCAAAGGTAATCATGAAGGCAAAAATGGCTTTTTTATTCAGCTGTGAATTCATGAAAAAAGTGGTCAAAATAATGGCAATAGGTAAATGATGAATGGCAATACCGATGGCTAAGTTATCCTGATGATGCCCCACGGGAAATCCTTCTAAAAAAGCGTGAATACACAAACTTATGAAGAGCAACCAGGGTATGTGCGACATGTTAGGATGCCCGTGAACATGCCCATGCTCAGCACCTTTAGAGAAAAACTCTAAAATGATTTGAAATAAAATTCCCACCATAATAAAGGCTCCAATAGTAGGATTTTGCGTTTCATACACGTCAGGTAAAAGATGCATTACCGTAAGCGATAGTAAAAAAGAACCGCTAAAAGCTAGTAATAGTTTTAGGTTCGTTTTATTCTTTGGTTTGATAACCAGTGCAATTACATATCCTAATAGTACAGCAACTAATGGTAAAAGGTAATTCATGTTTTGTGATTAACGGTTTGTTGAATCGTTTAGCGGTTTGATTTTTTAACTGTTTATTCGTTTCGTCTTGTTGTGAGAATCGAATAAAAGTAGTTTACTTAAATATCATAATTAAGCGCTCGCTATCATTTTTATAGAATTTCTTTAATTTGTAGTCTCCAAAAATATCCAAAAGATAGATACCTGCTTCTTCCATTAAAGTTTCAAAATCGTGCAGCGTTAATGCCTTTACTTTTTCAGTAAAATGAAAGTGTTGTCCTTTGTCATCAAAATCGATTTCTTTATAAATATGCCCATCTTTCAAATAACGCTTTAAATGAAAATCAATTCCATCGACCGTTTTTGTCTCTTCAGGGACTAAGGTATTTAATACCTGAGTAACATTCATAAAGTCGATCACGGCAAAACCATATTCAGACAAACTTTCTTTGATTGCTTTTAAAGTGGTTAGATTGTCTTCGTCATTTTCAAAATAACCAAAACTGGTGAACAAATTAAAAATAGCATCAAATTTTTCTTCAAAGGGCTCTCGCATGTCGTGCACCTTGAAGCTTAAGTTGTCATTCGTATTTTTACTGGCTTCGAGGATGCTGTTCTCTGATAAATCGGCACCTAAAACATTAAATCCTAATTGATTTAAGTAAATGGAATGACGCCCTTTTCCGCAAGCTAAGTCCAATACTTTTGCTTTTTCAGGAAGGTTGAGGTAATGGGTTAAATTATCCATAAATACCTGCGCCTCTCTATAATTTCGGTCTTTATATAAGATGTGGTAATAAGGGGTGTCAAACCAAGAACTAAACCAAGTTTGCGTTGGTTGATCTTGATTTAAGGCAGTTGGTTTTAATTCTTCAGACATTTATTCTTTTTCAATTTATTCTATCCGGCAAATTTAGTGTATTTTTGCTGAAAAATAACGAATCCGTAGCGATACAAACTGATTCATATAATTTTTATTACAAGTGCTTGTTGATTTGCAAATAGCCTTGTTTTAAATGATACGTAAAAATGGAAGATAATTTTAAGATGGTAGCCAAAACCTTTTTTGGTTTTGAAGAGATATTAGCAAAAGAATTGCAACAACTAGGTGCTCAAAATGTAGAGCAGGGAGTGCGAATGGTTAGTTTTAAAGGAGATAAAGGATTTATGTACAAGGCTAATTTGTCTTTGCGTACTGCCTTAAAAATCCTAAAACCTATTTATGCGTTCAAGGCTAACAATGAGCAAGCGTTGTATAAAGGTGTTGCGGGAGTAAACTGGTCTAAATACATCAATGCTAATCAAACCTTTGTTATTGATGCCACTGTTCACTCTGACAATTTTAATCACTCTGAGTTTGTTTCTCAAAAGTGTAAGGATGCCATTGTGGATCAATTTAGAGAAAGAACGGGTCAACGTCCTAGCATTGATAAAGCGCATCCTGATTTAAGAATCAATATTCATATTGACAGAGATCAGGTATCAGTAGCTTTAGACACTTCGGGTAATTCATTACACCAACGTGGGTATAGAACAGCGACCAATATCGCTCCTATAAACGAGGTGCTTGCAGCAGGAGTATTACTACTTTCTGGTTGGGATGGACAAGGAGATTTTCTAGACCCTATGTGTGGTTCAGGAACTTTCTTAGCAGAAGCAGCTATGATTGCCTGCAACATTCCAGCAAATATCAATCGTAAAGAATTTGCTTTTGAAAAGTGGAAAGATTGGGACAATGACTTGTTTGACAATATTACAGATAGTTTATTAAAAAGAGTTAGGGAATTTCACTACACTATAAAAGGATACGATAAAGCGCCATCTGCGGTTCAAAAAGCCAAAGACAATATTAAAAACGCTAACCTTGATGAATACATCACTATTGAAGAGCAAAATTTCTTTGATACTGAGAAAACAACCGAAGGAAAATTACACATGGTATTTAATCCGCCTTATGATGAGCGATTGGATATTCACATGGAAGAATTTTACAAGAACATTGGCGATACTTTAAAGAAAAACTATCCTGGAACAAACGCTTGGTTCATTACAGGGAATCTTGACGCTTTGAAATTTGTAGGCTTAAGACCTTCTAGAAAAATCAAATTGTTTAATGCCAGCATCGAAGCACGTTTAGTGAAATACGAAATGTACGAAGGCAGCAAAAGAACTAAATTTCAGGTAACTGAGGGGGAATAGTAAAATAAGCATATAGAAAAAAGAAAGAATAGGAAAGTGAGAACAAAATAGAAGGCGGCACATTTATGAGTTATAAACAGTATCGCACTTTGAGCTTTTTTAAACCTTAAAAAATATACCATGACCAAATTACAAGTACGAGCATTTTTATATCATTTAGGCTGTTTTGCCATATTGTTTATTTCCGTTCGTTATTTAGTAGACCAATACACTAATTTGACAGGATTGTGGATTCCTATGACTGCATTTGTAGTAGGAACCTTGTTATCGCCTAAATTCAAGGCTATAAAAACTAATGACGGCGAAAAGTTGTATATGAAATGGATTTTTATCAAAGAGGTTAAAGAAGTAGGATAACTACTAGTTGATCCAGCACTAAAATAAAAAGGAGCTAATTATACCATTATAATTAGCTCCTTTTCAATTTTTACAACACAGTATTTATTTTTTTGGGGACTTCTTATTTGAAGTTTCCACTGGAAGTACTTTCTTTTTATAAATAGGTATAAAGTAAGAAACCGTATAATTAAATCCAACACCAAAACTACCATCGTAAGTTCTATTGAAACCCGGTATATAGAGGTTGTCAAAATTGCCTGGTTTTTTATTAGTTATTAAGGTGTTTAATCTTAAACTGAAACCTACAAAAACGTTATTAAAAACCTTGGCCTTAACTCCTGCCACTACTTCTACCCAGCTAGCGGTAAGTCCGTTGTATTTTTCTCCTGATGCTATTTGAGGTATTTCGTCAAAATAGGGTGAGGAATTGTAAATTTTATAGCTATTCAGCTGTTGGTTAAAACTACTAAAACCGTAACGCAATCCTATTGAGATAATGTTCTCCATGTCCAGCCAGTTTTCATAACCATTGTAATCAAATCCAGCTTTAATATAAGAACCTTTAGTGGTAAAGTTCAAGCGATCATCGTCAGTAGTTTTGTTCTCGTTACCAATTTCGGCAGCCAGGAAATACTTCTTTGTCAAACGATAATCCCCTACAAATTCAATCCCTTTATAATCTTTATCATACAGTGCACGCGTCAGTTTGAATAAGTCAATACCTACACGCAAGCCATACCTGTTCGTTTTTACAACGGGTATCGTATCTGTTTGTACTTCTTGAGGCAGCTGTTCTGCATTTTTAAACGAATTGGCAGGAATAACACCTTCCTCCGTTTGTGTGTTTTTAGGAACAGTTATCTCAGGAGTCGTTTCTTGGGCGTTACTAATGAACAGACTAAAAACGAGGCAAATACTAAAAATATATTTCAAGGTGTGTTTCATTTTCGTTATCGATAGTTCTATTTTTAACTGCTATGTATTGTATCCATTTTTGATCAGCAGTCGCGCCATCGGTATGAACAAAAGGAGTGGTGCTGTCTAAGGAAAATACGGTTTTAAAACCACAGGCTCTAGAAACAAAGCTGTTTTCTCTACTATAATTAAAAAGTAAATTGTCTTCATTAACTATCGCTGGATTGCTGTTACCGTAATTTAAAATAAAACGAAAACTAGTCACATCAGCATCCGTTTTTAACGGAATCGAAACGGTACTTCCATTAATTAAAGTACTTCCATTATAACTAATTCCTTCGGTCATTCCTTCACCAATAATTTTTAAATCAGTTACGTTTTTAAGCGTAGTAGAATTGGCGAGGTCGTAAAACGAAATCACTAATCGAGAAGTAGTAACGGTATTGGCATCACAAATATCATCTTTCTCACAGCTGGAAAAAGTGGAGGCAATGGCAATTACTAGAAGAATTATTTTTTTCATATGATACATATTCAGTGTTTCGTTTTCTGTTGACAGTATTCAGTGCTCAGTCCTATTCGATCTGATCACTGATTTCTGAGCTCTGAAAACTAGTTTCTTCTTTCTAAAAGAACTACATTTTCCACATGATGTGTTTGTGGAAACATATCTACAGGACGTACACGCGTCACTTTGTATTTTTCATCCATTAATGCTAAATCACGCGCTTGCGTAGCCGAGTTACAACTTACATAAACTACCTTTTCAGGAGCAATTTTCATGATTTGTTCAATCACATCTTTATGCATTCCGTCACGAGGTGGATCGGTAATAATAACATCCGGTTGTCCATGTTGTGCAATGAAGCTATCATTGAACACCACTTTCATGTCTCCTACAAAGAACTCACAATTAGTAATTTCATTGCGTACCGCATTTGCTTTTGCATCTTTAATAGCATCAGGAACACTTTCAACGCCTATTACTTTTTTTGCTTTTTTAGATACAAACTGAGCAATAGTACCCGTTCCAGTATATAAATCATACACAATTTCGTTTCCTGTCAATCCGGCAAAATCACGTGTTATTTTGTATAATTCATAGGCTTGGTCTGAATTGGTTTGGTAAAAAGATTTGGCATTAATGCTAAATTTTAAACCTTCCATTTCTTCTAAGATATAATCACGCCCTTTGTATAACTTAATATCAGTGTCGTACAAGGTATCGTTAGCCTTGTTATTCACCACGTATTGTAAAGAAGTAATCTCTGGAAATTTATCGTATAAATAGTCAAGAATTAACTCTCTATTGTCTTTATCGTCTTCAAAAAACTGAATCAACACCATGATTTCTCCAGTAGAAGCGGTACGTAACATTAATGTTCTCAATAAACCAGATTGTTCTCTTGGGTTAAAGAAAGTCAATCCATGTTTGTTAGCAAAATCCCTAACTTCATTTCTAATAGCATTTGAAGGATCTTCTTGTAAATGACATTTGTTAATGTCTAAGATTTTATCCCACATTTTCGGAATGTGAAAACCTAGTGCGTTTCTATTTCCTAAATCTTCTGTACTGCTAATTTCAGCTTCCGTTAGCCAGCGGCTGTTAGAAAATGAAAACTCCATTTTGTTTCTATAGAAAAACTTTTTTTCTGAACCTAAGATAGGTTCAAAGTCTGGAAGTTCAATTTTCCCTATGCGTTGCAAGTGGTTCAAAACCTCATTTTGCTTGTAATATAACTGTTGGTCGTAGTTCATGTTTTGCCATTTGCAACCACCACAAACCCCAAAGTGTTGGCAAACTGGTTCTACACGGTGCTCTGATAACTCATGAAAATGCACTGCTTTCCCTTCATAAAACGACTTACGTTTCTTAAAAGTTTGTACATCAACCACATCACCCGGAACCACATTCGGTATGAACACTACTTTACCATCCGGCGCTTTTGCTACCGATACGCCTTTTGCACCTGCATCAAGGACTTTTATTTGATGAAAGACAACCTTGTCTGTATTTTTTCTTCCCATGGCGCAAAAATAAGCGTTTGTAAACTTTTATAAATTCAATTTGGCAAATATTTTCAAAAAGAAGTGTTTTTTATTTGAGCCTTATCCCGCTTTTTGCTACAAATCCTCGTTACCACAGCACAAATCCGGCTATAAAAGGAGCTCCCTGCGGTCGCTCTTTTCTCGCACGGCTTTGTAGGCTGTGGATACTTCGGGTTTTTCGCGGCAATCGGGGGCAGGGGAGTAGGGATCTGTAGAGTGTGATGAGCGCTAAAAACTATTTCGATCCTAATAACAATAGCATCAGCTAGTAGTTTGTCGTGCATCCTTATTTATAGTTATAAATTTATGCTAAACCCAGATCTTGATTGCTGATTTTTAATTAATTATCGTAATTTTAAGCAAAACAATTATTATGAAAACAGTTATTCCTACCTTATTTCTGATTGTTTTATGCAGCTTCGGACTCAGTTCTCAGGCTCAAAACAATGGGAGTTCAAAATTAGAAAGAAATATACCACTAATCGTAACAGAGACCTTCAACAACAGCTATCCTGCTAACGATGCCGTTTGGTTTTCGAGATACCAAGGGTATAATAACCAGCAATTAGTCTATATCGCTAAATTTATTTTTGACAACAGGTATTGCCATGCAAGTTATACCGCTGATGGAAGACAGCAGGCCTTTGCTGCAACGGTAGATCGTAAAGAGTTGCCCAAAGGCGTTACGCAGTATATGAAAGAAAATTATCCGAGCTTCCCTATAATTGAAGCCTTATTAGTAACGGATAATAAACAAGAGGTTACCTATGAAATAGGAGTGTACATTGATAATGATTATGTAGTCTTTGTCTTTACTGAAGCCGGTGATTTTATGAGGAATACTAAAGCTTAAGCGATCAAACTGTATTAAAAGCGATTAAAATTAATTAAAATGATTTTTGCTTTTCATCCATTCGTAATTAACAATCGTCAAAAAGTAAAAAACCACATCGGCGCATATTTTTCCAGCAATCACACCTGTTAAGGCGTTCCCCGTTAGCAGCGGCAACCAATACATACAAAAAGGACGTACAAAAAGCATATCCACTACGGCAGGATAACCAAATTCCAACAGCAAATTTTTGATAATTAACAGTACATCTGAAGTAGTTGTTTGTTGTCCCGCTAGTTTATTTTTTTTAGAACGTTGTACAAAGGCAGTAATGATAATCACCCCATAAAAGGCAATGTATTCTGAAAAGGTAATGAGATAAGCAGTTACTATCGGGTCAAAAATTCTGCTGAACTGCGATCCTAATAAGGCAGCACTGCTGGCAGCCAACTCGGCATATTTATACCGATCAAACCATTCTTTGAATTTTGTTTTTGAAAACATAACTGCGTGTTGCTACTTTTTAAGAATAGCAAATGTAGAATAAATTAAATAGCAAAAAGATTTTTAACAGCAGCGGCTTTCTTTTTCAAAAGTGCAGGCATTGCTTGTCTATTTCTTCTTTATGAAAATTTCAATGACACCATTCTTCCCTTTTTCACCATATCGATCTGTTGCATTTTTATCTTTTAAAACATGAATTGATTCAATGTCATTTGGCGAAAGCTTTGCCAGTACGGCAGCATTTATTTCTTTTCCATCAAAGAGGTAAAGCGGCTCATTTTTAGCATTTGTGGGCTCGTTTGCGACATTACAATCGCTCACAATATCAATGCCTTCAATGCGCTGCTCTAAATAGTACAATTCGTCTATGGGATATCTTGGTTCTTTATCGCTGTTGATTTTTACAAAAAAGTAAATTTCTTTATTGGTTAAAGACCAGTAATTAGAGCAAGCTTTAGAATTCCAGGTATTTAAGTTGGGATAATTCTTCAGCACCATTTTGGCAGTCAAATTGTTTAAATCAATATAGGTTCCGTCAGGAAGATATCCTTTGAACTCGTTTGTTAATCTAATTTTACTAATGTTGTCCTGGTATTGTTGGGTTTGAAAAAGGATTCCAGGATACAATTGAGAACTGTAGGCTTTTCTATTTTCAAACCGGCTGTCTGTTACAAAACCATCAGCACATAAACCCATTTCTATTACGTCCACTTCTTGTAAGTTTTTGTCTTGTTGTTTTAGATCAGCAAGAGTCAATTGACACAACTGAATATCCGCTAGGTTGATGCTGCCCACTGCTGCTTGTTGTGAAAACAACATAGATATCGAAAACAGACAAAACACTGAAAGCATTAATTTCATAAGGTGTGCATTTTTAATTAGTTAGTGAACAGCTTTAAACTGTTTCATTTCCTGCAACGGTTCGATAGCATTGTAATCTTTCCAAATCATGGGATCGTACGATTTGATGTTTAGATATTTAAAATCTTCTTCTTTAATCTTTGCAATGGCAGTAGCAGTTGTTTCGGTGCGGGACATGTTTAAAAACTCGGTTTTAGTTCTTGTATTGGCTTCGATTTTAAAATCAAGTGCTAATATGTCTTTATCACCACGGGTCAATTCGATTAATTTTAACGGGCGATGCAGGTAAAAATAATTGCCAGTTTCAGTAGCAGCATATTGCATGAAATAGCTGTCGTCTTCGGCTCTTTTCTTGTAGATAACTGTTCCCTTACTCACATTTTCGGCTACTTTTACACCTAAAATCCACTTCATATTAAAGCTGCCTAATTGCTCTCCTTCATCGAGAATATAGTCTGTTCTAAGGACAGCATAATCATTTTCAGAAATGTACAATTTCCCTGTAAAGTGGGCTTTGCTTTTTCGAGGTTTAAAAGTAAGTACATAGGCAAATTCATTGTCATTAGTATAGGTCATGCCCTCAAAAGTGTAGTCGTAACGTTCTGGTTTTTGAATAAAATCAAATTTATCGTTACTCAAGAAATTATTGCGGTACATAAAGCTGTTTAGCTTACTTTTTGTAACTGATAATTGATTTTCTATTGTGATACTACTCGTCTTTTTATCGTTAGCTTGGAACTCTTTGCTAAACGAGATGGTATCACGTGATCCTATAAGACCACTTTTAAAGCGGTAAAATTTAGTGGTGTCAAGATGCTGCAGCATTAAGTCTTTAGCCTTTTTCTCAAGATCGTCTAACGATGTTGATTGACCTTCATTCTTTAAAGTGGTCGCTTTTAAAACATCAAGTTTGGAGTTAAAAACAAACTTATTATCTTTTTTAGTTTTAACTGAATAGTAATTGCAAAGCACATCTGTAAAAGATACCGGTGGGTGTGCAATCAATTTTTTAGCAAACGCTTGCAAGTCATTGTTCACCTTTGTTAAGCCTTGCTTGTTAAAACCAGTTGATTGGTCAATTTCGATATCAATTAAGTTGGGTGTAAAGTAATCAGAGGTTCTATAAAAGATCATGTCTTTCGATCCTTTTTCGGCCGTGGTGTAATTCTTACTGAGGTTGGCTTTCACATGGGCCATAATCTCATTCGGATTGGGCTTGATGTTCGATACGGTGACATCGCTGAGTTCGTAAATTGCTGGTGCCAGTTGAATAATATAATCAAGTTTTTTTAATTCAGCCACAGTCAATTGTCGGTTGACAAAACCCAAGTAGGAAACATGAAGCACCGTTTCTTCTTTGCTGTTGCTTTCTGAAAGCGAAAAATACCCTTCTCCATTAGAAATCAAGCTTTGCGAGTCGTTAACCTTAATTGTAGCATACGGAATGCTTTCCGCTGTGGCGGCATCAATGATTTTGGCTTTTATGTTCTGAGCAATTCCCTGTTGGAAAAGTAGCAGGATGCAAATGGCGGAGTAGAAGTTCGTTCTCATTGATATACTGTGTTTTAAATAAGACGAAGAAGAGCGGGTTTTGTTACTGAAATAAGTAATCTAAATTAGAGTAAAAAACCGAGAATACCATTGACTTCCAGACCGTTCAATATGGCTGTGGTATGCGTTTTATTAATTTCGTTATTACTTAGTACCGTTCATTAATTGGTTTTTGAAACCTTCAAGTTTTACCAGGTAGAAACCTGAAAACAAAATAATCCAAGTAATAAATACTAAAAATAATACAATTAGATTTAAGCCTTTTTCTATGTTGTCAGCATAGAAGCAAATAAATCCTAGTAAAATCAGTCCAACAAAATTATAAAGCAAAGCATTTTTTATACTCATTTGCACCATCCCTGTCAAAAAATTCCACCCAATAAGCTTGTCCGTTATAATTATTTTATTTGGTTCTTGAAATTCAATTTTTATTTGTTGAGAAAGTTCTAAATTCACAAAAATCGAATTGTTTTTTCTTGAAAAACGGTAATCATACTTATTTAAAAAGTTTAATACTTTTTCTATTTCTTGTTCCATTTCTATTTATTTTCTGTTTACGTTTAGCTCAAATAAAACACTAATTTCATAGGTTGTTGGATGTAGTGCAACTTTTAAACCAGTGTTTTTACTCCTTCCAAAAGATTCGCTTTCTAATTTCCAGCTCGTTCAATATGGCTGTGCTGGCTGTTTTTTATTTAATTTTATTTTGGGTTAAATTTTTCCCTATAAAGAACAAACCGATTATTATAAATGGTAAACTCAATAGTTGTCCCATATTTAATTGCATACCATTTTCAAATTCTACTTGATTTATTTTTAAAAACTCAATTAAGATTCTCATTATGAAAATCAATGTTATTACTAAACCAAACAAAAAACCATTCCCTAATTTTATATTTTTTGTTTTATAAATAGTTAATACCATAATGAAAATTATTAAATACGAAATCGCTTCATAAAGTTGTCCTGGATGTCTTGGTATGTTGTCTACACGTCTAAAAATAAAAGCCCACGGCACGGTAGTTTGATTACCTATCATTTCCGAGTTCATTAAATTTGCTAGACGTATGAATGTTGCACCAAGTGGCGCTACAATGGCAATTAAGTCCAGTATTTTAAGGTATTTTATATCATATTTTTTTGAATAAAGATAGAGGGAAATTAGTAATCCAACAGCTCCTCCGTGACTGGCTAGACCTGCATAACCGATAAACTGGTACTCTCCAGTAAGACTTTTGTGAATAGGTAAAATAATTTCTAATAGATTTTTTGAATAATAGTCAAAATCATAGAATAAACAATGCCCTAATCTTGCTCCAACAAAAATTCCAATTATGCCATAAATAAACAACGCTTCGTGTGCGCTATCTTTTAAGTTTTCTCTTCTAAAAATTCCTTTTAGAATGTACATACTTAATAGCAAACCGCATGCAAATAAAAGGCCGTAATATTTTAATGGGAAACCAAAAATATTTATTATTTCAGGATCAACATCCCAATTGATGTAATTTGCAATCATGTTTTTTAATTTTTATTTTACTGCAATTTTTAGGCTAAATCTGCCAGCGTTTAACCGCTTCGAAAGGACTGGAAGTTCATAACCGCTCATTTTTTGGCTTAGCGAAAATACGATTAAAAACGTTAATCCCACTAAATTCCAGCTAGCTCAAAATGGCGGTTATGCGATGGCTTTTTTGTTATCAGATGGTTAAGAACTGCTCGTAAAGAATTTTAGCATAGTATTTTCCGTATATATTTATTATAAACTTACTTAGCAAAATGGGTAAAAAGTAAATGCTAGCTAAAATCAAACCTAGATTTCGAGTAACTATGTCTGCTGTGTAATATGAAGAGACAACAATAATTAATGAAATTATTAACGCTAGAAATGAACCACCAATCAAATTTCTAAAAAAACCATATTCAATATTGTGCTGTAAAAGTAAAGTGTTCTCTCTTAAAAGGTTTCTAATTTGTGAAACAGTAGTAGATATTAGTTTTCTTGCTCTTTGTTCATCTAATGTTTCTTCAGTTGTTGAAAGCAGGTTTATATCAAATCTGTTTTTTATTTTAGCTTCTATTTTTTCTTTTATACTTATTTCAAGTTCAGAATTTGACTTAAGCAAAAAATTGGTTGTTGGCATATTTATTTCATCCTTAAAATAAAGTCTTTGAAATATTTCTTTGGATAAAAAACGATTTATCTGAACAAGTAAAAAGATAATCGCTCCTGAAAATATAACATCAGTAATAGTTGGTAAACCAGAGTAAATATTTTCAAGTTTGTCGTGGTAAAGGTTTGCAACAAACTTGTTATATAATAATATTGCTGGTATTGCTGTTAAAACAGTGGGAAATAGTCTTGCTTTAAAATAGTAATTTTTGACTGTCATATTTATTAAGCTGTTAATTGACATATAAAGTATGCTTTATGAGTTGCGTTGTAAGGTGGACTATCCCAACCTCGTTTTGCTCTGAAATCCTTCGCAAACTCTGCATTTTTGACATATAGCTTAATATTTTGAGTTGAAATATCAAGTATTATATATCCTGCTTGGTTATTTGTAATTCTTGTTCCTGGATATTTGGGATATGCTAAGTGTTTAGAATTAGCATTTCCAAAAAGTGTTATTGTCGGTGTAAGAGATTTTAAAAAATCAAAATTTCTATTTGAATCTCTTCCATGATGTGGTGCAAATAAAATATCGATATTTTTTACTTTGTCAGCGTGATTGGCTATAATGTGTTCCCATGTTAAATCTTCGCTATCACCTGCTAATAAAATTTTCCAATTACCACCATTTGCTTTTGGAGGAGTGTAAAGAATTACGTAGGAAGAATCATTCCAATTACCTTTTTCGTTGCAAGCTTTAATTATTGAAGAGTTTGGAGATAAAATCTCAATATAATCTTGGTTGTAATAAAGATTGGAATTATTGGAAAAATATGTTAATCTAGTGCTTGGGGATATTTTTCCATCCCTAAGACTTTTATAAAACTTCCAATCTTCCATATTGTATCCGCCGGAACCTGCCTTGTCAGATATTTCTTTTTTATTGTCAGTGTCCCAGAAATTTGTAATTGTAAATTCGTCAAAAAAGTCTTTTATTCCATCAAGATGATCCATGTCTGGATGAGTAACTATAAATCTAAAAATATCCTGAATACCTTTTTCTTTAAGATAAAATATAGGATTGTCAGGATTTTTTTTCTGTTTGTAATCTTTTTTATTGGTAGGTACTTGCGTTCTTTCATACATAGCTTTTCTAAGCTCTGAATTTTTAACAGCAATTTCTTCTATAGTATCATAATCATTATATCCATTGCTGATGTCTATTACTGTAGTTCTACCGCTATCGTGTTGTATTATGTTACAGTCTCCTTCTAAGACGTTTAAAAAATGAATTATTGACATATTTGTATTTTTTTATTTAAGGTTGTGATTTTAAGCTATCGCATAACGTTCTGGCGCTTGGCGAGGTTGGGGATTAAAGAGGCGAGATTTTTCGGTTAAACACAAATTTTCCAAATACAAGACCAACTTTCCATTAAGCCTAAAACCCCAATCTCGCCAAACGGCTGTTATGCAACGTATTTTCTATTTACTTTTACAATAGATTTCCATATTTGGTAAACCTGGAGGATTGCTTTTTCCGTCAGAAACTAAAACTAATATAAGTTCATTTTCATTAATTTTAATTATGCGTGAATTTGTTTTGTTATTCACAGAAAGGTCAATATATTTTTTATTCTCATTAAAAATCCATTTTCCTTTTTGTTTAGTTTTGTCTTTAATTACAGTATAGGAATTATCAGGATTAAATTCGAATTCAAAAGCGATATTATTTGGTAATTGATTTATTCTCATTCCGCCCATCATTGCATAATCGGCTTTCCAATTTTTACACAAAACTTTATTCAGTTCGATTTTGGATTGTGTTACATTTTGAGCTTTTGAGTTTAAGTTTACTCCCAAAAGTAATCCTATTGTTAATAAGTAAAATACCTTGTTCATTTTAATATTTGGTTTTTTGTTATTTCGGTTTTCGGTTTTTCTAATATGTCGCATAACTAGTAAATAGCATCATAAACATATGCCTTTTTTGATGTTATTTTACTTTTGGTAAATATTCAATTTAAAACCCATTCCCACAATACCCACTTTTAGTGATTTATACTCCTACCTTAAACTAAATTTTATAATTGATATTATTCTAAATATATTTACAGTTCTATAATTAGCGATTATCTACATGAAAAAATTATTCTTTATTGCGCTTTTAGTACTTACTGGCAGCGTATTTGCACAAGACAACAGCCCCAGCACTGTGGGACAACATTACACCAAGAAAGAAGTGCAAATTAAAATGCGCGATGGCGCTACCTTATTTACGGCCATTTATTCGCCTAAGGACACATCTAAAAAATACCCTATTATCATGCAACGCACGCCTTACAGCTGTGCGCCCTATGGAGAAAATCAATTTAAAAAAAGCATTGGTCCTAGTGAAACCATGATGAACGAAGGTTACATCATCGTTTACCAAGACGTACGTGGTCGCTGGATGAGCGCTGGTTTGTATGACAACATGCGCGCGTTTATCCCTAATAAAGAAGGGAAAAATCAGGTCGATGAAGCTTCAGATACTTATGACACCATTGACTGGCTGGTTAAAAATGTGGCTAATTCTAATGGAAATGTCGGCGTTTGGGGAATTTCATACCCAGGATTTTATTCGACTTATTCACTATTGAGCAAGCACCCGGCATTAAAAGCGGTTTCGCCTCAGGCGTGTATTAGCGATTTCTTTTTTGATGATTTTCATCATAATGGCGCCTATTTATTGAGTTATTGGAAAGCCACGCCTTTATTCGGAATTCAAAAATCGGAAAAAGTGACTAAGGCTTGGTACCAATTCCCGGATATGGGCACTAAGGATGATTACCAGTTTTTTCTAGATGCAGGTCCGCTGTCTAACCTTGATAACTATTATGGGAAAGAGAATGAATTTTGGCAACAGCTAAAAGAACACCCTAATTATGATGATTTCTGGCAAAAAAGAGGCATTCTACAGCACTTAAAAGATATAAAACCTGCGGTGATGATTGTAGGTGGTTGGTTTGATGCTGAGGATCTATACGGTCCTTTGAACACCTATCAAACCATTGAAAAAAGCAGTTCTAATTACAATACTATTGTTATGGGACCTTGGAGCCATGGAGATTGGGCTAGAAATACCGCAACAGCGACGATTGGGAATATCAATTTTGGGGACAGCATTTCTAGTTTTTATCAAAAGAATATTGAAGCCAACTTTTTTCGTCATTTCTTAAAAGAGAATGGAAAAGGGGAAAATAAATTACCAGAAGCCTATGTATTTGATACAGGAACTAAAGACTGGAAAACCTATGCCGTTTGGCCTCCAAAAAACACCGTTAAAGAAAGTTTTTATTTGGCTGAAAATAAACTGACAACCCAAGCACAAAAAGCGGGAGGTTTTCTAGAATTCATAAGTGATCCTAAAAAGCCTGTTCCTTTTACTGAAGATATTAATCAAAAAGGAATTACCCCTCGCAAATACATGACCGATGATCAGCGTTTTGCTGCCAGACGCCCAGATGTACTGGTTTTTGAAACAGAAAGATTGAATGAAGACACGACGCTGGCGGGAGCAATTTTAGCCCAACTGCAAGTAGCTACTTCGGGTACAGATGCCGACTGGATTGTAAAGGTGATTGATGTGTTTCCTAATGAGGAACCAGAAACGCCAGAGATTGCTCCTTATTTAAAAATGAGCAATTACCATATGATGGTGCGTAGTGAGGTTATGAGAGGGCGTTTTAGAAATAGTTTTGTGAATCCAGAACCTTTTGTGCCGAATCAAAAAACAGCCGTAAATATCAAGTTACAAGATGTGATGCACACCTTTAAGAAAGGACATAAAATACAGATACAAGTGCAAAGTACGTGGTTTCCGTTTATTGACTTGAATCCGCAAACGTATGTAGACAATATCTTTAAGGCTAAGGCAGCCGACTTTAAGAAACAAACGCAGCGCGTCTATGCCGACTCTAAAATTATATTTACTGTTGTAAAATAACGGAAGTCCCTCTATAAAATTCAACCCAGTCCTGTTACAGTGACTGGGTTTGTTGTTTTATAGCGTTTGTTTTTCATTGCAGTTGAACATCCAGTGTACGCCAAATTTATCTGTGCAACTACCAAAGTACGATCCCCAAAACATCATTTGCAACGGCATAGTAATCGTACCGCCTTCTGATAAACCTTCAAATAGGCTATTGGTTTCGGCTTGGGTATCGGGTTCTAGATTGATGTGTACGTTGTTACCAGATTTAACCTGGTAACCCATTGTTTCTGGAGCATCTGTAGCCATTAATACATGGCCTCCTAGGATTGGCAACTCAATATGCATAATTAAGTTTTTATCAGCTTCGGCAATAGGCGGCATTGCTTCGGCAGCGGGAATGTCACTGAAACGAGCAATTCCGTAGCCAGCAAACTCGCCTCCAAAAATAGATTTGTAAAAAGTAAAAGCTTCCTCTGTATTGCGAGGAAAATTAAGATAAGTACTTACTCTTGCCATAATGTGATGTTTGTAGTTAGTAGCTAATTTTTTTTTAAAATTAGTGCAGATCGTTGCGCAGTTTTTTAATACTGTGCGCTCGATTGTATTTAAAACGATTGCTAGTATTTTAAAACGGCTTTTCCATTCTCACACTGAATACTTATTGGGGCAGGGGCGACTTCACAGGTAGAATTAATTCCCCATTTAGTATTAAAATCGCGCTGGGCATTCGTATAGATTTTTACTTTTTCGAGAAAAAGCGCTGTATTTATTTTTGAGGAATAGGCCATATAACCGGTAGGACCTCCGCAGGCTTTTGAACCTATAGCAGTAAAATGCCACTCAGAAGCATCTGTGCATTGCTGGCTAGTTGATAGTTGAACTAATTCGATATAGCTTTTTTCGAGTTGCTGCATTTCTTCTTCCTGACTAGCGGGCGCCTCTGAGCTACAACCGCTTAGAACAGTACAAAATAATAACCCGATGAAAAATAGCGTTCTCATAGCTTTGCAATTGTGTAACAATCTAGTATTAAGTTTGTTACTACTAATTTAAGCATTTTATTTTAGCTTATCCATTTTTAAAAGGAATTTTTGGGATAAGCTGCTATAGAGACGTTTATTTAGTTTCCTATTGTTTCATAGAAAGTGCCAGCGTGATGGCATTTTCTACAAGCGGTTCCATAATTTGATAACCTGTTTTATTAGGATGCACACCATCATCAGAATAGGCTAGAGGCAAACCTTTACGATCATCAGCCATTGCCGAGTAATAATCCACATACAGAATGTTATGCGCATCGGCATAATTGATTAAAAGGTTGTTTAAAGCGGTGACTTTATCTGCCGGTTCTTGATTTGCCTTCCACGGAAAGTCAAAAGCAGGAAGCACGGAACAAAGCACTACTTTGATATTATGAGCTTTGGCTAATTCTATCATCGAGAAGATATTATTAGTAATCATTTCTAAGCTAGCAGGACCTGTATTCCCAGCAATATCATTAATTCCAGCTAAGATGACCACTACAGTGGGTTTTAATGCAATTACATCAGCTCTGAAACGCAGCAGCATTTGCGGAGTAGTTTGTCCGCTAATTCCTCGATTGATGTAGTTCTTACTTTGAAAATAATTGCCATCTACGGTACTCCAAAACTCTGTGATGGAATCCCCCATAAATACGACCCTACTTTGTCCCGCAGCGGGAACCGTAAGTTGCGCATTTTGTTTTTGGTATTTAGTTAAATTGGGCCAGTCTTGAGCAGTTAGTTTTTGTGACATACAGAAAATGATAAAAAGAAATCCAAGTAGTAATCTGAAATTTTTCATGGTAACCAGATTAGTTAGTAGTCGTTTTGCGACTAGGTTAGTGTAACAAACTTATGAATTTAATCCATACGATACAATCATCAGGTATTTAGAAGTATACTATTTTTAGGGCTGTAGCCAAAAGGGATTCGCCTGTAGTATTGGGGTTTTTAGGAAAACATATTTTAAATTTTCGTTAAAAAAATAATGAACATAAAAGACTACATTTTTAAAACCTTAAATTTGAGTAAATTAAAAAAGTAACATTATGAAAAGAAATGCAACTGCAGTTTGGACTGGTTCTCTAAAAGAGGGAGCTGGAAAAATATCGACACAAAGTACAACATTAAATAACACACAATATTCTTTTGGTTCTCGTTTTGAAGAAGGAGTAGGGACAAACCCAGAAGAATTGATTGCAGCAGCGCATTCTGGCTGTTTTACAATGCAATTGTCAGCTTACATAGGAGAAGCAGGACATGAAATTGATAGCATCGAAACAAAATGTGATGTGGACTTTCAAGATGGAAGTGTAGTGAGTTCTCACTTAACAGTCAATGCCAAAGTAAATGGTATTAGCGAAAGTGCTTTTCAAGAATTAGTTACTAAGGCAGAGAAAAATTGCCCGATTTCAAAATTATTGAATACTAAAATTAGTTCGACAGCTACTTTAGCTTAAGCACTTTTACTAAAATAGAAAGGCTCAATTTTACTATAAATTGAGCCTTTTTTTATGCGTTACCAGTTCTGGTGAACTTGGGGTTTAATGTATTGCTTATAAATCGCATTCATCTGTTGTATCTTTTCAGGAGTTAACTCTGGTAAGTCATAAACGGATAAATTAGATTCTATATGGCTGACTTTTGAAGCCCCAGGAATAATACAGCTTATTTCGTCAAAACTTAAAATCCATTGCAATGCTATGGGAGCTAAATTAGGCACATCTGGAAATAACTCTTTTAAGGCGGCTACCGCTTTTAAACCTAATTCATAATCAATTCCTGCAAAAGTTTCCCCTTTGTCAAACGCTGCTCCATTTCTATTGAAATTGCGGTGATCTTGAGAATCAAATGTAGTGTTAGCATCAAATTTACCTGTGAGTAAGCCACTGGCTAACGGAACTCTGGCAATGATTCCAATATCTTTCTTTTTTGCTTCGCTAAAAAACAACTCCGAAGGTCTTTGTCTGAAAAGATTAAATATAATCTGAACCGTATTTACATTTGGATATTCAATAGCCTTTAAACCTTCTTCCACTTTTTCGACACTTACCCCTAGGTTTTGAATTTTACCTTGCTCTTTCAAACGATCAAACATTTCAAAAATTTCAGGACGGTAATACACTTGCGTAGGCGAGCAGTGGAGTTGTATTAAATCTAAAGTTTCTAATCCAGTCCTTTTTAAGCTGTCTTCAACAAACTTTTGCAGCACTTTAGGTTGGTAGCCTTCACTGGTATGGGGATTAATTTGCCTACCGCATTTAGTGGCAACATAAATTTTTTCTGAACGGGATCGTACGACTCTACCTACTGCCGTTTCACTTAACCCATCCTCATAAACATCAGCAGTATCAATAAAATTCACTCCGTTGTCAATAGCAGTATTGATAAGTTTATCTGCATTTTTATCATCAAATGAAGATCCCCATTTTCCACCCACTTGCCATGTTCCAAGTGATATTTCAGAGATGTGCAAATTAATTTTACCTAGTTTTCTATAGTTCATGTTATTTTAGTTTTAGATTCAAATACGCTTCTTAATCAATATTCACTGTCTTAATTACTTTGTTGTAGCCTTAATAGCTGTTCAATTCTGTCCTAATCTAAAACAGCCGTTTTTTAAATTGTTTTTTGAAAACAAATGCTGTCCGCCACACCTTGGTACTGACCGTAATTAGCCGTTATGGCAAATCCGTTTTTTTTGTACAAAGCAACAGCTTCTGGAAATCTGTGTCCCGTTTCTAAGATGCAACTATTGAAGTTTTCTTCTTTAGCCCAAGATTCTAATTCTTTTAAGATCTTAGAGGCAATCCCTTTGCCACGATCTTCAGAATTAACATACATTCTTTTAATTTCAGCGACCTGCTCTTCATAATGTTTAAAAGCACCACAACCCACTGCACGATCATTTTCATAAACAACAATAGCGTGTTTTATAGTATCCGTTTTGTTGAACTGCGCATAAAATACATGTTCCTCACCGTCTCTCAGTTCGATGTCTTTGTCTAACAGCTGTATCAGCTGTAGGAAGTCGGTATTTTCAGGCGTAGTTCTAATAATCTTTATCATAGTGATGCTTTTAGTCGAATAAGTCAGACGATAAGTAACGATCTCCGCGGTCGCAAATGATCGCTACAATCACACCCGACTCTAGTTGTTCGGCAATTTTTACTGCAGTTGCCACTGAGCCACCACTGCTCATTCCGGCAAAAACTCCTTCTTCAAGTGCCAAACGTTTGGTCATGGTACGTGCTTCCTCTTCGCTTACTTCAATTACTTGGTCTACTTTGGATGCATCAAAAATCTTTGGTAAGTATTCTTGTGGCCATTTTCTAATACCTGGTATTTGAGAGCCATCACTAGGCTGCGCTCCGATAATTTGAATCGCTGGATTTTTTTCTTTTAGATAGGTTGAGGTTCCCATGATGGTTCCTGTAGTTCCCATAGCAGATACGAAGTGCGTAACAGTACCATTGGTATCCTTCCATATTTCGGGTCCAGTGGTTTTATAATGCGCCTTCCAGTTGTCATCATTGGCAAACTGATTCAACATCACATAGCCACCAGCAGCGACTTTTTTATCGGCATAATCCCTAGAGCCAATAATTCCTGTACTGGCAGGGGTTAAAGTTACGGTGGCGCCATAAGCACGCATCGTCTGGGTACGCTCCTTTGTAGAGTCTTCTGGAAGAACTAATTCTATTTCGATATTTAATAATTGGGCAATCATGGCTAAAGCAATTCCAGTATTCCCGCTGGTGGCTTCAATTAATTTGTCTCCTTTTTTAATATCTCCTCTTTCCAGTGCCGACACAATCATGTTGTAAGCTGCTCTATCTTTAACGCTTCCACCCGGATTATTGCCTTCTAATTTTAATAATAACTGTACATTTTTATTTTTAACCAAGTTAGTTGCTATGACTAATGGTGTATTTCCGATAAGGTTAACCAATTTTTGAGGTTCCATATTATTTGATCTCTTTAATTTTTACTTCAGTTGTAGTGGTGTTTAATACGACGGATTTGGCAGGAATGGATTTAGTCACCCAAGCATTTCCACCCACAATGCTATTTTTACCGATGACAGTTGCGCCCCCAAGTATAGTAGCATTCGCATAAATGCATACATTTTTCTCTACTGTAGGATGTCTTTTTGCATTTTTCATGTCTTTACTCACACTTAGTGCACCCAGCGTAACCCCTTGGTAAATCTTGACATTTTTAGCGATAACCGCGGTTTCTCCAATTACGATTCCCGTAGCGTGGTCGATGAAAAATGGAGAAGCTATTTCGGCACCCGCATGAATGTCGGTTCCTGTAATGCGGTGGGCATATTCACTCATTAAACGTGAAAATAATAACAAGTCTAATTTATACAACACATGGCTTAAACGATAAATAGCAATCGCATAGAAACCAGGATAAGCAAGATACACTTCCTCTATGCTGTTTGATGCTGGATCGTTTTCTAAAATGTATTGGGCATCTTGATTTAGCATTTCTAATACTGAAGGTAGTGCTGCAAGAAAATCTTCCCAGATAGAATCGCAAATGCCTTGCGGCTTTTTGCAGGCTATTACTGATATTTCTTTAAAACGTTTTTCGAGTTCATCGATACTTTGATCTAAAGGCGCGTTGCCGTCAAACAAAGTATAGAACAACTGCTCAGTAAAAGTTTCGGTTTTTGTTTTAATTCCATAATTAATGGAAGAATGGCTTTTTAAAGCACTAATATTTTGGATAATCTGCTCTTTCGTCACGATTATAAGATTGAAATGTTAATAGAAAAGGGTGTGGTAAACGGTAATCTAGAAATGACAACAACAATGGTACAAAGATGTTTGTAGACCTTGTAAAGAAAATAAATTGTTGTTGCTTGTGTACATATGGGTGTTTGCTAACATAATGTTTTACAAATATATTGAAGTATTTTGGATTATATACGCTAGTTATTCGGCTCTTTTGTGAATAGGCTTTTTTTTAACTTCAATTAAAGAAATAGGAGAATTTGACTAGAAAAAAGAAGGCATTTTTATTGTAAATTTAAAATCTTATTTGGCCCTCAAGAAAATTCATGGAGTTAATACGATAGTTATGAAAATCAAAACCACTTTTAGCAGTGATCTGACACATAAAGAATTTTCAATTTCTAATAGGGTTTCTGGAAAGACGATCCGGAATCCCATTATGGCATTGATAAAAGAAGATTATCCTGATTTTAATAGCGAGCAGTTCCTGTCTGTAAGTGAACTTAATATGTACCGCGAAAAATACATTTCGGGTTTCTTGCTGAAAGAGATAGGGGAGCTCTCTCAAATTGAGTCTAAACTTCTGGCTGATTTTGATGAAGAAAAATCATTGGTAAGTCAGGTCGAGGACGAAGTAGAGCTGCGCACTTATGGTCAAATAGTAGCTGATAAAGTAGCCGACTTTGGCGGAAGCTGGAAATTTATAATTCTCTTTGGAGTATTTATTTTAATTTGGATTTTCGTAAATATTTATTTTTTGACCAATAAGGGTTTTGATCCCTATCCGTTTATTTTGCTAAATTTAATTTTATCTTGCCTTGCTGCACTTCAGGCTCCCGTGATCATGATGAGTCAAAACAGGCAGGAAGAAAAAGACAGGGAAAGAGGAAAAAAAGATTATATGATTAATTTAAAATCAGAACTTGAAATTAGAATGCTTCATGAAAAATTAGATCATTTAATCATGCACCAACAAGAAGAGCTTATTGAAATTCAAAAAATCCAAATCGAAATGATGAATGATATTTTGAGTAGAATAAATAAGTGAGCTGGATTTTTTAATAATGATGATAACCATATCCTGCAATCATAAAAACAGCATTTATTACTGCTAA
Organism: Flavobacterium sp. W21_SRS_FM3; assembly: GCF_052113625.1. NCBI lineage: Bacteria > Pseudomonadati > Bacteroidota > Flavobacteriia > Flavobacteriales > Flavobacteriaceae > Flavobacterium > Flavobacterium sp. W21_SRS_FM3. The sequence goes on along the minus strand of NZ_JBGQOD010000002.1, from coordinate 327,231 downwards.
AATAATGATGGTTTTTTGAGAAAAAATGCCTTTAAAAACAAATGTACTAGCCCAGGAAATTAAAAAAATAAGGCTCGTAAAAATGGCTGGATACATCTCAAAAGAAGCAGCAAATTCCCCTTGAAGTAAAAGTAAAAAAGAGCGCTGAAATCCGCATCCTAAACACTCCACTCCAAAGAGTGTTTTGCTTAAACAAGGGAGCATGTATTTTTCTAAATTCATCTGTTTTTTTTTGAGGCTTATTGAAATAAAAAGGAATCTTATTTATTAATAAACAAAGCTATTTTTAAATTTGTTACTTTTGGAAACTGATAGATAAAGATATGAAAAAGTTAATGATCCCCATAATGATAATTGCAATTGTTGTTGCTTTTTATCAGCAGGTGAGTGAAGAGAAAAATGTATATATAACCGTGATTGCTATCGTTGTATTTATGTTTGGAATGATGCAACTTAGTTCAAAAACACCGAGTAAAAATCAAGAAAAAGAAGACAACGATGTTGAATAAAGGAGATAAAGTTTCTGTGCTTGATGAAGCTATAAACGGAATTGTGATGCTTGTTAAAGACAAAGAAATTACGATTGAAACAGAGGATGGATTTATGATGACATTTAATGTCAACGAATTACTTAAAGTAAACGACACCAGTAATTTAATGGACTCTATTAAAAGAATTGATATAGATGAAATTAAAAAGGAAAAAGCAATCCCAAAACCGCGAAGTTTTGTAAAGGAACGCAAAGACAGACAGGATGGACCAGTCCCAGAATTTGATTTACACATCGAAAAATTGGTGCAAAACAAGAGAGGAATGTCTAATTATGATATCTTAACTTTGCAGTCAGAAACAGCAAAGAGGCATGTGGAATTTGCGATTAAAAATCGCATTCCCAAAATTGTTTTTATCCACGGTGTGGGGGAAGGTGTTCTAAAAGCAGAGCTCGATTTTTTATTAGGCCGCTATGATAACATAGATTTTAGAGAAGCTAATTATCAAAAATACGGTCAAGGTGCAACCGAAGTTTACATCAAACAAAACAGTAAATAAAGCCTTTTAAACGATAAAAAATTCCCATTTGAAAATTTCAAATGGGATTTTTTTTAGTTCTTTTTGGTTCAAAAATAGGGCTTAATTTGTAGTTAATAAGTCGCCATAAATATAATTATCACCTAGTAAAAAATTGCTATTTCCTTTCTTAAAAGTGACCTTTTTTAGCACGATTGTATGCTTGAAACTGTTAGGTCCATTTGTAGTTGTTGTGACCTCTACGATACCACTTACATCAGTTACACCGGCCACCGCATTCCACTCTTCTTTTAAAGCTGGAGTAGTAGGTGTTGTCGCATTACAAAAGTAAGATCCGGTTAAAAGATCGGCAAATAAACGGTATGTTAAGCTGTTTTTTGAAGCACTAATAAGTCCTTTTCTAGGAGCGTTAGCCGCAGTTATTTCATTAACGATTAAGCTTGGATCTATATTGAGCATCAAAGCTTCACTTGTTGTAAAGTCGTAAACTAAATTAGAATTGCTACATTTATCTAAGGTCTTGTCAAAGTTAAATGGGAGCGTAGTTGCTGAAGTAGTATAAGTGCCAAATGGAAATGTTTCGTAAACTTGGGTACCATTCTCTTTTGCGAAAGTGATATTTTTGAATACAATATTATGACTGTAACCACTAATTCGGGTACTATTTTCAGTCGTATTTACTGTTTTAACACTCGTTGTTGTTATTTGGATTGTTCCGTCAGTGGCATTCCATTGATTGTTTACAACAGGTGTAGCAGGAGGAATGGTCTCACAAATATTATCAGATGTTACTGTACCATTATAAAAACGATACACCACGCGATTAGTTCCATTAATGCTTAGCGTAGTGGGTATATCCCCAGATGGTTCGTTTTTAAAACTAGTTTGTGGAATCTCAAGAAGCAAGGCTTCTTTATCATTTAACTTATAAATAATATTATTTGTGCTACAACTTTGGGTTGTTGCATCTTCAAAATTGATATCTTCTTGGATCAAATTACCGTCATCACAGCCATTTAATGCCCAGGCAAAAACTAGTAGGCTTAGTACTCTTTTCATTGTATTGTTTATTTAGTACAAAAATAGCTAAAAAAATGACAATTGATATTGGAGAATACACAATTGATATTTCATAACTTTGCAGTAATGAAAAAAGTATACTTAGACAACGCATCAACGACTGCTATACGACCAGAAGTGGTTCAAGAGATGGCAACAGTCATGACAGAACATTATGGAAATCCTTCTTCTACACACAGCTTGGGACGCAATTCCAAAAGTGTTTTAGAGCTTTCTCGAAAGGGGATTGCAAAACAGATCAATGCAGCTGCACAAGAAATCATATTTACTTCTTGTGGTACTGAAGCGGATAACTGGATTCTACGTTCGGCTGTTAAAGACTTAAAAGTAAGTCGTATTATCACTAGTAAAATTGAGCATCACGCTGTTTTGCATACGGTATTAGTATTGCAAAAGGAATTTAATATTCAAGTGGATTATGTAAATGTAAAGGCTGATGGAACGATTGATTTAACACACTTAGTAGAATTACTAGCAACAGAAGCTAAGACTTTAGTGAGTTTAATGCATGTGAATAATGAGACAGGAACCGTTTTAGATCTGGAACGAGTAGCGCGTATTTGCAAAGAACATAGTGCTTTATTTCATTCAGATACGGTGCAATCCATTGGTAAGACCAAGATTGATTTAGAAAAGCTACCTATTGACTTTATTGTAGCCAGTGCACACAAATTTCATGGCCCGAAAGGTGTAGGTTTTGCTTTTGTTCGAAAAAATTCAGGGCTGCAGCCACTGTTTTATGGCGGTGAGCAAGAGAAAGGATTGCGTCCGGGAACGGAAGCAGTTCATCAAATAGCCGGAATGGCCAAAGCCTTAGCTTTATCGTATGAAAATTTAGAAGAAGAACAGCAGTATATTTCGGATCTAAAAATGTACCTGATACAGCAGCTGCAAGCTTCTTTTCCTGGTTGTAGTATCAATGGTGGCGCAAATACGTTCTACAATATAGTAAATGTTTTACTGCCTTTCTCTGAGGATAAAACAGCAATGATTTTGTTTCATTTAGACATGAAAGGAATAGCGGTCTCACGGGGTAGCGCCTGTCAAAGTGGTAGTATCAGGCCTTCACATGTGCTAGCAGAAATGCTTTCTGATGAGGATTTGAAGAAACCAAGTTTGCGCATCTCACTGAGTCATTACAATACAAAAGAAGATATCGACTTGTTACTAGCGGCTTTAGCTAGTCTGAAATAGACATAAAAAAAATCCGCTACTAGCGGATTTTTTTATTTATATACTGTTTGTGAACTGCGGTTAAGCAATACTTTCTCCTTCTTTCAACGCTTTCTCTTTAGCTTTTCTTCTTTCTTCCAGTATGGATTCTCTTTGTTTAGCAGTTATCATCAAACCAAGCATCATAATCACTGCTGTTAGCAGAATAACTTGTATAATCAATGATTTGTTTACCAATAGGATATTGTGTTCTGGAGTAATAGAAAGAAAAAGTAAAATCGTTATTAATCCTCTAGGAGCCACAAATAATAATGGGAACATGGGTATTTTCGATATTTTAAGCTGTACTAATCTTAAAATAAAAAGGATAAAGACAATACCGACCGCCCATATAAGGGTATCCGTATTGATGATTTCGGATGTTTTAATCAGATACCCAAATAATAAAAAGAACAGCGCTCGCACTAAAAAAGTGGCTTCAACTATCAATTCTTTGAATTTTGCAACCTCTTTATTTAGTAAATCCAAACGGAAGCGTTGCGCCCATTTAAAATGATTTAATTCATCTAAATTACCAATGGATAAACCAAAAACCAATATGAATATCAGCGCTGGTAAATGGTAAATTTTTGAAATTTCATAGATCAAAATAATTAGCAGAATGATTGGTACAAACTTGATATGGTGGTCAATTTTATTTAATAAAAAAGAAAGTAATATGGTGGCAACAAATGAAATAGCAATGATAATTAATATCTCTAAGCAAAAATAGCCAAAAGTGTCCAAGCCAAAGCTAGAGTTGAAAGCGATAAAATTGAAGAATACCACTCCAAAAATATCCGATAAACTACTCTCATAAATGATAAATTCTTTTTGACTGGAGCTTAAGTTTCTAACACTTGGAATAGCGATAGCACTACTAATCACGCAAAACGGAATTGCATTTGTTAAACTATCTTTATACGAATAGCCGCCATAATAATGCAGTAAGTAGGCCAGAGAAAATGCCAAAACCAGTAATGGAAGAAAGGCTCCTAACGATGATTTTTTAATTAAACCAATTTTAGATTTATTGAGTTCGAGTTCTAACGAACCTTCTAAAACAATAAGAATCAGTCCTATTGTTCCTAATATAGGAAGTGTCGAAGAGAGATCTGGAATATCTATATCAAACAGAATAGTAAATTCTCTCACTATCCAGCCCAATAACAGCAACAAAATTACTGAAGGTATTTTTGTCATAGATGCTGTAAGATCAAACAAGTAAGCAACTAACAGCAAGAGACAAAGTGCAATTATAATTGTCATAGAAAAATAATTAATTTTTTAAGTTAGACTGCCTAATCCTAGCTATAAATGATATTGCAGGCGATGTAAGATAATACATTTGATTGTTAAAATACAAATTTATTCATTTAGAGCTGAATTCGTCTATTATTAATCATTCTTTATTTCAATTTTAAAGGATGTCAGATTTAAAAAACGTGCCATTTTCAATTTTATAGCTAGTAATTCATTTACTCTTCTATGTATTTTTCCATCAGCAGTCGGGCTTTAAAGAAACATAAGGTCGATTCAGCACCTTGATTGATGTTTATTTGTTTGTCTTCTAGTCCATCGTAGGAAGCGCCATTTTCTGGATTATACATGATTTGTTTGAGATGATTGTTCCCCAAAAACCACACGAATGCTAATTTTAGCTGTTCCTTATATTTTTGATTAGCTGTGACTTCATAAAACAAGTCTAGTGCTATTATTGTGGTGGCAACCTCAATGGGCTGTTCTCCATGAAAAACCCTTTCATTCTGTTTCTTGAACCAGCCTCGGTTTGAAATCACCTTTAATTGTCCTTTCATAAAATAATTAGACAATAAAAAATCGAAGGTTACCACGGCAATTTTCTTGTATTTAGGATTGCGGGTCACCAGATAACTAAACATCATTGCTTCTGGAAGGACATTATTAGCATAGGTCATATAGTCCTCATACCAACACCAATTTTTATCTGAATTGATGTTATAATGATGCAGTAGCTCATCAGCAAATTTTTCGATACTCGCCTTTATAGCGGGATCAGGATAACTTTGATAATAGTGATACAACCCTTTTAAAGCATAAGCAATGGCTCGTGGTGAGCTAATTTCATGGATATTTTTTATTCTTTTGTTCCAACACTTTTCTGCCCGAGTAACTAAATCGGATGGTAGTATATCTTTGTAGGCGATAACAAACCCTAAACTCCAGATTGCTCTTCCATTAGCATCTTCAAGATTTACTTCATTATTTTGAGAAGTCAAATTGTGTTCATAATCTTTATAATTGTCAAACCAGCCATTATCACGCTGAATGCCTTCGATGTAACTGAGATAAATAGCGGCCAGCTGCATTGATTTTTCCTCTTTATAAATGTTATGATACATGACCATATTGATTAATGCTCTGGCATTATCATCTAAAGTATAACCAGATTCAGGGTCTGGCTCACTAAATTTTGAAAATTGTAAAATTCCATAGTCCGTTGTCATTTTTTCAATATGATCTAATCTTATTTCAGGATAGCTAAATTTTAAATCATCTTCTCTATTGGTTAATTGGTCAAATAGCAAGCGGTATTGGATAGCAATATTTTCCCAAGAGGAGGCATGTGCTGCCGAAAAAGCATTGCGAGCCATTTGCACTCTTTGTTCTTCGTTTTCTAATAATTGCAGTAGCGCATCTGTAAATTCTTGTGGCTTATCAAAACTTTTCAATAAAATGCCATTGCCATCGGTTAATACTTCTACCGCATGTGGAATGGGAGTGGATATCACGGCGCAGCCGCTACTCATGGCATAAGCGAAGGTTCCGCTCACTGCTTGATTAGGGTCTTTTGAAGAAAAAAGATAAATATCTGATAAGGTGAGGTATTGCAATAACTTTTTTAATTCTAGGTATTCATTAATAAATAATACATGATTGTCTAGCTGTAGATCATGTACTAAATCAGTTAATTTGGTTCTGTATTCTTCGCCTTGTTGCTTGATAATTTCAGGATGCGTTTTACCAATAATTAAATAAATTATTTTAGGATATGCTTTAATTACATTGGGCAGTGCTTCTAAAATGGTTTCGATATTTTTGTTTTCGCTAATCAAACCAAAAGTAGAGAGCACCACTCGGTCAGCATAATTATATTGTTTTTTCAAAAGTTCTTTTTCTTCCCAAAGTATGTTGTGATTCCCATGCGGAATAACTTGTAGTTTTAATGGGTCACTGTCATATTCCTTAACTAATATTTCTTTAGATCTAAGAGTGAGTGCAATCACTTTATCAGCGAGATCAATAATGGCATGAACTATTTTTTTTCGCCTTTCGTCGGGATGGGGTAAGACAGTATGGAAAATAATAACAATAGGTTTGTTTAAAGCCAAAATAAAGGATAGGATATGGTTACCATATTCCCCTCCAAAAAGACCAAATTCATGTTGAATACAAACTAATGCGATGTCTTCTCGTGTGTTTATTTTTTCGGCTACATTACGGTATTCATCCACTTCGGTTGTGGGAAGAATGTAGGTTACTTCAGGTCCATAATCATAGGTAGAGATCGTATTTTGTAGCGCACATACTTCAATAGGCAAAGTAGCGCCAAAAACATTTTTTATTGCATTTGCAATATCGTTGGAGAAAGTTGCTAGTCCGCATTGTCTAGGCGGGTAGGAACTTACAATTAGCATTTTGATTCCTTTTTCAATTTTCATTGTCTATTTTTTTAAGGTTGCTTTTTTAACTCTAGGAGTAATTCGAGAATGTCTAATTTTGCTACAGCGATATGTTTATCAGCGGCGCCGTAGTAGATGTATAAGTCATTTTCAAACAAAGCATGTCCTGTAGGAAATACAATATTATTGACAACACCTTCTTTTTCCCATTTTTTAGTAGGAGAGAATAAGGGGTAGGGTAATCTGGATATTTCCATCTCTGGATGATCTAAATGCAGTAAAGCTGCTTTAGCATGGTAGGTTTTTCCAATAGTGGTTTCATGAACTCCATGATAAATAAGGAGCCATCCATCAGGAGTCTCTATAGGTGGTAAACCCGCACCTATATAATTTACCTCATAGGGATCTTTTGGATCTAATATAATATGGTCCGTTAAGTTCATTAAATATTCTTCCCAAAAAGCTAAGGTTAGTTCTTCCCAATTATCAAATTTCACGATTTGAATTCCAGGCCAAATGCGGTGCAATAAGACAAATTGCCCTTTGATTTTTCGGGGAAAAAGCACGACGTCCTTATCTCTTAGTAAACGGGTTTCATCTCCTACTAAACCTATTTGGGAAAACAGATTGTAATATTGATGGTACTTTGGGTTTAACTTTGAGGGATTACAGCAGTTTACGTGATTTTCATATTCCTGATAATTTATTTGAGGAGTGATAATTCCTTTCTTCTCAAAATGAATTAAATCTTTGGAAGTAGCTAAGGCACCCATCGCATTAATTCCGTCATATGCTGTATATGTTACGTAATACACTCCATCTAGTTTCACTATTCTGGGGTCTTCCATACCCTGTGATTCGTAATCAAAATTTCTGGAGATTAGTGGTTCCTTTTTTCTTTCTATAATTTTTAAAGGGCCTTCAGTTTTGGCATAACCAATTGTAGAAAAATTACCTTCTTGTACTGCACGATACAATATATGTACTGTATTTCTATCTTGATAGACAGCTGGGTTCAATACGCCCATGTTTTCAAACGCTAAGTTTGTTGGACTTAAAATTATTCCTAGTTTTTCTATCGTGATCATGGTGTACCGTTTAATGCCTCTTAATTAGTTACTATTTTGCCTTTCCTCTTTCTTTTTTTGTCTTTCTTGCTTTCTAAAATAGCCTCGGAATAAGAAATTGTGTTTCAAAGCTTCTAAATTTTCATTTAAGCGTTTGCTAGCTTCATTGATATTTGACATGGTTGAGTCTACTTTTCTAACTAAATTGGGATCATTTGATAAGTAGTTTATGGCTCCTTTTCCATCTTTCATGTTAACAATCGTTTGGTTTAAATTGCGCACCACTTTATCAATTTCGGCTGATGATTGATCTAAATTCAAAACAACTGTTTTTATATTATTGGCCACAGCCGTATCTTTTAAAACCCCTATTACATTGTTTTTATTATTTAAAGAGGAAATGAGTCTGTTTAAATTAGCAACAGATTCTGAGGTTCCTTTGCTGGTCATTTTTAAATAATGGAGTGTTTCTTTTAGATCTCTGGCCATTACGGTGTCATTTATTAAAGCGCCCACAGAACCTTTTCCATCCGTAATATCCTTAGTAATTTTAAGTAAATCAACTGTTAGTAGGGCTGCATTTTCATTCGTTTTGCTCAAAGTATTTAAAATGTCATCAGTGCGCACCCGATCTTCAGACTGTATCTCATCTCCTGCTTCTATGGGAATCTGAGAACCATTTCCTGGGAGTATATTAATAATCATACTTCCCACTAATCCATCAGATCCTATGGTAGCAATGGCATCCTTTTTAATATGCTTAAAAATCGCTTTGTCAATGATCATATTAACGCTAATGGTAGTATCGTTGAGCATTTCGATAGACTGAACAGTCCCTACATTAATACCAGAATAGCGCACATTATTCCCCAGCTGTAGGCCACTTACATTGCTAAAGATGGCTTTTAAGTGACTGGTTTGACCAAATAACTTTTGCTTATCGCCAATGAAATAAATGGCAGTTACAAAAAGTAATAAACCCAATGTAATAAAAAGGCCGAGACGTATTTTTTGTGATGTTGTTTTTTCCATAGTTGTAATTATTTAAAAAACGCTTGAACTTTAGGGTCAGTTGATTTTGATAATTCAGCAAATGTTCCTTCGGCATAATTAATTCCATCCACTAGTAAAATCATTCTATTAGATATAACGCGAGCACAGTCGACATCGTGGGTAATGATTATTGCTGAGGTATTGTATTTTTCTTGAATGGATTTCATAAGAATCAAAATTTCTTTTGAGGTTATGGGATCCAGTCCCGTTGTGGGTTCGTCATATAATATTATTTTAGGTTGTAGAATCAGTGTTCTCGCTAATGCGATCCTCCGTTTCATTCCTCCAGATAGCTCTACTGGCATTAAGTCAACGGCATCCGCCAGGCTAACATTCTCAAGTGCTTCCATTACTAGAGGTGTCGTGTCTTTTAGTACACCAAATTTTTTAGTATGCCTGCGCAGCGGAAATTCTAAATTTTCTCTAACGGTCATCGAATCGTACAGCGCACTTCCTTGAAATAAAAATCCTATTTCAGTTCTTAATTCGTCTAATGCTGTTCTATCGAGTGTACTAATATCTCGCCCCATAATTTCAATAGTTCCTTCATCAGCTCTTTCTAAACCGATAAGGCATTTAATCATTACTGACTTTCCTGAACCAGATTTGCCCATAATCACTAAATTCTCTCCTTCATTTAGGTGCATATTAAAACCATTCAACACATGATTTTCACCATAGCTTTTTTTTAAATTTTTAATATTAATTATTGGTTCGATATGAGATGGTTGATTGTCCATAAGCATTATAAGTCATAAAATATATCCGTAACAAATACAGCAACAAAATCTATTATAAAAAGCAGCATCGAAGTAAATACTACAGCCGAATTAGCAGCAACTCCCACACCTGCCGTTCCTTTTTTACAGTAATATCCTTTAAAGCAACCTACTAGACCGATGGCAAAACCAAAAAAGAATGTTTTTATCGTTGCGGGAATTAAGTCACTAAATTCTAAGGCATCAAAAACTTGGTTGAAATACAGCAAAAAAGAGACATTCCCTTTAATATTTTCTACTAAGAACGAACCGTAAATGGCAATAGCATCACCAAAAAAAACTAAAATGGGCAGCATGAAAGTAGTAGCTAAAATCCTGGTAACGACAAGGTATTTAAAGGGATTAGTACCCGATACTTCCATAGCGTCAATTTGTTCTGTAACTCTCATCGAACCTATTTCTGCACCAATCCCAGAGCCTATTCGGCCGGCACATATTAAAGCGGTTATAATAGGGCCTATTTCTCTTATGAGCGAGATACTCACCATAGAGGGCATCCAAGACACTGCACCAAATTCTTGCAAGGTGGGTCTTGACTGCAATGTAAAAACCAAACCAATAATAAATCCTGTAACTGCAACTAACAATAAAGACCGATTTCCCATATAGTAACATTGCCGAATAAATTCTTTAAATTCAAAGGGTCTTTTAAAAAGCTGTCTAAAAAAACGTCCCGCAAAATAGGAAAGTTCGCCTATCTCTAGTAAAAAACGTTTAATGGCTTCAGTGATTTTTAAAAGGCTATCCATAGGTAGTGCTAAATTAATTGCTTAACAAATGCGTGCTACTCAAATATACAATTATTATGCTTATTATCAGTAATTTAGGGTATTGTTTACCGAGTTTATAGGTGCTTTTATCGAAAAAATCAGCAATGAACGCCAAGCTTTTAAAAATAATAGTACCCACTATCAAATCTCCTGTTTTTACATATTGTTATCTTAAGTTGGCTGTTAAAATGATAGGGACTTCAGATTTAAGGATAGAGAGGGTGAAGTTTGAAAGAAATAGTATGACAAAAAGCGCTTTGTATTTTAATCGAGTAGGTTTAAGGCAGCAACAAATCAGAAATGTCTATATGATTACTTACATGCTGGATGGTATTGCAACTTATGATTGTATTGGCGCCCGCATGGAGCAGGTCTTGATAAGCATTTCCAGCAAATAAAGGATGGACGCCAATACAAATAGGCGGTTGCATTTCGGCCTTTTTTAAATGTGCAATGGTAGCCATCATAGTTCGGCCAGTAGAAATTATATCATCGACTAATATAGGGGTGTGGTTTTTAAAAAGTGATACATCCGGAATAGAAATTACTACCTCGTCATCAGCATGCCTGATTTTTGAAAGTATTAAAAAAGGGGCTTGGGCATCCTCGGCTACTTTAGCAACCCACTGTTCACTTTCACTATCAGGACCAATAAATAGCGGAGTCACGACGTTTTTTTTAACCCAGTCAGCGATATGGTTTGCTGCATGAGCTACATTAGTAGGAACATTATAGATTTCGCTGAGCGTACTTCGGCGGTGTAGATGGGGATCAATCGTAATTAAAGAATCTATAAAACTAGATAGTAAACTGGCAAAATAAGTTGAGGTAACCGCTTCACCCGGATTAAAAATGGTGTCTTGGCGCATATAAGCTAGGTACGGCGCTATAAGTATTATTTTTTTTGCACCTAAATCTTTACAGTTTTTAGCCAAAAAGTAGAGTGGGAGTAGTTTGTCATCAGGTTGATTGAGTGTGCATACAATCACAACCTCTTTATTTTTAACCTCTGATAAAATACGGATATAGGTTTCTCCATCAGGAAAATGACGCAACGTAAATTCACCCTTTTCTCCATGCTGCTTGCAGATTAGTAAATCAGCCATAATTTCATTTCCTGGAAGGGCAAAAAATATCTTTTTCATCAGATTATTGTATTAAAATGATACCTATTTGAGATTCTAAATATTTCAAAGCATAATTAAGTTCTCCCTTGGATTCAGAAAAAATGGTAAACAAAGTATCTCCCGCTTTGACATTAGTTTGCAAAGGAGTTTTAAGGATAATACCAGCAGTTAAATCTTGTGGAGCACCGGCTAACTTTGCTATTTTGGCTAACCTTCTATTGTCAATTTGTGTAACCGTTCCAGAGGTTACAGCTTTGATGTCTTGGCTATAAGGAGCGGTTGTAGGTTCTTTGAACCCACCTTGTGCCTGACAAATCGCTAAGAATTTATTATATGCTTTTCCGCTTGCAAGTATCTCCTCAGCAATTGTGAGTCCGTTATTTTTTTGTTCTTTGTCAGCCAGATTAATGATGCTGGCAGCAATTAGTAACGATTTGTTTTTTAAATCTTGTGGAGCTTCTGTTTCATTTCTTAATACACTTAATACATCGATGGCTTCTAAAGATGGACCAATGCCTTTACCAATAGGTTGAGAGCCATCTGTAAAAAGTACTTTAATTTGTAACCCAAGAGCTTTGGCTACCACATTGAAATAATATTTGAGTTTTTCAGCATCTTCCTCTGTTCTAACTTTGGCTGTTTTTCCTATCGGGATATCAATGACTACATGTGTAGATCCTGCTGCAATCTTTTTAGATAATACGGATGCTATCATTTGACCTTCACTATCCACATCTAGGGCTCTTTCAATCCGAATTAAAATGTCATCGGCGGGACTTAATTTTATGGATCCACCCCAAACAAAACAACCATTTTCTTTTTCTACGACTTTCTTAATCTGGTTGATATCTAAATTGACCACTGTCATTGTATCTAGTGCATCTGCCGTTCCTGCAGGCGAAGTTATTGCCCTGGAAGAAGTCTTAGGAATAGTTAGTCCATGTGCCGCCACAATAGCAACAACAATTGGAGTAGTGCGATTGCCTGGAAGTCCTCCTACACAATGTTTGTCGACTATAATTTTATGGTTCCATGTTAATTTTTTACCAGTATTGACCATTGCTTTAGTTAGACCAATAATTTCTTGAATATTAAGGTTGTCGCCAGCGCAGGCTGTTATAAAAGCGGCGATTTCAATATTAGAATATTGACCATTTACAATATCAGTGATGATGTTTTGTAATGCTGAATCATCCAGTTGTTCGCCATACATCTTAGACCGAATATGTCTCATGGAGTCCACAGGTTGTACATGTGCAAAAGTGACTTCATCACCTTCTTTGGCTCCCAAAAACCGCCAAGCACTTTCAGATAAACCCGCTTTCCCAGTTTCCAGAATACCATCTGTGATAATATATAGCGTAGCGATTATTGACTTGTTATTTACCGATACTTTTATTCTATTAAGTGCCTCAAAACCTTCTGATTTGCATATCGTGCAGTCAAAACGCATAAAAACGACATACTCTTTCTGGGTTTCGATACCTAGACGAATTAGTTTTAAGCTGTTAAAGTTGGCGGCCATTTTAATTTGTTTTAAAGATTAATAACTGCCTAAACAAGCTAAACTGTACAAAGTAGCGCTATCGCATTATTTTTTTAAGCGGTCTGACAAAGACAACAATTATATAGTTAAATGCTGATTCAAAATAATTTTAGTTTATTAAAGATAGGGGGGATATCCAAACTATAAATTAGCTAATGAAATAAAATAAATTTAGGACAGTATTTTTTTTAACTCTTCCATGGTTATAGGTTTCACGATATAATTACTAACCCTGTCATACGATTTAGCTCTTATTATATCTGCAGGGTCCACAGAGCTGGTGATAATATAAATTGTGATGATCTTTTCATTAGGGATTTTTACAAATTCATCTAGAAACTGCCAACCATCCCAGATAGGCATGTTTAAATCTAACAAGATAAGATCAGGTAATTTACTACCATTTTCTATTATTATTTTTAACTTATCATAAGCTTCTTTTCCATTGTGAAAAATCATAAAACTTTCGCAAAAATTTGCTATTTGCATAATTTTTTTGGTCCCAAAAATAAAAATTGGATCATCATCTATTATACAAGCTATATCAATTTTTTTCATGTTTAAAATATATTTTAAAAGTTGTGCCCTTATTTAGTATACTCTCTACTTTTATACTACCACCTATGGCTTCTATTTGGTTTTTGGTAATAAACAACCCAATACCTCGAGCATCTTTATTGGAATGAAAGGTTTTATACATCCCAAAAAGTTTGTCTCTATTTTTTTTCATATCGATTCCGATGCCATTGTCTTCAATACTTAAAATAACGAAGTCATCATTTATCGTTGAGGATATTTTTATAAAACTATCTCGATCAGCTGACCTGTACTTAATTCCATTTGTAATAAAATTGAGTAATATACTATCGAGATAAGCTGGAATAGCTTGGATTTTCACATCAGGATCAATTTCATTATAAATTTGTACTTCTGCTTTTTGGGCAATAACAGAAACATTCTTTATGGTTTTATCCATGTACTCTCGCAATTCTAAGTTTTGTAGATTTTCACTCAACGAAGTATTTATTAATACCACCTCATTTAAATGGGTAATCGTTTCTTTCAAATTTTCAGAAGCAGTTCCTAAAAGTTGTATGAACTCATTTTTTGACAATTCTGGAAATTCAAAATTTAATAAATCTAACATCATCGTTATATTTCCAGAATGAGATCGTAGATTATGGGAGACTATATGTGCAAAGTTCTTTAATCTTTCATTTTGATCTTTGGTTACTAACAGCAAAGATTGTATTTCTTTTTCGGTTTGTTTTATATAACTAATATCTACGGCTATACCCAAATAACCTGTGATTTTACCCTCAGTTTTTATGGCAGTCACGGTTAGTTGAACTGGGAACTGAGTGCCATCTTTTTTAATATAGGTCCATTCTCGAGTGTCGTATTCTCCTTTATTAGCGGCATAGGTAAATACTTTAAAACCTTCTACTATATCATTGTATTTAGTTTTAATTTCTAGAGCTCTTGCTGCAACTTCTTCTTTTAAATGAATGAGCGCAGGAGTTTGTTTGAATAGCACCTCTTCTTTACTATATCCTAAAAGGTTTTCTGCTCCTTTGTTAAAAGTAGTAATGTTTCCTTTTTTGTCAGTTTCGATGATAGAAACCTGAGTACTAGCTTCTATTAAACTTTGCATTTTTGATATAGTGTCTGCTAATTCTCTTTCTGCATTTTTTTGTGGTGTGATGTCTATAATTTGAGAAATAAAATACAAAGGATGATTTTCTGTATTTCGTACTAGTGAAGCGGCTAAAATAATATTTATGATACGGCCGTTTTTACAAATGTACCTTTTCTCCATATGGTAAAATGACCGCCTACCTTTTACAAGTTCGTCTAGTAATTTTAAATCAGCTTGTAAATCATCAGGATGGGTAATGTCTTGAAAACTCTGAACCATTAATTCCTGTTCAGAATAGCCTAACATCATGCAAAGGCTGCGGTTTACTTTTAGCCAATTCCCTTTTTCATCTAATAAGGCCATTCCAATAGCGGCATTCTCAAAGTTACCACGGAAGGCTTCTTCACTAATACGCAACTGTTCTTCGGTTTTTTTTCGAGCTGTAATATCCGCAGTATACATAATTAGGCCGCCAACGGTTCCATTATCATTGTACCATGGTTTGACTTCCCATTTTAACCATTGAACGGTGCCGTCCTTACGTATGAATTTATCTTCGTCTCTTTTTTCAGCAAATCCATTCAAACATTTTTGGTGAATATTTTTCCATTCAGTTCCAATTTCTGGAAAGAGTTCATAGTGGGATTTTCCAATAATTGTTTTGTCTTTAAGATTGTAATCTTCTTTCCATTTTTCTGAAGAGGCTAGGTAACGCATATTATTATCAAACATCGCTATAGCGGTAGGGGTTTGCTCGATAAATACAATATTTCTATTGATAATTTTTTTTTGCTCCGTGATATCGTATTGGGTGCCAAACATCATCAGTGGTTTGCCGTCACTAGTCCAGCTAATCACCTTACCTTTGTCTAAAACCCAGATGTAATGCCCGTCTTTGTGACGCATACGGTATTCTGAATTATAATATTCTGTTTTTTTATCAAAACAATCTTTCAATTGCTGATCAGATTTTTCTAAATCATCTGGGTGCACTAAATTTTTCCAGGTTTTTATACTAATAGGTTCTAATTCTTTGAGGGAATACCCCAATATTTTTGCCCAAAGTTCATTGTAATTTGTCTCTCCAGTTTGAATATTCCATTCCCAAGTTCCCGCATTGGTCCCTTCGATGACACTTAATAATTTTTCTTTTTCTTGTATTAATGCAATGTTAGAATTTTTTACTTGTGTGATGTCTTGAAAAGTACCATATACACGAGTGCACGTACCATCAGAAAAAACCGCTTGTCCTATAGAGCGAACCCATCTTATATTTCCTTTTAGGGTCACAATTTGTAATTCATGATCAAAAGGAATACCTTCTGCAGCTGCACGTCCGAAAGATTTAGTAATTAAATCTCTTGATTCCCCTTCTTTATAAAAATTAATCGCAGTTTCTAAATCCGGTTCAAAATCTAAAGCAGCTTCATGTATCTCTTTGGTCATACCGCTCCAGTATAAACTTTGATTTAGTAGATTTACTTCCCAGTAGCCGATACGTGCTGCTTCGTTACACTTTTTTAGAAAATCTTCTTGTTTAATATATTTATCAAGCTGTTGTTTTAAAGTTTCTTCATCAGCATTATTTTCTTCTTTATGACTTATTTTAGTGTGAGCACTTAAAATTCTTGTAACCAGTCCGTCTTTATCTTTAATAGGTATGGCTTTACATCTAACTGTTACCAGTCCGCCATTTTTATGTTTGTACCTTAAAATCTCGTCAAATTCCACAATGTCAACTTGACTCGCTTTTTTCAAATCATCAGGATGGATTATTTTTTGCCAAGCGGAAGTTCTATTAGGCATTTCAGTCGAATCATAACCGAGCGTTGACCAAAATTTAGAATTAATCCATTCATTTTCTTCATATTCAATATCTCTATAGGATAAACCATCAACTCCCCATTCTTGAATAAAATCAAAAACTGAAAAATCGTTTTTTAAAAGTTCATAAAACTCTTTTTTAAGGTAACTCATATTGTTTAATTACTTAATGGTATTAAAAATGAAAGAGGTTTTACACTCCATCTTGTGCTATTAATTTTTTATAAATGGCCTACAATAGCACAGGTTTTCATAAAAACTCATGATAGTTAATGGGATTAATCCTCATACTTAACTAGGTGTTTAGTAAATATAAAGGATAAATTTGATAAATGGAAAAAGCCATAAAAAAAGTTTTAATTTTTATGGAGTACTTTAAATGTAGTGGTATTTACACAAATATAGGAATAAAGCGCAAAAGGTAGCAAGTAATTAACAAACAAGTACTTTAAAGAGTTCCAATTTTATTGAAGATTCAATTTATTAATTTTCATAAAGCAGTAATCGGTTTCTAACAGCAACCAACTCTTTTTGGAGAGAGTCAATTTTTTTTAATAAGTTTAAAACGACATCTACACCTTCTAGATTCACTTCTAAGTCCTGATGTACCCTTATTATTTTTTCAATTTCATAAATGGCATCATTATGAATATAAGGTGTTTCTTCAATCTCTTGAATTTCGATTAATCCTAATTCATTTAAATTATTGAAAAAGGATACTTCTACTTTATAATGGGTACACAAGGTATGTAGGGTAATTAAGTTTTCGGTACTCATGATGATCTTAATTTAGAAAGTTGCGTAAATAAATCTTTTTCTTTATCAGTAAGATGGGTAGGTATTTTTATCTGGTAATTTATATAGAGGTCTCCAAAAAGGGGTTCTTTTTTGTACACTGGAAAGCCTTTGCCTTTTAGCTTTACTTTACTGCCATTTTGTGTCCCTGGTTTTACATTGAGTTTTACTTTTCCATCAAAGGTATCTACAGTGATTTCTCCGCCCAGAACAGCGGTATATAAGTCTAAATCCACAGTACTGTACAGGTTACTTTTGTCTCGTTTAAAGTTAGTGTGATTTTCAATTGTAAACGTGATGTATAAGTCTCCTTTTGGGCCACCACCAGCACCTTCTGCACCATGACCTGTAATTTTAATGATTTGTCCATTCTCTACTCCTGCGGGTATGGTGAGCCGAATGTTTTTGCCATTAATAGTCAGCGTACGTTTGTGTGTGGTATAAACATCTTTTAAATCTAAATGCAGTTCAGCATTAAAATCCTGTCCTTTATATTGTGCTCTTTGTCTTCCTCTACCGCCAGCAGCTTGACCTCCAAACATAGATTCAAAAAAATCGGAGTAATCTGCTCCGCCACCAAAACCACCAAAGTCAGCTTGTTGCCCCCCTCTTTGATATTGTGACTGCTGTTGTCTAGCGCTCTCATATTGTTCAGCCTGTTGCCAGTTTTCTCCGTATTGATCATATTTTTTACGGTTTTCTGGATGACTTAATACTTCATTAGCCTCATTAATTTCTTTAAATTTTTTCTCAGCATCTTTGTCATTTGGATTTAGATCAGGATGGTATTTCCGAGCCATTTTTCGGAATGCTTTTTTTATCTCGGCTTCCGTTGCAGTTTTGCTAATTCCTAAAATTTTGTAGTAATCTATAAATGCCATCTTTACTATAATTAAGGTATATCGTTAATAGTCTATTTCTAAATTCAAATACAATCATTTACGAAAGTAAATTGAGTTGCTTCTTCCAAATTTAATCATTTTTAAGAAGATAGATAATGTTAAAGCATTTTATTTGCTATGTATGAAATAGGTCTGTGTTTGGGCAAAAGGGATATATTCTTAAGATTTTATACAGTACCATATTTGTTAATCATCATCATTTGACCAGCATGATAAGCGGTATGAGAAATTATCCTTCCAAAGGCTTCTGTTTTTGTTTTTGTGCCAAATTCCTTTGTTGTAATCATACCTTCCCAATCGGCTACCGTTTGTTTTTCGATACTCTTTAATAAACTTTTAAAGGCATAGTCATTATGTGTTTTAAGTTCGTCAAGCGAAGTCCATTCTCCTGTGTCTTTTTGTGCAATTACGGTTTTTGCAATTACTTTAACGTCACTCTCTCCAAAAACATTTTTGGCAAAAAGTAATTCAACATCTCCTACGTGGCGGATGAGAAAACCGAGACTGTTAGGGGAGGGTGGCAGTCTTTTTTTTAAATCATTTTCAGTAATTTGCGTTAATTGGTTTGTAAATCGCGTTCGTGCTTCTTTCCAAAGTTCGATAAGTAATTGTGTGTTTGATTTCATTCAAGGTAGTGTTTGCTTGTTTACTATGATGTCAACTTTTGATAGCGTTTTAGCTACTAAAAGTGGGTAATCCTTAGGCAATCTTTATAAATATTTGTTGAGGTAATGTTTTTTACATGACCACTGCATTTAGAGGATGGTTTGATTGTTTCTTTTTTAATGCTATCAGAAAGGATTTGTAACCAATGAATTCTGGATCGTTTGGGTTAATTTGCAGTACAAAATTAATTTTACCTAACAGATGTTGTAAGTAGTTTGATTGACGAATGTCTCTAAAAGCTATATGCTCATCTATTCCATATTTCTGAATGTAGTACATTGCTTGACGTAAGGCATTGCGCTTATGAAAAACAACTTGTGGCTTATCATTAACTACAATTCCTGTTACTGTCTGTCTCATATTAGGAGTCATTAATTTGGTTTTAGTGGTATTTATTTTACAACCTAGTTGTTCTACTACATTTGTTACAAAATGGAGTACAGATTTAGAATCAAAATCACCTGAGAAACTCAGATCGTCGGCATAGCGAGTATATCTTATCCGATTAGCAATACAATAGTTTGCAATAGATTTGTCAGCTTCCCTAAATATTAAATTAGAAAGATAAGGACTTGTGGGTGCTCCTTGTGGCAGGCTATTGTCTCGCGTACACAACTGACTGAGTAAGCGAGCAAGGGCATTGGAATACCCCATTTCGATAAAAACCTTTTCGATGCTATCAGCAGAAATAGAAGGAAAAAAGTTTTCTAAATCTAAAGTAAAAACAGTGCGCTGCTTTTTATGGAATTTTAGATTTTCTGACAGAGATGTTTTTGGTTTGTACGCTTTCGCAAAAGGACTAACGGGAACTTGATATAAAATGTTTTGCAAAATCCACTGCTGAATTTCCATGAGACTAGGTAATGGTTCTGAGATAATTCTCTTTTTACCATTTTTTTTAATAATCGTAAAATCTCTGTAAAAGTGGTTGCTGTATAAAGCTGCTTTTTTTAAATATTGTTTTTTGTAACCAACGAGAAGCGATAAATGAGTCGAATTATAAATGATAGGTACACCATTTTTAATCAGTTTACTGGCATAGTTCATACAATGCTCAATAGTATCATAGGAGTAGCCAGATTTTATAGCTTCTTCGGTAAAGGCTGTTTTGTATTTTTCAAAATTCATGGTATCTAATTTGTTAATGGAGTGAGGACTTTTCTGTCACTCACTCCAATTAAGAATACGGGTTCAAAAGGTTCGGAGCTCTGCGCAGCGCCTTTTGAACCCAGTGCTTGAAAAAGCATTCAATTATAGAACAGTGACTCACTGCTCCAACGTTAGCTTAGCTAACATGATCCTTGGATATCTTAGAATGGTAACTCATTTTGAAGTGGTACAAAAATGGTTTTTTTATCCAGCTTGGGAATCTTATTTGCGGTATCCTTTTGTATCCAGGTCTCTTTTTTATTTTTTAGATTTTTTTGTTCCATAATGATTAATTAACTTATTACTTGTCAAATAGTTAACTGTATTAAAGTTACAAAAAAAATTACTAATTAATCAATATAAGAGGGAGTTATTTATTACTGCAACAGTATTTTGTCTTATGTTCTTACTTTTCCTGCTGAAACAAAAAAAAGCTGCCCGAAAAGTACATTCCGGGCAGCTGGTATTAAGTAGTAAAAGGATTATAAAAATCTTATTTTTTTACTAAGTATTTAATGTTTTTAACTTTTCCGTTAACCACAGTTTTCAAGAAATAGAATCCTTTTCTTAATCTAGATAACTCTAGATTAGAAATTGATTTTCCAGCACTAATGTTTTGGCTACTTTGATGCACTAACTGTCCAAAGAAGTTATAAATTAAAAAGTCAACTTTTGCATTTGTCGAACTGTTGATACTAACATTAACATGGCTTACAAATGGATTTGGAAATACATTCACATTTGTAATAGTGCGTTGAGGGGTATTATTTTGTTCAGCACAACTTCCTAAAGTATCACCATGAGCTAGATGCCATTTAACAGCATTATCATCAACACAAATAGCTTTTCCTCTATGACAGATTTCTACTTTTGGATGTCTACTGTTACTGCCACAACGCACATCTTCTACGTTTACTGTACGTTCAGTCACAGCGCTACATCCATTAGCGTCAGTTACTGTTAATGTGTAGGTAGTAGTTGGTTCTGGACAAACTTTAATTGTAGTAGTGGTAGCCCCATTACTCCATTCATAAGTGTAAGGTAGTACACCACCAGTAACTGTACCCGCATTAAGGGTCGTACAAGACTGCTCACTGTATCCATTATATACAGTAACATCTTCTGCAGAAGGAATTTCTATTGCTGTTGCTTCAGTAATTGTAAAGTCCTTTGTTATGGTATTATTTAAGGCATCTTTAACTACAACACTGTAATTTCCAGCGCTTAGGTCTGCAATACTATTTGAAGTAGCATTTGTACTCCACTGGTACGTATAAGGAGAAATTCCGCCCGACACATTAATACTTGCGGTTCCATCAGCTTCGCCATTACAGCTTACATTTGTTGCAGTTACCGCATCAGCAGTCATCAATTTCAACTGTAATCTTGCTGAAACTGGGAAGTGATCTGATGCTGTTTTTGTGTAATCACTAGAATAAAATTCGTAATGAACTCGTGCTGATTGTGGAATGTATAGTGCGGCTAATTCATTAGAAAGCGTAATATGGTCTATCATATTCTCATAAGTAGCATACGATCTAAAACCAGCATCACTTAATTCCTTAGTTACTACAGTGTAATTTGCAGCATCGTTAACATACGCTTCAAAAGTCGAGACTGTCGTTGGTACACTTGAAACCGTTTGGTCAACGTCATCATTGTAGTCACCAAGTAAAATTAAATTAGCATTAGGATATTGTGTGTCTAAAGTGTCTTTTAGTACCTCAACATCAAACTTACGCATGTCATATTTGCCTTGAGCATCACCACTAGTATTGGCTCTTGCATGCAAGTCAATAATATTAATTTGCTGCTTGTTTCCGTCAATAGTAACATTAGCAGTCAACATAAAAGGTAATCTTCCACTAGCAAAAAAGCGAGACTTATCACTATCAGGATAGTTAACTAAAGCTGAAGTATCTCCGCCGTTATAATAAGGGTGAATTGTTTGCAACAATACTTTAGTGCTCACCGGCTCAACAGTTTTGTTTTTGTATATAAACCCTACTTTTTGTTTAGGACCTGATACATCATTAGGGTATGAGGTAGCTTCAGATAATACATAACTATAATCATTCATTTCGCTGACCATTTGTGCTAATAACGCATCATCAGAAACTTCTTCGACAGCATAAATATCTGCATCTAAAGTTTGTAATACATTTTTAACTGCTTCTTTTTGAATCGCATCTGAGTCAGGTTTTCCTGCCGCTGGTGAATTTGTTTCGTCTCCAAACCAAGCTACGTTCCAAGTGGCAATATCTAAAGTTTTGTCTTTAGAAATACTTAAGTCACTTCCTGTTTGTTGGTATTTATCAGCACATGGGAAATCACTTCTCATTCTAGGCAATAGCTGTTGTGTGGCATAATAATTACCTACAACTCCAATAATTTCAGCACAGCTTTCTGGTTGACCAAAACCAACTAAGCCATCCACATCAGCATCAATACGCAATTGCGCTGTACCGCTGGCATCAGAAATATCAGTATTAGAATTACCAAACATTATAGCTCCTGGTTTAGGGAAAGTAGTGTTTACCACACGCACTAACTCAGCCGGATGATTGACCATTTCGCTAAGAGTAATAGTAAGAGGTTCGATAAGTTGGTTTGCTGGGCCATTGTTTGTAACAGCACTTACCGGACTAATTTGAACTTGGTCACTGTAACTACTTCTTGTTCCAGTAACAGTAATTGAATCACCTATTTTGAAAATTCCAGAACCATGTACTGTTTTATCAAAAACGGCAACTGCTCCTGTTGCATCTTGCAAATAAGCAGAACCTGAAAACTGGTCAGAGACTGTTAATGTTCCGGTTACAGTCACTATTTCTCCATCAGCTTTAGCACGTGCTTCTGCGATAGGGATTACTACTATTATATCTGATGCATTTCCAAAAAATTGACCTGCATTTACTGCACCCAATGTGCTTTTTGTAGCTTGCCAAGTAAAATCAGCATAAGTAAATCCAGCTCCAGTTAACTGCAATGAAGTTCCTACAGCTGCACTACTTTCTTCGGCAATACCAATATCTGTACTTGTCATTCCGTTTGCAGGTCCGTTAGTAGCTGTAAAAACACCTTCATAACTCAAGAATTGGATTACTTTTCCAGTTGCGTCTACTAATGCTAAACCATCTGGTGCTCCATTTTGTAAACCAGGAATCTTTACAAATACTGTTCCGTAACCATTTAATTGTTCTGGTATTGAACCTGTTAGTGCAGTAACGGGAGCATAACTAGCTCCACCGTTTCCGTTGTAAGGTACAATGCTCCATCCAGTTAAATCAGTTCCTGCATATCCTGCCACTTCAACAGCTTCATCTATATCAGTTCCAGCATTGTCATAATGAATTTCATTAATGAAAACTAAGTCACCTAATCGTTGTCCTTTATTTACTGCTCCAAAAGTATTTTCTGCAGCTTCCCAAGTAAAATCACTGTATTTTGTTCCTTTTCCAACTAACTGAAGCGAAGTTCCAACTGTAGCTGTACTTGCTTCTTCAATACCAATATCGGTACTTGTCATTCCCGCAGCAGGGCCATTTGTTGCTGTAAAACTGCCTTCGTAACTCAAAAACTGAATTACATTATTAGCAGCATCAACTAAGGCAATACCATCAGGAGCGCCATTTTGCAATCCTGAAATACTTACTGATACCGTTCCATATCCATTTAACTGATTAGGAATAACTCCTGATAAGGTACCTACGGGCGTATAACTTGCCCCTCCATTACCATTATATGGAATCACTTTCCATCCTGTTACATCAGTTCCCGCAAGACCGGCAATTTCAACTCCTTCACCAATATCTGAACCTGCATTATCATAATGAATTTCATTAATAAATACAGAACCAGCTGGAGCAGGTGTAGTGCTATTACTAAGTGTTGTAACTGCAACCGCATTACTCGCTTCGGAAGTATTGTCATCAGCATCTACTGCTTTAACTGTAAAAGTATACGATGTACTTGCAGTTAAACCAGTGACTGTGTAAGTTGTTGCAGTAGTGGTAGTCGCTAGCGTAGTACCGTTGTAAATCTCATATGATACTGCCGCTGTTGCCGCTTCCCAAGATAACTCCGTTTTCGTTTGAGTCGTATTACTAGCCGTCAGATTTGCTGGTGCACTAAGCGGAACAGTAGTGTTTGCAAATGATTGTCCACTGTTGATCGTTCCATAAGTACTCGGCGTTGCTGCCTGCCAAGTGAAATTACTGTATTCTGTGCCCGTTCCAACCAATTGTAAGGATAGACCCGCAGCTTCTGTTCCCGTTTGAGATACACCAATATCTGTACTGGTCATTCCATTTGCCGGACCATTCGTAGCAATAAATGAACCTTCGTAGCTTAAAAACTGAACTACATTTCCTAGATTGTTGACTAATGCAAGACCATCAGGCGCACCGTTTTGTAAACCACTAATTCCCACAAACACGGTTCCAAAACCATTTGATTGATTTGGAATTGTTCCTGTCAAATTCCCCACAGGGGTGTAAGAAGCGCCACCGTTTCCATTGTAAGGAATGATGCTCCAACCTGTAAGGTCTGTTCCTGCTGTTCCTGCAATTTCTACACCTTCACCTACATCTGCACCATTGTTATCATAATGTATTTCATTCATGAAAACTACAGAGGTAGCAGGAGGTGTTCCTGCCTGAGTAGTAATTGCTACACTATTGCTAGCGTTAGAAATGTTACCAGCAGCATCAAAAGCTTTCAGAGTTAAGCTATAATTTGTACTTGCCGTAAGACCTGATAAAACATAAGTAGATGTTGACGAAGAGCCAATTAGTACTGCGCCGTTAT
Source organism: Flavobacterium sp. W21_SRS_FM3 (assembly GCF_052113625.1). Classification (NCBI taxonomy): domain Bacteria; kingdom Pseudomonadati; phylum Bacteroidota; class Flavobacteriia; order Flavobacteriales; family Flavobacteriaceae; genus Flavobacterium; species Flavobacterium sp. W21_SRS_FM3. The sequence goes on along the minus strand of NZ_JBGQOD010000002.1, from coordinate 302,122 downwards.
AAATTCTATATCCTAAAACACCAACATTATCTGTAGACTGTGTCCAAGTTAACGTGGTTGCTGTTTGTGTTGTATTAGTAGCGTATACATTTGCAGGTGCAGTTGGAGCTTCTGTATCTAGAGTTACGCTTCCGTCAAATCTATTTTGAGCTTGTGGCCCTCCCCATATAGTGGTTGCAAATGCTGGATTGTCAATAAAAGGGTTTCTGTTACCTTGAACTCCCTCTAATATTGTATTTCTATTGATTTCTACTTGAGATACTGGATCTTCAGCATTCCATTCTAAAAGAATGTCAGCCATATCAGTATTATAATTTTGAGAACTAACTGTTACTGCACTTGGATTACATTGATTACCATATCTTAGGTGCATGTACATTATCATACGCGCTACATCACCTTTCCATTCATCACCAGGATACCAATAAGTACCATTTACTAATTTTGAATTTCCAGATCCATCACCAAACGGATAGTTGTTTCTTGTTGAATTCAAAGTAATATCAGAAGCTCTTAAATGATGCGCATCACTACCTGGACCTGAAGTTCCTAAATTAGGATTTCCCAATGATTTTGCAAAAACGTGTTCTCTATTCCATTCCCCTTGGTTTCCACCATTAAGATCTTTAGAACGAGTTCGGTCATTCGTGATGTCTCCATCTGTGTCATCGTAACCATAAATCAGTAAGACTTTAGTAGGATCATTTGGATCTAAGTCTGTTTGTTTTAAGGCATCCCATACTCCTGGAGTATAACTTAAATTAGTGGTGTTGCTGCTAATTAAGGTAGCAAGACTTGATTTTAAGGCAGTTCCCGTTTGGTTTATGTTGGTCCCGTTGTAATAGGAGGGAACCTGGCCAAATGATAAAAGACTTAAAAAAGAAAATACAGCTACCAGTAGCAGCTGCTTTTTTAAGTAAAAGTGTTTCATAATGAGAGTTAATTAATTAAAGTGTAAAATTAAAGAATCGCTTTTTTTATTCGTTTCCTTCTTGTTAAGAAATTGTTAAAAATACAAAGTTCTTCGATATAAAGCAACACTACTTTTTGAATATAGACAACCCAACTCCTTTACGTTAAATAGGTTTGGATTCAGGAATGTGGAGGGGGCAAATCTGTCTTTCCATAAACTACCGTGCTAGCTGTCATTTTACTACAATTTTCATCAATAATAAGGAGTGATTTTAATAGAACCGTGTATAACGATTATGTGGAAAGTAAGTAATAATATTAAGGATTAACCTCGCCGTCCAGTAGGAAATCCAGTTGAGAAAATAGGAAAAAATACTATTCCTTTTTTGGAGAGACTCTGGGGTTATTCTTTGACACTTGGCCAAAACTTTATTTAGATGTGCTGCATACTCCAAAGAGAATTTCACTGATTTAATTTCGACATTCATCTCAATACTTCCATAAACACTCAAATTATTTAAGTTAAAAGATCCTATCGTACTCCAATATCCATCAACTACTGCTGCTTTACCATGCAATATTGATTTATTCCATTCATAAAGTTCAATGCCTTCATCAAGCAAAGAGGTGTAGATGTGATAAGTAGCACGCTTGGACAGCGCAACATCTGATAATCCAGATAAAAGTAATTTTATTTTGACCTTATTTTTTGATGCTTTTTTTAAAACATTGTATAATCTTCTGCCAGGTAAAAAATAACTTCCTACGATAATTATCTCTTTTTTGGCATTGCCAAATGAATCTAAATAAGCATCATAAATTTCGTTTTTCCTTTTTAACCAATCATTTTGGATAATATTAATAATAGCTGTGAATTGTTTGTGAAATAAGGCTTTTGTTTTTTTAGGAAACAGCAACTTTTTCTTCAAGAAAAGATTCAGACACAAGCTTTGCAGGTTTCTGGCTATTTTGAGATCAGTGATTAAAACAGCATAATCTAGCCAGGGTTCTTTGTTTAGATTCCCTACATATTTGTCAGCAATATTTATGCCGCCTACAAGAACCACATGACTATCAGCCACCACCACTTTGTGATGAAGCCTACGACCCATATAAAAAGAATTTGCAGAGAATAATGGAGAAAAAAACCGAAAGTGAATGCCATTGTTTCTAAAGTCTTTAACCAATTGTTTAGGAAAGGAAAAGGAACCAAAACCATCTATTAAAATATATATAGAAACGTCACGAGAAGCAGCTTCTAACAAAGCTTTTATGATTTCGTTTCCGATAGTGTCATTTTCAAAAATATAAAACTGCAAGTGAATTTCGGTCTTGGCCTCATTGATTATTTTTTTTAAACGTGTGAAATAGTCCGTTCCACTATGAACCAGCTCAATGTTTTCACTTGCTAAACGTATTGATTTACTATAACTCATTAGCATTTTTAATTTTTACCTCTTTAATCAATAAAAATTCTAATAGATTCTCTGTATCTAGAGTTCCTATTAGTTGTTTTTTATTCATTACGAGCATTAAAGTGGACTTGCTGCTGTAGATTAAATCAAAGACATCTGCTAACAAAGTATTTTCTTCTAAATAAACTAAATTGCTATTCATTGCGGTGTGAATAGGCGTATTTTCACCTCTTTTAGCAAGAGCGACGATAATTTCATCTCTATTTAAGGTGCCAATAGGTTCGTCGTTGCTAGTAATTAAAAATATTTTAGACTGACTATCTAATAACAATTCAATTGCTTTTGATAGCGGCTGGTCTTTATCAATAGATAGGTAATTTTTCATTACTACATCTTTTACTTTGTAGCCTTTAAGCACGTATTTAGACTCGGTACTGCTAGCTTCAATTTGGGCACCCATAAAGACAAAAACACCTATAAAAATTAAAAAAGGATTAGATAGAAAACCAATGATCATAAACCCGATTGCTAGTAGTTGGCCAATTCTAGCTGCAATTTTAGTGGCAATATGTTTTTTAAATTTAAAGGAGAGTAAGGCTCTCAGTATTCGGCCGCCATCCATTGGGAATGCTGGTATCAGATTAAAAATTGCCAAAGCAATATTTACTATAAAAAAGTTTAATAGAAAATTAGATGAATTTATCCCGCCTGATAGTTGTAGCACTAAGGCCTCTGCATTATCAGGAAGCGTTATGAAAATTCCAGTAAAAGCGGCTAAAAGGATATTTACCAAAGGTCCAGCAAAGGCTACGGTTAATTCTTCGAGTGGTTTTTCTGGGAGGCGTTCCAGTCTTGCTAGACCTCCAATGGGAAGTAAAGTGATGTCTTTGGTAACAATACCATAGTTTTTTGCCACTAAGGCATGTCCCAGTTCATGTAATATAACAGTAACAAAAATGGTAAGTATAAAAAAGATAGACCACAATATTTGGAGTTGATTGTAACCGGATCTGATATTAACAAAAATGATAAAGGCAATAAGAAATGAAAATGTCCAATGAACAAATATACCAATTCCCGATACTTTTGCGAGTTTAAAAGTTCCTTTCATATTTCCATTTATTTTAAATTAATAATTGTTTAGTAGCACTACAGGATAGGTAATTATTTGTTAATCAATTTGTTGTACTGCTATTTCAATAAAGTTACAATTTTTAATCCAACAATAAAAGTAGGAATAAGAAGTTCTAAAGCAGGTTTTTAACCTAAATTTTACTTGTTTTTACTGGCAAACTAGTTGCTGAAGTTTGAAGCTTTTAATCGATACAAATATTTATCTAGTTCTACTGCCCAAAATACGATACTCGAAACCGCAATGGTAATGCCTAGTTCTAATAAAGAAAGGGGTTGCGTCTTAAAAACCATATTGAAAAAAGGGGTGTATATTATTAAAAACTGGAACAGTACTGTTAACATCAGCGCTCCAATCAGAAATTTATTGCTGAATATTCCAATAGAAAAAAGAGACTCATGAGCCGACCGTATGCTTAGCACATGTCCCATCTGGCTAAAACACAGTACTGTAAACGCCATTGTTTGCCAATGGGTATTTTCTCTTTGAATGGCCCAAGCCTGAATAGCTAATGTTACTGCTCCCATAAGAAAACCAACCCAAAAAATGTGCAGAGCCAGTCTTCCTCTAAAAATGTTTTGATTTGGATTCCGTGGCGGCCGTTGCATAATGTTGGATTCTGCAGCTTCTGATGCTAATGCTAATCCTGGTAATCCATCTGTAACAAGGTTAATCCATAAAATATGAATGGCTAATAGCGGTATAGGCAAGCCAAAAAACGGTGCTAGAAAAATAGCGATAATTTCGCCAAAATTACCAGTGAGAATGTATTTTATAAATTTAAGAATATTGTCAAATATTACTCTACCGTGTTTAATGGCAATGATTACTGTAGCATAATTATCATCAAGTAAAATCATGTCCGAAGCTTCTTTGGCAACTTCTGTTCCACTTATTCCCATAGCAATTCCTATGTCAGCTTCTTTCAATGCTGCTGCGTCATTGACTCCATCTCCCAGTAAGGCAATTTGCTGCCCTTTCTTTTTTAAAGTTTGGATTATTTTTAATTTTTGCTCGGGATTTACACGGGCGTACACCCGAATATTTTCAACGATATCTTCAAATTTGGCAGCGGATAGATTTACAAGTTCACTGCCACTTAAGACTAGATCGTTATCCTTTGTTACAATTCCTAATTGTTTGGCTATAGCCAAAGCGGTGACTTTATGATCTCCGGTAATCATTATTGGAATTATTCCCGCAATTTGACATTCCCGTATTGCTTGCTTAGCCTCTTTTCTGGGAGGATCAATCATCGCTACCATTCCAATAAAGGTTAAGGAGGATTCTATTTCATCTCTGCTTAAAACCTCTGGCAAAATTTTTAATTCTTTGATACCGAAGCCTAAAACGCGATATCCTTTATGAGCCATCTGGTGGTTTCTTTCTTTAATTTCTGGAAATAAATGTAGCTGGTTATCTTTTGTTTTTGTTAGTAAAATATCTACTGCGCCTTTAGTAATTACTAGGATGCCATTGTCTGTTTGATGTAAGGTAGTCATGCATTTTTTAGATGCATCAAAAGGGAATTCAGCAATTCTAGGGTTCATTTTTTCTACTAGTTCTTTGTCATAATAATTTTGAAAAGCATATTGAACCATTGCAACTTCTGTTGAATCGCCTAACCACATACTATTAGCATCTTTAGAAACATCATTGTTGAGTGCCATAGCTTTTAAAAGTATATTTTCAAGCTTATCAGGAACTTCAACTACTTCAGCAGGAACTTCATATATTTGGGATACAACCATTTTATTTTGAGTGAGTGTCCCCGTTTTGTCTGAGCCAATGTAGGTCACTGATCCCAAAGCTTCCACAGCAGTTAGATTTCGTATTAATGCTTTCTTTATGGCTAATCGTTTTGCACCAAAAGCTAATGCAATGGTGACTAGTGCTGGTAAAGCTTCTGGGATGGCGGCAACAGCTAATGAAATTGCAATCAATAACATGGATAAGGGTTTTTCTCCATTGAGATACCCGATTACAAAAATCATTAAGCAAAATAGGAGAATAATAAGGGATAAATGCTTGCCAAAAATATTGAGTTTTTTCTGCAAGGGAGTAATACTTTTAGTGGTTTGAATCATTTTTGCAATACCTCCTAATTGCGTGTTCATTCCAGTAGCAACAACATAAGCTTTCCCTCTGCCATGCGTAATAAAGGTTCCTTTGAACCCCATGTTAAGTTGTTCTCCCAACTGATGGTCGGCTTTAGGCAATGCATGACTATTTTTAAGGACATTTAAAGATTCCCCTGTTAGAGTAGATTCGTCGACTTTTAACTGATGTGTTTCAAAAAAACGAACATCAGCAGGAACGCTATTTCCAGCTTCTAGGATAACTACATCGCCGGGGACTAAAGTAACAGTTGGTATTTCTCTAGTCGTTCCTTGACGGATGACTCTAGCTAGACTTGGAACCATATTTTTTAAGGCAGCAATAGCTTTTTCTGCACGATATTCTTGTATGAATCCTACCACTGCATTTAGAAATACAATAGCCAAAATAATGTAAGTATCCGTTGCTTCTCCTATGAATCTAGATAGTATGGCTACTGCAATCAAAATTAGAATCATAAAATTACTTAACTGATGCCAGAGCATCTTAAGTACAGTTTGTTTTCTTGTTTTTTGTATTTTATTGTGACCAAACTTTTTTAATAATCTCACAACATCTTTCTCTTGTACGCCAGATGGTGTTGTGTTTAACAACGCAGCAACCTGTTCAATGGGAATTAAGTGCCAATTCATTGTTACAAAAATTGATTAATAAAAAGTAATGTCCTTTTTAGTGTGGGTAATTCTTATTAGCATTTATTTTGTAATGAAGGACAATTAATTAAGTTCGTTTTCACAGGTACCATTGTAAAGCCAAGCATTAAAATTAGCAATCGTAGTATCTGAAATTGCTTGTAAAGCTTCCTGAGTCAAAAAACCTTGATGACCAGTTATAAGAACATTTGGATGGGAGTGGAGGAGCACATATAATTGGTCTTTCACTTTTTCTCCAAGATGATTTTTAAAAAAAATGGCGCTTTCTTTTTCATAAACGTCTAAACCAGCGCCTGCTACTGTATTATTGTTTAATGCCTCAATTAAATCTTCTGTATTGACAATACTACCTCTGGCAATATTGATAAAATAGACTCCTTTTTTCATGATTTTAAAAAGACTTCTGTTGAGAAGATACTTGGTCTGTCTATTCAAAGGACAATGTATTGAAATCACATCTGATTTTCTGCAAAGTTCTTCTAATGAGGTATAGCTGATTTGAGTTTGTTGAATGAGATCATTATTCTGAATAGGATCATTAGCTAGAAGTGTACAACCAAAACCATGCATTATTTTTGCAAATGCTGTCCCTGTTTTACCAGTTCCTATAATTCCAACTTTCTTTCCATGCAAGTCCATACCTATTAAGTGATCTAATCGGTAATCTCCCAGTTGCATCAGGCGCTGTCCCAGAACAATCTTTCTATTGAGCGTCATTAGTAAGGTAACAGCATGTTCAGCAATAGAGTATGGCGAGTACTCTGGTACATTGGCTACTTTAATGCCTAAAGAGCGTGCTTTTTTTAAATCAATATGATCAAATCCCACTGAACGTAGGGAAATGTACTTAACTCCTAAATTATATAGCCTTTCAACCACAGCAGCACCTGCATTATCAAGAGTGAAAATGGAAATACCTTCATATCCAGCAGCGAGATGCACTGTGTCTTCATTTAATGGCTGATTTGTATATTCTAACTCTAACTTGCCATGTGTGGCTTTCTTTAAAAAAGGTTTGTCATAATCAAAGATGCTGTATAGTAAGATTTTCATTTTGAGGTGTTTTAGTAATCCGTAACGGAATATTATTTTGCGGTGATAGCTATTGCTATTATTTACAATGTTTTCCAGCGCTTTAATGTAGGTAGGATGTTTACCGTGTCCTGAATCAGGCTTTCAGAAAGTTTTAGTTTTTTCATTTGAGTCTCAACTGTTTCTTTCATGTCGTTATACGTCATTTGCGGATCTATAAAAGATCCCGCATCGTAACAGTATTTGCAATATTCATCACTTTTTAAACCATTTTCTTTAGTACCTTTTAATTGCTCATTATCTAGGGGTATTCCACAGCTTTGACATAATTTAGTTTCCATAATTTCTTGTTTTTTTAAATTTTTATCTCCCAAAAGCGTAATAATACGTAATAGGACTATCAGGATATTTTCCTTCTATCATTATTCCTCCCCGTTGTTTTTCAACAGCTTCTACAAATGATTGTGTATTATGTACTGCAATTTTGTTAACTGCAGTGATTATAAATCCAATTTTCATGGAGGTATTTTGCTTCAGTTTACCATTAGATAGTTTTGTCACTTTTAAACCATTTGTAAGCTTGTATTTCCTTTTATCAGCCGCCGTTATTTCTTCTAATTCTACTCCTAGTTCTTCTAAAATCTGGTTGCTATGATTTATAATAGTAGGTGCTTTTTCTTCCATTTTTTTCAAAATAGCAGTAAGTTCTTTTTTGTCTTTTCCATTTCTTATCACAGCTATTTTTACTTTTTCACCTGGCCGTTTTCTCGAAATAATTTCTTGTAATTTTGATGATGATATTGTTTCTATATCGTCAACACTAATAATAACATCTCTACTTTTAATTCCTGCTTTTTCTGCTGCACTGCTGGTCATTACACTATCAACAAAAACTCCATTAGCTCGATTAATCTTAATTTCTTTAGCTAGAGTACTATTTAAATCCCTAATATTTATTCCTAAAACACCTCTTTGTACTGTACCAAAGTTCATCAAATCATTGACTACTTTTTTTACGATATCTACAGGAATTGCAAAAGCATATCCGGCATATACTCCAGTAGGTGTTGCAATGGCTGTATTAATTCCAATTAATTTACCTTGTAACGATACTAAAGCGCCGCCACTATTTCCAGGATTTACTGCAGCATCAGTTTGTATAAAAGATTCAATAGCCCCTTGATCTTTTAAAATATTAATATTTCTAGCTTTGGCACTAACAATACCTGCAGTAACAGTAGAGGCAAGATTAAAAGGATTACCAACGGCGACAACCCATTCACCAACTTCAATAGTATCACTATCTCCGAACTGTATAAAGGATAAATTTTTTTCAGAAATTTTTAGAAGGGCTAAATCGGTTAATGGATCATTACCAATGATTTTTGCAGGATACGACCTCCCGTCAAAAAGGGTCACATTTACTTCATCAGCCTCTTTTACTACATGATTGTTAGTAACAATATATCCATCATTAGTTAATATAACTCCTGATCCCCCTCCAATGATAGGTTGCGGAATATAGGGTTCAGATTGCGGTACTTGGAAATCAAAAAATCTAAAAAAAAAGTCATCTTTAAAAAAATTCTTGAGTTGATCAGGTATTCGATTATCATAATTTTCCTGATACCTGTTATTTCCTGGTTTGTACGTACTTTTAATATTTACAACGCCGGGTGTTGCAATCTTTGCTGCATACTTAAAATCTACGGGGCTACTTAGCTTAATTTCCTTAGAGGCTACTGCAGCGCTTTGTTGCATGGCTTCAATATCTTTCTCGTCTTTAGTAACCTGGCCTTGACATCCTTGAAAAAGAAGTAGGAAAATAATGAGAAAATAAGGTTTGTATTTGTAAAAGTTTTCGTTTTCTAAATCCATGATTTTTACGATTTATGAAATTGTGGCTGGTAAATTTTAGTTCGAGTTCTAATTACTGACAGGAATTTTTCTAAATTTTAAAATGTATTACTATTGTGCTACGAAGCCCCCATCTACAGCCATGGCATGTCCTGTTATAAAAGAAGCTTCATCTGAACACATCCATACGACAGTATTAGCTATTTCTTCCGCTTCGCCCATACGATTCATGGGCTCCAGGCCAATGAATTGCGCTTCTACCTCTTTCTTCTTACCCGTGAGACGATCCATCATTGCTGTCTTTATTACTCCGGGACAAACCGCATTTACTCGAATACCTTGATTCGCATATTCTAAGGCGGTGGTTTTAGTTAAACCAATGACGCCATGCTTAGACGCTACATAAGCTGGCAAACCAGCAAAGCCAACAAGACCTGCTACCGAAGAGCAATTAACGATAGCCCCCTTTCCTGTTTTGAGCATTTCAGGAATTTGATATTTCATACATAACCAAATCCCTTTAAGATTCACATTGATTGTTTTATCCCAATTGTCTTCTGTGCAGTTAGCAGTTAAGGCAGATGCTCCCTCGATTCCTGCATTGTTAAACGCGCAGTCTATTGTGCCAAATGTAGCTACCGTTTTCTCAACCATGGCTTTGACATCTTCTTTTTTTGAAACATCACATTTTATAAAAATAGCCTCTCCGCCAGCTTGCTTTATTTGCGTAAGCGTTTCTGTATCTTCAGACCAATCTACTAAAGCTATTTTAGCTCCTTTTTTTGAAAAGGCCAGAGCGGTGGCTCTGCCAATCCCAAAAGCACTTCCTGTTACAATGACTACCTTATTCTTAAATGATGTTTCCATGGCGTTCTTTTTAATGTTTTATAATCTAACTGTATTTTTCTTTTCAGATTGTAGTATATTTTCTATTCCTTTGATTAAAGCGTCTGGATTAAATGAGATGCTGTTGATTCCTTCTTCTACAAGAGATTGTGCAAATTCAGGGAGGTCGCTAGGTGCCTGACCACATAATCCTACTTTAATATGATTTCGTTTTGCAGCAGCAATCGTTTGCCTGATGAGGTTTATAACAGCGTCATTTTGCTCACTAAATAAATAGCTTACTAAGGAAGAGTCACGATCGAGTCCTAAAGTTAGTTGGGTTAAATCATTGGAACCAATAGAAAAACCGTCAAATAATGCTGCAAATTCATCAGCAAGAATGACATTGCTAGGGATTTCAATCATCACATAAATTTCAAGACCTTCTTCTCCTTGTACTAAACCATTTTTTGCCATTTCGGCGATCACTTTTTTACCTTCATCAATTGTTCTGCAAAACGGAATCATTAATTTGACATTTTGGAGGCCCATGTCTTTTCGAACTTTAATCATCGCTTCACATTCTAACGCAAATCCTTTTCGATAAAAATCACTATAATAGCGGGAAGCCCCTCTAAAACCAATCATAGGATTTTCTTCATCAGGCTCAAAATAGTTCCCACCTATAAGATTTGCGTATTCATTACTCTTAAAATCACTCATTCGTACAATCACATCTTTAGGGTAAAATGCTGCCGCCACAATTCCTACTGCTTCGGCCAGTTTGTCTACAAAATAATTTTTTCCATCTTCATAGCCTTTGGTGAGTTGTTTGATTTGGGAGTGGGTTTCAGCATCAGTGATTTTATCGGGTTCACATAATGCTAAAGGATGAATTTTAATTGTATTCGAAATAGCAAATTCCATTCGCATTAAACCCACGCCTTTATTGGGGTAATTACTCAATTCAAATGCGCGGTCTGGATCTGCTAAGATTAGCATTGGCGCAGTCTCAGGCATGGCTAACTGGCTGTAATCTTGTTCTTTTATTTCCCATTGTAAAGCACCTTCATAAACATAACCATCTTTGCCTTCGGCACAGGACACCGTTATTTCTTGACCATTTTTTATCGCTGTAGTGGCATTGCCACAACCTACAATTGCTACAACTCCTATTTCGCGAGCTACTATGGCGGCATGGCTGGTACGACCACCTTTGTTAGTAATAATAGCACTCGCTTTTTTCATTACTGGATCCCAATCAGGATTAGTCAGGTCAGTTACTAAAATTTCACCTTCTAGAAGTTGGTTTCCTTGCTGAGGGTTGTCCAGAATTCTAGCTTTACCAGAAGTTATTTTATTGCCCAATGCAATACCTTGTGTGATAAGCTTACTTTTTTCTTTTAAATAATAGGTGGCTGTAACTTGTTTTCTCGTTTTACCATGTATCGTTTCAGGCCTTGCCTGTACAATGTAAATTTGTTGATCAATACCATCTTTTGCCCATTCAATATCCATAGGTTTGTCGTAATATTTTTCAATAGCATAACACCATTGAGAAAGTTGAATCACTTCTTCATCTTTTAATGAATATTGCTGTTGTTGCGCTAAGGAGGTCTTATTGTTTACAATTGTTTTTGCAGCGGATGTATTCTCAAAACTTTCGGCATAAGTCATTGTAAATTCTTTCTGGCCCAAAGTTTTCTTTAAAATCGGATTGAAATTGTTGTTGACTAATGTTGGCTTAAAAACCATCCATTCATCTGGAGTTACTGTGCCTTGAACAATGTTTTCGCCAAGCCCCCAACAACTATTAATTATAATTGTGTTTTGGAACCCAGTATCAGGATCAATTGTAAAAGCAACTCCTGATGCGGCTTTGTCGCTGCGTACCATTTGTTGGACCCCAACAGATATGGCAATGTCCATCTGGGCAAAGCCCATATCATGACGGTATTTAATAGCTCGGTCTGTAAATAAAGAAGCATAACAGCGCAAAACGGCATCTTCTAATTGGTCAATGCCAGCAATGTTTAAAAAAGATTCCATTCGACCAGCAAAACTTGCGGAAGGAAGGTCCTCTGCAGTGGCACTGCTTCGGACTGCTACACTTAAATTAGTAGTATTGCTTTTCTCGCATAACTGGAGATACGCAGCGGCAATTTGTTTTTTCAAGGCTTCAGAAAAACTCCCATTCAAAATTAAATTTCTAGATTTTTCTCCTATTTCAGATAGATTGGAATAGTCAGTGGTATCCAGCGTCGCTAATAGCTGCTGTATTTTTTTTTCCAGTATGTTTTGTGATCTAAATTCTCTATATGCTTGTGCAGTGATAGCAAAACCATTAGGAACTTTAATTCCCAACGGACTAAGTTCATTGTACATCTCTCCCAAAGATGCATTTTTTCCTCCCACTTTAGCAATATCATTGATGCCAAAAGATTCAAAGAATAAGATATGCTCAGAATTAACCATTTATTTAATAATTAAAAGATTACTATACTTAAAAGCAATGAAAAACACTTGGGGAATGTTTGCAAAAAAAATATGTAGAGGAGTATATGTTGTAGTTTTTACAACAAAAATTAAGAGAAAGCAGGTTTTCTCGAAATTGAACCTATACTGTAAATTTAAGTAATTTAAATTTTTTTAAGGCTATAAAAAACTATTATTTTTAACTTAATTTTTTATTAAGTAATTGTAAAATAGGTATTTATGTTGTATTTGCTGATTGTAGGCTGATAAATATTTACTCATTTTTAAAATGTTGTAAAAAATAATCATTTTCATAAAAATGACAGCTATTCTTACTGCTAATTTTATACATATCAATAATAATGAACAAGCTATTAGTTGTACTCTAAATGTAACGCAAAACCTATAATTTCTCTTGTATTTGCTGTATATCTGCCTAAAAGCTGTAAATTGGAATAATATAAGTGTAAAAACAGCTATAATTCAAAAAAAAAATTATTTTTGTAAAAGCCCTCAAATAGTTAAACAGCCTGTTTTTTTATATGTTTAAGCATTAAGAAGTAAAATATTATCGGCTAAAAATAATTCTTTGTTAAGATGAAAAATGTACCTATACCCTCCAATGAATTAGATAGAATTAAGGCTTTAAATGGGTATTCTATCATGGACTCATTACCTGAAAAAGAATATGATTCTATCACTCAATTAGCTTCTTATATCTGTAAAACCCCTATAGCATTAGTTAGCTTATTAGATGAAAACAGACAATGGTTTAAGTCTACAGTGGGATTATCAGCTAAAGAGACACCTAGGGAAATTTCATTTTGTCAATATGCCATTATGGGAGATGTGCTATACGAGGTAAATAATGCCCTTGAGGATGCTAAGTTTGCAGATAACCCGTTAGTAGCAGGAGGTCCTAAAATTCGGTTTTATGCGGGATCACCTTTAAAAGATAAGGAAGGGTTTAATCTAGGAACACTTTGTGTTATTGATACGGAACCAAGAGTACTTACTGAAGATCAAAAATCAGCGCTCGAGCTACTTGGACAGCAAGTAGTTTCTTTATTGGATTTAAGAAAGAATAATAATCAATTACTAATTGCTCAAAAAGAGTTTCAAAATTTCGTTGAACTTTCTAAAGATTTGGTTTGTATTGCTAATGTTGATGGCCGATTTTTTAAAGTAAATCCTTCTTTTACCACAGTGTTGGGATATGCAAAAGAAGAATTAGAAGGTCAGCTATTTGTTGATTTTATTCATCCCGACGATTTAGATAAAACGTTTAAAGAAGTAGAGAAATTATCTCAAGGATATAAATCAATTAGTTTTGAAAACCGGTATATATGTAAAGATGGAAGTTATGTTTTGCTAAGTTGGAACACGTCACCAGACCCTGAAACAGGTAATTTATATTGCATTGCCAGGGATATGACTAAAGAGAAAATACAAGAGGAAAAATTAATAAATACTACTACTAATTTAACAGCAATATTAAATGCTTCTGAGTTTTCCATCATTGCTACTGAAATTGATGGGACTATTAAGGAGTTTAACAATGGTGCAGAAAACTTATTGGGGTATAAAGCAGAGGAGGTTATTGGACAAATGACACCTGCTTTCTTACATCTTGAAGAAGAGATTGTCAACCGCGCAGAAGTTTTAACCAAGCAATATGGTGAAATAATAGAACCAGGATTTGGTGTGTTTACTTACGTAACTCAAAAATGGGGTATTGCTGATTCGAATGAGTGGACGTATATTCGAAAAGATGGAACTACGTTTCCAGTAATATTATCAGCAACAGCAATAAGAAATAGCTCGGGTGTAATTACAGGCTATTTAGGGATTGCCAAAGATATTTCTAAAGAAAAAGCCGCTGAACAAAGTTTAATCAATAGCAAAATTTTACTCGATGAGTCTCAGCGTATCGCTAAAATTGGAAGTTGGAAATTTGATGTTGTTTCAAATAATCTCGTTTGGTCTAAAGGACATTATACTATTTTTGAATTAGATGAGATACCAGGTGATCAACTTTATGAGGCTTATAGGAAAAGAATTCACCCAGAAGATCTTCCTATCTTGGATGAATTAAGTGATAATATCCTTGAAAACGGAAAAGATTTTAAAGTGAATTATAGGATTCTATTTCCCGATGGTAGAATTAAACATATTCTAGAAATTGGAAGCCCTTTTGAAAATGAAATAGGTGAAGTAGTGGGAATGCAAGGGAATATTCAGGATGTAACTGAGATTAAACTAGCAGAGAAAAAAATTGAGGACAAAGCAAAAGAAATAAATGATGTGCGTGCTGCATTGGATGAATCTTCTATCGTGACCATTACTGATCAAAACGGAATACTAACATACGTTAATGATAAATTTTGCAACATTTCCCAATATTCTGAAGAAGAACTTTTAGGACAATATCATTATGTTGATGCTTCAGGTAATTATAGCAATAGATTTGTTAAAAAGATTTGGCTGTCAATAGCCAATGGTCAAATCTGGAAAGGAGAGTTACAAAAAATAGCTAAAGACGGTTCTTACTATTGGGTAGATTCAACGATAGTTCCTTTTTTAAATGAAGCAGGAGAACCCTATCAGTACATTGCTATTAGTTCAGACATCACAGAAAAAAAATTAGCAGAAGAAAATTTAAATAATGCACTAGTCGACCTGGAAAAGAATAATAAGGAGCTAGATCAATTTGCCTACGTAGTCTCACATGATTTAAAAGCTCCGCTACGAGCGATTAACAATCTTGCGGAGTGGATCGTTGAAGATATGCCTGATATGCCCGAAGATGTTAGTAATAATTTGGGCTTATTGCGAGGCCGCATTTTACGAATGGAAAATTTGATTAACGGTGTACTGGATTACTCTAGAATCGGACGAACAAAAATCGAAATGGAGACTATTGATTTGAATTTGATGTTAACACAAATTGTAGAAACCATAGTGCCTACCCATGGATTTGAAGTTGCTATCGACAGTCAGATGCCCGAGATTTTTAATGCCAAAATACTGCTCTATCAAGTTTTTAGTAACATTATTAGTAATGCCGTAAAGTACAATGATAAGCCAATAGGAATCATAGAATGTTCGTATGTAGAGTTAGCTAGTTTTCATCAATTTACAATTAGTGATAACGGTCCTGGAATTGAAAAAGAGTACCATGATAAAGTATTTGGAGTGTTTCAAACCATTGAAGCTCGAGATAAAAAGGAAAGCACTGGGATTGGATTGTCTATCGTTAAAAAGATTATAGAGGAAAAAGGAGGAACTATATTTATCGAATCAGAAGAGGGGGCAGGAGCAAGTTTTATTTTTACACTTCCTAAATAAATTTAAATTGGAATCAGAAAAAAACCATTTAGAGGAACTAAACGCTCTAAAAAAAGAATATGAAGAGTTTGTTTATATTGTTTCTCATGACTTAAAGAGTCCCATGAGAGCCATAAACAATATAACAACATGGATAGAAGAAGATTTAAAAAGCACTGAAGACAAAGGTATTTTAGAAAATTTTGGTTTACTAAAAAATCGTGTGGTTAGATTGGAAAACATGATGAATTCATTGTTAGAATTATCGCGAGTTTCACGGTTTGAAATGGAGTTATATGATGTAAATATTCCCAATTTAATTGCTGATTGTGTAGAAATGGCAGTAGGAAATTCAGGAGCAGTTTTTCACTTGGATATAACTTTATCAAGTGAAACGATCAATACCTTGGGTAAAAAACTGCAAAAAGTTTTATTGAGTTTATTTGACAACGCGATCCGATTTCATGATAAAGAAAAAAAGGATATTTTTGTGGCAGTAAAGGAAACTGCTGATCAGTACCTGTTTTCCGTGCGTGATAATGGTCCGGGAATTCCTGATGATGTAAAGGAAAAAATATTTGGCATCTTTTATACTGTTAATTCTAAAGACCGGGTAGATACTACTGGAGCTGGTTTAGCAATTTCAGCTAAAATAATCAATATGGTAGGAGGCACTATGCGATGCATTACTGCTGAGGATGGAGGATCAATATTTGAATTTACTTGGCCGAAAGTGACATTAATCTAAAAAAAAAATACAACAAAAATGATGAATGAAAAATTGGTAAACATATTGTTAGTGGAAGATGATGAAGTCGATGTAATGAATGTCAAGAGGGCATTTTCTAAAAATAACATTAAAAACCCACTTTTTATTGCAGGAAATGGAGTTGAAGCACTTGAGATGCTAGAAAATAATATAGTTCCCTTGCCAAAAATTATTATCTTAGATATTAACATGCCCAAAATGAACGGTATTGAGTTTCTAAAAGTAATGAGAGCTGATGAGAAGCTAAAAAATATTTCTGTATTTGTTATGACAACATCTAATGAAGATAGTGATAAAATAAAAGCGTATAACCTTAATGTTGCAGGTTATATACTAAAACCATTGTCTTTTGAGAAATTTTTATCCTCTGTAGCCACATTAAAGAATTTCTGGCAATTATGTGAATTATAACACAATTTAATACTCTTTTAATATGAAACATTTCGATATTCTTTTGGTAGAAAATGACGAAGTTGATGCATTGCTTATAAAAGATCTTTTTTTAGAAAAAAATATTCATGCAGTGCTCAAATTTGCAAAAAATGATATTGAAGCCTTAACAATATTAAAAGAAGGGTGTAAAATAGCCACTGCTCCTAAGATTCTTTTTATAGACATTAACAATGAAAAACTTAACGGGCTTCATTTATTAAATCAAATTAGAAAACATCCTGATTTAAAATCAACACTAGTTTTTGTTTTAACAGCATCGGATAACGAAGCTAATAAAAAATTAGCGCTGAGTTATAATATAGCAGCATATATACGAAAACCACTAAATACTGAAAAAAAGAGTGAAGTGTTTGCTATCCTTCACGAATATTTAAATATTATTGAATTCTCAAGAGTAAACATCCAACTATGACTAAAGCGTTAAAAATTTTAATAATTGATGATGATAAAGTTGATTCAATTGCTATAGTCCGATCCATTTCGCGCTCTGATATCATTGCCGAAGTAGAAAGTGCTTATTCTGCTAAAGAAGGCTTTGAGAAAATGGAATCAATGACATATGATTTGATTTTCCTGGATTATATGATGCCTGATTTAGATGGAATTCATATTCTAAAAAAACTGAGAGACCTAGGTATCGAAACCCCTATAATTTTTATTACTTCTCAAGGAGATGAAAAAATTGCGAGCCAAGCAATTTTGGCCGGTGCGTCTGATTATATGCCTAAGACCTTGCTTACCTCTGACGGTATTTCACACAGTATAAGAAATGCGGTGAAGTTATATGAAAGTCAGAATTTTAGGAAACAAGCAGAGCTAGAACTGAAAATGAATTCTAACCGACTTTCAGAAGCGCAAAAGTTGGCTAAAATTGGAAGTTGGGAGATTAATTTAAATAATGGTGACGTTTATTTTTCTGAAGAATTATTCAACATTTTAGAATTAAATAAAAATGAAAAACCCTCTATGGGAGTTTTTAGATCATGTTTAATTAGTCCTGAAGATATTGAACTGTTTGAAAGAAAGTTAGACGCAGTAACTAAGAACACTGATGAAGTTATGTTTAGTCACAGTATTTTGAGTAAAAACGGTACTGTCAAATACATTAATGAATACATTAAGTGTTTGAATGATGATCATAATAAACCCTACAAAATTTTAGGGACTATACAAGATATCAGCATTCAAAAAAGTATTGAAGAAGAGTTGATAAGCGCTAAAAATATAGCAGAACAATCTGTGCGATTAAAAGAGCGTTTTCTTACTAATATGAGTCACGAAATTAGGACTCCTATGAATGGCATCGTGGGTTTTGCAAAAATTTTAGAAGAAACGGCTCTTGATGATAATCAAAAGCAAAGTGTTTCTGCTATTAAAACTGCGGGGCAAAACTTAATGACTATTATTAATGATATATTAGATTTATCTAAGATTGAAGCTGATAAAATGACCTTTGAGTCTGTTCCTTTTTCGTTACAAAAAACGGTAGGCTCGGTAATGGAATTGTTTGGACCTACAGCTAAAGATAAAAGAATAAAATTGCTAAGTGATATACATCCAAGTATACAAGATCTTTTAATTGGTGATCCTACAAGGCTATCTCAAATTATGATCAACTTAGTAGGTAATGCTTTAAAATTTACAGAGAAAGGCTATATAGAATTAGCAATTTCAAAAGAAACTGAAACTGATACTGAAATTGGTATCCAATTTTCTGTGACAGATACTGGAATAGGAATCCCTGAAAATAAAGTCAGCACCATTTTTGAAAGCTTCAGCCAGGCTTCTAATGAAACTTCCAGAAAATATGGAGGAACTGGTTTAGGATTAACTATTACCCGTAAATTAGTAGAATTACAAGGTGGAACGATTGATGTAAAAAGCGAACTTGAAAGTGGAAGTACATTTACTTTTAAGATTACATACACTAAAGCTAAAGCCGGTGATGTAGATGTTGTTGCTGATAAAAAGAAAAAATTAGATTTTAGTTTTTTAAAGGATATAGAAATATTATTGGTCGAAGATAATGAGCTTAATCAATTGCTTACCGTAAAATTATTTAAGAAATGGGATAAGGAAATTGATATTGCCGAAAACGGGATGGTAGCTATCGAAAAAATAGAGAAAAAAGTCTATGATATTATATTGATGGACATTCAAATGCCAGAAATGGATGGTAATGAAGTTACTAAATACATCAGAGAAAATTTAAAACCACCTATGTCTAACGTTCCAATCATAGCCATGACAGCTCATGCTACTGCTGATGAAGAAAGAAGATGTTTGAGTAATGGTATGAATGATTATTTGTCTAAACCATTTGAATTTAGTGTCTTACTCGATAAACTTTTTACAAATTTAAATTTGCCTATTAAGAGGGAATATATTGCAGAGGAAAATAAGCAAATACAAGAAAATTCTTTCGAAAAAATAGTGAATTTTGATTATTTGATCGAGTTTACAGAGGGTGATGCTGATTTTATAAAAGAAATTGTTACCTTGTTCCTTCAAAATACCCCTTCTACATTGCAATCAATATTAGAATGGAACGAAAAAGACGATTTAGAGAGCTTAAGAAAAGAAGTACATAAATTTAAATCTTCAATAAGTTTGTTGGGTATTCAAAAAGGGATGGATAGTATTTTAATCATTGAAAATGAGCTAACTTCTAATCCTTTAGGAACATTACGAAAAGAAGAAGTGTATCGTTTAAATGAAATTTGTTTAAAAGCAATACACGAATTAAATAACCAAAGTGAATTTATATTCAATTAAATTATTTTAATATATTTAACATAAATAAAAACCAATATGAAATAAAAAACGTAAGTAACTAATATAGGGAAGAACATGATTTATTTGTGTCTTTATATTTAGTTCAATTACAAGTAAAATGGATTAAAACCTACATAAAAATTTATTTTACTCTAACATACCGAGATTACCAATATTCAAAGGAATTATTTCCCCCAAATGATAATTAATTGAAATATTATGAAAATTTTAATAGCTGAAGATGAAGTTATGATGCTTAAAACGATGCAGTTTAAGTTAATCAAACAAGGTTTTGAAGTGATAGCTTGTTCTAATGGTGAAGAAGCTCTATCAAAAATTATATCAGAAAGACCAGATATAATTATTACCGATATTATGATGCCTTTTGTAACAGGCTTAGATATCGTAAAAAATGTAAAAGTAGAATGGAATTTAGATATTCCAATAATAATACTTTCAGCAGTTGGTTTAGAAAAAACAGTACAAGAAGCTTTTGACTTAGGTGCTGATGATTTTATAACGAAACCTTTTAGTCCTAATGAGCTTATTGTTAGAATTAAGAGATTAGTAGCTGTTGAAGCAGCATAAATTATAGTAAATGCCATGGACTTGTTATAAGTGTATGGCTTTTTTTTTATTTTGTACTTTGTTACTAGACCTAATAGTAATTGAGGTTATATTTCATGTATTTATAGTTCATGAAATTTTTAAGGATCCCCCATACCTTAGTAAAATCGTTTAAAGCATTTGTATGTAGTAAACATTTACAGCTAGTGCTAGATTTAGCATTAGCACTTTTCTATTTGAACATCGCTTAAAAAGATTTACCTTTGCCATTCTTGTTAAAATGGATCAGACCATTTTTGCAAGTTGCTACGTCTTCATTGAGACAAAATGGTAAACTTGTCACCTCCAGTTTTTATTGGTTTATGGTCAATTTCGGATGCACCATTTCCGAAACCATTAATATTACAAATATTTTATAAAAAAGAATGAAACAGTATTTCAATTTATTCGACTTCACACAAAAAGTAAACTACAGAACTGAAATTTTAGCTGGATTAACCGTTGCAATGACTATGATTCCTGAATCATTGTCGTTTGCGATATTAGCTGGTTTCCCGCCTTTAGTAGGATTGTATGCTGCGTTTATAATGGGACTTGTTACTGCCATTTTTGGTGGTCGACCAGGATTAGTTTCTGGTGGAGCAGGGGCAACTGTCATCGTTTTAATCGCTTTGATGAAATCAAACGGATTAGAATATGTCTTTGCAGCAGTTGCTTTAGCGGGTATTTTGCAAATTATTGTGGGTTTATTTAAACTCGGTAAATTTATACGATTAGTGCCACAGCCTGTTATGTTTGGTTTTGTAAATGGTTTAGCTATCATTATTTTTATGTCGCAGCTAGAGCAATTTAAAACCGTTGTGAATGGTGAAAGTGTTTGGTTATCAGGTAATCCATTGTTTATTATGCTAGGCTTAGTATTGCTAACCATTGCCATCGTTCAATTTTTTCCTAAAATCTCAAAAGCAGTTCCCGCTTCATTAGTTGCAATTATTGTGGTTTTTGGATTAGTTTTAGGGTTAGGAATAGATACTAAAACTGTTGCTGATATTGCCTCTATAAGTGGAGGTTTTCCTCCGTTTCATGTACCTAATATAGCTTGGACTTTTGAAACCTTGCAACTAGTTTTTCCTTATGCTTTAATTATGGCCTCTGTAGGTTTAACGGAAGGCTTATTAACTCTAAATCTAGTTGACGAAATAACGGGTACCAAAGGAAGTGGAAATAGAGAATGTATTGCTCAAGGTGGTGCAAATTTACTAAATGGTTTCTTTTTTGGAATGGGAGGCTGTCCTATGATTGCCCAAACTTTGGTTAACCTTTCTGCAGGATCGAGAGCTAGACTGTCTGGAATAATAGCTGCGCTGACAATATTAGTAATTATTTTATTTGGAGCTCCTATCATTGAACAACTGCCAATAGCCGCTTTAGTAGGGGTTATGATTATGGTTGCCATTGGAACCTTTGAGTGGATCAGCTTTAGAATTATTAACAAAATGCCGAAACAGGATATTTTTGTTGGAATTTTGGTCGCTGTAATCACTATTTTATTACATAATTTAGCTCTAGCAGTTTTAATTGGAGTGATTATTTCTGCTCTAGTTTTTGCGTGGGAAAGTGCAAAACGTATTCGTGCTAAGAAATATGTGGATGAAAATGGTGTTAAGCATTATGAAATTTATGGGCCTTTGTTTTTTGGTTCTACCACTGCCTTCGCTGAAAAGTTTGATATCGCAAATGACCCTAAAGAAGTTATTGTTGATTTTAAAGAAAGTAAAATTGCTGATATGAGCGCAATTGACGCAGTCAATAAATTGACGGAGCGTTATGCTAAAATTGGTAAAAAAATACACTTACGTCATTTAAGTGCTGACTGTCGTCAGTTACTACACAATGCCGATGATGTTATTGACATCAATATAATTGAAGATCCTACCTACAAAGTAGCAGTAGACTAAATACAAAAGGACTTGATTTATTTCAAGTCCTTTTTTTATAATCGAATTACTTCTTAACGCTACTTTTTGTGATAAAATAGTGGTCAGGTTTTATTTTATTTACGCCAGCCAATATGGTTTCATTGGGCTTCACTTTTATAGTAATAGGTTTTGTTCCAAAATTGAAATAGCATTTAATTTGTTGTTCCTTATATTTTCTCGTAAAACTAATGCAATCATTTGAAAAGGAAAGATTAGTGTAGGTCCCATACTGTAGCACAGCCTCTGAATTTCGCATCGCAATTAGTTTTTTATAAGCTTGCAGCAGGGAATGCGTTTGTTTTTCTAATGAAGCTACATTAAGAGTACTATAATTTGGATTTACTTCTATCCAGCTTGCTGCATTTGAAAAGCCGGCAAAGGCTTCTTTATTCCACTGCATAGGACTTCTGGATTTATCTCGATTGTGTTCGTTTCCAATTTTAAGTGCAGCTGCTGTTGTTTTTCCTTCTTTTAAAGCCAATGTATACTGCGTACGACCTTGGACATCCATTATTTCTTCGAGCGAATTAGCAGTGATGTTTTGCATGCCAATTTCCTCACCATAGTAAATAAACGGAACTCCTTTTGCAGTAAGCAATAAAGCTGCTAAACTTTCCGCTCTTTCTGGTTTATCTTTTGCTAAGCGATCTACTAAGCGCGGCATATCATGGCTACCAAAGAATAGTGTGGGATAGTTGGTCATGTTTTTTTCCATACTTTGTAATTCCTCAAAGATTCTTTTAGCCGAAAATTCTTTAATGCTTCCAAAGTTGAAATTGAAGACGACATCTAACAAATCAGGAGATTGGTATTGTTTTAAAACCTCTATTTTATCACTTCCAATTTCTCCTACTATAAAGCGATTATCATATTGATTAACGACTGATTTTATAGCTTTCATTGCTTTTTTTACTCCTTTTTGATTGATATCGTACAGATGTTCTTGAGCACCATCTTTTATTGGATTGTCTTTTGCAATAGCATCCGTTGTCAAGAAATTGATGACATCCATTCGGAAGCCATCTACACCCAACTCTAGCCAAAATCGCAGCATTTTTTGAATTTCAGCTACTACTTTTGGGTTTCCCCAATTAAGGTCTGCCATTTTAGTGTCAAACTGATGGTAGTAATACTGCTTTGTATTTGGCTCAAATTCCCAGGCCGATCCGCCGAAAAAAGATTCCCAATTATTCGGTTGGTCTTTCCATATGTAGTAATCCCGATAGGGATTGTCTTTGGATTTTCGGGACTCCTGAAACCATTTAGAAGCGGTTGATGTATGATTAACTACCATATCCATGATGATTTTAATATCTCTTTTGTGGGCTTCCGCCAAAAATAATTTGAAATCGGCTACTGTTCCATAGGTAGGGTCGACCTGATAATAATTAGCAACATCATAGCCATTATCGACTTTTGGTGATTCTAAAAATGGGGTTAACCAAATCCCTTTGACACCTAAGCTTTGGATATAATCCAACTTAGACGTTAGCCCTTTAAAATCACTAAAACCATCTCCATTTGAGTCCTTGTAACTAGGCATATAGATTTCATAAAAAACAGTTTCTTTCCACCAAATTGCATCATCAGAAGATTTCTTTTCTTTATTACAAGAGAATAAAGCAAGGATAATAAGGGTTAATAATTTTATCGGTATTCTTTTCATATCTGGTTATACAAGGTTAGGTAAAGTAGTATTATTTTTGATAATCAGGATCCATATCTGGAGTTCTTAAACCAGCAACTTCATCGGCCATAAGAATAAAAACATTCCAGCAGAGTCCTCTTGTAGACGGCCACCAGCTGTCAGTAGTTGTCCATTTAGTTGGAATAAATTCCTTACTGTAAGGCCAGTTCGGATTTAAGTTTATTTCTGCCCATGCTCTATTTTCCATGGCGGCTTTTGCTTTGCTCCATCCATGTCTTTGTCCTACAGCATAAGCACAATATTCAGCTCGCATCCAGCTTCCTCCATTATAATACATGCCATCTCTTCCTCCATCCGCATAGTTTGATGTGCCAAATTCGCCGAAAGGCTGATAATCAGCAGTCAAATAGGAATAGCCTTTTTCATCATTTGTTAATCGGAAACAAATAGGTGCCGTGGTTCCCATTTCTGGATGAGGAGCATTAGGAACTTTATTGAGCATAGGTACCTTGTTCAATTGGTTAGTGACCATTTCATCGGTTAGTATCGGTTTATTAAATAACCATAAGGAGAAAAACTCAGGTTCTAAGTCGGTCAAAGACATGATATCTGGAAAATTTTTGTCAAACAAAATGTGTTTTCTCTTCTCATCATAGAAGTTGCGGTATTCTTGCTCGGCTTTTTGAACATACGTCTCAGAAATTGGATACCCCAATTCTTTAATAGTTCGTAATGCAATAGCTAGCATACCTTGATTAACAGCCAAACGATTTGTTTTGGGTTGGTAATCGATAATGTCTATTTGACTTAAAGTGAAACGTGATTCGCAAATACCATCTCTATTTTCATCAAACTGCTTCAACACATAATCAACTGCTTTGTCCATCTTCTCTTTTGGTAGGCTAACACCAAATCGTCTTTTGTTCATCATTGCCCAGATTAGCCATTGAATAGTCGCTTCATTGTCTTTCACTTCTATGGAACCCATGTAAGATGTAATGATAGTAGCAATCCCGCCTTCAGGGGTTTGTGTGTTACCCCATTTTTCCCAAATACTTAAATTGAGTTCCTTATTATAACTAGAAACAATGGAGAAAAACGAATCTCTATTGTACATATCTGGAGCATAGTTCATATTGGGCACATTGAAAGGCGAAAAATCATTCACAGAGGTAACCCAAGTAAGCATATTAAAATTAGCGTAGAGCATCTTCTCAATTTCTGACCCTTTAAAGCCTTTGCCTTCAGCTAAACGTGTTTGTGATGCGATTACATAATCGTGATGGTTTTTCCACGGCTCAACAAATACATAAGTGGTCTTTGTCGTTTTTTCGCCCATATTTAGTTTATTATAGGGTTGCTTTTGTGGTTCGTGTTCCACAATTTTTAAATCTTTTAACTCCAGCTCACAATGTTCGCTAGCTGTTGCGCCTATAAATAGGGACACGCTATCGTTTTCAATATAAGGAACTAAAACACTACCTTTAAACAGTGTCCAGTCGTTATCTTTAGTAGGAAATCGATCAATGTATTTGACACCATTTTCTAATTCTACGGTTTTTTTGCCATTTTTAGTTCTAAATAGTTTTACTGCTATAGGAGCAGTTCCTTTGGAAAGAAAAGATAGGGTATAGGCTTTTTGGTCTTTCATAGGGGTCATAAACTCTATTCCAGACTGTTCGTTTGAATGATAATTGAGAATATAATTTCCCTGATTATTTTGAACAGCAACATTTCCTATTTTTTTAAAATCACGATTTAGCGGAACAGCAACTTCCTTTCCTGCATCTAAATTATACATTTCACCAAAGGTTTGTTTGATGTACTGTATACCATTTTCTCTCTCTGACGCCTTTGCTGTAGAAACTAAAGCAGGGTCAGGCAATCTTCTCATTCCTACAAAACCGCCACCGTGGCCATTAAAGCGACGACGTGTGGTTCTAGTATATTGATTTTTATAGCCTGCATCCATTAAAAAACCTACCACAAAATTGTCAGGAGTTACAAATCCGGCCGAAGGGAACATCTCATGAACAAAACCTCCAGGGAAATTATCATGTTCAAATGTGATGTATTTTAAAGGTTTGGCAGCGGGCTTTGCAGTTTCTTCAATCGAATAATACAGGCTTGGCATGCCAGATTGAAACAAATTAATGCTTTTTTTGATAACATTTTTATTCACTATTTCATAAGTAACATCGATGGTTAGATTCAAATCTAACGCTGTTATATAAGAATCTCTGGATAAGGTTATTTTATTGGAATCTCCGTTCCACTTTTCACCTTTCCATTCTGTTATCGAAATATTTTCACTCAAGTCTAAATTAGCCATATGAATGGAAAACTCTTCGGTGTTTTGAAGTAATAATTGATTAGCATTATAAATTGCGACAGTGTACCCCTTTTGCGTATCTCCTACCGCTTTTATTTTGAGACTTTGTGATTGTGCAGGTATTCCTGATAGGTAAATTAATAGTGCTACGAGAAGTATTTTGAATCTGTTTAGTATGTTGTTCATAGTTGTTGGTTAGTTAGCATTACAAATTGCTGTAAAAAAAATGGACGAGTAACTTACTGCAGTCATCGTCCATTTCTAATTGTAATTAAAGAAACGGATTTCCGTCTTTAAGAAGTTACACTATTTTGAAAA
This sequence comes from Flavobacterium sp. W21_SRS_FM3, assembly GCF_052113625.1. NCBI lineage: Bacteria > Pseudomonadati > Bacteroidota > Flavobacteriia > Flavobacteriales > Flavobacteriaceae > Flavobacterium > Flavobacterium sp. W21_SRS_FM3. The sequence goes on along the minus strand of NZ_JBGQOD010000002.1, from coordinate 275,535 downwards.
GCTCATTTTATAAATAAGCAATCACCGTATTGTTTGCATAAAATTTCCCGTCTTTAAAGACTATTTTAGATCCAGCGGGAATTTCAACAATCAAACGAGAACTTTCCATTGGGATAGTAATTTGGCCCATTTTTGATGCATTTTTCAAAATAACTTGATGTGTAATTGCATCATATAAATCTACTTTTCCGTTACTAGATATAGCATAATCAATACTTTTTTCTTCACCAAAGGGATTGTACAAAAGAAATGTAGGGAAGGCATCTTTACGATAGAAATCAGTAGCTAAACAGTTTAATTTTAGAATTTCAGGGATATTGGTTTTTTCAATAATCGCACCTGCAATTCCTACATGTCCGCTTCCGTAAACGCTAAATTGTGAAACATCAGGATTTCCTTCCATCCAGTTAGGACCATCACCTATCGCGATAGGAGCCTTTAAATTTTCGTATTTTTTAAGGTGGGAATTTTTGATCAAACCTTCATAAGCAATAACGCCTTTAGTATATTCTTTTTGTTCTGGTATTGTTTGGTGAGCATCATCTATTTCGTAAGGATAGAAGAATTTAATGGCATTACTTGCATTAAGCATCCATTTACCTACCACATTAGCATATCTTGGGTCGTAACGCACCATAGGAACTAACGGCCACATCGAATCATAGGTATTCATCAAGAACGCAAAACCTCCATGATCTACCGTACTTCCCATTAATCCAGAAACATCATAACCGTTCCAGTTGTCTAACAACATTCCCCAACCTTTTCTACAGTCAGGCGTACCGTTAAAAGTCCAGTCAAGAACTTTAGAATAGTCGTAGTTTCGACCTTCCTCAGCATTTAACCGGGCAGCGACATACGCTCCAAAAGGCATTAAAATTTCGTAATAACGATTCTCTTTTTGGTTCAACAGAGCTTGTAAGGAGGATTCAGCTCCTTTTAAATATTTAGCATCCTTGAATTTTTGATAAGCAGCATACAATACATATGCGTGACCAGCTGCAGCATCTTCTTGCTTGCAAATCCAACTGTCTTTAGGCTCTAATGTAGCGTAATCAAAAAAGGAATGCTGGTAGTCGCCCGCCATAGTTGAATCGGCTTGATAGAACTTGTCAGCAACGGATCGTTGAATAGCTGAATAGTCTTTTTCGTTTGGATAGAAATCAGCTACGGCATAAAACATTAAATTAGGGTATACATCGTACCACCAGTCTCTTGCGTAACCGCCACCTAACAACGCTACCTCTGGAGAAGTGTTGTTCATAATGATATTCCACTTTGTATCGCTATTGTAATAATTTTTTAACATGCCTACATAGTCTTTCCCTTTTTGGTTGGACTTGTCAATTCCCACTAAACTAGCACCCATTACAGAACCGATACTGGCTAATGATTCGTGAAAAATCCCTTTGTGATGTTCCACACCTTGCCTTACATCTCCCATAGCGGTATAAATACCAAAGGTTTCCTGATCAAAGTTTTTACGTGAATCATCTTTCCAGATTAGAGGCCAATATTTTCCCGTTTGATTCACGTCATAAACTTTTGCATCATAATCCTTGGCTAACTTATTAAAATCAAGAATTTTAAACGGTTTAGGGAAATTAGGCATTGCTGTAATTCGCTGCATCGATTCTTGCTGTACAGCAGGAAGCATCGTCATTTTGGATTGACTTACACTACAGGAATTTAAACTGATTAAAACTAGGAAGGCTGCTAAATGAATTGTTTTACGCATCTTTATTTTCTAATTTAGATTGTTGAGCTAAAAGTTGTTTTGCAATTAAGATAGATAATAGTTGAATTACCGCAATGATTAATAAGGCATAACGCAAAGCATCATCGGCATTTCCAAAATAGGCTATTCCTAAAAATGTTCCCGCTCCAAGTAAACGTCCAGCATACAAACCAAATTCATGATTTAAAATATAAGAGAATTCGTTTCTGTTTTCAATTTCTGATAATAAATCAATCACCTTCAGTTGAATAGGGAAGTAGGCAATATCAAGGATAGGCCTTGCTATCAATAATAGAAAGATAAAGATAATCACTCCAGTAGAATTAAACATCAAAGTATTAAAAAACGATGCCAAAAAGAAAAAGATTAGTCCAATACTAAATATAAACAGGCGATGTTTAGGTTTAGATAGTTTGCCTAGAATCAACATAATGACAGCCGCTATAATTGCACCTACTGACTGTGCTGTTCCTAAAGCGCCTTCTGAGGCAAAGAATTTCATCATTAGCATAGCAGGAGCAGTTACAATAAAACCTTGCGCTAATCCTTTTAATAAGGCCATTTGCAACATTTTAGTCCATAATTTATGGAACTTTAAATAAAGAAACTTTTCATTCTTTGGTTTGTCATAATCGCCAAAGTGAAAGACTATTGATGCCAATATGGTAAATATAAAAACAATACCCGTCACCACTTTATATCCTGAATTGACGCTTTCATTTGTAGTGTTGTCACTTCCATTCATCAAATACCAACCTATAATTACGGGGACAATAACAGCAGTAAGCGTGTAGAAAAAAGTGTCTAGACCGTAGTAAAAATTTCGAGTCTTATCTGTAGTGGTGGCTAATACTAAATAATCTCTGTTAGCCCAATACAAGCCAAAAGACATTCCCATAATTAAACCCGCAGACACAAGTCCGAAATAACTGATCTCGTCTAATGACATCATATATACCATAGAAACTCCACTCAACAACATACCGAGCGAAAAGAGTTTTTTGATATTTATCATATTCAGTAGAAATCCATTTATAAAAAAAGTAATGGGAATCCCCGTGTATATGGCTAACTGATACATCATTACTTTTGATGGATCATTGGAATTTCTCATAATATAAGAAGCTACAAATATATCTATCACTGGTAAGACGAAGGCATATATTAAATTGGTTAAAATTAAAATTTTAGTACTTCTTGAAAAGTCTTTGAATCCTGTTCTTGCTAGCGTCTCCATTATATTTCTAAGGTTTTTAAGATGGCAGCAATAGAGAAAGTGGCTAATCCCACAAATTCGTCAGCAGCACCGTAGTACATTTGTAATTGATCTCCATCAACGATGTGTCCATTTGTAAAAATAACTTCCCCAAAAAAACCAGTTCTTTCATAGCTTTCCTTGGGTTCCATGATAGGCTGTTCTGAACGTGCTAATACAATTGATGGATCTTTTAAGTCTAGTAAAATAGCACCTAAGCAATATCTGTTTTCTAAGGTAGCTCCGTGATAAATTTCGAGCCAACCTTTATCAGTCTTAATTGGAGCCGCTCCTGCACCTAGTCTTTTGCTGTCAAATTTACCCGCACGGGTTTTAGCAATACACTTATGATTTCCCCAATGAACTCCATCTGGAGACTCTGCTAACCATATGTAATTTCCGCCTAACTCAGGACTACTTGGACGGTGTAGCGCATAAAATTTATCACTAATCTTTTCTTCAAAAATGGCGCAATCTTTATTATGTGGACTAAAAACCATTCCTTTCTTTTCGAATGATTTCCAATCTTTAGTAGTTCTTAAACCGACACCCACACCGTTTGGAGATACCATAGTATAAGTGAGATAAAAAGTATCGTCTACTTTAGAAACACGGCAGTCCTCTATTCCATAAGATTCATATTCTCCTTCACCAAAAATAGGAGGGTAGTTGCTATCTTCTTCAAAATGGACACCATCAGTGCTACACACTAGGCGAAGATGCGATATAGTAGTTAGGTAATCTACACCATCATATTTTATCACTCTTGAATCTGAAGCATTCAATTTTGGATCATCTAAATTGAAATTTAAAATTTCGACCTTTCCTTCGTTATTGTAAATAGGTACAGACAACAAGCCTTCTTTTTGAATCGTTCTTTCGGCTACTCTAAGTAGTAGCCATTTTTTTCCATCAAATTCAAAGGCTCCTGGATTGAGTAAACATTCAATAAGCATGTTTTCATCACTAGGCTTTAGATCTTTTGGAGACAATAGCGGATTGTTTATATGTCGATTGGCAATATCATTCATGGTATGTTTATTTTCGAATTAAAAAGAGAAGCAGCTATCAACTGCTTCTCTGGGGCAATAGATCATTTTAATTTTTAGTATCCAGGATTCTGAGTTAATAGACCTGCAGAAGCATCTATCTCTGACTGAGGTATAGGATACAACATATGTTTGTCTTGGAAATTTTTACCGTGAGCAGTCATAACTGCCTTAGCAATTCCCCATCTTTTTAGGTCTAGCATTCTTTGGTTTTCAAAACCAAGTTCTGCTCTTCTTTCAGAGATTAACCACCCCTTAATTGTTGCTTTATCAGTAGAGGCAGTTCGAGCAGGTAAGGTACCTACTGGAGCAACTGTACCTAATGCAGTAACGGTATTTCTAGCTCTAGCTCTTATTTGATTAATAATTGCAATAGCTCCTACAAAATCTCCTGTTTCATTTAAAGCTTCGGCTTTCCATAATAAAGCATCCGCATAACGCATATATACTTTATTAGTAGGTGCATCATCATTCCCTTTATTTCCACCGTCAAGAGTACCTAACATTTTATTGATGTATTGTTTAGGGGCATCTACAGTATATAATTTTCGAGGATCATTAGGTTCAAATGAATTTAAGAAGTCAGCACTTGGTGCAAAAAATCCCCAACCCAGTGGTGCACAAATTCCGTTTCCGTTTCTAGGATTGGTATCTGATTGGTGGTTGTAAGAGAAAATCACCTCATTATCAGTGTATTCTTTTGCTGTACTAAAATTGTCAAAATAATTAGCATTCAAACTATATCCTAACGGTGCCAACTCATCAACAAGTGTAATTACTTCAGCCCATTTTTGAGTATACAAAGCGGCTTTAGCTTGTAACGCAATCACTGCACCTTTTGATACTCTCCATTTTTCTGTAGTAGAAGAATATTTAGCATTAGGAAGTAAGGTTTTGGCTGTAGCCAAATCTTTTTTAATGTTTTCCCAAACAACTGCTTTGTCAGCTCTAACGGCTACATCAAAAGCCTCTTGATATGTTTGTACTGAACCTAAAATTAAAGGTACATCTCCAAAGTTAGTTACCAGAGAAAAATAATAGTAGGATCTAAGAAAATACGCTTCTCCTAATAATTGATTTTTGCGGGCTGAACTAATTCCTGTTAAGGTTTCAATATCCTCTTTGGTTAAAAAACCAATTGCAATGTTTGTTCTTTTGATTCCTTCATAATCGTATTTCCATAGACCGTTAGGACCTCCATTGGAAGAAGTGAATGTGAAGTTATTGATGTCATCCATCCATACTTGATCTCCGTCAGGACTCCATTTCTTTTCCATATCATCTGAAGCAATGTCTTGCAACACATAATCATTTTGAAATACCAGACCACCGTTCCAGTCCCATTCTGCTAGTATGTTTAAGCGATTAGATAATAATTGGTACGATGAATTAACTGAAAGTTCAACAGCGCTTAATGTTGGAGTAGTGTTTGCTTGCTCTAAAGTAGTGGCACCAATAGGGTCAGAGGTGAGTTCATCTTGGCAGCTGTATAAAAACAGTACGCTCAATACAAGCAACGATTTTAATATATTTTTCATGATAACTTTTTTTTAGGTTTATTAAAGACTGATTTGGATTCCCATTAAATACGCTTTTGACTGCGGATACGTTCCTTTGTCAATCAGTGAAGTAGATTCTGGATCAAGTCCTGTATAATTAGTTATTGTAAATAGGTTTTGTCCTGAGGCATAAATTCTCAACTTATTAATTCCAAAATTTTGAGAATTAAATGTGTATCCTATCTCTAAGTTTTTTAATCTTAGATAAGAAGCATCTTCTACAAAAACACTAGATACATTTCCTCCACCATTATTATTGAAAGTTAGACGAGGTGTAGTATTTGTTGATCCTTCACCATTCCAGCTATTCAATACTGCAGTAGTAGAATTGAACGGACGACTATCATAATCTAAAATTTGTTTTAAGTCATTATAACGATCCACTCCTTCAACTCCTTGTAGTAAAAATGAAAAGTCTAATTTTTTATAATCTCCTGAAAAAGAAACACCGTAAGTTACTTTTGGAATCGGGTTTCCTATAAAACCTCTATCATCTGCATTGATTTGTCCATCTCCATTTAAATCTTTAAATCGAATGTCTCCTGGTTGTACACCATTTGCATTGGCAAACAATTGCGTGTTGATTTCAGTAGTATTTTGATAAATTCCATCAAATACAAGTCCGTAATACGAACTGATTGGTTGTCCAACCTCTGTTTTTGTATGGGTACGATCATCGTTAATACTCTTAACATAGGTTTGTAGTTTATCAACAGTATTAGTTAATGTAGCCACGTTAGCATTGATGTTATATTTAAAGGCATGATCATTATTTTGATAATTAAGACCCAATTCAATTCCTTTATTACTTACTGCTCCAGCATTTACAATTGTTTGATTAATAACTCCTACTGATACTGCAGGCAAGGTTACACCTAACAAGATATCATTGGTTTTCTTAATAAAGTAATCAGCTGTGAAGGATAACTTATTTTGAAACGTACTCCAGTCTAAACCAAAGTTGGTTTGTGTTGTTGTTTCCCATTTAAGATCAGGATTTCCATAACGGATGATGTTTACCACACCCCCAGAAGTAGAAACTAATGTCTCATAAGCATTGTTTGGTATTTCTTGATTTCCAGATTGTCCCCAACTCGCTCTTAATTTTAAATTTGAAACCCAATCAGCATTTTCTAAGAATTTTTCTTTTGATAAAACCCATGCTCCAGAAACGGATGGGAAATATCCCCATTTGTTATTAGGACCAAAACGAGATGATGCATCAGCTCTTACTGTTGCTGTAGCAAAATATTTACTGTCATAACCATAAGTTGCCGACCCAAAGAAAGACTGTAAAGCCCAGTTTACTGCTGATCCAGAACTATATGCATTAGTAGTACTTCCATAATCTAAATACCTAAAACTGTTTGAAGTATTGTCAAAGTTTTGTCTACTTCCTCCGATTGCAGAGGCTTTACTACTAATATTTTCCATACCTAACAACAAATCAATATTGTGATTGTCATTGATGGTTTTAATATAGTTTAAGGTGTTACTAAAGGTGAAAGTCATGTTTTCTCCTCTATTCTCATCAAGTCCATTAGGTCTATTGTTGCGACCCATTCCGTAATATTGATTTCCAGTATCATTGATATCTGCATCTCCAAAATTTTCAGCAAAATTTTTGTTGTGAGAAAATTGAATATCAACTCCTAAATTACTTCTAAATTTCAATGATTTGTCACTTAAGAAAGCGTATTCGCCATATAGGTTACCAAATGTTTGGTAGGTATTTCTTTTGTCATCTGTAAAATGAACAATAGCAATAGGGTTAGAGCTATATTCATAATCTTTACTCCATCCACTATCAGGACCTGTATAAAAAGGAAGGTCAGTATAAGGATTACTTGATGAATAGCTAGGATCATTGATGTCTTTGTAAACAGCTAAAACTGGTGGACGTATTAGAGCATGTCTAATAATTCCAGGAGCATCACCACTAGAAGACAGTTTGTCTTGTTTAGCGTAACTAATTTGAAGATTTGTACCTACTTTAAAACGATCAGTAACATTTGCATTAACGTTAGATCTAAAATTAAAACGTTGGTACGTATCATTTCCTTCTACCACAATTCCGTCAATTCCATAATATCCTCCAGAAATTAAATACTGAATCGCATCAGATCCACCACTAACGGAGGTTTGGAAATTTTTAGAAATTCCAGTAGTAAATAAAGCATCTTGCCAGTTTGTATCTGCTAAGTCTGTTCTATTTCTATCTGCAGCATAAGGACTTGTAGCATTAGCACTATTACCTGCTGTATTATGCCAAGCCTGATCCTGAACTGTCAAATACTGGTCTGCGTTCAGCATTTTAGGAAGATTAGTAGCGGAGTGAAAACCAGTAAAATAATCGGCAGTGATATTCATCTTACCTTTAGAACCTGTTTTAGTTGTAATTAATACCACTCCTCCAGCAGCTCTGGCTCCATATATTGCACCTGCAGCAGCATCTTTTAATACAGTAAGTGATTTAATATCTGATTGATTTAAAAATGAAATGTCTCTAGTAGAAACACCATCAACAACATACAAAACATCATTATTTCCTAAAGTACCTTCTCCTCTAATACGTATTTTAATTCCGTCTCCAGGGGCACCTGTATTTGCAGCGACAAATACTCCGGCCACTTGACCTTGCAAAGCCTGAGCTACATCAGCAACTTTGGTTTTTGCCATGTCGTCCATGTTGACAGTACTAATGGCACTAGATAAACTAGATTTTTTAGAACTAGAATATCCCACTAAAATTACTTCATCTAATTTTTGAGCGTCTTGATCTAATGTAACATTGATAGTTGACATTCCCTTTACAGGAACTTCTTTAGTAATATATCCTATATAACTAAAAACTAATACCGCACTTGAATCGACATTATTAAGAGTATATTTTCCGTCAAAATCAGTTATTGTACCTGCATTTTTTCCTTTAATAATAACATTTACTTGAGGGACAGGACCGCTGCCATCGCTAACTAAACCTTTAATAGTTTGTGCCAAAAGCGTACTTCCGGATAATAGTGTTCCTAGTAAGAACAAATTATATATAAGACTTTTTTTCATCATAAGGGAGTGTTAGATTGATTAATAATTTGATTTAGTTGTTTCATTGTTTTTATGGTTAGTTTTGTTATTACAACGTTGTAGTTGCTAGGGATAAAAGTAATTCTAAGGCACAAAAAAAAGTGTACACTATTTCATCAAAAGTGTACACTTGGGTGTAAAGTGCTTGTATTAAGGTTTTTAATTGTTATTTGGGTTTGCTTTTGTATTTTAATTGATAATTTTTAGGTGTAGTAGCATACATTTTTTTAAACTCTCTGTAAAAGTAAGATCGGTTGTTAAAACCAGATTGATAGCAAATTTCAGATACCGTTAGCACATTTTTGCGTAAAAGTTCAGCAGCATATTTTAATCGAATAGTACGAATTAAATCCGCCGGTGTAAAACCAAAAATTTGCTTGATTTTTCGATACAGTTGTGAATTGCTAATTCCTAATTCTTTTTCGATAAACAAACTCTGCAAGTTTTCATTATCGATGTTCTTTCGTATCAGTTCAATTACTTTTTTTACAAATTCTTTATCATCGCTTTCAACTGGAAGGGATGAGATATTGTCTACAAGCGTATCTTGAGTAAAGTATTTTGAAATCAGTTCTTTTTCTTCTAATAACTTTTGAACCCTAATTAATAAATGATCGGGATGAAAAGGTTTTGGGATATACGAGTTGGCACCATTTTCTATTCCTTCGATACGTTGCAAAACCGAATCTTTTGCGGTGAGCATAATAAAAGGAATGTGGCAGGTATTAACGTTCTTTTTAACATGTGCACAAAAATCAATACCATTCATCATCGGCATCATGATATCACTAATAATAAGGTCTGGAATTTCTTTCTCCATCATCTCGATCGCCTCAATACCGTTGTAAGCACTGAGTATCTGGTATTTTTCTCTGAGTAATTCCTCGAGAAATAAGTGAATTTCCTTTTCATCTTCTACGATGAGGACTTTCTTTCGGGTATCTTCTAATGTATCTAGAGATAATATTTTCTGAGGAACGGTGTCCATTTTATTGGGAATATCTTCGAGAATATTTTTTAAATGTTGAGAGATTATGACGTGACTTTGATCATCGTCGATTTCTTTAGGACTAAATGCCTCTTTATAGCAAGGAAGTACTATTGTAAAAGTAGTTGTTTCATTGGCAATACTAGACACAAGTACTTCTCCTCTTAATACAGTAACAAGTTTCTTAATATAGGCAAGTCCAATACCGGTTCTAAACATATTATTGTCCTTGTCTTTTATAGTGTCTGCTAAGAAAAAACGATCAAACAAGGCATCTAGTTTTTCGTCTGAGATACCTTTACCGCTGTTGGTAACAGTGATGTTTAGTTGCTTTTTTGGACTATCTTCCACTGCTATTTTTATATCAATTTGTCCGTTAATAGGAGTGTACTTGAAAGCATTTGACATTAAATTAAAAATAATTTTTTCAATTTTATCCTTGTCATACCAACCTAATAACTGAGATGGAATGTCTAACTTATAATCAATATTTTTTTCAATTGCCCATTCGTCAAATAATTCAGCGATTTGTTCGGCTAAATTGACCATGTCAAATTCTTTCACCGAAACGTCTAAATAATCGTACTCGGCTTTTCTGAATTCTAATAATTGTTGGGTAAGAAAAAGCAGTCGCGAGGAGTTTCGCTGAATCATCTGTATGTACTTCTGATTCCTTTCACTGAGGTTAGTCGTTTCTGACAGCTTTTGTACAGGACCTACAATCAGGGTAAGCGGAGTTTGAAACTCGTGAGCAATGTTTGTAAAAAAGCTTAGTCGGTTCTCATGAAGTTCTTCCTCTTTTTTTCTAAATAGGATATTTTGACTTAGAGATTGACGTTTTCTATAATAGCTGATCACAAATAGAACAAAGAAGAAAAATAATAAGGAGTAGATAAATAAGGCCAAATTAGATTGCCAAAAAACGGGCTTTATCTTGATATCTATCGCATGAACAGGTTTGCTCCATACTCCATCGCTGTTAGACCATTTTACCCAAAGTGAATAGTTCCCTCTTGGTACATTTGTAAATGAAATAATGCGGCGATTATTAATCGCATTCCATTCTTTGTCAAAATTCTTTAATTGGTATGCATACTGGCATTTTTCACTATTAATATAGGTCAATGCGCCTAATTCTATATCAAAAAAGTTTTGATTATGGTCTAACACTATGGACGGATGACTAGTAGAGGTAGGGGCAATTACTAAACCTTGATAATAAGGTTTGGCTTGATTTTGACCACTAATCTTATCGATTAGTAAGTCTGGAACTAATGTAGATTCTTTTATTTTTTCTGGTAAAAAGTAATTAAATCCCTTGATGCCTCCCATAAAGATGAAATCAGATTTTGGATCTTTATAAAAGGCGCCATCGGCAAATTCATTATTTTGCAAACCTTCATTTTTGGTGTAATTAATGAATTTGTTTGCTGATGGAATAAAATTAGATAATCCAAAATTAGTACTAATCCAAAGATTCGATTTATTATCAGATACAATTCCGTGAATGGTATTATTCGCTAAACCTTCCTTTGTCGTATAACTTTTAAAAACCGCTTGGCCGTTGCTTTTTATTTCGACTAGTTCGTTGAGTCCAAAACTTGTTCCTACCCAAAGTTTGTTTTGACTATCAATATGCAAACTTAAGATGTCATTATTAGACAAACTAGACGAGTTGTCTTTACTGTTTTTATAAATTTGAAATTCTCCAGATGTTTTATTGAAAAGATTGAGTCCACCTAATCGTGTACCGATCCACAACTGGTTTTCATTTTTAGGAACAATAGAGAAAATGATGTTACTACTCAGAGATTTAGCGTTTTCATTATTTGCTAGGTATTTTTTAAATTCATTAAGCTGCAATTTATTGCCACTTCTTTCTATTTTACACCTAACCATGCCGTAACCATTTGTGCCTATCCATATATAGCCTTTGGCATCTTGATAAATGGAATAGGTTGATTTAAAATAATCAGCAGAGGAAGTTCCCAGAATTGCCGACCAATTAATTAGCTTTGAATTTTTTAAATCATAAACGGTAATTCCTTCGCCATCAGTTCCTATGAAAATCAGGTCATTTTGCCCTTTGCATAAGGAAAATACAGCATTATTTGAAAGCCCATTTTTTTCATCGAAATGGCTATAGTTAAAGGTTTTGTCAGGATTCAAATAAAAGTTTGATGGAATTTTAAATAATCCTTTACCTTTAGTTCCAATCCAAAACGAATTGTCTTCAATTTCTAGAAACGTTCTTACGATACCACCATCTAGTTCTGGAATCATCGTTTTAGAAACGAGGTTGAACGATTTTTTTAGGGGATATATTTTAAAAATACCATCACCATCTGTGCCTGTCCACAGGATGTTTTCGCTGCCTTGGATAATAGTCGTAATCTTCTGATTAGTTAAATGTTTTAACCAATTCTTGACGACAGTTTTTCCTTCACTATTAATTATCTTATAGCCTTTTGACGAAGTAAACACTACTCCTTCTGGAACTGTTCCTACTATGTTTTCAATACCGCTATCCAGCGGAACTATTCTTTTAGTATCAGACAAGGAAAATAAGTGGCCACTACCAGAAGTACCAATAGTCACTATTTTTTCATTCTGTAAAAGTTCAAAGTTTTTAATGTTATTAGCAATCAGAACTGCCTCTGTAGTTTTGTTTTCAAAACCCTTCTCGTTTAAAAGTTGATAGAGTTCGTTATTTTCGTACAGTAATACTAAAGTCCCTTTGTTGGTGAATTCCATTTTTCTCACCGCTTTTTTGGGTAAGTTTTGGGATTTTAATGCTATGAAGTCACTTCCATTATAATAACCAATTCCCCAGTCTTTCACCGCACAAAATACATTTTTTGACTGATTTAACGCAATATTAAATTCGGATTCTGAAAGAGGAGGGGTGTTCTTTCTTTGAAAATAAAAACGTTGAAAACTATCTGTTCTTTTGTCATAACGGTTAATGCCGTGCATAGTTACAACCCAAATGGCACCTGCTGCATCCTCATCTATCTTGAGAATCACTTGATTGCTTAGACTATTCTCATTGTTCAGCTCAGGCCTAAAAATTTTAAAGTTATTCCCGTCATACCTATTCAAACCGTCCCAACCTCCAATCCAAATTAAATTTTGTGAATCCTGAAAAATTGTATTTACAGAGCTATTGGATAAACCTTTAGTGTTATCTAATTGTTCGGAAGAAAATTTAGTAGTAATAGTATCTAATGGAATTGAAATTCTATCAATAGTTTCCTTATTAGTTACTTCATCAGAAGTTAAAGAGCTATTGTCAAGATTCGCTTTTTCAATCTTACTACAGGAAATAAGTAATAGTAATAGAAAATTTAAGTATAGAATTTGATTCTTCAATTAAATAACTTTTTAAGATTTATGGGCTACAGCAAGAACGTATACTTTTATACATATATTCAGGCTGTTGTGGTATTTATGGTTTTATATTCCTAAACTTTTTTTAATTTTTTTATGCAAATACAAGCTGTGCAATTGATAAAATTCATTTTCAAATGTACGTAAAAAACGCTTAAAAGTTTGTGAAATGAAGCTGAGTTGTCTTCTTGAGGACAACTGTTACAAGTAGCAAATAGCTAATCCAATAAAAATAAGTAGATGAGATTGACGTCTCTACCTTAGATTAACGGTGATTTGTAGGCTGCAAAAAATATATACTTGTCAATCACTCTTTTTGTTAATTCACTATTCAGCAAAGAAAAATGTTTAATTAATAAAATGAGTGATTAGGATATATGTTTATACCTCAATTAAGATATAAATTAGTACTCCAATTTTTAGTTCAATTATAATTCGATAGCGCTAATTATCTTTCTGAATTTATCCACAGTAATTGGTTTTACAATGTAATCATGTACTTCACTAATGGTCTTTGCCTTTAGTAAATCATCTGGATTCATAGAAGATGAAACGATGTAAATGATGATGTTTTTACCAATACTCGGTTTAAGTAAAATGTATTCTCTTAGAAATTGCCATCCATCCATGATAGGCATATTAAGATCAAGAAAAATAACATCAGGCAATTTTTCCTGATTATTTATATTTGCAGAGAAATAATCAATAGCCTCTTTTCCATCGGAAAAAATGTAGACGTTTTTAACAGTATCAATTGTTTTGAACGTTCTCTGCGCAGTAAATTGATAGATATCATCATCATCTATTACTGCTATAGTTTCAATTTTTTTCATTGTCTTAAAATAATATTTTAAATGTAGTTCCTTTATCGACCTCACTGGTCGCAGTTATTTCACCACCCATAGCCAGTACTTGTGCCTTGGTCAGATAAAGACCTACACCTTTAGAATCAGGGTGTTTGTGAAATACCTTGTGAAAACCAAATAATCGGGTACCATTTTCCACTAAATCAATTCCTAATCCATTATCTGCAACTGTCATCTGAATTTTGTTATCAATTGTTTTTGTTTCAAAATGAATGACTGGATTACGATTTGGCGATCGGTATTTAAGTGCATTACTTAACAAATTTTGCATTATACTTTCTAAATATATGGAAGAATATTTTATAGAAGGAGCGCTGGCAAAATCACTAGTAATTGTTGCGTTGAATTCCATCGCCTGACCCTGAAAAGACTCTAAAGTTTTGTCAAAAGTTTTTTGAAAAAATAGTAATTCTTTTTCTTCTTTTAAATCATTTCGAATAGAGACAACTTCTAATAGTTCATTAAGTGTTTCACTTAGATTATTAACTGTTTTTTCAAATTTTCCTATTAAGAAATCCTTGTCTTCCATTGTTTTCTCTTCATTGTAAAAATACAGAAGGGAATTTAAATTGCTGACAGGTCCTCTAAGATTATGAGATATGATGTAAGCAAAATTTTCTAATTGCTTATTTTGCTCCATTAAATGATGTGTTCTTTCTTTAACCGTTTTTTCTAAATTTTTATTTGCAAGTATGACACTATTTTCAGCTTCTTTCCTTTGATCATCGATGCTGTTCAGTTGATTTGATGCTGAAACTATAAAATACAAGGCCACTAGCATAAAAAAGGTGACAAACAGTGCAATACCAAATTCTTCTGAAATTAACTGGTAACGATGAGTGAAAAGTCGTAAAAAACCGATTATAATAACAGCTAATCCTATTTTTGGAAAAAGATTACGGCTCATAATATTTCCTGTCTTGTCACCAACAAATATCCCTACAATCCCAAATTTGAGTTTTATTAGCGACATACCTATTGACAAAATAAGAAAGGTAAAAGAGGTGTGGATAGCCATTGAAGTGAAAAAAGATAGCTTATAAAAAATTGGTACATTGAACAGATATCCTATAATGGCCACAAAGGAAATCAAGGTTACAACGTGCAGCAAACATTGAGAGATTTTGTTAAAAATAGTTCGTTTAGAAGCGATGCCTAAAAATGATAAACCGCATAAAGCAAATGAAAAGGAGGTAGATGGAGAAGGTCTTCCTGGAAAATGACTGGCAGCTTTGATGGCTTCATAATCTTTTATTAGAAATTGATCCATACCAAAGTCATAACCAAAAATATTTTGCGCCAAAGATGCAGTAGCTAATAGTGTCAGGATTAGGGCAAAAATAGTACAGGCTTGATTCCACTTTCTCGTAGATAAGAAATAAAATAAATAACCTGAAATAAGGAATCCAACAGTAGTGTTGATTTTCATTGAAACATATCCAGGAAGTATTGATTTTAAAATCTGTATATCAGCAATCCATCCTACTAAGACAGATAATCCTATAAATATTATAAATATACTTAGTTTAGCTAGTACTTGATCTTTTTTCATCTGATTCATGTTTCCCTATTAATAAATCGTGAACGTACGATATTGAACATTAGGGGTTGCCAATTAAGTATTAGTGTCGTTTTTGTTAAACTGCTACTAAGAAAGTAAATCTAAAACAAAAAAAGTTCTTTTAAAACTATTTTATTATAAATAGTTTAATTGAATAGTATAGAATGTCATTTTGTTTGTTTTGATACTTCATCCAATTGATTAATAGCTGTATGATCTGAATACAAAAAGCACAACTTATTTGTCACTGTAATAATTGATCAAAATAGTAATTACAGTCATTCAATGAAATCTATCTAATTACATCACCATATCCTGCTGCATTTTCTCTATTCTCAGATGCTTTTGCTATTAAAAGATTTCTTTTTCATTTTGCATGTATTAATGCAGTTGTTGCTAGTTCAAAGCCATTGATAGTTATAGAAAAGTTATGTGATAATTCCCTTCTTAGTTCAACAATTGAAGCTTTTTTTTTTGTAAACAGTGAGTGTGCATATGGCTCATAATGAGATTCTATCTTTAGTTCACTATTAGAATAATTCTTAGTTAGTCAAATTAATTAAAGGTTTACAGGAATATAGATATCAAAACGAGCACCCATATTAAGAGTAGAAGTAGCTGTAATTATACCTTTATGATTCTCAATAATTTTTTTAACTATTGCTAAACCTATACCTGTTCCGCTGTATTTCTCTTTACCGCCTAAACGTTGAAATAATTCAAATATTTTTTCACTGTATTCTTGGTCAAACCCAATTCCATTGTCGGTATATTGAATGTGGCAATACTTTTCATTATCAAGAAATCTATTAGGTTCTAATATATTAGCATCTTCAATCGTGCAAGAAATAGTGATATAAGGTGATACATCAGGTTTTGCAAACTTTAAAGAGTTACTAATAAGATTGTGTAGCAATTGCCTCAACTGAAAAGGTATTACTTTTAACTCACAAGTAGAGCCTACTTCAATAATTCCTTTTCTTTGCTCTAACTCTTCAAATAGATCACTTGTTGTCTCAACGATGATATCATTTAAGTTAGTCAATTCAAACTTTTTCTCATTATTACTGGTACGAGAATAGGCTAATAAATCTTGAATTAATGTTTGCATCCTATTAGCCGACGTTTGGATTTTGTAAAAATAATCGATTCCAAAATCGGACAGATTGTCCTTTTCTTTGTCGATAATTCTAGATGCAAAAGTCTGAATTTTTCGCAGCGGTTCCTGTAAATCATGACTAGAAATATACGCAAAAGATTGTAGTTCTTTGTTCATGTTCTCTAAGTCAATATTCTTCTGGTTTAACTCAGCTGTTCTTTCAGATACTTGTTCTTCTAATTCATTAGCAAACATTTTTTGATCCTGAATATCCGTACTTGTTCCTACCCACATTTGAATGTTTCCATCTTCATCCCTTTGTGGAGTAGCTCTGCTGAGCTGCCAATGGTAATTTCCGTCATGTTTTCTAAAGCGATGTTCTAATAGAAAATCTTTTCCTGTTGTGATTGATTTGGTCCATTCTTCAATATTCTTTGGTCTATCGTCTGGATGTACAATATCTAACCATCCATTATGCGCAATTCCCTCTGCGGTTAAACCTGTAAAATCAAACACAGATTGATTAAAATAATTCAATACCCCAGATGGATCTGAAGTCCACACAAATTGTGGCATAGAATCAGCGAGTAATCTAAATTTTTGTTCTCTCTCTTGCAACTGCTGTTGAAAAAAGCGTTCTTCTGAAATGTCTCGTATGGTTCCCATGATAACTAATGGTTCTTCATCAGTGTCATAAAAAACTTTACCTTTTAGTTCAGCCCAATGTATGGTGTCGTCTTCCCAAATAATTCTGGCCACATAGTGCAAAATTCCTGTTTGGTACGATCGTTCAAAGGCTTCTTTTCTAATAGCTAAATCGTCTGGATGAATGTTTTTAAGGAGTTGTTCATGGATGACATTTCGCTCTTCTTTATAACCTAGTATCTCGATACAACGGTCGGAACAAATGGAAATATCAGTTTTTAAATTGTATTCCCAAGTTCCTAAATCACTCGCATTAATAACAATATTCAGTTTTTCCTCATTGGCTTCGACTTTTTGTCTAGCGATTACTTGTTCACTAACATCAAATCCTATGGCCATTATTCCGGTAACATTACCGTCATTATCATACAAGGGCTCATATGAGAAATTGATATAGAAAGTTTCTAATTGAGTATCTCGTAGTAATTGAATTGGAAGTTCTGTAGCTGAGAATTGCGTACCGTTTTGATATACATCAGTCAGAATTTCTCCAATCCCTTGAGAAATCAATTCCGGCATCCCTATCATTAAGGGTTGGTTTACGATTTCAAGTTCAGTACGTCCCCATAATTCTAAGGCCTTTTGGTTAGCTATCTCAACAATAAATTCTGGGCCTCTTAAAATCGCAATTGCTATAGGAGCTTGTACAATCATTTGTCGCAGGTTCCTCTCACTAGTTCGAATTTTTTCCTCATTCTTTTTGCGCTCGGTTATATTAGGGCTTACTGTAGCTAATCCGATAACTTGGTCAGTGATACGGTCTTTTATTCGTATACCGTTCCACTGAATCCAAAACGGTTTGCCCGTTTTTTCATTCCAAAATTGGATTTCATTATATTCGGTTTCACTTTCTAATAGTTGAGGAAAATCTCTTTCGGCAACAACTCTTTCCGAGGGATATATACAATCCATCATCGTTCGACCTTCATAAGAATCCCATCCTAACATTTTTAAACCGGCAGGATTAATGAATTGAATGGTAGAGTCTATCCCAGTTAAACCTATATATTCTTGGCTTGCCTCTATGATGGCAATGAGTTTTTGCTTTTCTTTTTCAGCAAGCGATTGCTGGGTGATATCCTGCAGTGTACCGTTGAATCGAATGGCTTCTTTGTCTTCATTAAACCAAACTCTTCCTTTGGCGTTAACAACACTTTCTTTTTGAGTTACATAATTCCGAATGGTGTATTTGATGTCAAATTTACCTCCAGATTCATAGACCAGTACTTCGTCAATTGCATCAATAACTCTTTTTTTATCTTCTTCGATAATAGCATCTATGGCCGAATTTATCTCAATCTCAGTGGTATTACAAAAACCAAACAACTCTTTCAGTTTATCATTAGCTGTAAACTTATTAGTTTTAGGATTTAAATCAAATGTTCCTAACTCAGTCGCTTCTATAGCAAACTGTAACTGATCATTACTTTCTTTTAAATCACTCTGGTATTTCATTTTTTGAGTAGTTTCAATAGTAGTAACGAGTACACCACCAATCTCTCCATTTTCAGTACGAATAGGACTGTAGGAGAAATCAAAATAACAATCTTCTAAGCGACCATTTCTTTGTAATTGAAAGCCCATTTCAGAGTGTCTCACAGCATTGCCTTCTTTCACATCTTTAAACATAGGCTCAACAATGGGCCAAATTTCTGAGAAAGTTTCTGAGGAACTACTTCCCAAAGCATGGGGATGTTTTTCCAATCCTAATATTGGGGTATAGGCGTCATTGTACAACTGAATGTACTCGTCACCCCATACAATATACATAGCAAAAGGGTTTTCTAACATTACGGAAACCATCACCTTTAAACTATTTGACCAAGTGTCAGGAGTTCCTAATGCAGTTTTACTCCAGTCTTTTTCTCTCATTAATTTTCCCATTTCTCCGCCGTTTGAGAGAAAGTTGTAGGTTGTAGTAGTAGGTTGCATTTGGTAAAAATTAAAGATGATTTAGAAAAAAATAATTCGTAAATGTAAATAATTTGGAAATGGATTTGAAGTAGATTGCTGTATTTCTATTTTCAATGATTCTGCAATTCTAAGATAAATATTAACATTTGGAATTAAATAGCTTTGGATAGCAATATAATAATTGATATGCTGCAGAAAAAGAAAAGGAATAATTAAATTTAAATCTAAAATTATTTTTAGTCCTTATAAAAATGATGTCGTGCTGCATATTTTAACTTAGTTGAAATTTGGTTTTAAAAGTAAAATAGTTGAAAGTTGAACTTTACTAAACGCTTAGAATTCATTACTAATTCAGTTTGTAGTACAACTTTCGTATTCCCTTCTTCAAAAATATTAAATTAAAACCATATTTTGAATAAAATTATAGAAGAGATGGCTCCTAATAGGGTAAATAGGAGAAGGCAGATTAATTTTGCAGTAAAATTCTACTCAGTAGAGCAGATGTAAAGTGTTTTTATCGCGACAAAAACTAACTGGATTTAAAAAGGGTATGGAAATTTTGTCACGTAAGAGCGCTAGCTGAAGTAAGAAGTAACAGAGGACACTATAAGATATTCAGCATAGTTTTATATGAAAATTATATGATTAACCGTTACTTTTCTACTAAAAATTTAGAATATAGTTGATCTAAAGAATAAGATTTAATTAGTGAACTAAATGACTTTAAATTTTTGATTTGCTTAGTGGCAGCAGCTGATACTTGATTTGCAATTTTAGTAAAACCATCCGTGTGTTGTGCTATTTCAATATTTAAGATTTCCTGTATAAGCTCTTTTTTCAATACGTGATTTACCATCCCATTTGATTGGGTATTATTATATGCTGCCAACTTTTTAGCAATGGAATTATTTTGCAAACCTTGGTATGTAAATCCTGCTGAATTTTGATTAAAAGCCCTTGCTATTTTTGTAGTGATAGCACTATTTTGTGTAATTCCTAAACTTTCTGTAGAAACACGTATCAATGTAAATTTATACTCTTTGTTTTGTTCAAAGTACAATACCGTGTTGATGTTCTTTTTGCTACTGAAGATGCCCGACTGATGGGCTCTTAAACAATTTCTTTTACCAGAAATACCTGAACTATGTTTGATGTTTCCCTTGGTTACATAACCAAATAATACAGCTGATTTATTTAGAGATTCAACACTTAGTCTTACATCATCAGAGAATCGTAGATCAACTTGAATTACATTGATGCCGTTTATAAATGAAACGCCTTCAATATTACCATTAATTAGACCAGAATCAAAGCTAATTTGATGTTCGCCATTGTCGGTATTTAAAACACCATTGTGGGTCAACGCTAAGTCATTAAAAACTGTATTTATTTTTCCGTTATTTAAGTAAAGTTTTTTCATAATTCTGGTTATTTGAATGATTTTGGTCGAATGCGAAAAACATTTTAAAGTTCTTCATTTTCTATAATTCAAATTTCGGAAATACGTATAAAAACTTGTTATGTAATTATATAGATATGTTTCGGGATTTAGAGGTAGCGGTAATTTCCTGTTAAAAGACGCAACTACAGCTTTAGAAAATTGCTAAAGTGGAATTTAAAGCAATGGTTCATCCGCAAGGTAAAAGAGGTTCCAAAAACAAATAATGTAATTATGTAGCCATTTAAAAAATAGTAGGAATAGTAAATTTGCCTATTCAACATTAAAGAATTTCTGGTATGTATATATGAAAGGTTGTGCCAATATTTTCATCACTTTCTGCTTCAATGTAGCCATTGTGATTTTCTATAATTTTTTTAACAATAGCTAAGCCTATACCGGTGCCAACCTGAATTTCTTTAGATCCTAATCGTTGAAATAATTCAAAAATCTTATCACTGTAAATATTTTCAAAACCAATTCCGTTATCAGATATCTTTAGATAGAAATACCTTTTATCTTTTTCTAATTGGTCTTTCTTAAAATGTGAGCTATGGTTGAAAGATCCAGTAAACTGTATGTGTGGATGGACACCTACTTTAGAAAACTTAAGGGCATTAGACATAATATTATGGATTAATTGCCTGAACTGAAATGTTATCGCATAGATTTCTATGTTACTGATGATTTCTATTTGAGCATTTTTTTCCATGATTTCTTCCTGAAGATCATCTTCTACTTCTTTAATTAAAGCAGCAATAGAAACCTTTTCATATATTTTTTCAGAACTTGTCGTTCTAGAGTAGGCGAGTAGGTCTTTAATTAAAACACTCATTCGATCAGCAGCCTTACCAATACGAAGCAGATAATCTTTTCCTTTATCAGAAAGTAGGTGCAGTTCTTTATCGATTATTATAGAACTAAAAAACTGAATCTTACGGAGTGGTTCCTGTAAATCATGACTTGAGATATAATTAAAAGCTTGTAGTTCTTTGTTCATTTTCTCCAAAGCAACATTTTGATCGGCTATTTCTTTAGTACGGTCTGACAGGTTACGTTCAATTATTTGCTTTAGGCCCTTATTATACTCGTCTAATTTTTTATTTTGAATTTCTAATGAAAACTGTACATCGTGCAAATCTTGATTGACTTTACGAAGCTGTAGTAAATTCATCGCTTGATTAGATAGCATTTTTAGTGCGGTAATTTGGTTCTCGGTAAGGTTTCTTGGTTTGTTATCTATAATACAAACTGTTCCTAGACCGTAACCGTCGTCTGTAACAATAGGTATTCCTGCATAGAAAACAATGTTGGGATCCCCTAGAACTAAAGGATTGTTTTTAAAACGTTCGTCTTTTCTTGAATCTTCAATAATTAATGGAGTAGTAGGCGATTCAATGGCATGGGTACAAAAAGAGTGTTCTCTTAAAGTGCTCTTAGTTTTTAAACCTAAGTTTGATTTAAACCATTGGCGGTCTTTATCAACAAAGCTAATCAATGCAATAGGTACATCGCAAATGATAGAAGCCATCAAGGTTATATCTCCGTAATCTTTCTCGGTTAAAGTGTCTAGGATGTTATATGCTTGTAGGGCATTTAATCTTTGTGCTTCGTTTATTTCAGCGACGTTATTTTCATACTTCATACGCTGTAAAAATAAACAAATAAAATTATCTTTTACAGATTAATAACTGTTTCAAAATCAAATTTATTTACAACTTGATAAATTATTTAATGACTTGCTTTTTTAGAGCTCTTTTATCCTTAAAATAGTTTTTATCAGCAATATAAATAGTCTTTTTTACTTCACAGTATATAATGCTGCGGTCCAAATTAGTTAGTGTGGTGGTTTTAATTATTTCAAATTCTTTATGAGCAGCGACAATATCTTTTATCGTGTTTACTTCAGCTAGCGTAAAGTTAAAATCAGCATATAAATTTTCTTTAGCAGGTCTCTTAAAGAAAATTTCAGCAGCTTTGTCCCATACTACAAAATCATCACCTATTAAGTGCATTAATTGAATCATCGGAATGGGATCTACAGCTGCAAACATACTACCTCCAAAGATTGAATTCACATAGTTTTTATTTTTATAGGAGATAGGAAGCTTAATGGTGATATCTAATAGATCATTAGAAACTGTAGTGATTTTAGCGGTACTTCGTCGGTACATAGGTGACCAATTAAAACCATATTTTAATAGTGTAGGTTTTCCAATATATTTCGAACCTACTTCTGCTAATTTTTTATAAATGGACATGTACTTCTTCGGATTTGTATTTCTAGCTTTTTTGCTAAAAGCGAATTTAAATAAAAAAAGAGTTGAAATTAAATCTAATAGCCCATAAATCTATTAAAGTACTATTTAAAATATAAAAGGATGCTTTGCCGACTTATGTACTTTAGCATAGTAAAGCCAAACATTTTGTTATTAGTTAATTACAATAAAAAAGCGCTCTCTTAAGAGAACGCTTTCTATATAGTAAATCAAAAACTTATTTTTTGTCAATCCATTTTCTAGCATTTACAAACGCTTCATGCCAAGGTGAAACTTCATCGTTTCTATCAGCTGGATAATTAGCCCAATTCCATTGAAAAGTAGAGCGCTCAATGTGTGGCATCATTACTAAATGACGACCAGTAGTGTCGCAAAGCATAGCGGTATTAAAATCAGAACCATTCGGGTTTGCTGGATAGCTTTCATAACCGTATTTAGCCACAATATTGTAATTTTCTTCACCCATAGGCAAATTGAATTTTCCTTCTCCATGTGAAACCCAAACTCCTAAAGTACTTCCCGCTAAACTTGATAGCATCACTGATTTGTTATCCTGTACGGTAACTGAAGTAAAAATACTTTCGTGTTTATGACTGTCGTTATGCAGCATTTTTCCGTGCACTTCATGCTCTGGATTAATTACCTCTAATTCCATGAATAATTGACAACCGTTGCAGATACCAACAGATAAAGTATCTTCACGTTTAAAGAAATTTTTCAAAGCTGTATTTGCTTTCTCATTGTATTTAAAGGCACCGGCCCAACCTTTGGCAGAACCCAATACATCCGAATTAGAGAAGCCACCTACTGCGCCTATAAACTGAATGTCTTCTAGTGTTTCACGACCTGCAATTAAGTCGGTCATGTGAACATCTTTAACATCAAAACCAGCCAAGTACATAGCATTTGCCATTTCACGTTCTGAATTACTTCCTTTTTCACGAATAATTGCCGCTTTTGGACGTGCTTGTGAAGCATCAATTAACGGTTTCTTACCAGTAAAATGTGCTGGAAAAGTATAGCTTAACGGTTGGTTTTTATAATTGTCAAAGCGTGCTTGTGCTGTTCCATTTTTAGATTGCTTTTGATCCAATAAAAATGAGGTTTTGAACCAAATGTCTCTGTATTCTTTGATGTCAAAAGTAGATAGTCCTAGGTCTAAAGTACCGTCAGTTGTCAACGTTCCTAGTTTAAAGAATTCTACTTTATTAGTATTTAATTTGTTTTCCAAAATACTATCATCTTTAGGCTGAATTACAAGTCCAATATTCTCAGCAAATAAAATTTTTATAGCATCTTTCTCTTTAAAAACATCTAATGCGATTTTCATACCAGCTTCAGCAAAGTCGCCAGTTCCTCCTTCGGGAGTTAGCGGGCTAAAACACATTTCTAATAAAGTAGTGATTAATCCACCACTTCCAATATCATGACCCGCTACAATTTGATTGTCAAGAATTAAATCTTGGATTGAATTAAATGCTTTTTTGAAAAACGCAGCGTCTTTAATAGTAGGAGCATCGCTTCCTATTTTGTTTTGTGTTTGCGCAAATGAAGAACCTCCTAATTTGAATTCGTCTTGAGACAAATTGATATAGTATATAGAACCACCGTCTTTTTGTAAAACAGGCTCCACTACTTTTTGAATATCTATACAATTTCCAGCTGCCGAAATAATAACCGTTCCCGGTGCAATTACTTCTTCGTTTGGATATTTTTGCTTCATAGAAAGAGAATCTTTTCCTGTTGGGATATTCACTCCTAATTCAATTGCAAAGTCAGAACAGCTTTGAACTGCGGCATACAAACGAGCGTCTTCACCTTCATTTTTACAAGCCCACATCCAGTTAGCCGAAAGTGAAATTCCGTCCAAACCGTTTTTAATAGGTGCCCAAACAATATTCGATAAAGATTCTGCAATTGCCGTTCTACTACCGGCAACAGGGTCAATTAATGCCGCTACTGGAGAGTGACCGAGTGAAGTAGCAATTCCCTCTTTTCCATTGTAATCTAAGGCCATTACACCACAGTTGTTCAATGGTAATTGTAAAGGACCTGCTGTTTGTTGTTTGGCTACTTTTCCACCTACACAACGGTCTACTTTATTTGTTAACCAGTCTTTACAAGCTACAGCTTCTAGTTGCAGTACTTGTTCTAAATAGGTAGCAATATTATTTTTATCGTAGGCTGCGTCTGAGTAGTTTCTTTCGATGGTGTTATCAGTCATCACTACTTTTGGAGAACTCCCAAAGAAGTCTTCTAAAGCAAAATCCATTGGTTTTGCACCGGTAGTTTTTGACTGAAAAGTAAAACGGTGGTCGCCCGTTACATCACCTACTTGATACATTGGGGAACGCTCCCTGTCGGCAATCTTTTGTAAAGTGTCTATGTCTTTTTTACCAATAACCAGACCCATTCTTTCTTGCGACTCGTTTCCTATTATTTCTTTTGCAGAAAGTGTAGGATCTCCTACAGGTAATTTGTCTAAATCGATTAACCCACCTGTGTCTTCTACTAATTCTGACAGGCAGTTTAAGTGTCCACCAGCACCGTGATCGTGAATCGATACAATAGGGTTTTCATCACTTTCTACTAATCCACGTATGGCATTAGCCGCACGTTTTTGCATTTCTGGGTTAGAACGTTGAATGGCGTTTAATTCAATTCCGGAGCTAAAAGCACCTGTATCTGCAGAAGAAACTGCAGCACCACCCATCCCAATTCTATAATTTTCTCCACCTAGGATGACGATTTTGTCTCCTGTTTGTGGTGTTTTCTTAATGGCTTGTTCTAATTTTCCGTATCCAATTCCACCTGCTTGCATGATCACCTTGTCAAAACCTAGCTTGCGTGCGTCTTCTTCATGTTCGAAAGTTAAAATCGACCCGGTGATTAAAGGTTGTCCAAATTTGTTTCCAAAATCAGAAGCGCCATTCGAAGCTTTAATCAAAATGTCCATGGGGGTTTGATACAACCATTTTCTTTCGGTCATTCCATTTTCCCATGGTCTGTTTTCTTCTAAACGAGAATATGACGTCATGTATACTGCAGTTCCTGCTAAGGGCAACGAACCTTGTCCACCCGCTAAACGGTCTCTAATTTCTCCTCCAGATCCTGTTGCAGCACCATTAAAAGGTTCTACAGTAGTAGGAAAATTATGTGTCTCTGCTTTTAGCGAAATAACTGAATCAAATTCTTTTACATCATAAAAGTCTGGTTTGTCAGCACTTTTAGGAGCAAATTGTGTTACACGTGGCCCTTTGACAAAGGCTACATTATCTTTGTATGCCGAAACAATATCGTTAGGGTTTTCCTGTGAAGTTTTTTTAATCATTTTGAACAAAGAAGAATCTTTTTCTTCTCCATCAATGATAAATGTTCCATTAAAAATTTTATGGCGACAGTGTTCTGAGTTGGCTTGTGAAAAACCAAATATTTCTGAATCTGTTAACTTGCGACCTATTTTAATAGCTAAGTTGTCTAGATACTCCACTTCTTCAGGGCTTAATGATAACCCTTCTTGCGCATTGTAAGCAGCAATATCTTCAATATCTAAAATAGCTTCTGGCTCAATATTGATAGTAAAAATATCTTGATTTAACACTGCATATTTTTGTGAAAGCATCGGATCAAAATCAGTAGCATCTGCGGTTACGGGATGAAATTCTTCGATTCTGATAATACCAGAAATCCCCATATTTTGAGTGATTTCAACGGCATTAGTACTCCATGGAGTAACCATTGTGGCACGTGGGCCAACAAAAAAATCCGTCAGTACGGATTTTTCTATTTTATTGGAGTCGGCAAAAAGCCAGTTTAATTTTGAAATGTCTTGAGCTGAAATTTCGTTTTGCGTTTGTACGGCAAAAACAGTTTTGCTTTGGTTTTCAAAGAAATGGATCATTGTTGTTTAGTTTGTTGTATTGCGATGCAAATTTAGACAATTAAGATGAAAATTCTAATAAAAAAAAGCGGCAAAATTGCCGCTTTTTAATTGGGTGTTAATTTAGTTTCAACTAGTTGATTACTATTTTTTTAATGATGGATTGCGTCGCATCTATGATTTTAATCAAATAGATTCCTTTTGATAGCTTAGATACTGACAAACTATTGCTGTTCATGCTTTGTTTTTCAAGAATTTTTTGCCCTATTAGGTTGAATATTTCTACAGTGAATTTTGGATTGCTATTGTAAATTGTAAAATCTCCATTAGTAGGATTCGGATAGATAAGAATGTTATCTGTTTCCACAATTGTGGTGGTTTTGTCTTTTGTTTGTACTACTCTACTTCCTAGGTTATTACAAGTATCTACTGAGAAAGAATCCCATTCTGCTGTAATATTAAAGCTTGTGTTAGGGGCGGTTACCGTTGCTTTCCTTCTTAAAGTCACATCAGCAGCAAAGTTAGCAGTTCCTCCATTGAAGGTCCCAATAATGTCGATTAGTACGCCGTTTTTAAATAATCCTACGGCATCATTACCATTGAATGTCAATTCTGTTGCCGATGTAGCAATGTTAGCGGAACTAGTAGGATAACAACTAGAAGCCATTGCACTATTGACTAAAGTAAATTTACTTCCAGAAGTTAAGGTACCACTTAACGCAATTCCTGAACTCCAAGCTCCAGCACCATTGGTTTGCTTTTTTACGGAGTACGTACTTAGGTTTACTGAAGTTCCCGTTGCATTCGCAATTTCTAGCGCTTTATTGTTAGAGGAACCTTCTATGTATTCTGAAAAGAATAATTCTGTTGCTCCACCAATAGCCGCTGTAGTGGTGATGTTGACAGCGTTACTTGCTCCCGAAATATTACCCGCAGCATCCTTAGCTTTTACGAAGAAGGAATAAGCTGTTGCAGCGCTCAATCCTGTTACAGTATATGAGGTTCCGCTAACAGTTGCTTTCAAACTACTACCTTGATACACATCGTAAGCGGTAACTGCTACGTTATCTGTGGCTGCAGTCCACGATAAATTAGTAGTCGTTTGCGTGGTCCCAGAAGCAGCCAAAGCTGTTGGGCTAGTGGGTGCTATGGTATCTGCACTTCCTCCAGTGATGTTAATGGTATAATCTTCAACTTGACCATAGGAGAATGCTTCACAAGAAGTGGGTACGCCATTGTATTTCATTGCGACTCTCATTCCTGTAGCTCCTAAAGTAGCTGTTATTGGTATGGTGATAGTACCAGATACTGTGGTTGAACTAGAGGGAGCATTTGTCCACACTTCTTCACCAGCATCTGTAAAAAGACCATTTTGGTTGTAATCAATCCAAACGGCATAGCCTTCACTGTATACACTGCCTGTCCATAATGGAGTTACGGTAAGGTTATAAGCTGTCCCGCGGCTGGCATTAGTAGAAAAAGAAGTGAAATTTTCATAGCCCGCTGTTCCCGTCGAACTGTTGCTGATGGACCCAAAAACAACTTTGCCTATTTTTTCATCTGCAGTACTATTCCCTTGTGAACTGCAGTATGCGATGGCAGCCGTTCCACTAGTAGTCACGTTTACAACATTACTGGAGGGCGAAATGTTTCCTGCTGCATCTTTGGCTTTGATCGAAAAAGTATAAACTGTTGCAGCGGTTAAGCCTGTAACAGCATAAGAGGTTCCTGTAACAGTTGCTTTCAAACTACTTCCTTGATATACATCGTAAGCTGTAACGGCTACATTATCTGTGGCTGCAGTCCACGATAAATTAGTTGTTGTTTGTGTAGTATTCGAAGCGATTAAATTAGTTGGAGCAGTAGGAGCTTGGATATCTCCTGATGGATTCCAAACTTGCTGTACATATTCAGGATGATCAATATACGGATTCCTATTATTTTGAGTGCCATAAATAGCATTGTTGCGTGCAATTTCTCTTGGGCTAACTGGGTCCAGAGCGTTCCAAGCTAATAACATATTTAAAAATGCGGTCGTAAAAACTTGGTTGCTCGTCCCATTAAACATAGGATAGGAGTAGCCCGAAACAGTGGTTTCATAGCGAGTTGCAAAATAAAAATACATGCGAGCGATGTCTCCTTTGAATTCGTCTATAGGCTCAAAAACAGTTCCCGAATATCCAGAAACGGAACTCGATCCTAATTTGCTGCCATTGAGCGATGTCCAAGTTACCGCAGCTACTGTTCCATGTGGGTAATTAGAGCGTTGTCCGTTTACTTTTCCATCTGTAGGTGTGATGAAATGAGCATCAGAAACCATAGGTGCTGAAGAACCAAAAGTAGATTGCGGAATGATGTGCTCTCTATTGTAACAATCGCCCTCGCTTGAATAGCTACCGCATCGTTGTGTGGATCCTGTCGAATAATTGTAAGGGTCTGTACCATTTGGTTTTTCAGAATACATGTCTAGTACAGTTCCATCATTTTCATAAAAATTATCAACATCTGATGTCTGATAGGTAGTGTATAGACCACCATAGCCATTATCAGTATGGCCTTTGATGATGTTGTACAATTGAGTTTTTAAGGTGTAGCCCGTACTAGTGGCTGTGTTGTAATAGCCTGACGGAATTTGCGCCATGCAAACAGTAACGCATAATAGCATTACGAAAGAGTAGATTTTTTTCATAAAATTTAAAATAGATTTGGGTTAATTAAATAGGGGGCAATTCAGAGGATTTCTAAAAATTGATATTTTTTAGATCACACTCTAAATCACGACAAATCTATATATTTTAGAAATACAAAAGGTTAAGAAATTTTTAACTTAGTTAGGTTTTTTCTTATCTCTTTTTCGAATGTTAATTGGACGAAATTGATCCCGTTTTCTGGCGGATTATTTTACAAATTCTTTGGTCTGATAAGCACCAAGATCAGGAGGCAGTGTTCTTGTGTTTCCCAGAATATCCAATGGTATGAGATAAGCCGAATTCCCTTTTGCGAAAGCGGCAGAACTAGCGTCGATATTCAACTTGTTAGTAGCAATATTAAAAAACTTCGGACTTTGATTTAACAAGATGCCGCTGTAATGTGTTGCATCCGTTAAGAATTGATACTCACGTATTGTAGATTTTTCGCTGAATTTTATCAAGCAATGGTTGAATTGATAATTAAAAGTGGAGGCCGTTTTTTTATTCAATTGCAACTCATTAGTATTTGAACCATAAATAATACAATTGTTAAAAGTGGCTTGAGTAAGGTTCTTTATTTCGGGGCTTGCACCTAAATTATAGTTACTTATTTCTACTGCAAGTTGGGAAACACTGTTCCAATTATTGTTAAAAGTACTGTGGGTAAATATATAGTCTCCGCCGTAGCTACAAGAAAGTGCTGCTTTTCCAGCAGTGTTGATAACGAGGTTTTGAGCACTGATTTTAGCAGTCTGCGCAAGAATCCCGTAGTTGGATGAATCATATATTTGGCTGTTTTTTATTTGAACAGTTGTTCCATCATTGTTTTGAATCAGTAAACCTATGGTAGCATTTTTAATGGTTAGCTGATTGATTGAATTGTTGGTGCTTCCATCAGTAAGCCATATTGCTCCCCATTGTCCAGGAACAGCAGCGTATTGTGGCTCTAGGCGATCCCCTTCAAAAATAACTTCATTTTCTAAATCGGGAGTGTTTGACTTGCTTCCATTAATTTGTAAAGAGGCTTTATTGCCAACTATAAGCCCTGAATTAGCATGAAAATGCACACGGCTTCCGGCATCAAATACAGCTGTTTTACCTGAAGGAACGGCAGCGTATCCATAAATAACATAGGGTTTGTTTTTGGTAAAATGCAGTTCATTACCGTTAACAGCATCATTTTCATCTAGGTAAAAGCCTTCAATTTCTTGCTTGTCCGCCAAGGGCAAAGTTTCTTTAGTACCATCAGCAAAACGTTTTGGGTATAGGAAAACCGCATCTTGAATTAGCGTAACTAATTGTACTTTTTGCAGGTTTTCGCCACTGTCAAACTCTATTGCATCGGTGTATAAAAAGTCTGTGGGATTTGCATCGGTGCTGCTCGCGGTTGTTTCAATAAAGATGTACAAACTATCCTTGGCTAAAAGGGTAACATTGCTAAATAATTTTCCTGCGGTGCCTTGCATGCCGTCAACGGTCATGCGATATTTTGAAGTCAGTCCTTTGCCTAATCTTATAGTAGGTATGTTGATGTCGCTTTTACTTTTATTATATACTTTTAAACTGTACGTGCTGGATCCAATGTTAGAAAACACAGTGTCTAGATAAATAGTGTCTTTAGAAAAACCCAACTTTCCTGAACTAGCAACCGTATCAAAATCGGAACGGCAAGCGCTAGCCAAAATGATTACTAAAAGAAGAAAGGGGAAAATTACCAACCGCATGGACATTGTTTTTGTGTAAAAATAGCAAAAAACTAATTTGAATTCAGAATAAGCCTCGTATTTACTGTTTTGTGACTTATCTTTTATTTATTTTTACAATCTTATAAAATGAAAGGAATGGTATTAGATAAAAATGAAATGCTACAATATTGTAATGAGTTTTCTAAAAATACATTGATGGAAACTTTGAATATTGAGTATATCGATGCAGGAGAAGATTTTTTAGTAGCCAAAATGCCTGTTAATTCCTCAGTACATCAGCCGATGGGGTTGTTGCATGGAGGCGCTTCTGTTGCTTTGGCAGAAAGTGTAGGTAGTGCTGCTTCCCACTTTTTTATTAATGACAAAGAACAGGAAATTCGCGGTATAGAGATTTCGGCCAATCATTTAAAAAGTATTCGCGAAGGCGTTGTTTTTGGTACGGCGCGCATCATTCATAAAGGAAGAACTCTGCATCTTTGGGAAATAAAAATTACAGACGAAGCTGGAAATTTGATTTCGCTTTGTAAATTAACCAATATGGTTTTGACCAAATCGACTCGATAAAAACGTATTTTTTGTGTAAACTAGACTTAAAACATAGCCTATATGATTGATTTTTTCATTAAAGTAAAACAGCAAGAAGCACAGCATTTACCATTTGTAATTTACAGGAAACCCAATAAAAATAAGCTCATCGGTTATTTTCAAAAAAATGACCATTTGTATTTTGCTGAAAGTTTAGAGGAAAGTGGATTTGTTTTTGCTCCTTTTGAAAACAATCAAATGATTCTTATCCCAAAAGAACATTCGGTTAAATGGGAATCTCAAACAAGTAGGGTAAAGCTAGCTATTGATGATGCAGTTGCTATTCCAGAGCATACACAAGGAAAAGAACATTTTGAAGCTGTGGTGCAAAAAGCGATTGATGCGATTGCAGCGGGAGAAATGAAAAAGGTCGTTTTATCTCGCAGAGAAATTGTAGCGCTAAAAGATTTTGAGTTGGTTTCGGTTTTTACCAAATTGATTCAAACGTATCCAACAGCTTTCTGCTACTGCTGGTACCACCCAAAAATTGGTATGTGGCTGGGTGCAACGCCAGAGCATTTGTTGAACGCCAACAAAAATAATTTTTACACCATGGCATTGGCAGGAACGCAAAAATTAAAGGAGGGTGAAGAAGCTGTTTGGGAGAAAAAAGAAATGGAGGAACAACAATTCGTAACCGACTTTATTCTAAATAATTTAAAAGAGCTGACTTCTGAAGTTTCTGTATCTAGTCCTTATACCTTACAAGCGGGGAACTTACTGCATATAAAAACAGATATTGAAGGCGTAGTGAATGCTAATTCAAATTTGAAACAAGTGGTTAGTGTTTTACATCCCACACCAGCTGTTTGTGGTTTACCCAAAGATGTAGCCAAACAATTTATAGTTAAAAATGAAGGTTATGATAGGGAATATTACACTGGCTTTCTAGGTGAATTAAATAGGAGAGGCTTTGCAAAAGAGAAACTTAAGTCAGATTTATACGTTAATTTACGCTGCATGAAAATAGAGCAGGATGTAAAAAACAACACTACTAAAGCGCACTTGTTTGTAGGTTGTGGCATCACTAAAGACAGCAGTCCCGAAATGGAATGGAAGGAAAGTGTCAATAAGTCCATGACGATGAAGCGGATTTTGTAGTTGACGAGAAAAAGAAAAAAGAAAATAGAGTAAGCATACAGTACAGAGAGATTAAAACAAGCATACAAAATAAATAATAAGAATAATGAAACTAGATATATTGGCTTTTGGAGCACATCCAGATGACGTTGAATTAGGTTGTGCAGGAACAATTTTAAAAGAAATTTCTTTAGGGAAAAAAGTAGGAATTATTGATTTAACGCATGGCGAATTAGGAACAAGAGGGTCAGCTGAAATTAGAGACCAAGAGGCGGCTGCAGCAGCAAAAATCCTTGGAGTTGCTGTGCGAGAGAATTTGAATATGAGAGATGGCTTTTTTGTCAATGACGAGAAGCACCAATTAGAGATTATTAAAATGATACGCAAATACCAGCCAGAGATTGTGTTGTGTAATGCTATCGATGATCGCCATATTGATCACTCTAAAGGAAGTAAATTAGTTTCTGATGCTTGTTTTCTATCGGGATTGATGCGTATAGAAACAGAATTAGAGGGAGAAAAACAAACTGCTTGGAGACCTAAGTTAGTTTATCACTATATTCAATGGAAAAATGTCGAACCTGATTTTGTTGTGGATGTCACAGGGTTTACCGATAAAAAAATTGAAGCCATCTTGGCTTACGGATCGCAGTTTTATGATAAAGACTCTAAGGAGCCAGAATCGCCTATAACATCAAAAAACTTCTTTGAAAGTCTAAATTATCGTTCTAGAGACTTAGGTAGATTAGTAGGCGTAGATCACGCTGAAGGTTTTACAGTAGAAAGGTATTTGGCTGTCAATAGTTTAGCAGATTTGCTATAAATTTGCTGTATTTTTTTTAAAAAAATGTTTGCAGAAGTAAACTTTAGTTGTATCTTTGCCACCGCTAAGAGCAAATGGTGGTTGTAGCTCAGTTGGTTAGAGCATCGGTTTGTGGTACCGAGGGTCGCGGGTTCGAGCCCCGTCTCCCACCCAGAAAGCAAAAGCCTTGAAGAAATTCAAGGCTTTTTTTGTGGAATAAAGTGAAATAAAAAAAAAGTCCGTTTTGATTGCTTTCAAAACGGACTTTTTATATCTGATTTTTTAATTAAAAGTGGGCAACTTTTTATTGAAAATTATTGTTTATCCACTACTGGTCTGTTTTCTCTATTTGCTAATTCCCAAGCAATCGTAAAAGCCAGTTGTGTTCGCTTAGTTAACGCATCAAATTCAATTTTATCTACCGTGTCACTTTTTTTATGGTAATCTGCATGGACACCGTTGAATAAAAATACTGATGGAATACCGTGCTTAGCAAAGTTGTAATGATCAGAACGCTCATAAAAATGATTTGGGTCTGCTTTATCATTGTATTTATAATCCAAATCCATTTTAGTGTATTTGGCATTCGCAAGAGTACAAATCGCATCTAAATCGCTAGATAAACGGTCGGCACCTATTAAATATACATAGTTATTAGAATTAGCATGTGCAATATCTCTGCGGCCTATCATGTCGATATTGATATCAGTAACTGTATTTTGAAAAGGGTATAAAGGATTATCAGAATAATAACTTGAACCTAGCAAGCCGTGTTCCTCACCTGTCGCATGGAAAAACATTATAGAACGTTTAGGTCCATGTCCTTCTTTTTTAGCTGTTGCAAAAGCTTGAGCGATTTCTAATAAAGCTACTGTTCCAGAACCATCATCATCTGCTCCATTGTAAATATCACCGTTTTTAATACCTACGTGATCGTAGTGTGCAGAGATTACAATTACTTCGTCTGGTTTTTCTGATCCTTCGATGAATGCCCATATATTTTGAGAGTCATTTAAATTCTCACCATATTTTTTATTTAGGAATTCAGCAGGGACTGTTTGGTAAAACGATTGAGCAGCCTTAGGGTAGGAAATATTATTTTTTTGATACTGACTGATCAGGTACTTGGCTGCTTTTTTTTGTCCTTCAGATCCCGTTTCTCTTCCTTCCATAGAATCAGCAGCAACGATGTAAAGATGCGTTTTTAAATCGCTGGCTGTAATAGTCGCCATGTATTTAGTGGGATCAGAATTATCAAGTGTAACAGCATCTTTGGTAGTAGCGCAACTGCTACAAAGAGCCAAAAGTAGGCTCAACGAAATTATTTTTTTCATTATTAATTAGTGAAGATTTATAAACGTGTAAAAGGCAAACAATAAAAGTAATAAAATTATTACGACAAAATTTATTAAAAATAGAAATATACTTTTGATAAACGAAATCAGTCTTGATTCTCCATAAAAACGGTGATGCGCTGGGAAAAAATAATAAAGCATCCAGCCAAAGCCTGCAAAATAGATTAATCCGCTGATGAAACTTGTTAAACTGGTTGGTTCTAATAACAAAAAGATTTTATCAGTAAGAAACAGGATTAAAATAAGTAATAACAAAAAGGAAAAGTAGTGCAGTGTAAAAATACCGTGGTCAAAGTAATACCACTTTTTTTTATTGTGAAATAGCCAGAGAAAAAAGGCAAATAGAGGCATGTAAATAAATAATACTTTGGGGAAATCGTGTAGAAATGAGACTCTAAATTTTGCGATAATTTCATCTACTGTATTATGCTCAGTAACAGTCAAAACCTTTTTAAGAACCGAATATTCAAAACTACTGTATCTGTCTTCTGTCTTTCCATATTTTTGTATGGAGTCTAATTCCCGTACTGTCCTAATGCCGAAATTATAAGGTTTGTCAACTTGTTCGTTTAGTGCAACGGATTTATTAATCGTTTGTTGTATGGAGTCTAAATTGTCTTTTGCAAGTACATCAGGGTGGATGAGTTTATTTATCTTTAAGTCGGTGGTTTGGCTTGGAGTCTGCTCAACAAGATCTATTTTTTTATCAGGAAAGACGCCTATCAAAAAAAAGGTAATAAAACTGATAAATATGTAAAGACGAATAGGGGCAAGGTACGATAGCCTTCTACCAGATAAGTACTCTTTTGTTAAAGTAGCAGGCTTAAGAATAAGGTTTTTAATCGTTTTCCAAAATGCGTTTTCATAATGGGTTAAATCCTCAAAGAAATGAATAAATAGCTGATGGAAAGTTTTTCTAATTTCTATGTTTTCCTGTCCGCAGTTGGAGCAGAATTTGTTTTCTACAACATATCTGCAATTTAAGCACGTCTTATCTTTTCTTTGAGGATTTTTACTCATAATAAAGAATTTAGGTTTTACTGTCGCCTAGTTATTTCTTTAAAACTTCATTTAAAAAAAGTTTTAAGTGTTCAAAAGAGCGTTTGGCTGCTTTTTCATTGTATGCTGCTCCTTTAGAATTATCATCACCGTATTCAGGATTCGTGAATCCGTGTACTGCATTTGCATAATAAATCATTTGCCAGTCCGCTTTAGTATCACGCATTTCTTGTTGGAAAGCAGCAATCTCTTCTTTAGATTCATATGGATCATCAGCACCGTGGCATACTAACACTTTTGCAGTAATAGGTTCAGTAGGTCTTGCGGCATCTTTGCCTAAACCCCCATGAAAAGAGACAACCCCTTTTACATTCAAATGACCACGTGCTGCTTCAAGAGCACCAGTACCACCAAAACAATAACCAATCACTACGATATTATCAGGATTTGCTCCCGTTTTAATCAATTGATCCATTGCTAACTGAATGCGATGTTGGTACAGCTCAAAGTTGGTTTTATAATAACCTGATTTTTTACCTGCCTCAGCATTGTCTTTAGGGTAGTTTCCTTCGCCATAAATATCAGCGATAAAAGAATAGTAACCTAGAGTAGCTAATTCAGTTGCGATGTCCTTTGATGCTTTGTCAATTCCTTTCCAAGCGGGAAGAATGAGAATTCCGGGTTTATGCAACGATTTTTTGGATGGCTGTATGGCATATCCATTTAAAACTTGAGCACCGTCATTATAGATTTGTGCTTTCAATTGTGCAAAAGAGGTATTGGTGCAAATGACCATCCCTAGAATGAAGTATTTTATATTTTTCATAATAATTTATTTTACACAAATATCTGAATTTAACCACTGCAAGTTAAGCGGAATAATAGAATTAATTGATTGTAATATTGTTTTTTTATACTGTAATCCACTAATTTATAAGGAAATATTTCGTTTAAATGCACAACCTAGTTCAATCATCGAGTCAGTTTTAGCGATACCAGGTATGTTATCAATTTTGTCATAAAGCAATTTTCGCATGTGTTCGTGATCCTTAGCAATCATTTTAATGTATAAGGTATAAGATCCTGTGATGTAGTAACACTCGGTCACTTCAGGGATTTTTTTGAGTTCTTCGATGATGCGATTCGAATCTTGGTCCTTGTTTAAAGTAAGGCCGGTAAATGCCCCCCAGTCGTACCCTATTTTCTTTTCGTTAATGATGGGTTTTATTCCTGCTATTATGCCTTGTTCGAGTAATCTATTGATGCGCTGGTGTACCATCGTATTCGAAATTTTGAGCGTACTGGCAATAGAAGAGTACGGCATGCGGCCATCTTTTTCTAATTCTTTGATGATTTTTATATCAAATTCATCTAATGTATCCATCTAAAATATATTAAAAATTAAAAGCTATTTTTTTAGCTGTATAAATGTAAAGATAAATTTTGTTTTAGGTGCATAAAATCTTTTTTATTTTAATTAATTTGACTTTAAAATACGTATTTTATTTAATAATTAACTTTTAATGTAGTTTTATAAGTCAAAACTTTGGTTTTTCATTGTTTACCAAATTAATTTTTATATTTTTGTTATATAACAGATTAAAAAATAAACAGATCATGCAACAGACAAATCGAACACTTTCAACTAAATCAGAAGCATTAATAGCCAAAGAAAATAAATATGGTGCCCATAATTATCATCCATTACCGGTGGTGCTTGATAGAGGAGAAGGCGTATTTGTTTGGGATGTAGATGGAAAAAAATACTACGACTTTTTATCGGCTTATTCAGCAGTAAATCAAGGGCATTGTCACCCTAGAATTGTAGGTGCGATGGTAAAACAAGCGCAAACCTTGACATTAACTTCTCGTGCTTTTCACAACGATCAGTTGGGTGTTTTTGAAGAATATGTAACAAAGTATTTTGGTTTTGACAAAGTGCTGCCTATGAATACAGGTGCTGAAGCGGTAGAAACAGCTTTGAAAATTTGTAGAAAATGGGCCTATGAAGTGAAAGGAATCCCTGAAAACCAAGCACAAATTATTGTTTGTGAAAATAATTTTCATGGTAGAACAACTACCATTATTTCGTTTTCTAATGATGAAAATGCCCGCAAGAACTTTGGTCCGTTTACCGCAGGATTTATTAAAATACCTTACGATGACACTGCGGCTTTAGAAGCAGCATTACAATCAAGTGCAAATATAGCTGGATTCCTAGTAGAACCTATCCAAGGGGAAGCGGGAGTATATGTTCCTAGCGAAGGATATTTGACCAAAGCCAAAGCCCTTTGCGAAGCACACAATGTATTGTTTATTGCTGATGAGGTTCAAACAGGAATTGCGCGCACAGGAAAACTGTTAGCGGTAAACCATGAGAATGTACAACCGGATATTTTAATATTAGGAAAAGCGATTTCAGGTGGTGTGTATCCTGTATCAGCAGTATTGGCTAATGATGCGATTATGAATGTAATCAAACCAGGACAACACGGTTCTACTTTTGGAGGAAATCCAGTAGCTGCTGCAGTTGCGATGGCTGCGCTAGAAGTAGTGAAAGATGAAAACCTGTCAGAAAATGCAGAACGTTTAGGAATAATTTTGAGAAAAGGACTAAATGATATTGCATCTAGAAATTCATTGATTACCTTAGTAAGAGGTAAAGGTTTACTTAATGCTATTGTGATCAATAGTGATGAAGAGTCGGATTTAGCCTGGGATATTTGCCTTAAATTTAGAGATTATGGTTTGTTGGCTAAGCCAACGCATGGTAACAAAATTAGATTTGCACCGCCTTTAGTGATTACTGAAGCGCAAATTCAAGATTGCCTTGCCATTATCGAAAAAGCACTTAACGATTTCAAATAATTGGTAATAATATGGAAAGAGCAATAAAATTAATTAAAAACAGATCTGATATAGGAGCAGGAACACGTGGCTCTGATATGGGAATTGATGCGATTGAAATTGCTGCTATCAACCAAAATAGTGATTATTTTAACCGCTTCCCGTTTGAAGATGTGAAAACACACAATGAAAGTATTTACGATAAAAACCGCAATACTTTTGCCAAAAGAATTGAGCATGTCGTAGAACAATGCACTCGGGTGAGTTATGCCGTAAAGCATAATTTAGAGGCTAATTATTTTCCCATTGTTCTATCAGGGGATCACTCCTCAGCACTGGGAACCATTAGTGGCATCAAAGCCGTTTATCCCACAAAACGTTTAGGCGTGGTGTGGATCGATGCACATGCCGACCTGCATTCTCCGTATACTTCTCCATCTGGAAATATTCACGGAATGCCTTTGTCTGCAGCGCTGGCTGATGATAATCTAGACTGTAAAATCAATGATATCACTCCCGAAACTGTACAGCATTGGGAGAACATGAAAAACATAGGTGTGGCCGGACAAAAAATCAAGCCCGAAAACCTAATTTATTTTGGTGTTCGCGATACAGAAGACGCCGAAAATAAACAAATTGACAAATTACAAATCAGGAATTACAAGGTCGATGAGGTTCGTTATAGAGGACTTCAAACATGTGTTGCCGAGGCTTTATCAAAGTTATCAAATTGTGATTTAATCTACATTTCTTTTGATGTGGACTCTATGGATTGTGACATGATTTCGTATGGAACCGGTACGCCAGTACCCAAAGGTTTTGACCAAAATGAAGTCATTGCCATCATCGATCAAATCGTTGCTTCTAAAAAAGTGGTTTGTTTAGAGGTGGTAGAGGTAAATCCTTTATTAGATACCAAAGGAAATAAAATGGCCGAAACCGCTTTTGAAGTTTTAGAAAAAATTACTGAAACCATAGATTTGTGGATTGCTTAATACGCATTCTTTAATACAAATACATAACCCCAATATCTAGTAATAGCTGTTGGGGTTTTTCTTTGTGATAAAAAGAGCCAGCTGCTAATTAATTAAGGTTTTCTTTTTATAGAGCTACTACCCGTTATTCGTTACAACCCATTTGCTATAATACCCTTTTACTAAGCGCTGGCAGGAGCTTCCTGCGGTCGCTCTGTCAGCTGCAGTAAAAGTGGTTTTCTAGCTGCATGGGGTTTCCACTACTACCGGGGCTAGGGAACTTGGGGATTAAATAGTGTGAATGTGGTTTCTCGTTAAGATTATCGGTGTCAATTATTTATCTTTGAAATTGAGTGGATTACTAGATGATTTGTTAAAAGTTTTCATAGATCAACTGCTGTGTTTGGAATAAGTTTAGACTGTAATTTATTAAACCTATCTACCCTATTGAAGCTCGTTCGTCCCCTTTTTCTGGTTTTCGTTTGCGACGAGTGCCTACGTGAATTGACAGATAAATCGTTGCGTTTGCAAAGCGGATAATTTTTGATGAGGCTGAAATTTATTTGGACAAATCGTTCAACTGGATAGTAGTTGTAGCGATGACGAAAAAACAAATGTTTTTTTATATTAAAAAATGGTACCGTTACCTCTAAGTATTATTGAGCCGCGTTGCAAACGTTTTGTCCTATTTTCATAAGTAAGAGTAGGTAATTGATGTAATTGTGCATGAGAATATTTTTTAGCTGCTTCTTGTTGTGAGTATTAACCAACTTTAATCACAAGGGGAAATGATACTATTGTAAGATGATTCATTTAAAATAAAGTACTATATTAGCTACAGTACTACAAATAACTAATTAACTTAACCCACAATGAAATACGCTGAATTCAACATTGACCATAATAAAATAGAATACTTCAACTCTAATTTTGGAATGGAAAGTGTTTTACTAAATGGAGAAAAGATTTCTAGTAAGTTTTCTTTTTCTGGAATCAAACATGCTGTTCAATTGGGCTCTCGTAATCTGACATTAGAATCAAAATACCAACAATTTGACAAACACGAAATCGAACTTAGACTGTTGGAAAACGGCAATTTAATTGATGAGTCAATTGTAAAAGCGAATAAAAAGCAAAGGCTATTTTGGATAGCTGCAGGTATCATTACCGGGTTAGCAGGCTATCAATTACTGAATTTTCTTGTTGGTTATTTGAATTAATGATTCAATATAGTTTTTAATACAGACTGTTTTTGCTTTATTGCTGCACTATTCTTGTAGGATTACGTCGTAAATGATAACAATTTTGAGTCAACTGTTTTATGAAAATTAATCCTATTTCCTAGCCCTGATGGTAGCGGCATCCTCGAAGCGCAGCGCAGAGATATAGCGAACAGCAGGAGGGAAGGTTCTTGAAAACCGAGAATGTTTCTGCTGCTCAATAAAAAAGGCCAGTTTGTTATTCCTCTAAGTTTTGGATTTATTTTTGTGTTTTTCTGTAACAGATTATTAAAATGACACTCTTACTATTTAATTGATTATTATTTAAAATTAGAACTATGAAAAGAATTGTTTTAAGTGGTCTTATCCTTTGTTCAGGATTGATGGCGCAAGCGCAGTCCATTGATAAAATTATTACTGTTAAGAAAGTAACTGAGGTAGAAACGGTACTTGCTGCAGATGATATGCAAGGGCGTAGGGCTTTTACTCCGGGTATTGATAAAGCATCTGGCTATATTGAATCACAATTCAAGAAAATAGGCTTACAAACCTTAAATGGTGCCAAAGATTACAAGCAGGAATTTGCAATGACTGAGGCGGTACGCAAAAGTTTAGAAGTACAAATTGACGGTAAGACAATTGATGCGGCTTCTATGATTGCGTTTTCCTACCAACCTGAAGTTTCGTTTACAGAGGACAGTCCGATTGCAGTGGTGAATATAAGAGCTGGAGATTCTTTTGGACCAAAGTTCTACGAATACTACCAAAGCGATAAAAACCTGTTAGTACTGGTAGATGAATCTTTCAGGAAAATACTTCCGAATATCCAACACATGAATCAAATGGCTGCTAATCCAGGGAAAAACACGGTAGTGTTTGTTTTTGGACCAACTGAAGCGACGCATTACTCGATAAAAGCTACAAATACGGTTACTACAAAAAAACTGAATAATGTGGTTGGGGTTTTGAAAGGGAAAAGCAAACCGAATGAATATGTGATTTTTTCAGGACATTATGATCATCTTGGTGTAGGTTCGCCAGGAGAAGGAGCACCACACGATGCCACTGATTCTATTTACAATGGAGCTAATGATGATGCTGCAGGAACTACGGCTGTGATTTTACTTGCAGAATATTTCAAGAAAATGAATAACAACGAGCGCTCTATAATCTTCACTGCTTTTGTGGCCGAAGAATTAGGTGGTTATGGTTCGAAATATTTTTCTAAACAACTTGACCCAGCGCAAGTGATGGCGATGTTCAATCTTGAAATGATAGGAACTGAATCAAAATGGGGAAAAAACTCGGCGTACATTACTGGATTTGAAAAATCAAATATGGGAGCTATCCTTCAAAAAAATCTAGAAGGATCGCCATTTAAGTTTTATGCTGATCCCTACACAGAGCAGCAATTATTCTATAGATCTGATAACGCTACTTTGGCAAGGTTAGGAGTTCCGGCACATACCATTTCGACTTCAAAAATGGATAGTGAACCGAATTATCATAAAGCCAGCGACGAAATAGGAACGTTAGATATGAATAACATGACCGAAATCATTAAAGCGATTGCAATTAGTTCGTCGACCATCATCAGTGGAAAAGACACGCCAACAAGAGTAGATACAGCGAAGCTGAAATAAGAAAATTTTAATTGTAGGATAAGGAGTTTGACCGCTATAGTAATTAGAGACCATTTAGAAATTAAGAATAAGAAGTGTTGCCAATCACTAATCTTAACTTCTAAATGGTTTTTCCTTTTATTATAACCCTAGTGATTCTTTTATCAACTGTAGACTGCTGTCGCTGTAATTAATTTTTAACGCTTCTTGATGGCCTTTTTCGGACATTTTATTCCACGTTTTTAAGATGATGTTTTTCATTTTTTCTTTGTCGTGCTTTTGTACAAAGGCCTCAAAATAAAATTCTAGAAACACTAAACAGATAACGTCTTCGAGTAGTTGGGTTTCCTCATCTTTTTTGAGCAATTTTTTCTCGATTAGAAAACAAACCCGCGCAATAAATGCTGCATCATAACCCACTTCTTCTAAAATAGCTGCTGTGGTTTTAGCATGAAATTTTTTCAGTTCTTCGCGCCATTTTAAATAACCCACCCGATCCATGGAATAGCTTTCGCGCGCTATCTCCCATCGACAAATATGCTGCGCTTTGGAAGCGATTTGTACCGCTTCAGAAGCGTTAGGTGCAAATGCCATTAAACGGGCGTACATTCTATTAGAATACAGTAGTTCTTTAGGATAACGTATTGATTGAGCTAGTTCGCTATTAGGATCTTGTGCGTTTTTAGCATCTATTTGTTCGCTGGCTTTAGTAAAGGCTGTTGTTGTCATGTAGTAAGATATAGCAGTAAAGATACGGGATTATTCTAAAAACTACTTGGCAGGAATAGGAATCCGTAATTAAGGAGGGCTAGCTTATTGTTGAAAAAAGTGCTTGTTTATAGAAAAACCGTCTGTTGTCCTATTAAATTGTGAATTTAATATGGCACCAGACGGTTTCTATATTTGTAATGATCTTGTTTAAGACTTATAAACCTACGAGGGTATTGTGTAGTATTTTCTACGAAACCAGAAAGCAACATTTACCAAAGCTATCAACGCAGGAACTTCGACCAAAGGACCAATGACACCAGCAAATGCTTGGCCGCTGTTGATTCCAAAAACACCAATCGCAACAGCAATCGCTAATTCGAAATTGTTTCCTGTAGCGGTAAAGGCAATTGCGGTACTTTTTGAGTAATCAGCACCAAAATATTTCCCAGTAAAAAAACTAATGACAAACATAATGGTAAAGTAAATCACTAACGGAATTGCGATACGAACTACATCCATCGGGATTTGAACAATCAATTCTCCTTTTAAACTGAACATGATTACGATTGTAAAAAGCAAAGCAATCAAGGTGATCGGTGAGATAAAAGGCACGTATTTATTTTGGAACCAATCTTCTCCTT
Source organism: Flavobacterium sp. W21_SRS_FM3 (assembly GCF_052113625.1). NCBI lineage: Bacteria > Pseudomonadati > Bacteroidota > Flavobacteriia > Flavobacteriales > Flavobacteriaceae > Flavobacterium > Flavobacterium sp. W21_SRS_FM3. The sequence continues at coordinate 231,498 of NZ_JBGQOD010000002.1, read as the reverse complement.
TTAAGCTAATCAATGCATACCTACTAATGATTCCTAAAGCAAAGGGAATCCCTAAATAAATACCCACGCTCTCAGCAATTTGACCAATGCTAATGTTGACTTCAAAACCACTATAACCAAAATAGGGAGGAAGTATCGTAATAAAAATGTAAGCATATACGCTATACAGTAACACTTGGAAAATACTGTTTAAAGCGATTAATCCCGCAGCATACTCTCTATCACCATCGGCAAGGTCATTCCAAACCACCACCATCGCAATGCAACGCGCTAGTCCAATAAGGATAACACCTATCATGTACTCAGGGTAGCCGTTTAAGAAAATAAGCGCTAGAAAGAACATTAAGATAGGACCTATTATCCAGTTCAAGAATAGCGAAGCGCCCAAAACTTTTGTGTTTTTAAATACCTGGCCCATTTGCTCGTATTTTACCTTAGCAAGTGGTGGATACATCATTAAGATTAACCCAATAGCGAGCGGAATATTAGTTGTTCCCGTAGAAAAGGAGTTGATAAAATCACCGCTTGATGGGATAAAGTAACCTATAGCAACACCGAGTGCCATCGCTAGGAAAATCCAAAGTGTTAAATAACTATCTAGGAAGCCTAATTTTTTTCTTTCTGCTGCAGGAGCACAATTATTTGCTGACATACTTATTTTTTAATTTGTGAGAATACATAAAATAATTCAGTAGCAATTTGCATGCTTCTTTCGTGGTATTTTTCTGCTTGTTCAGGCGTATTGTCAAAAGCTTTGGGATCTTCAAAAGTAATCGGAATTCTCTTTTCGGCACCGGCAATGAAAGGACAACCATTATCTGCGCTAGAACAAGTTAGTATAGCGGCAAATTCAGCCTGTGGATTGAAATCATCGTCATAGGTTTTAGAAAAACCAATAATAGGATGTTCGTTATCAGTATATTTTATGCTGTACACGGGATTTGGTCCCTCACAAAGTGTTTTTACTTTAAATCCAGATTTAACTAATGTCTGTGCCGCCATAGGGAATAAAGCAGTAGCTTCAGTACCTCCAGAATAACAAAATACATTGCTGAAATTGAAATAAGAGGCTGCCGTTTGTGCCCAAACCTGAGATAAATGGCTTCTTCTAGAATTGTGTGTGCAGATGAAATTCAGTCTAATTTCGTCTTGATTGCTTACTTTTATTTGGATATAATCAATAAGCGGTTGTAAAATAGCTTTACGCTCTGAAGTAATATTTTCTGGATGAAGGGATACTATTTCCTTTTCGATAGCAGGAAAAATTTGTGTTTTTGATGGCATCATTTTATACAATACATTTAGATTAGCAACATCCGCCTCCTGGCGTACAACTATTGTTTTGAACTGGAATCTCTGATAATTTTACTTTTTGTTTTTCCTGCGGAATCCCACATTGATCTTCAGCGAGACAGGCAGTAAGTTTGTTTAACAAAGTGAAATCTTTACCATTGAAACCCAAATCATATTTTCCTATAGTTCCGGCCTGGTATTCGACTTCAATTTCAAAATCTCCGATACCTAGGACTTTCTTTGATAGTTCAATAATATCCAATAATTTTTTTGGTTTTAAGCGATGCTCAAAGTCATTGGCATCCCACAATTGGAAGTTGACTACAGTTTCTTTTCTCACTTTTCCACCACAATCAATAAAGTTTTTGGTGATTAAACCCACTTCAGTAACGTGAAAATGTTCTGGAACGTAGGTCCCATTTGGTAATACAAAAGTTACGTTGTCTAGTGTATTTAAATGGTTTTTAATTTCAGATAATTTCATAATTCTAAATTTTAAAAATTAGCAACATTGATTTTTATTTTCTAAATAGGAATTGATGCTTTCGAAAAAGCCTTTTATTTTTTCAAATCCTTCTTCGTTAAGGCAATAACAGATGGCGTTTCCTTCAAAATTCCCTTTGATAAGTCCCGCATTTTTTAATTCTTTTAAATGTTGAGACACGGTAGGCTGTGCCAATGGAAGCTCATTTACGATATCACCACATACACAGCTATTCACTTTGATCAAATGTTGAATGATAGCAATACGCGCTGGATGGCCAATCGCTTTGGCTAAAATGGCCAATTCATTTTGCTCTTCTGTAAAATGTTCGGTTTTTGTAATTCCCATTGTGATATATTTATATTGCAATATTACGATAAACTAATGTAACAAGCAAGATAAAAACCAAAGAAGTGCACAGACGGTGTAGATGCGTAACGGAAATCCTAATAAAATATTAAAAAAATAGCTGTTTTGTCTTATAGTTGTATTTTTATAGAAGTGATCAAAGAGTAATAGAAGGTAAGAGTGTTATTTATATTACTTCTTGGGCTTTTTAGGAAAGGGCTGTTCGTATTTCTTATTAACGCTATCACAACATGCGATAAGATTTGATATATTAAATTTAAAGACAAGTACTATGCAAAAAACAAATAATAGACTGGCAGGACAAACCTGCATCGTAACTGGAGCTAGTTCAGGTATAGGAGAAGCAGTAGCAATGGCTATGGGAAGAGATGGCGCTAATGTTATTGTTAATTATAATTCCCATCCTGAAAGAGCAGAAGAGATAGCGCATAAAATTGCTATGGATAAACAGTGTGGTGACGCCATAGCCGTTAAATGTGACGTTAGTAAAGAAAATGAAGTGCTGAACATGTTTAAGAAAACCATAAGTCATTATGGAACTGTAGATATCTGTGTCCCTAACGCTGGTTTACAACGGGATGCCCCTTTGCATGAAATGACGCTTAAAGATTGGCAATTAGTTATAGATGTTAACCTAACCGGACAGTTTTTATGTGCTAGAGAAGCGATAAAGGAATTTATGCGAAGAGGAATGCGGCCTGATGTCTCTAAATCGCTAGGTAAAATTATTCAGATGAGCTCTGTACACCAAATAATTCCGTGGGCAGGTCACGCTAACTACGCTGCTTCTAAAGGTGCTATTGTCATGTTAATGGAAAGTATTTGTCAAGAATATGCGCCTCAAAAAATACGATGCAACAGTATTGCTCCGGGTGCTATTAGAACTCCAATTAATAAGGCAGCTTGGGAAACACCAGAAGCTTTGACGGAATTGAATAAATTAATTCCTTACAAAAGAATTGGAGTGCCAGAAGACATAGGAAATACTGCCGTTTGGCTAGCTTCTGATGAATCAGAATACATCAATGGAACGACCATTTTTGTAGACGGAGGAATGACCTGTTATCCAGGGTTTACGACAAATGGTTAAGTGAAGAATTTGTGTCATTAGTCAAGTATTCTTGTTGTACATTCAAACTTATCTTTTAGAATGTTTTATTGATAAAAGGTAAAAAAAAATCCCGTTAGCTACTGAAATCTAAATTCAGATAACTAACGGGATTAGTGTTAGTTACACGTTGCTTTTATAGCTGGAATGCACTTTTAGGAATTGCATGAAAACCAGCTTCGATCACTTTCTTTTCAATAGCTTCAATTGAAACCAATTTATCAGTATGAACTGTAAATTCTCTTGGAAAAATAGTGTTGTTGATGATTACATTAGTGATACCGTCTAGCTCTAAAATGCTTTCTTTAATAGCGTTTAAGTCAGCCTCTTCTTGGGCATTTGTTCCAAAAATTTTACCGTGGTTTCCTGGAATTACATTATCGTCGATCAAGCTCATATGTTTGTTTTTTATATTAATTAATTGCGTTTTTAACCTAGTATAAAGTTAGTCTTAAGCCTACTGCTATTTTTTATACTCTGCTGTTTATATGTTATAATATATGAAGGTGAAGGCAGTGAAATAGAAAAATATATTTATTTTTAGGGTATGGAAGTCAATTGTTTATGTTTTTCAAAATTAGCGCACACCAGGTTTTGATTCAAAAACAAATGGTTAATTACAATTTAAAATCAGTAACTTAGTAGGTATAAAATTCAGTAACTATAATATACTTAAATATGGAAAATAAAGATAAGAAATCCAATAGTGAAGGACAAAATAAAGAAGATAAATTACCTGAATCTTTGCTTTATCCACCAAGCGAAGATATTTACAATCAATTAAAAAAGGAGAGTGATATTAACCCAGATGATATCACAAAAAAGAAAATCCCTATTGATGTAAATAATCGCAATGATTTTAATGAAATAAATCCAGAAGGGGATATGTCTGCTGCGGATTTAGATATTCCAGGTTCAGAATTAGATGACGCCCAAGAACAAGTTGGGAGTGAAGATGAAGAAAACAATCATTATAGCATAGGTGGCGATAATCACAATGATTTAGAAGAAAACAATGATGATGTTATATAAAAAACGTCCCTGATTAGAAAAACTAATCAGGGACGTTTTTTTAATGGATATTAATGAAGGTATAGAAGGCAAACAATACCATAAGAATGGTAACTATTACTACGTTAAGTGTAATAATCACAAAGCTCTTGAACAAGGATACTGTAAACCGCTCTCCATATAAACGCCGATGCGCGGGAAAGAAATAATAAGTCATCCAGAAGATCCCCGCTGTGCGTATTATAAAATGAATCCATTCTAAGATGGTATTATTTCCCAGAAATAGAAATAGCTTTTCAATAAAAAACAAACTGAGGATTAGAAGCAGTAAGAAGGAGAAATAATGCAACGTAAAAATTCCATTATCAAAATACAGCCATTTCTTTTTATCGTGAAAAAGCCATAAAATAAAAGCGAATATAGGCATGTACATAAAAAGCACGGTAGGAAGACTACCAGAAAATGACTCACTAAACTTACTAATGATCTCTTCATTAGTGTTTTTATCTTTGACCTTTAGCCATTTTTTTAAAAACCAATACTCGGTGCCACTAACTTTTGTTTGAGTACTACCATGTTTTTGAATGGAATCCAGTTCGCTACTGGAGTTATAACCAAAATTAGTTACTTCAGCTTCAGCTGTTTTTGCATTTACGACATCTTTTGTCTGTACAATTATCTTCTTTATTGTGTCATTGTTTTCTTGAGATAGTATTCCCACTTTTGTCAGTCCATCCATCCCTTTTTCCTCGATATGTAAGGAATCAATCGTAGGAATAATTAGTTGTTCTTTTTTATCAGCAGCAATTAAAGTTCTTTCATTGGGATGATTAGGAAAAAGCGAAATCAATAAAAAAGTAATAAAACTGATAAAAATATAGAGCCGTACAGGTGCTAAGAAGCTGAGGCGTTTACCTTCGACATAGGCTTTCGTTAAGGCAGCAGGCTTAAAAAATAAATAAAAAATAGTTCTCCAGAAGGCATTGTCATAGTGCGTCAAATCTTCAAAAAAGTGAATAAATAAATGATGAAAAGTTGGACTGGTCTTTGTATTTTCCTGTCCGCAATGGGGGCAATAACGCTGCTCCACAACATGGTTACAATTGAGACAGGTTTTGTCTATTCTGAGCTTTTCTTTTGACATGGGGACTTGGGTACAAAGTTTAATTTCACAGTAAAATTATCAAAGTTTCGTTCTTATCCTAACAGTCGTATTGTTAATTAGTTTTTAATTAACTGCTGCTATTGCTTGATTAATGGTAGGAACAAATAAAATAGTAAGTTCAACGATACTATTACATAAAAAAAATCTGCCTATAAATAGGCAGATTTAAGTTTAGTAAACAGCAAATTGAAATTAATAGTAGTAAACTATATACTTATTAGTTTTGTTCGTTATAAACGTTAGTTCCATGTTCGTGGATATCTAATCCATCAATTTCTTCTTCTTTAGTTACGCGTAATCCCATTGTTTTCTTAAGAATAAATAAAACAACAAATGAGGTTACGATTGCCCACGCACCAATAGCAAATACACCTATTGCCTGAACACCTAGTTGATGGAAGCCCCCACCGTAAAGTAATCCTCCATCAGTGGCAAAGACACCTACTAAAATTGTACCTAATGCACCACAAACACCGTGTACAGAAACAGCACCTACAGGATCATCCACTTTCAATTTTTTATCGATGAATTCAATTGCAAATACCACTACGGTACCACAAATAAGTCCGATTAATGCAGCGCCTACTGGGCTAACAACAGCACAACCTGCAGTTACACCAACTAAACCTGCTAACACACCGTTTAAAGTCATCGAAATATCTGGTTTTCCATACACACCCCAAGTCACAAACATGGCAGCCAAAGCGCCTGCCGCTCCCGCAAGATTAGTAGTAATAATAATTCCAGCAACAGCATTCGCACTATCTCCTGATATCGCTAATTGAGAACCGGCATTAAATCCAAACCAACCTAACCAAAGGATAAAAACTCCTAAAGCGCCTAACATCAGGTTGTGTCCCGGTATAGCGTTTGAGATACCATCAGTATATTTCCCTATTCTGGGACCTACTAATATAGCGGCTACTAAAGCGGCCCAACCTCCTACAGAGTGCACAACAGTAGATCCGGCAAAATCAATAAAACCTAGTTCGGTCAACCATCCATCACCTTGCCATACCCAGTGACCCGATATCGGATAAATAAAGACGGTCATCATTAGAGAAAAGATAAGATAAGTCGAAAATTTTGTTCTTTCAGCAATAGCTCCTGAAACAATAGTCGCGGCAGTCGCTGCAAATACGGTTTGAAAAAACAAACTGTGCATGTCCTTTACACTATCAAAAAATAATGTAGGATTGCCTATAAATGATCCAATAGAATCCCCATACATAATAGTATAACCGATGGCCCAAAAACCAACGCTACCTATACAGAAATCCATAAGGTTTTTCATAATTATATTTCCAGTGTTTTTTGATCTAGCAAAACCTGTTTCCACAAGTGTAAATCCTGCTTGCATAAAAAACACTAGTATTCCGCAGATTACCACCCACATTAAGTCTAATACAGCATTTGTATCCATAATATTTTATTTATTAGTTAGTTTTTGGTTAGTTAGTTGACAGCATCATTTCCTTTTTCTTTAGTACGGATTCTGTACGTTTCTTGAATATCAGAAACAAATACTTTTCCATCTCCTACTAGTCCAGAATAGGCAGATTCTAAAATGGCATCAACTGTTTTTTCTAAAAATGGATCAGATACCACGATTGATATGTACCGTCTTTGAATATCACTTGTGCTGTAAGTTATACCTCTGTAAACGTGGCCTTCTTTTTCATTTCCAACACCGGTAACGTCCCAGTAAGTGAAAAAGTTAATACCTACTTCATGTAGTGCCTTCTTTACATCAGAAAATTTAGATTTTCTAATTATTGCTTCAATTTTTTTCATTAGTTAATGATTTTTAGTAATTAATTGATTTTGGTTTTTTATATGGATTTAGCATTAAATAGTGCTTCTTTTTAATGTCAAACGGCTTTCAAATATTTGATAAATAGTGTTGCTTTTTTACCCTTGATGAAAACGAATTTATTAACTTTTCTTTAAGACAAAAAAAAATAAATGGTCTTTTTAACGCTTTTGTTGCAGAATTATCAATAAGCAAAATTCAATAGCAAATTTTAACAATTCAATTTTTTTATTAAACTATTTTGAAATATTCGTAACGATATATTTTTAGTTATACCTCTATTTTTTTAAGGGGTAAATTTTTCTATACTGATATATTTAATAGTAAAATCTTAATATGGTTGCTATTTTTGGTAATTACTTGTTTTTTATATGGGGTTAATTGTATGTTGAAAAATATATGAATTTGATGTTTGTGATTTAAAAACAAAAAAACAGCCTTCAATCTACATTAGATTAAAGGCTGTTTAGCTATTATAAATGTTTTATGGCTGCTATCTATTTTAGCGGCAATGCTAAAAAACAGATTGTACTATATTTTGATAGTGACGAATTTTAAGTTTTAAAAATAATACCCAATATTCATATTGAAACGAACTTCCCAATTGGCATTCGGTGTTCCATCTGCTAAAGCAGTTTTCCATACTGGACCTAACCAAGGTTGGTTTTTACCGGCTGCTACATCAAAGTAGGTATACACGTTTCCAGCAGATACTAACACTCCTGTAACGTTCATTGCACTATCTTCAAAATCAGCATTTAATTTTTCTAAATAACCATAATCGTTATAAAACTGTAATGATGACACGGGACCCCATTGTACAGGAAGGGTGTATTGGACTCCTACAGTATAGCTGTTGCCGGCTGCAGCAACAAGGTAAGGTGCCCCATAAGCCGTCATGGCAACTATTTCTTTGTTTTCATATACTGGACCTCTTGTAGATTTCTTATATTTCGACAATTGTGCTTTTACTCCAAAGCGTTTGTATTTTAGCTGGTACTGTAAGGCTACAGCATAATGAGACCCCATTTTTTCTGTGTCTAAATTATAAAGTCCTCCATACTGGACAGAGCTGCCTATTTTGTGACTAATACTGTCATTTCCTATTACATAATTAAGTTGGCCATTTACCTGATTCACTTCTTTATTACGCAGGTCTAAGATTCCATCGCCATCCAGATCAATAGAAGCTACATCGTAAGAATACCTACTGTTAGAAATATCAGAATTGTTACCAAAATCGACTTCTTCTGCATTTTTAAAAAAGGCTATAGCATAATTCCATTTCTTGGCAGTATGGGTAAATTTTACACCCATATCATGATCATCTTCCAGACCTATATAATAGTTTACACTAAAAAACCAGTTATGGGAGTTATAAGTGGTGTTACCAAAAGGAACTTGAGTAAGTCCAACTTGCAGTTCGTTTTTAGAATCAAAATCATAAGTTAACCAACCTTGTTTCAACATGCCTCCTCCAAATCCTTCAGAGTACAGGCGGTATTCAGCGTTTAATTTGATGCCTTTGTATTTTGCTTTGGCGTTAAGCCGGAACACATCATAGCCAAAATCGCCACCGCGTTTCTTTTGTCCTTCTTTCCAAGAAGATAAATTATAATTGAATCGTAAAGCGCCACCTATTTCTACTTGTGGCTTGTCTTGGGCATAAATAGCTCCAGTTGATAATAGCACAAAGCCAATTATCAAAGTGATTTTTGAAAACATCTACTGTTTTTTGGGAATTAAAAAAATGAAATAATTTGCGAAAAAAAAATAATTTCTAAGAAGGAATACGCTTTTTAGTTAAGAACCATAATATAGGAAGGCTAGGGAAGCTTTCTCTTTTTAGGTATTGTTTGGAAATTTTTTTCTGCATGGGGCAAAGGTACAAAATTATATGGAGGACCCTATTTTAAAGCAATTCTTGATAGTCTTCGTACCGCATACAGTTAAAATTATGTAAGGAATAATTCTTTTTAGGATTACATTAGCTTCATACGTTGTGCTTTTATTTCTGTTTTACAAAGTACTACTCTTATGTATAACTTATAATATAATGGAGTGTACTTGTCAGGAAAGTGAATCTGTTTCGTCACTTATAAGGAGGAGTAACATAGAAACTATTTTTAGATATTTTTTAGTTTTAAGCAAAAGGGAATTTATTACTATCCTTAAATAAAGCGTTAATAGTTGTGTGTAAATAGTAATCTTCAAATCAAGATTGTATTTTTGATAACAATCTTTTTAAAAACAATAAAACATGGATAAAACATATTATGATCCTGCTGATCTTAAAAAATTTGGAAAAATAAGTGACTGGAATGAAGAACTTGGGAGTAAATTCTTTGAGTATTACGGTAAAGTCTTTGAAGAAGGAAGCTTATCTGCACGTGAAAAGTCATTAATTGCCTTGGCTGTTTCTCACACCGTGCAATGTCCTTATTGTATTGATGCCTACACTGGTGACGGATTAAAAAGAGGGATTTCTAAAGAAGAGATGATGGAAGCAGTGCATGTTGCAGCAGCGATAAGAGGTGGGGCAACACTAGTTCATAGTGTTCAAATGATGAATAAATATGATAAATTATCGATGTAGGTACTAAACAGTAGAACTAAAAGACAATGACTTTAAAATCACTACACGCCATTAAAAGTGCGCTATCTAAAACGGAAAAGCAATTAGAAATTCTGTCATCAGGTATTTTTAAAGATGGCAGTTTGCCTACTTTTAATGAAAAGATTAAAGAAGCAAATCAATTCCCATTGCGGCCAAAAAAAATTGAAATTCTGCAACTGAATATGGGCTATATGTGCAATCAAGTTTGTGCCCACTGTCATGTAGATGCAGGACCTGATCGAAAAGAAATAATGACTGTTGAAACGATGCAGCAGTGTATCGAAATCATAAAAAATACTGGAGTGCATACGTTAGATTTAACTGGAGGTGCGCCCGAAATGAATCCAAATTTTAGATGGTTTGTTGAAGAAGCTTCCAAATTAGGTGTTCAAGATTTTATTGTACGTTCTAACTTGACGATTATTTTGGCTAACAAAAAATACCATGATTTACCCGCTTTTTTTGCAAAACACAATATCCATGTCATTTCTTCGCTGCCTTACTATAAAAGAGAAAAAACGGACAAACAGCGCGGCGATGGGGTGTTTGATAAATCGATAAAGGCTTTACAAATGTTAAATGAAGTAGGTTATGGTCAAGCCAATAGTAATTTGAAATTGGACTTGGTATACAACCCTTCAGGTGCTTTTTTACCAACTGACCAAAATGCACTGGAATTAGACTTTAAAAAAGCACTAAAGGAAGATTTTAATATTGAATTTAATTCCCTTTTTGCAATTACAAACTTGCCTATAAGTCGGTTTTTAGATTACTTAATAGCATCAGATAATTATGAAGATTATATGTATTCTTTAGTAGAAGCTTTTAATCCTAACGCTGTTCCTAATGTGATGTGTACCAATACTATTTCGGTGAGTTATGACGGATGGCTTTATGATTGTGATTTCAATCAAATGTTAGGTTTGAAAGTAGCTTCAAAGGAGAATCATATCTCGATGTTTAATGAAGAAAGTTTAAGAAACAGAACCATTTTAATTTCACAACATTGCTACGGTTGTACTGCAGGAGCTGGCAGCAGTTGTCAAGGAACCGTTGCATAACAGACAATTTTATAAATATGAATATAGAAACAATACATAGCACAGTTGACTTTTTAAAATCGAAAGGTTTTTTAGCACCAGAAATTGGAATTGTGTTAGGCACAGGATTAGGACAATTAGTAAATCGTATTACGATAGAAGCCGAAATTAATTATACTGACATTCCTAACTTTCCTATTTCAACAGTTGAATTCCATTCAGGTAAACTACTTTTTGGAACCCTAGAAAATAAAAAAGTGATCGTAATGCAGGGACGCTTCCACTTGTATGAGGGATATAGTTTGCAGGAAATTAGTTTTCCAGTGCGAATTTTAAAAGCGCTAGGAATCACTAAATTATTTATTTCGAATGCAGCAGGTGCCATCAATTTAGACTATAAAAAAGGCGATTTAATGTTGCTAGACGATCACATCAATTTACAAGGAGGGTCTCCTTTGGCATTTAAAAATGTAGCTGATTTTGGTGAAAGATTTACCGATATGTGTGCTCCCTATGATGAAGATTTAAATAGAAAAATGTTGGCTATTGCCAAAGAAAATAGGATAACGTTGCACAAAGGGATCTATGCCGCAGTAGTAGGCCCACAATTAGAAACCCGCGCTGAATATCGTTATTTAAAAGTAATTGGAGCTGATGCCGTGGGAATGAGCACTGTACCGGAGGTAATTGTGGCAAATCATTTAAAGTTGCCCGTAATTGCAGTTTCTGTTTTAACAGATGAATGTAATCCTGATGATTTAAAACCAGTAAATATTGCTGAAATAATTGCTATAGCCGGAATGGCTGAACCCAGAATGATCACACTTTTCAAAACTTTGATTCAAAGATTAGATTAATATTTAAAGATAATATACTGAATTATGAGCTACTTAGACGCAACCAACGATTTATATAAAAATGCTGCCTTGACACCAGATGTGGGACTTTGCTGTACCACAACGCCTATATGGAAATTTCCTGGTTTGGAAATTCCTATGATCATGCAAGAAATGAACTATGGTTGCGGAAGTACCATATCGGCTCAAGACTTAGTGAATAACCCTAAAATACTATATGTGGGTGTAGGAGGAGGAATGGAGCTGTTGCAGTTCTCGTACTTTTCCAGACAAAAGTCAGGGGTAATAGGTGTAGATGTTGTGGACGAAATGTTAGAAGCTTCTCGTAAAAATTTCCTACTTGCAGAGCAACAAAACGATTGGTTTAAAAGCGAGTTCGTTGAACTGAAAAAAGGAGATGCTCTCAATTTGCCCATTGCAGATGAAAGTATTGATGTAGCAGCACAAAACTGTCTTTTTAATATTTTTAAGGCTGAGGATTTAAAGAAAGCCTTGCAGGAAATGTATCGCGTTTTAAAACCACACGGACGACTGGTAATGAGTGATCCCACCTGCGAACAGCCGATGAATGATACGTTACGGAATGACGATCACCTAAGAGCATTATGCTTAAGCGGAAGCATTCCCATTAAAGAATATATCAAAGCGTTAACTGATGTTGGTTTTGGAACAATTGAAATTCGAGGTCGCAGACCCTATAGAATTTTAGATCCAGCAAACTATCCAACTGATGAGCTAGTTTTTATTGAAAGTATCGAAGTCTGTGCTATTAAAGACCCAATGCCTGCCGATGGTCCTTGTGTGTTTACAGGCAAAGCTGCCATCTATTATGGGACAGAAGATCATTTTGATGACCAGAAGGGGCATTTCTTATTGAAAAATCAACCTTTGGCAGTTTGTGATAAAACCGCCGCTGCATTGGCAAGTCTTGAAAGGAAGGATATTTTTATCAGCGAAAGCACCTTCCACTATAATGGTGGTGGCTGTTGTTAATATGACGAAGTAATGCAATAATGAGCCTATTTAATCTCTTAAAACGCATAAGGTTAATCTAACAAAGTTTTAAGATTTGTTTAAAAACCATAACGATCAAACTAACGTATATTAGTATAAAACATTTCCATTATGAAAATTAAATTAGCAAGTTATGTAATTGTATTGTTTACCATTTTGAGTTGCAATGCACAGACAAAAAAATTGTCTTTAGAACCTAAAAAAGGAAAAGCCGTGGCGGTCTTTGCCGAAGGTTGTTTCTGGTGCAGTGAGCATGTCTTTGAAGCAGTAGTAGGAGTAGACGAAGCCATATCAGGATATACTGGTGGGCATGTAAAAAATCCTACCTATGAATATGTAGGCTCTAATAGAACGGGTCATGCAGAAGCAGTGGCTGTGTTTTATGATCCAAAAGTTGTTTCGTTTAAGGAGTTAGTTGAGGTGTTTTTTGCTTCTCAAGATCCTACGACACCCAATCAGCAAGGTCCGGACAAAGGATCTTCGTACCGTTCTATCGCTTTTTATAAAAATGCAACTGAGAAGAAAATTATCGAAGATAAAATTAAGGAGCTAACTGCTAATAAGGTATTTGCTAATCCTATTGTAACGGAAGTTAAACCCGTTGCTGACTTTTATGAAGCGGAGGCCTACCACCAAGATTATGTAAAAAATAATCCGAATCAGCCTTATGTTAAGGCAGTTTCTATTCCGCGCTACAATAAGTTTAAAAAAACATATAAGGGAAAATTAAAACCTAAATCTTAATATTATGAAACGATACAAACAACTCTTACTGCTACCGGCTGTTGCTTTTGGATTCATGGCCTGCATGCAAGCTAATAAAAGTGATCATGCGGTTACAGATACGGAAAATACGATGACGCAACAACCCGTTTTATCCTTAAACGATACTTCACTTAAGAAGGTAGAAAAAACAAATGCGGAGTGGAAAAAAGTATTGACCGCAAATCAGTATTATGTTTTGCGTGAAAAAGGTACAGAGCGACCTTTTCAAAATGAATTTAATGACAACCACAAGAAGGGAAATTACTTTTGTGCAGCTTGTAAATTACCTTTGTTCTCTTCAAAGACCAAGTTTAATTCGGGAACAGGATGGCCTAGTTTTTATGATGTCATAAATAAAAACCGTGTTAAAGAGGTTGTAGATAAAAGTTTAGGAATGGAACGTGGTGAAATAGTTTGTGCACGTTGTGGTGGACACATAGGGCATTTATTTGATGATGGGCCTAGTCCTACAGGTTTGCGTTACTGTATGAATTCAGCAGCCATGTTATTTCAAGAATCAAAATAAAAAATTGGTTACTATTTTTGTTCAAAAAAAGGGCGTTTGTTTCAACTGAAACAAACGCCCTTTTGGGTTTTACTATTTACTATATACAGCAACTAATTGCTTAGCCATTAGTAAAATATCGTAGGCTACATAATCAGGTTTTTTTGACAATTCATACAATGCTTGTCCCTCACGTGCAACAAAAGCAGTTGCTAAACCAGCATGTGCTGCTCCAGCTAAATCCCAACCATGTGCCGCAATCATCAACATTTTTTCGGGTGTAACCGCTAGTTTTTCTGCTGCCCATAAGTAGGTTTCAGCTGCGGGTTTGTACTTTTTTATTGTATCAATACTCAAGGCTTGCTCAAAATAATCCGTAAGATTCGAGTTTTTTAATTGTTCATGTAAAGCAATCTCAGGAGAGTTAGTTAAAGTAATCAATCGGAAGCCATTTTCTTTTAAAAGCTGTAATCCTTCAATGACATCTGGATAGGTCTTTAGTGACTTTATAATAGATAAGGATGCTTGAATCTGCTTTTCAGTAACTTCTTTCTGCAATGATGTTGCCGTCATCTTCAAGGTTGCAGCAGCTAGAGTTGTAAAATTGTGGTATTCATTAATGTTATTCGATACAGTGGAGAAATGTAGTAATGTTCCAAACCAAATTCGGAATCCTTGCTCTTCATCTAGCAATTCATTAACTGCCTTTTTTAACGGAGTCATATCGAGTAAAGTCTCGTTTACATCAAATACAATTAGTGGTTTGTTTTTGTGAATAGTCATTTTTGTTACTTTTAAATTAGCGATACCATTTTTTAATGGTTTCAAGTGCAGGTTTTCCCTGCGGCGTATAATCAATATTATTTTTAGCTCGTTTGTGATAATCATCGGCGTACCATTTCCAGGCAAATCCTCCTGCAAACCATGGTTGTTGGGTCATCATTTGAAATAATGCATCGTATGCATTTGTCTGAGCAGCATTGTTTATTTCATTGTTGGTTTCTTTCCAAGGAGCTTCCCCAGCATGTTTAGAATTTCTATAACCAAATTCGGTAAACAGCATTTTTTTGTTGAATTTGTGCTGTACGCCATCCATTTTTTTAATGTGTTTTTCCCATCCTTCTTTTAGGGATTCAGTGGTTGGTTTTTCTTCATTGGATAAAGGAAAATAAGCATCTATCCCAATATAGTCCAGCTGATTCCAAAAGGGAATTGTATCAAAATCATCCCAATTAGCAGCGTAAGTAAGCTTTCCTTTATAGATCGTTTTTATTTTTAAAATTAAATGGTTCCAAAACGCAGGTCTTTTTGCAACAGCATTTCCTAATTCGGTGCCAAAACAAAAAAGCGCTATATGCTCTTCCTGAGCTAGTTTAGCAAAATCAAGTATGTATTTTTCATAATCTGCTTCCCAATGTTTCCATTCGATTTCAGATGTAAAATCTAAATCTCCTGTATAAAAATTATGGTTAACCCAAAGGTGAGGTTTTAGCATCACACGCATTTTAAACTCATGTGCCATTTTAGCACTTGCTCTGATTCCCTCAGCTCTTTCTCCCCACCACTGGCGGTTGTCATTATAATGAATAGAGGCATCATCAATATTTACAAATGCATATGGTATTAAGGATATCGCGTTAACATGGTTATTTTTTAAATCTTCTAAAGTGCTATTTTTTAATTCACTGATTGGAGCTACTAAATTCATTCCCTTGTAGTCCATCAAAAAGTTTTTGGCTGGCACCGTTTTGTTAGCATTATAATACGCAAAGCCACTGATTAAAAGAACAAAAAACAATGAGAAGATAAGATATTTAGTTTTCATAAGGCTAACTTGATTTTATCATAACATTCTGAAGATGAGTTATTACTAGTTAGCTATAAAAACGTAGCTAAGTATCATTGTTTAAATATAAAATAAAAAAACCAATAAATAGGGTGGTTTATCGGTTTACAAGATGGTGTCTTTTATCGTTTAGTCTTTTTATTTACTATCTAAAAAGGTGTAGCAGAGTTTTATAATTCTTTGATCGTATTAATAATCTCAAATTTTTTAGCGGTATGCATTGTTAACATGGATTTGTTATTATTAAACCATTTCATTAGAACAGCATCAATTAATTCAGATTGCTTTTCATAACTGTTACAGGTTTTACAGATTGCCTTATGTGCAGTTAACTGTACTTTTTCGGTCACCGTTAATGGAACAAAAAATTGTTTATCGATGAGTTCTGTTGATTTTTGGCAACTTCTCAATAGCTTTCTTAATACTATATGCATGCTCTTTTCATTAAAGTGTTAGTAAACCCATTTGACATCCAAACATTTTTTTATTAGCAGTTTTGATCTATGCACTATCTGCCAATAATTAGACACCGTTATCTCTAGTTCCTGACAGATTTCGGTAGCATTTTTATGAGTCAGGTATTTAGACGTGATGGCCAATTTCCATTTAGTTGGTAATTCCTCCATACATATTTCTAGGGTGTTATTGAAGTCGGGATTATCCAATAACTCTTCCTCCTGATCCCAAATAGGATTAACATCATTATTTTTCCAGCAACCGTACTGATTAAAAAGGCCTTCGGCTAATGCAACCCCGCTAGTTTCAGTCAAGCTAAAATTTTGTTTTGTAGTTTTAGCACTTGACCTATAATAATCAATCAGCTTGTTATTAAGTATTGAAAACAACCACGTTTTGGGTTGGCTTTTTCCTTGAAATGTATCTAATTTACGAAAAGCTGCTAAAAAAGTTTCTTGAACTAAATCTTCGGCTGTTTCTTTAGAAGATGTTTTGTATAGCGCCCAAGAGTAGAGTTCGTCACTAAATTGATTCACCCATTTTTCTAAAACTATTTTATTATTATCTGTAATCTCGCTCATGAATATAGCCATCTGTGGTTTTAATAATCCAAATGTACTGCTTTTTTGGACTGTAAAAAGCCAGTTTTTTCATAAATTAAATACGCTAAGACCACGATGTACTCTAGCGCTATGAGCCAAAAATTCTCCTGGAATTCAGGCTTTGAGTAGGCACTATAACTCAGTATTACCGTTAAACTCCAGATGATAGGATAATTGTATTTAGTAAAAATGCTTATTAATACAAGGTTTATTACATACCAAGGATGCACTGTAGTAGCAGTAAAAAAGTAAACGGTTAAAACGAGCAACATGCCTTCAAACAATTGCTCAGTCGTTTTATTTTTCCCTTTTACGGCTTGGTAAGCAATAAAAGCAATCATTAAAACAGGGATAATCCGTCCTGTAATGTGTATAATATTGTAACCTGTTATCCAAAACCCAAGGGCACGAATAAGATAATAGAGGCTGGCGTTGAACTCAAAATTCGTGAACCACAAGCCTATAGTTGCACTGTATTTCTGAATGAGCTCTTCAGATAGAAAAGGGAGGAATAAAGCAACATTTATTCCAATAACGATACTATAAAAGGCAGTTGCTTTTTTCCAACCTAATTTGTTTAAAAATAGGGGTAGCAATAGCAGTGGTAATAATTTTACAGATATGGACAACGCTAAAATGAAGGCAGCGAGTGGCCATTTGTTTTTTTGCAAAAAATACATCGCAAGAACAAAAAAGAAAAGCATAACACCTTCAAAATGCAGATTACCGCTTAATTCAATAATTACTAATGGATTCAGGAGGTACCAAAATATTCGGTGTTTATTTATTCCTAATAATGGTAATAATTTGCTTCCAAAATAGAGAATTCCCAGATCGGCAGCAATAATTATTATTCGCATAGCGATGACTGTTCCTAGGATAGATTGTTTACTAAAAAAGGCCGCACCGGCAAATAAAAACTGATTGATAGGAGGATAATTAGAGAAGTGACTGGCACTTAAACTTCCCATACCCTCATAAAGCGCTTGCGCATTGGGCAGTGTAAAATTGCTTTGAGCTATTAAATCATTGGGGAGTTGTAAATAAGGGTTAATGTGATTTAAAATTAAATTGCCATCCCATATAAATCTAAAATAATCTTGTGATAATTCAGGCAGCGCTACTAGAAATATAAGTCTGAAAAGGATTGCTGCACCTATCAAAAAAGAGGCATTGTTTTTATTGGTTTGTACCAATTGGTACATTAAAAAAAACAGCAGGCAGCAGGAAAGTAGCAGACTTGTAAAGTCGGTTCTTTGTAATCCATACGCAATAAAGCTATAAACAATTGCGCTTAAAACTAGATAGCCGTAGGACTTGACCAAATTTAATCTGTTTGTACTCATCACTTAGTTTGAATGGATTTTACAAATACATACCCATAGCCTACAAAGAGCATAATATGCAAGCTAATTAAACTGTAATCATTTAAAGTATAGGCACTATAAATTCCAAAAAGGAAGTATAATAATAACAATCCTTCTATAATAAGATTTTTTGAAAGGGTATGTGTTAAGTAGGAGTTCTGCTTCCATTTTTCCTTCAAACCTTCTATGTTTAGTTTTGGAGTTCTAATAAATTCGCTTTTCTTTCCCCATAGACCTTCTAGAACGGCAATACTATTGTGAAATGAAAATCCCATTACAATTGTAAAAAAGGATAGAAATAAACTACTGTATTTTACAAATTTTTTAACACCACCGCCATGAATACTTTTATAAGAAGTCCAGTAGCTTATAAAAAAGAGCAAAGAAGTTATGATAAAAAAGATCAGAAGATCAAATACTTTGTTGAATTCACTGTACTCATTTTTGATGTACAGCATCGGTACGCTAAGTACAGCCATTGTAAAAACAGCCAAAAACATCGTACTATTTAATAGGTGTAAAACGCCGTGCGCTTTTGTCTTAAATCCAATGGATTTTGATTTCAGTAACCGACAGGCGTTTTTACTGAAATTTTCGGCACCACCTTTATTCCATCTAAATTGCTGGGAACGTGCCGCGCTTATAATTGCCGGTAATTCCGCTGGCGTAACTACATCTTCTAAATATTTAAATGTCCAGTTTTTTAACTGTGCGCGATAACTAAGGTCTAAATCCTCTGTTAGGGTGTCACTTTCCCAATTTCCAGCATCCAAGATGCATTCTTTTCGCCATACACCCGCAGTGCCATTGAAATTGATAAAATGCAATTTAGAATTGCGACCCACTTGCTCCAACGTAAAATGAGCATCTAAGGCGAAAGCTTGGATTTTGGTTAACAAAGAATAATTGCGATTCAGATGCCCCCAGCGCGTTTGCACCACGCCAATTGCGGGGTCTTTAAAATAAGGAATGGTTTGATAAAGCCAGTCCTTTTGCGGGACAAAGTCGGCATCAAATATAACAATAAAGTCTCCCTTAGCTGTAAGTAAACCTTCTTTCAGAGCGCCAGCTTTGAATCCAACTCTATTCGTTCGCCTGATGTGACTTATATCGAGACCAGACTGCACCATAGTAGCAATTTGCGCTGCGGTATCGATGACACTCTCATCTGTACTATCATCTAAAACTTGTATGTCTAAACGGTCTTTTGGATACTTCATTTGCTCAACAGCAGCTAACAAACGTTCCACTACATATTTCTCATTATAAATAGGCAACTGTATTGTTACTAGAGGAATTTCGTTTGGATTTGAAAGATCAAACTTAGGTGCATTATCTGTATTCTTTTTACTTTTTAAATAATTTAGTAACAAATTAAAGTGTGCCAAACTATAGAAAAACAGTAGCAAAATAGAAATGCCATATAGAATTACAATGATATAAGAAAGTTGTAGCATGTTTGTAATGTACCCTTTTACTGGGCTTTTATTTAAAGGTATATTTAAAAATCCAACCTATTATTTTTATTCCTGCCATAATGGTTCCTTTTACAGTTCCAGACACTTTTGAAACACCAATTCTATCTTTATAACGAACAGGAATTTCAACATAGGTCATTTTTTGTTTCAAGACTTTGAGTTGCATTTCGACTGTCCAGCCATAGGTTTTGTCTTCCATGTTTAAGGCCAATAACTTATCATATTTAATGGCTCTAAACGGACCCAAGTCAGTAAATCTAGCAGAAAAGAAGCTTTTCATTAAGGTAGTTGCTAACCAGTTTCCAAAAACTTGCTGCGGTGTCATTGAATGTTTTGATCGTAAACGGGCAACTCTCGCGCCTACAACAAAATCAATTCCATCAGTGACAATTGGAGCTACAATTTGTGTAATTTCCTCAGGAAAATCAGAATAATCACCATCCAAAAAAACAACAATATCCGGTTTTACGTCTAATTGGGCTATGTATTCCATGCCCTTTAAGCAGGCATGGCCATAGCCTTTTCTACTTTCTGAGAGTACTGTAGCACCAGCGCTTTGAGCAACTTGGATCGTATTATCTGTAGAGTTGTTGCTAATGACTATTACTTCATCAACATAAGAAGGAATATCCTGAATCACATGTGCAATGGCTTTCTCTTCATTGTATGCTGGAATAATAACTTTAATATTTTTCATAGTATTTTAGAGACTCCTAGGAATGTTTTTTCTGGTTTGCAAATTAAGAATTAATATA
Organism: Flavobacterium sp. W21_SRS_FM3; assembly: GCF_052113625.1. NCBI lineage: Bacteria > Pseudomonadati > Bacteroidota > Flavobacteriia > Flavobacteriales > Flavobacteriaceae > Flavobacterium > Flavobacterium sp. W21_SRS_FM3. The sequence continues at coordinate 210,953 of NZ_JBGQOD010000002.1, read as the reverse complement.
AAAATGCCTGACTTATTTTTGGTTTATTAAGTCCATCAAATCAACATCATTTCCTAGTAGTATTTCGTTTGAATTAATTCTTCCCGCTGGACTATCATTCTCTAGTTTTAACACCCCACGCGGACAAACAGCAGCACAGATACCACAGCCAACACAGGAAGAGCGCACAATGTTTTCTCCTTTTTGAGCATAGCTTCGCACGTCAATTCCCATCTCGCAGTACGTAGAACAGTTACCACAAGAGATGCATTGACCACCGTTAGTCGTGATTCTAAACCTCGAAAATAAACGTTGTTGCAATCCTAAAATGGCGGCCATGGGGCAACCAAAACGGCACCATACACGATTTCCTAAAATGGGATAGAAGCCCACACCTACAACACCACTAAATGCGGCACCTATAGCAAAACCATACCATTCTCGTAAAGCATTACTGTCTATGAAAAGGATGTTTTGATTTCCAGAAAAATAATTAATTAATAAAGAAATAATTATAATAGTTACTAAAGACAAAAGGGTATAAACAGCATCTGTATCCAGGTCTTTCCTTTTAAAAATATAGAGTGCGGCTGTGAATACCACTAAAAAAGAGACAGTACCATATATGAACTGATCTTTAGTAATAAAACTCATCTCGGGATTATTTGTAAGAAAAGTAAAAATAACAGCAATTGTCATAACAAAGGAAAACACGAGTACGGAGTGGATCATCCAACGCTCTATCTTCCAGGATACTGTTGATTTGCTAGAGAGATGCCTGTAGCTATCTCCCGCAGTTTCGGCAAGTCCTCCGCACCCACAAACCCAGGAACAATACCACCTTTTGCCATAGAAATAGGTAAGTATAGGCGAAATAATAAAAATCATTGCAATCCCAAAAACCAACATGAACATACCTAAATTGCCGCCTTCTAACATGTTTTTAAGATGCCAATCATTAAAAAAATAATAATTTAACGGCCACATATTTTTGATGTCTTTAGTAAAATAAGCTTTCTCTGGATTCAGTTTTTCTAAAATTTCAGGAATTAAAAATGCAAATCCTAATTGAAAAAACATTACAGATAGGGTTCTAACTAATTGGTACTTATTGTGACGGTACTTTAAAATAAATTTATATCCCAGACCAAGAATAGCAATAGTATACAAAGTTCCATAAACAAACCACTGACTCGCTGCTTTTCCATTTAATACTTTACTCAAGGGGTCAAAGAAAGCCACAATTCCCGTATTAGCACTGCCATCTTGACTAAGACCAAGATATTGGGGAAACCAGTATAGAACAATATAAAATAACGTAAGAATAACGCCCATCATCCATGCCCAACTGCCTCTGCTGCTAAAGTCTTTGTGCCACACTCCATTATTTTTTATTCCTTCAGGCTGATTTAAATAAGTGCGGTTAGCATAAAGTACTATTCCTGTAAAAATAGCTACAATTGAACCAGTTAGCCACAATGCTTTATTAGGGAAGTTAATATTGAATAATGAAAGAGCCATTATGAAAAGCCCAAATAACCCTAAAGCAATAGCTCCTTTTTGGATACCGTCCATTTGTATGTTTTCGTGAGAAACTACGGCCGTATTTTTAATTGTTTTACTCATGCTTCTGTATTTTTTGCATCAGCAAACTGACTGATAAATTGCTTTTTTATTTCTTTATTATGGGACGTAAATAATTCTGGATCAAAATTAGCCTCTGCTAAATGAGTAACAACATAATCCACCGTTTTTTTAGTGGAGAGTACCTGGTCAAAGAATTCATGACGCATGCGGATACCAAAAGTATTAATTCCTAAAAAAGTGCGGTTTTCTTTGTCAAAAGCAATGGTAATTGCTTTTTTTCCAGAGGCATGTTCCCAATAAAAATGTTCTTCATTTTCTTTGGCTTTAGCCCAAACCCAACCGTAAGTTTGGTATTCTATATCTAAAAATTTAGCGGAGTTAAACCAATGTCCGGGTTGGTACGGAGCGGGGTTTCCAGTCAACGTTTGTGCCAAGACTTCTCCCATCATCCTGCCAGTATACCAGACGGCTTCTATAGGTCGTCGCATACCAATAGCCTGCTGTTGTTCAGCGCAGTCACCAATTGCGTAGATGTCTTTAATATTTGTTTCTAAAAAACGATTTACTTTAACACCTTTTCCCAGTTCAATTCCAGAATCCTTTAAAAACGCAATATTAGGGGAAACTCCCGTGGTAAGACCTACAATTTCACAAGGGATGGTTTCTCCTTTATCAGTAATAATTGCTTTTGCACGACCATTTTCATCCGCTTCAATACGGACTAGATTAGTTTCTAAACGCAGCTCAATACCGTGTTCCCGAATATGGCGATTGATCATTTGGCTTTCGCCCAAAGGCAAAACATTTCCCCAAAAGCTTTTCTCACGAACTAAAAATGTAACAGGAATAGCTCTGGAATGAAGCATTTCAGCTAGTTCAATTCCAATTAAGCCTCCACCTACAATAACCGCTCTTTTAGTGCTTGGCGCCCAATTTTCTAATGCCTCTAAATCTTGTTTGTGATACAGGCCCGTAACGCCTTCTAAATCTTGTCCTGGCCAGTCAAATTTATTAGGCTTAGAACCCGTAGCTAGTACTAATTTATCAAATGAGATACTGCTATTATCTTGCAGTTGTACTGTTTTACTTTGAGCATCGACACTGACTACCAAACCTTCTATGAGCTGAATATCATTTTTTTTCCAAAAATCATTTTCATAAGGCTGTGTGTGCTCAAATTTCATATGTCCCATAAAAACATACATCAAAGCCGTTCTGGAAAAGAAAAAAGTAGCTTCGGATGAGATTATAGTAATCTTAGCTTTTGATTTTTTTCGAATGTGACGCGCAAGCGTTACTCCAGATATGCCGTTACCGATGATGACAATATGTTCCATAAGAAGTAGTGTTGGTTGTATTACTTTGTTTTAAAATTGGCAGTTGGAGTAAAATATGTAGGATCTTCTTTTACAAATTGTATAGCTGTCAGGTTTGCAGTCCCTATATTTTTAGTCAGTCCTTCGTCCTTTTTCCATTCCCAAAAAATCCATTTTGTAGCAATGGGAACACCTTCTACCTTTTTATATTCCAAGTATTGAATGGCATGCGGGTTTTTCTCGGCCTCTTCTTTGTTCCCTCTTACGGTTACAATGTAGGCTGCTTTTTCTAATAAATGAGTTGCTTTGTCAGCATACACCACATACCAGTCATCAGGAGCGTCTCCAGTGCCTGATTCAAAAGTCAGTTTCTCAGTCAAATAATCGGCATGATTTGCTTCTTTATTGTCATAGGTATTCCATTTGGTCCCAGGATCGTTTAACTTGTAGGGGAAAAGAAAAAAGTATTGCCAGGTATACGCATCAAACCGCACATTTTCCTTATTAGGAATCGCAGTAGAATAGTAGACTTTATCTTTGTCAACAATAATTTTTGCTCCATTTTCATATTCAATAACTGCCTTACTAGAATTGGTTAGAACGGTAAAAAGAGCATTCATTCTTTCTTTACCACCAATATTGAGCTGCATCTTAAACTGTACCGCTTCCTTTGATAAAAAAGCCTCTTTTTGATGTGCCTCTCCAATTTTCTCAGTAAATTTTTCTTTTTCATCAGTGGATTTACATCCTATAAATGCGAAAGTGGCGATAAGTGATGCAGAAATTAATTTTCTCATTGTGGTATTCATTTTTTTGTTAGAATGTTTTTGTAATCTAATATGGTTTGGCATTTGTTGCGGTTATATTATTTTCTTCCTATAATATTGAAGTATACTTTCTGGCGAATGCCCCAATCTGTATTTTAGATGAATCATAAAAAAATGATACTGTAATCGCCATACTCCATTTCTTCGGTACCTTCTTGCTGAGGTGGTGATGCTTCTTTGAATTACTGTAAACTGTTTCAGTTGATAGAGTCTGGAGATGATTTCGTTGTCTTCATAAATTATTAATTGGGCATTAAAACCATTAATTTCTTCAAATAAATCTCTAGTAATAAATAATGATTGGTCGCCACCACGACAAGATAGGTGATTGAACCTCGTAAACCATTGTGATATCCTTAAAACTGGATGGCCATAATCAAATTGCATCTTGAAACAACCTGCTTTATTCCCTCTATCGACTTCATTCTGAATCAATAAATCAAAATTTTTAGGCGGAAAACTATCACAGTGTAAAAAATACAGGATTGCCCCACTGGCCATTTTTGTGCCCGTGTTCATTTGTTTGGCTCTGCCTTTTTCGCTCTCAATAAAATGTACGTTTGTGTCGGTTTTAATTATTTCAGCTATTCCATCACAACTCCCACCATCAACAATAATAATTTCCAAATTACTTCCCTCACCAGCACTTTGTTCTAAATGGGATAGGAGCTGGTTAATGTTTTTTGCCTCATTAAAAACAGGAATGATAATCGAAATTTTATTCATTTAAACTCCAGTTGTATTCTTTGTAATATACTTTAGCATTGCTATTGATTTTTACTTTACTATACTGATTCAAAAAGTCAATGACAGTCCCATTTTTCTTAAAATCAGCTGCAAACCAATCAAATATTTTTGAAATTTCTAACTTGTTTGCAGTCAAGATGTTTTTTGATCTGTCATTGATAAATCCTTGTGCAGCAGTAGCTAATTGTTTGTCTAATTTACTTTCAGTGTAAGCCTCATTTAATAAATTAGGGCAAGAAAAGGACGCGCAGTTAATGGCAAAATGAATTCTAGGCTCTCCCATTTTACGAAGGATGTCATGTTCTATTTCTTCTAAGCTGTATTTTTTAGCACCTAAACTAAATAATTTTTTACCCCAGGGGTCATTTATGTCTTTAATACTTTTTGTGGGATAATTATCGATGATTAGTTTTACTGTAAATGCATTGTAAGCGTTAATCCAATAGGCAAGAGTCGCGTTTTTTGACCATGATTTTGCAGGTACATTTGATGCTAATTCACTCAAATAACTTTGCAGCTCTTTACTGTCTCTTTGAAAACCTTTGTAGTTAACATTTCCGTTTTTTGAAACGTTTCTGTGCAATAAAGCATCCCACTTAGCATGATCCAAGTTTTTAATCGTTTCTAATGCAGTACTTTGATAGGCAGCTGGAGGCAGTGACGCACTATTACTGTTTTTGCCACAAGAAAGTAAAGGTAAAAGGAGCAAGATTAGAAAATATTTTTTCATCGGTATTGATTTATTTGAATAATAGTATAGACAGAGGAAACCGTTGTTCCTGACACAAAAAGCTTATTTTTTTAAAGGATATATTTCTTGATGGATAAAATCTTTTGGAAATTCGTTTTCATCGTGAAATCCAAGTTCGATATCGCGTCCGTCTGTAGGGATGTAATTTGTTTTAAATAGGTAATCCCATAGACTCAATGATATTCCAAAGTTAACCCCGTATTTATTGGGCAACTTTTTGCTATGATGCCAAATATGCATTTTTGGGTTGTTAAAAACGTATTTCAAAAATCCATAATCCCAGCCTACATTAGCATGGTTCAAATGCCCAATGGCAATCGAGATAAAATGCACGATAAATACATCTTCAAGATTCACACCTCCAATAAGAATAATCGGAATGTACAAAATGGATTTGTAAACAATAGGTTCCATCCAGTTGTATCTAAAGTGGGCTGCAAACCCCATTTGTTTAACGCTATGATGGGTTTTATGAATTTTCCATAGAAAAGGAATCGTGTGCAAGAGTCGATGCACATTCCATTGAATAAAATCACTAATAATAAAAAACAAAATTAGAGCTTGCGGTTTGGGTAATTGCGAAATCGAAAACAGCTGAATTGAAGTTAGCTCTAAACCTACAAGCTGCAGCACATCATTTATAATTTGCTCTGTGACATTCGAGAGTGCAATCAAAAGAATTAAATTGAGCAGGAAAAAATTGAAGAAAAGGTAAAATAAATCTAGCCAGAAGTCTTTTCGAAAAATAGCTTGATTCTTTCGCCAAGGAAAAAGGATTTCGAGTAGCCACACTACTAGTGAAATAGCAATTAATCCATAAAAATAGTTATCCCATTTCCAGTACAGAATTTCATTTTTAAGGTAGTTAAAATAACCGCCATAAGAGTTGAGTAATACGTCAATATATTTTTTCATTATTAATGTCTAATTGTATTTTTTCCGCAATCGTAAATAAGTGAAACCTATTTTTAAGAGCTATTGTTAGTTGTTAGATTTTATCTAGTTTTGAAAAGGAATAACTGCTTTGTTGTAAATCTTCAAAAGTGTCAATGTCATTTAATGTTTGTAAAAGGCCAACTTGCTGGCCCTTTAAATCCTTCAATGTTTCTTGGAATATCGTTTCTTTTCCCCATTTTTTATTTTCGAAGATTAAAGCGGTACTTTTTTTTAATCCTAGCAAATAATAGCCTCCATCTTCTGCTGGTCCCATCACGACATCGTTAGTCAGCATTTTTTCAAAAGCGTCTTCAATAATGATCGCTTTCAAGTCAAATAAATCACTGCCTATAATGATACAGTTTTGGTAACCTAATTCAAAAAGATCTTCAAAAGCCTGCCGCATACGCTGCCCTAAATCGCCACCGGCTTGTAGCTTTTTTTGAAAATTTGCAGTGGCCCAAATGTCATCTTCAACAATTGTACTGTCATAAAATACAAATTTATCACAATCTAGTTGTTGTGTTTCCTGCATGGTGTGCAACAATAGGTCATTGTATACAGCCAATGCTTTTACATCACCAATTGTTTTAGCTAGTCTGGTTTTTACTTTACCTAGTTCTGGGTTGCGAGTAAAAATGAGTAAAGCATTAGTCTTCATACACTTTGATTCCTTTCGTTAGATATTTACTCCATGTTTTATTAAAGGCATGAACACTGTCTGTTTCCTTGTTTTGATTGTTTACTACTTTACCACCCGTATTTTTGTACTCAAAAATTCCGCCATATAAATTATAGACATTTTTATATCCCAGTTTTTGTAGCTTTTCACCTATTTGTTCACTTCGCACACCTATCGAGCAATAAACAATTAGCGGGGTATTTTTATCTTTTACTGCTGCTGAAACTCTCTTGGCATTAAAATGTTCAAAACCTACCGGAATAGCTCCTTTTATATGGCTAGTGTTAAATTCTTTTGGTTCACGAGCATCTAAAAAAACACTGGTTTTGTGCTGCTGCAGTTCGGACACTTTTATGTAAGGTACCGTTTCTTTATTCAGTTTTTTTAGCACTTGCGGAATGGTACTTTGTGCAGAAAGCGTTAATGAAAAGGAGAGGCAGATATAAAGGAAGTAACGAAGCATGGTATTTTTTTATAAAGGTATTTAATTTAATAGACGTCTAAAAATTTATTTCCTGACAACAAGATCATCTGCAATTAACTTCATAGACAAAAATTGAATATTTTTTAATTATTAAGGCTAATTAAAATTTAAAACTAATATTTTTACATAAGGATCTTCACTTATAGTGTTTTATACAACACTTTTCAATAAAATTAAAACAATCAAGCAATGCAAATAGGAATTATCGGTTTAGGAAAAATGGGATTTAATTTGGCTCTTAATTTAAAAAGAAATGGTTATGATGTTGTAGCTAATGATGTCAATAGTGAATTTCTTCAAAATATTTCTAAAGAAGGAATTCAAACAGCGGTGACGCTAAATGAATTAACAGAAAAATTAAAAGACAGAAGAGTGATCTGGATGATGGTGCCTGCTGGTGCGATAGTCGATACCGTGATTGATTCATTACTTCCTCATCTTCAGCCTAAAGATATTATAATTGATGGCGGAAATTCCAATTATAAAGATTCAAAGAGGCGTTATGCGGCTTTAAAAGCACAAGGAATTGATTATTTGGACTGTGGAACTTCTGGTGGAACTTCTGGAGCTTTAAATGGTGCTTGTACGATGATTGGGGGTGATAAAGAGGTATATGAGTATGTGGCCAAAGTATTTGAAGCTATTTCAGTTCCTGACGGTTCTTTGTATACTGGCGCAGCTGGAAGTGGGCATTTTACAAAAATGGTGCACAATGGTATTGAGTATGGGATGATGCAATCTATAGCAGAAGGATTTGAGGTGTTTGAGCATTCCGAATTTGATATAGACTTTAAGAAAACAGCCAAATTATTCAATCATGGATCGGTAATTCGAAGTTGGTTGATGGAGTTAACTGAGAGTGCTTTTTCTAAAGATCCACAACTCGATAGCATTAAAGGAATCATGCATTCGTCAGGCGAAGGCAAGTGGACATTAGAAGAAGCTTTAGATTTGGGAGTACCCACACCTGTCATCGCCTTGTCTATTATGATGCGCTACCGATCCCAAATGCAAGACACTTTTTCAGGCAAAGTGGTAGCTGCACTTAGAAATGAGTTTGGAGGTCATGCTGTAGAAAAAAACGAATAGCACATAATTGCGTTCATCTATTCTATTCTGTACCTTAAACCGCCCTTACCATGTCCATAGCCATATTAGTTGCCAGCATTATTTTACTGCTTGTTTTTATTAGTGTATTTAAACTCAATGCTTTTATCGCACTGCTTTTAGCTTCCTTTTTTGTGGGAATAGCAAAGGCAATGCCTTTTCATTTGATTATTAATTCCATACAGTCCGGTGTAGGGAGTACTTTGGGATCTCTGATTCTTATTTTGGCTTTTGGTGTCATGCTCGGGAGTTTACTCTCTGAAAGTGGAGCTGCTCAACGAATCAGTTCCGTACTTATTCGTTCCTTCGGAGTTAAAAGAGTCAAATGGGCAGTTTTAGTTACGGGCTTCGCGGTGGGAATAGCTATGTTTTACAATGCTGGTTTTGTAATTTTAGTGCCAATGGTTTTCACGATTGCGACAAATACAAAGCAACCCTTCATCTATTTAGGAATTGCAATGGCATCAGCACTTTCTATTACGCACGGATTTTTGCCTCCGCATCCAGGTCCCACAGCTATCGCAGTTATTTTTAAAGCAGATATTGGTAAGACATTGATATATGGAATTCTGGTTGCAATACCAGCACTGCTCGCAGCGGGAATTATTTTTCCAGAGTTTGTCAAAAAAATAGCCACAAATCCGCCCAAAGGTTTATTTGTGAGTAAAAACTTCGCAGAAGCGGAAATGCCTTCCTTCAGAGTTAGCTTTTTAATTGCATTGACTCCGGTTATTTTAATGGGCCTAGCCACTGCAAGTGCTCTTTTTTTAACGGCTAATTCTCCTTTGCGTTCTACGATAGAATTCATAGGAGATCCCACTACAGCAATGTTACTAGCAGTTCTTTTAGGAATAGTTTTTCTAGGTCTTAAGCGAGGAAAAAAAATGGAAGAGGTGATGGAAAAATTAGGCTCTTCTATGGGGGCAGTCACGATGATAGTGCTGATTATTGGAGCAGGAGGCGCATTCAAACAGCTGCTAATTGATAGTGGCATTGGTACTGATCTAGCAGTTTCTTTTGAAAACTCACGCCTATCTCCTTTATTACTGGGATGGCTAATCGCGACTATTATACGCATAGCCCTAGGATCTGCAACAGTTGCGGGTTTAACCGCAGCAGGTATTGTGCAACCATTAGTAGCTACTTCAGGTGTAAGCCCGGAATTAATGGTATTATCTATAGGTGCGGGAAGTTTAATGTGCTCTCATGTCAACGATACGGGTTTTTGGATGTTCAAGGAATATTTTGGCATCAGTATTAAAGATACTTTTCGTTCGTGGACCGCAATGGAAACCATTGTTGGTGTAATGGGATTAGCTGGCGTATTAGTACTTAATTTATTTGTAGGGTAATTAAATCTCAGCAATGAAGAAGACGAAATTATATATAGGTATTGATATAGGAACAACTGCTACTAAGGCAGTTTGCTTTGATATTGAGGGAAGAGTAATTCAAGAATATTCAAAGGAGTATGCCATGTACCACCCAGAAAATGATTGGAGTGTTCAAGAACCTGCAGAAGTTCTAGCAGCCGTTTTAGATTGTATTGCTGAAATTACCAAAGAAAATAGTGCCGAGTTTATTAGTTTTAGTTCGGCCATGCAAAGTATTATGATCATTGATGAGGATGGAAAACCCCTTACAGCAGCAATTATCTGGGCCGATAATCGGGCGCATGCTGTGGCAGAAGTCCTAAAAAATTCAGCACAAGGAAGCTTGTTTTATCAGAAAACGGGGATACCCATTCACACTTTTTCTCCAATGACCAAAATAGCGTGGTTGAAAGAGCATGATAAAGAAGTATTCAGTAAAGCATTTAAATTTATTAGTTTAAAAGAATATGTATGGCACTACCTAACAGGTGAATATGTTATTGATTCCTCGATGGCATCTGGTACAGGAATACTGAATATCCATAGCTTAGAATGGGATCTTGATATCGTAGATTTTTTGGATATAAAACCTTCACAATTGTCGGAAGTCGTAAGTCCTACACATTCTTGCATAGGGATAAAAGACAGCCAACTTTATGTAATAGGTGGGGGTGATGGAGCACTGGCTAATTTAGGAACTGCTGCTATGGAGCCAGGTACAATGGCGTTAACAATAGGAACAAGTGGTGCTGTTCGCTTGCCTATATCTGAACCTTTTATTGACTCCGAGATGCGAACGCAATGTTACCATGTAAATCAAAAACAGTATTTGACATTAGGAGCTGTCAGCAATGGAGCCGTAGTTTTACAATGGTTTAAAGAAGCTGTACTTAAAACTGAGGAGTCTTTTGAAGAATTATTTCAAAAAGGCGAAAGCATTGCAGCAGGTTCAGAAGGTTTATTATTTGTTCCCTATTTATTAGGAGAGAGAGCACCTATATGGGATGCAGCTGCTCGTGGAACAATTTTAGGAATTGCAATCACCCATCAGCAAGGTCATTTTATTCGTGCGACCATGGAAGGAATTTTGTACGGGCTATTGAGTATTACTGAAATACTGATTCCCAATACACAAAAGAGATTAGCAACAACAATTATGGCTAGTGGCGGTTTTGCCAAAAGTGATTTTTGGTTGCAAATGGCAGCCGATATTTTTCAGATGAAAGTAGTAGTGGCCGAGACGGTAGAAGCCTCCGCCTGGGGAGCTGTATTAATTGGTTTTGACGCTTTTAAAATAACAGCATCTCCTCCAGTGGAAGGGAAGGTTTTTGTGCCAAATAGAAATAATAAAGCGATCTATGAACAGGCTTTCGCCAAATTCAAACGGGTGTATCCTTTGCTGAAAGAATTATAGTTTACTAAACATTTCAATCGTTTTGGCAATCGCTTCATCATAGTTTTCCCAAGTTTTGGCTGAGGTTAAGTCCGTTGAAATAAATGTTTTATTAAACTTAGATAATAGAGTAAAATATACATATCCACCTAACATCAATTGAAAAGCAGCGTTCAATGATTCGTCTTTTTCATTTATAGTAAAGGTTTTTCCCACCTGTGCATTGAAGTATTTAAAAAGGCTTTTAGTGTCTTCATTGTTTTCAATCAGTTGCCAACGCAAAATTTCTTGTGTTAAGCTATTCTCTCGAAGTTCCTTTGTTCCTTCTTTAATAAAACTTCGCAAATTGTCTAAGTTGTCTTTATTTTCGTCAATAGATAATAAAGATTTAAAGAAGTGCCCTTTTTGAGCAAAGGTCAATAATAAGCCTTTCATACCACCAAAATAACGATAAATTAAGGTTTTAGAAACCCCAGCTTCTTTTGCAATAGCATTAATACCCACACCCTGCGGACCTTTATCTTTTAGAATATCTAAAAATGCATTGTATATTTTCTCTTCGGTTAGCCCTCTGTCTTTTTTCATTATAACTTGGATAAATTTAATACACTACCTAACGTAATACCCGAGGCGGTTATTCTTGGATAATGTTCTTGCATTAACTGAAACATATAGGGCAAAGGTACTTCATTAAAGGTACCGTAATCTTCTAAATATTCCATAAAGGCATTGCTTCCCGTTTGATCAAATTCTTGAAAAATGGAATCGTTCTCTCCATCAAAATCGAGTACTTTCACATTTAGTAATTCGCACAACTCTTTATTAAAGGCAGGGGTTGCTTTAACCCATTTCTTGTCTAAATAAATTTCGATGTATCCGTGAGGCACGAGTACATCTGAACCAAATTTTTCGACTATTTGATCCACCGCAATATGGTTTCTTACTTTCGCCAGACCCAGACGAGCCGGAATTTTTTCGACTCTAAGAATGGCTATCAAAATAATGACCTTGTCAATACAATGTCCGCTTTTATGAGTCACTAGTTCTGAGGAACGCCAATCTTCATTTATTAAACTAAAACGATACGGATAATAAGGCCAGTTGTCCCTCACATATTCATAAGCTTTGATGGCAAATTCCTTGTTTGAACTGGTATTTTCCTTTTTTATCAAAGCATGAAAGGATTGTATTTTTTCATTGGCAAAATCAAAATGATAGGTTTCCTGGGTGTATTGTTCCATAGCGAATAAATTATGTAACCTAATGGTTAGCTGCAATATTAATACTTTAATTATTTAAAATAAATTTTAAATATAGATAAATAAAAGTATATTTGTTACCAAGTGGTAACATTTTTATTGTAAATGTTACCACTTGGTAACTTTAAATGATAAAAATGGAGGCATATATTTATGATTCAGTAAGAACCCCTCGAGGAATTGGAAAAAACATAGGTTCATTAGCGCAGTTAAGTCCGGTGCAATTGTTAACTACATTGCTTGATGCTTTAAAGGAAAGAAACAATTTAGATACGAGCTTGGTCGAAGATTTAATTCTAGGTTGTGTAACGCAAACCGGTGAACAAGGAGGAAATATTGCTAAAGTGGCTGCCCAATGTTCGAATTACGGAGATCACTTATCTGCGGTAACTTTAAATAGGTATTGCGCATCAGGATTAGAAGCCGTTAATCAAGCGGCAGCAATGGTAAAGTCAGGATGGTCTAATTTAATTATAGCAGGAGGGGTAGAATCGATGTCTCGAGTTCCTATGGGAATTGATGGTTCTGCTTGGGTAATGGAACCAGAAGCTGCTTTTGGGAAATTTGTCCCTCAAGGAATCTCTGCTGATTTGATAGCGACTAAGTATGGCTATTCTAGAAATGACGTAGATCATTTTGCTTTAGCTTCTCAACAACGTGCTACATTGGCACAAAAAAACGGGTTTTTTGATAAATCTTTAATTGCTGTAAAAGACATCAATGGTTTAGTGCATCTAGACAAGGATGAATATATCCGAAGCAATACCACTCTCGAAATCTTATCGAGTTTATCTCCTGCTTTCGAAAAAATGGGAGAAATGTTATTTGATCAAACCGCTATAGATAAATATTTAGAAGTCGAGAAAATTAACCATGTGCACCATGCAGGAAATGCATCTGGTATTGTTGATGGTGCGTCTTTAATGCTGATTGGTTCTAAAGAAATGGGAGAGAAATTGGGATTAAAACCTCGTGCAAGAATAAAAATGGGAGCTGTAATAGGTAGCGAACCATTGATTATGCTTGAAGGTCCAATTCCGGCTACCATAAAAGCATTGCACAATGCTAAGATGAATGTAACGGATATTGATCTTTTTGAAGTTAATGAAGCTTTTGCTGTTGTACCCATGCGATTGATGGATCATTTTAATATTGATCATTCAAAAGTGAATGTTAATGGAGGTGCAATTGCTATGGGACATCCATTAGGAGCTACCGGCTGTATGATTTTAGGAACTGCGTTAGATGAACTAGAACGTCAGAACAAGAGTACGGCTCTAGCTACTTTATGCGTTGGAGGCGGAATGGGAATAGCAACAATTATTGAACGTATTTAAAAATTGATTATCTTTTAGATTATGAATAATAGTAAACATATAAAATATAGTATTGATAAAGAAGGTATTGCAATCGTCACTTGGGATGTGGCAGATTCTCCGGTAAATATCATGAATGAGGTTACTATGGCTGAATTCTTTTCGATTATAAATCAAGCTATAGAAGATGACGCTGTAAAAGGGATTGTTATTGCTTCCGCCAAAAAAGATTTTATTGCTGGTGGCGATTTGAAATGGTTTTTGAATTATGATAAATCCAAACAGGAATGTTTTGATATGTTGATGGAAACCAATACTCATTTGAGGAAAATGGAAACTTGTGGAAAACCTGTCGTAGCAGCGATAAATGGTTTAGCACTTGGAGGAGGTTGTGAAGTCGCATTGGCATGTCATCATAGGATTATGAGTAATCATGTTAAGAGTCAGATAGGATTGGTGGAATGTTCTGTAGGTTTGTTCCCAGGTGCAGGAGGTACACAGCGTTTTTTAAGAATGATGGGTTCACAAAAAACCATTCAATACATTACCCAATCCAAAAAATTAAGGGCAGAACAAGCATTAAAAGATGGACTTGTAGATGCAGTTTGTAGTCCAGAAGACGATATTATTGCGTTGGCAAAAAATTGGATTTTAACCAAAGGAACATGCGAGCAACCATGGGATAATAAAAGATTTAAAGTTCCGGGAACTCCATTAGGTGTAGGGCAGGTTTCGGGTGTAAGTGAGTTTTTTAGTGTTTCGAATGCGATGGCTTACAAAACAACACACGGGAATCTACCACATATTAAAAATGTACTGAGTGCTATTTATTACGGCGCAGCTTGCCATATTAATAAAGCATTAGAAGTTGAAGCGAGGTATTTTGTAGACACTTTGTTTAGTAAAGAAACTAAAAACATAATTCGCGCTTCCTTTCTTTATATTAATGATGCGGCTAAAGGAAAATCAAAACCCAAAGGTTATGATAATGTCTCTTTTAAAAAAATTGGAGTGATAGGTGCAGGTATGATGGGAGCTGGAATTGCCTATGTAAATGCAAAGGCAGGCCTTGATGTTGTTCTAAAAGATGTGAGTCTTGCAAAAGCAGAAAAGGGTAAAGAGTATGTAAAAACACAAGAACAAAAAAAGCTAAGTAACGAATTTACAACTGAAGCTAAGATTAATGATTTACTTCAAAAAATTAAACCTTCGGATTCAGATGCTGATTTAGCCACTTGTGATTTGGTTATAGAAGCTGTTTTTGAAAATGAAAAGCTTAAAAATTCAGTGACCAATGCAACTGAAAAAGTAATTCACGAGGAGGTAATTTATGCTACGAATACATCAACAATTCCAATATCAAAACTAGCAGAGGCCTCTTCTAAACCAGATAAATTTATTGGATTGCATTTCTTTTCACCAGTAGAAAAAATGCCTTTGGTGGAGGTTATTGTAGGTCAAGAAACCAGCGATAAAACTTTGGCGGCAGCCATAGATTATGTAATTGCGATTAAAAAGGTGCCGATAATTGTAAATGACGGTCGCGGATTTTTTACATCCAGAGTATTTGGGAAATATATCAATGAGGGAATAGCCATGCTTACTGAAGGCATTCCGCCAGCAGTAATAGAAAATGTGGCTAAAAAAATAGGGATGCCTGTGGGACCTTTGGCAGTTTCGGATGAGGTTAATTTGAAATTGATATTGGATATTATGAGCGAAGATCCAACTTTAGATGAACACGAAATGCAATTGAAAAGTAAATTAGTTTCAATCATTGAAATTCATGGAAGAACTGGTAAAAAAGAAGGGAAAGGCTTTTATGATTATCCAAAAGAGGGTAGAAAATCAATTTGGAAAGAATGGGCAACAATTTATCCTACTCAAACTGATTTTGACGAAGAAGAAATTGGACGACGATTGTTTTTTGCAATGGTTATCGATTCCTATAAATGCTTAGATTCTGGTGTAATTCGGGAACCAAAAGATGCTGATGTAGGCTCTATTTTAGGATTGGGCTTCCCAATTCATACTGGTGGAGTGATGTCCTATATTGATTATGTAGGAGCAGCGGAATTTGCTGCTTACAGCAAAAAATTAGCGCTTAAATACGGGGAACGTTTTCAATTACCCGAAAGCTTAAAAGAAAGAATTAAAATAGCGGGAACCAACCGTGTTTTCTATAAAAACTAAAAATTAAAAACTAAAAAATATTAAAATATGTTACAGAATATATTATTAGATAGAAAGATTTATGCATCTGAAGAACATAAAATGATGCAATCCATGATTCAGGAATTCATCGCTACTGAAATTATGGATCATATTGATGAATGGGAAAAAAATGGAATGGTAAGCCGGGAAATTTGGAAAAGAGCAGGAGAGTTAGGACTGCTGTGTATTGATATGCCAGAAGCATACGGTGGTGGGGGATTGGATTTTACATTTAATGCTTTATTAATTGAAGAATTTGCCAAAAAAGGCATAAGCGGACCGGGTTTTTCTTTGCATTCTGATATTGTGGCTCCCTATTTATTGAAATACGGAACTGAAGCGCAAAAAAAGAACTATTTGCCACTCATGGCTAAAGGAGAAATCATTACTGCGATAGGAATGACTGAGCCTAATTGTGGTAGTGATTTGCAAGCCCTTAGAACCACTGCCGAGGATAAAGGCGATCATTATTTAGTCAATGGTCAAAAAACTTTTATTACCAATGGATTTATGTGCGATATGGCAATAGTTGCAGTAAAAACGAATGTGAATACTGAGGAGGAAGGAGTGACTTTGCTTATTATGGAAACAACTATGGATGGATTCAGTAAAGGTATTCCGTTTAAAAAAATCGGAATGAAATCTCAAGATACCTGTGAATTGTTTTTTGACAATGTGAAAGTCCCAAAAGAGAATAGGCTTGGTGACGAAAAAATGGGCTTTAAGATTATGATGGAAGAATTGGCTCGGGAACGCTTAACTGTTGGAATTTTTGCAGTAGCAACAGCAGAAGGTGCTATTCAAGACACAGTAGCTTACACCACAGAACGTACTGCTTTCAAAACTCAAATTGCAGGATTTCAAAACACCCAATTTAAGCTGGCCGAATGCACTACTCAGTTGCAAATTCATCAGACATTTCTAGACCGATGTATTGAATTATTAGCAGAACATCAATTAACAACCGAAACGGCTTCCATGATCAAATACTCGGCGACAGATATGTGCGGCAGCGTAGTTGACGAATGTTTGCAACTGTTTGGTGGTTATGGATACATGTGGGATTATCCTATTGCCCGAATGTATGCTGATAATAGGGTAGCACGTATCTATGCTGGAACTAATGAAATCATGAAAATTGTAATTGCTCGTGGTCTCTTTAGTGGCTTATTGAAAAAGAGATAAACTCTAAATCGAATAGCTATTAAAGGAGTTTGTTTGATTCGGCATTACTTTCAAAAAAGTCTCTCTTGCACTATTACAGGATTTCCAGGAAAAGGAAATTGTGTTATAATCTTAAACAGTCTATGGTTAAGGTTCAAACGTCTTAAAATCTTATTCTCACAGAGTTAATTAAATTCGATTGTAGTACAGCTGCTTCCCGCTATATTTAAGTTTTCAGGAAATAGTCGACGACCTATCGAAATGTGCAGACGGATAATTTTGTGAACAATTGGGAAATAAATTTCATTTTGACAACATTTCTTGAGGCGGAACGAGTTGTCCTTTAGATTTAGCATTTGGAGTTTTATAAAAAGCCATATTGGGATAGCTTTCAGAATGGTTTAAAGAAATATTTATAGGTGTGATTGTATCATTTATGCGAGCTATTTTTTTTATTATTTCCAATTATTCTTTTGTAGCAGTAAATTTATTAACGGTAATTTCTGCTAAAGAGTTGTTATTTAATGTACCATCTGATAGCCTTAGCTAAGGCTACTTATATGGACCTTTTAGTTGAAAAACTATTTCTTCATCAGGGTAAAAAAGATGGAGTAGCTGTTCAGTATTTTTATTAAATCTTTGCGTAAAGGCGCAAGAGTATAGCGATAAAGTGAAGTTTAGGACTGAGGCATGCTACAGGAAGAATACTACGTCCAAATAATATGGTGTATCAATTATAGAAAAAGCTGTAAATAAGAGTTATTTACAGCTTTTTTTCTAGTATGTTCTGCTAAATAGATTACTTAAGTCCGCCTGATACACTAATACTTTCACCAGTAATCCATGCAGCATCATCTGAGGCTAAGAAGACAGCCACTTTTGCAATATCATTGGGTTGACCCACACGACCAAAAGGAGTGTTCGCAACTGCTTGTCTTTCGAAGTCGGAACCAATAATTTCCATTGCATTTGTACCCTCAGTTTCTGTAATACCTGGACATATAGAATTGACACGAATCTTTTTAGGACCTAATTCTTTTGCAAATGATTGTGTAAGCGAATCAACTGCACTTTTAGTTGCAGAATAAACAGAGCCCATCGCAGAAGCATTTTTACTCACTACTGAACTCATGTTAATTATACTTCCACCATTTTCGCCAAATAACCTCACCGCTTCTTGAGTAGCTAAAATAGGACCCAAAACATTGATGTTAAATTGGCGATGAAATTCTTCTTCAGTGATATCTTCAATTGGTGCAAATTGATATACACCCGCATTGTTTACTAAAACGTCAAGTGTACCAAATACTTTTTTAGTTGCCGCGAAAAGGCTTTTTACTTCTGTTGAATTAGATAAATCTCCTTGAATAGCAACGGCTGTTCCTCCATTTTCTTCAATTTCTGCCACAACAGCATCAGCACCTTCTTTACTAGAAGCATAGTTGACAACAACTTTAGCTCCTGCTGCACCCATTTGTTTTGCAATTTCAGCACCAATCCCTTTTGAGGCTCCAGTTACAATAACTACTTTATGATTTAATTTGCTCATATCTAAGTTTTTTTAAATTATTAATTTTACATTTGTACCACAAAGATACTATCATTAGTATGTAAAAGATACTAATAGGTTAAATAGTGGTTACCACCAGGTAACTACTTAAAATAAATCATGATGAGAGATGAAAGATTTTGTAGCTCCCATTGTCCTTTAACTAGGGCAATTAGCAAGATTGGGAATAAATGGAAACCCATAATTATAAATGTCATTCAAGATAGAACGGTCCGTTTTGGTCAGCTTGATGCCATTATTCCTTTAATAACCCGTAAAGTATTGACGGAACAATTAAAAGAATTAGAGGAAGACGGAATTCTAACTCGTACTGCTTATAAAGAAATTCCGCCACGTGTAGAATATTCATTAACAAAACAGGGACTAGAATTAGTTCCTATATTAAAAACGATCTCTGACTGGAATATTAAATATGAAGATAGTGTTGCATGTGAATTACAAAGTTCAAAAAAAAAATGATCAACAATTGTAGATTGTGTTTTTTAACTTTCAATATTAAATTATTAAATAAATACGTACTAATTTTACACTTCTTTTTCTACAACATTTACAATGAAAATACTATATACTTACATCAAGGCGCATAAGCCATTATTATTTCTAGCTTTGTTTTTAGCTGCCATCAACCAATGTTTTTCCCTTTATGATTCTATAATCATTGGTAAACTTCTTAATGAATGCGGAGTAGGAGTAGCCAATTTTAATAACAATTATACCGAGTTTGTAAAAGCCGTTTTAGGATGGTTAGGACTTTCATTAGGAGCAGCCATGCTTTCGCGAATAGCCAAAAACTTTCAGGACTATTTTACCAACATCATTATTCAACGCACTGGTGCACATATGTATACTGATGGAATTCAAAAAGCATTGCAGTTGCCTTTTCAACAATTTGAAGACCAGAGTAGTGGAGAGACCTTAGGGAAGCTTCAAAAAGTAAAAATAGATTGTGAAAAGTTTATCACTTTGTCTATTTCTATGGTTTTCCAAAGTCTCATCGGAATCACTTTTGTGGTTATTTATGCGATTAATATTCACTGGCTGTTGGGTCCTATTTTCCTTGCTACCGTTCCTGTTATTGCTGTAGTAAGTTCTTTTTTGGGTAAACGAATTAAAAAGGTCTCTAAACAAATTTTAGGAGAAACAACCGCTTTGGCTGGTGCGACAACGGAATCTTTAAGAAATATTGAATTAGTAAAAAGTTTGGGTTTGACGGAACAAGAGGTGAACCGTTTAAATACAACCACTAACAAGATATTAGGATTAGAGTTAAAGAAAGTACGTTTTATTCGTTCGTTGAGTTTTATTCAGGGAACAACGGTTCATTTTATGCGTACAGGACTAGTTTTCGCTTTATATATGTTTATTTTTCAGGGAATCATTAAACCTGGAGATTTAATAACGTTGATGTTCTTTTCTTTCTTTTTATTCAATCCTTTACAAGAATTGGGAAATGTGATTGCCACTTACAATGAAACCAAAGCTTCTATGGATAATTTTGGAGATTTAATGAATTCAAAAAGTGAAGAGACACCACAACACCCTAAGACTATCGGGGCTATTAAACACTTAAGGTTTTCTCATATTTCCTTTAAACACATCACCGCTAATAGTTACGCAGTGAAAGATATTTCATTCGAAGCAAAAGCAGGAGAGACAATTGCCTTTGTAGGGCCTTCCGGAAGCGGAAAAACAACATTAGTCAAAATGTTAGTTGGATTATACAAACCCGCTGAAGGTGCCATATTTTATAACGATAAGAATGCTAATGATATTGATTTAACCGAGTTGAGGCAACAATTAGGATTTGTTACTCAGGATGCACAATTATTCTCAGGGACTATAAAAGACAATTTACTATTTGTAAAACCAACAGCCACTGATGAAGAAATAAATGATGTTTTGCAAAAATCTGCTTGCCAGAATTTATTAGAAAGAGCTGAAAACGGTTTGAATACCACAATTGGAGAAGGAGGAATTAAAGTTTCGGGAGGAGAAAAACAGCGTTTGTCGATTGCAAGAGCTTTATTAAGAAATCCAAGATTATTGTTGTTTGACGAAGCTACATCGGCATTAGATTCTATTACCGAAGAAGAAATTACCAAAACAATTAGAAGCATTTCATCTAAGCAAGATCAGATCACGGTCTTAATTGCTCACCGTCTATCAACGATTATGCACGCTGATAAAATCTTTGTACTAGAACAAGGGCACATCATTGAACAAGGAAAACATCAAGATCTTCTAGATGAAAAAGGACTTTATTATGCAATGTGGAGACAACAAATAGGTGAGAGAAAATAGCGTTGACGTTTTCAAATTATAATTTAATATTAAATCGTAAGGGAAGAAGCATTTTTTACGTTTTTGTCGGAATAAATATAAAAGACCTTTTAAACATTTGTTTTTAAGGTCTTTTTTTAATTTTATAGTAAGGTTAAATATTTAGTTGCTTTCTTATTATTAAGTAAATAGTCCCTATTATAATAGTTTCTTTAAACAGCTACTTAACTAGATCGTCAGATAAGGTTGAGTTTTTCACGTTTTAGATATCAAAATGGTCTTATATAATTAGGCTAAAACACTTTTTAAATTATTAATCTAACAGTATGGTAACAGTAGATTGATATGTGAAATTCATGAAAATTATTAAAATCTTTTAATTTTGTTTTCAGCAATTAAGAGAAAAGGATATAACAATAGTAAATTTTTATAAATTTAAAATGAATAATTGTTACCACACTATTAATCCTAAACATTGAATCTAATTTTAAAAGATTCTGTAGGCTATCCAAAATATACCAAAGATGAAAATAATTTTTCGAGTTCTACTATTACTTATGTTTACTGCTTGTGTAGTTAAACCTGTTGCTACAAAAAAACCTTTGTGGATTATAGGTGCGCCTTGCGGAAACCAAATAACAAAAATTGATAAAAAAGGGAAAACTGTTATACCGAATGGTCGCTTTATTACAGCTGCTGGAAAAAATATTATAACTGCACCACATCCTTATGGATTGACCTTAAGTCCAAACGGAAATATTGCAGTAACAGCTAATTCAGGAACAAATCCTTTATCTATTACCATTATTCGTGATATTATGTCAGATAATCCAGTAGCGCAACAAGTTCCTCCCGGTCCCGCCACAGATAAAGGGGTTTTGGCTTCTGTATTCATGGGATTGGCAGTAGCTCCTGATAATAAAACGGTCTATGTTGCTGGTGGAGAGGAGAACAAAGTATATTTATTTGATTTGAATACAGGCGTGAAGAAAGACTCTATAGATTGCTCTTTTAGTGCTGAGGGTATTGATTATTCTCATGGGTATATTGGTGACATGAAGTTGTCAAAAGATGGAAAAAAACTTTTTGCTGTGGACCAAATTGGTTTTAGGATGATAATTATAAACACGGAGACAAAAAAGCTAACTCATTCTGTTCCCGTCGGACGTTATCCTTTTGGAATATGTTTATCAGCTGATGAGAAAAAAATATATGTCGCTAATGTTGGGATGTTTGAATACGATTATATAAAAGAAAGTAAGGAAATAGACGCCAAGATAAAATCAATAAACTATCCAGCTTTCGCCTATGGTTCAGAGGAAATGAAAACGGGTATTCAAAATGACACTATAGCCATTAAGGGGTTAGGAGATCTTAATGCTATTGATGCTTTTTCTATATTTTCCATAAATATTGAGGATACTTTAAATCCTAAAGTTGTTGCGAAAATAAAAACAGGGAATTTGGTTGGCGCATTAGTGGAAGATATTCCTGCAGTAGGTGGTTCTAGTCCTAATTCAATTGTAGCAACTGATGACTATGTTTTTGTTAGTAATGGTACTAATGATAATATTTCAGTAATCTCTATTGCGAAGGATTCTGTAGTGAATACCATTCCGCTAAAATTGGATGATCGTATAAAACATTTTCGAGGTATTATTCCTTTTGGATTGGCTTTAAGTCCAGATAAAAAACGTTTGTATGTAGCAGAATCTGGAATAAATGCTGTAGCAGTAATAAATGTAGCAAATCAGAAAGTTTTAGGACACATACCTACAGCTTGGTTTCCTTCTAAAATTGAGGTGAGTCGGGATGGAAAAAAACTCATAATTGCTAATGCTAAAGGGTTTGGAAGTGGCCCAAATGGAGGTGCAAATTTTAAATTAGGTGCTGATGGAAGTTATATTGGATCTTTGATGAAGGGAACGGTTCAAGTAGTTGACATTCCAAAAGACGTACAATTACAAGAGATGACCGAGCAGGTGGTTTCTAATAATTTTCAATTTACCAATGCAACAAATCCTAGTTTGAAAAACAGAGTGGATAATCCTGTTCCCTTATATCCCGGAGAGAAAGAAAGTCCAATAAAACACATTGTATTTATATCGAAAGAAAATAGAACCTATGATGAAATTTTTGGTCAGATTAAGAAAGGGGATGGAGATGCAACAATAGCCAGATATGGTGAAAATGCTTCTTTTTCAAACCGAAAGAAAACAGATTCTGTATCTAATACTACCGTTATGCCCAATCACTTAGCTTTAGCCAGACAATTTAGTATTTCAGATAATTTTTATGTAGATGCAGATGTTTCAGCGGATGGTCATCGTTGGCTAACTAATACGTATCCTAACGAATGGTGCGAAACTGCTACCGCTGCTAGTTATGGGGGAAACCGCAATTTTAAAGAAGATTCAAAAGCACCAGGAGTTTTTGCTATGAATGGTGCGGCAGGAGCCATTTATCCAGAAGATTATAATGAAGCTGGTTCTATGTGGGATCATTTGTCTCGTCATAATGTTGATTTTTATAATTTTGGTTTTAGTATCATGTTTGAACCAGCATTGTACAAAGCGGAGTTTAAATATACAGGAATTCAACAATACGTTAATTTTCCAATGCCTGCACCTTTATTTGAAAGGACTTCTAAAATGTATCCTACTTATAACACCGCCATACCTGATCAATTCAGGATAGATCAATTCATTAAAGAATTTAATATGAAATGGATGAATGGCAAAGGGACTATGCCACCATTTACGACAGTTATAATACCAAATGATCATGGAGCAGGAGATGTACCTGAGGCTGGATATCCTTTTAAAGAAAGCTATATGGCAGATAATGACTTGGCTGTGGGTCGCATTGTTGAGTACTTGTCTCATACTCCTTATTGGAAAAATATGCTTATCGTGATTACTGAAGATGATGCTCAAAATGGAGTCGATCATATTGATGCACATAGAAGTATTCTGATGCTGATTTCTCCTTGGATCAAAAGAAATTATGTAGGTCACCAACATTATAGTTTTGGAAGTATATTTAAATCATTTTGGAATATTCTCGATATGCCTTATTTAAATCAATATGATGCTGGAGCAACTGATTTAAGTGATCTTTTTACAACTACACCAGATTATAAACCGTACAATGCTTTAGAAGTTGATCCTAAGGTTTTTAACCCTCAAAAGGCCCTAGACCCTTTTGATGAAAAATTCAATTGGAAAGCACTTAAGGATTCTCCTAAAATTGATAATGTAGAAGATATGTTTCGGGATAGTAAGGAACAAGATGCTTATCGATTAGAAAATAGAGAAAAAGAAAAATAGCATTTAACTAATAATTATTTCTATTTTATTAACCAGCCAAACAAAATTATTCCTGTCAATAATAATTTTGTTTGGCTTTTTTTTTAATCATGATAAACGCATTTATAAAACACTTGATCGGCATGATATAACATTAAATTGATGATACAATAATGCCCTGTTAAAGATTTCTTAAAATTATAAAGTTGACTAATAGTAAATATTTTATCAAATTTGCCTTGTAAAATTTACTAATAGTAACTATTTAATTATCTGATGAAAAAATTGAAAACTGTAATGAATTTATTATTGATGTTGACGACATCATTAATTTTTGCGCAAACAACCCCGTTTAAAGGTAAGGTGGTTGATGGACAAAATGGGTCACTACCTGGAGCAACAGTCCTTATTAAAGGAAAAACTACTAGTGCTGTGACGGACATTGATGGTAATTTTGAAATACAAATACCAAAGGGAAATGAAATTATTACAATCTCTTACATTGGGTTTAATGCAGTTGATTTTAATACATCAAAATTGAAAAGTGCTGTTATAGTACTTAAAGCAAATTCTGAAAATTTAGAAGAAGTTGTGGTAACTGCTTTAGGAATCAAAAAAGAGAAAAAAAGGTTAGGATATTCTGTTCAAGAGGTAAAAGGTGATTTAACAAAATCTAGAGATCCAAATGTGATGAACTCATTGTCGGGTAAAGTTTCAGGTTTGATAGTGGCTTCTTCAGCAGAATTTTTCACAGCACCAAAATTATATTTACGTGGAAAAAAACCTTTAATAGTTGTAGATGGTGTGCCTTTGGGGACTGACACTTATAATATCAGTCCAGATGATATTGAAAGTATAAATGTTTTAAAAGGAGCAAATGCAGCTGCATTATATGGATCTGATGGAGGGAATGGAGCTGTGCAAATCACTACTAAAAGAGGCACAAAAGATGCACGGGGTTTTGTTGTAGAGTTTAATCAAAATACCATATTTCAAGGTGGATTCAATGCGGTACCTAAAACACAAAATAACTATGGCCCGGGATCTTATGGGAATTATGCCTTTAAAGATGGTAAAGGAGGTGGTATCAATGATGCAGATTATGATCAGTGGGGACCTCGATTTGATGGTCAATTGATTACACAATACGACAGTCCATTAGATGCAAGTGGTAATTTAATACCTACACCTTGGCTAGCAAGAGGGGCAAATAATTTTAATAACTTTATGGAAACGGGGATTTTAGAAACAAGTAATCTTGCCATAGCATCTCAATTTGATAAGGGAAATGTTCGTTTCTCCTTGTCACATACCTATCAAAAAGGGATTAATCCTAATACAAAACTGAATATTTATAATTTCAATTTAAGTAGTAAATACAACTTTAACGAAAAAACATCTATAGACGCAAGTGCTAATTTTAATTTTCAGACATCACCTAACAATCCTAATGTAGAGTATGGTCCAAATAGCTACATATACAATATGCTTATTTGGGGAGGTGCTGATTATGATGTTAGAGATCTTAGAAATTATTGGCAAGAAGGTAAGGAAGGTATTCAACAAAAGAATTTTGAATACACACGCTACAACAATCCTTATTTTATGGCTTATGAATGGTTGAAAGGTAAACAAACAAATGATTTTACTGGACAAGTAACCCTTAAACATGAAATAACTGATAATTTTGACGCCAGTGTAAGAACTAATGCAGCTTTGGAAAATGAGTTCAGTAATGAAAAATTCCCTTATTCGATGACTACCTACGGTAGAGAAAAAGCGCAAGGAGATTATAAAGAATGGTACGACTATAAGTTAAAAAGCTACACTGATTTAATGTTGAACTATAATAATAAGTTTGGCGATTTTGCTGTGAAATCTACTTTAGGAGCAAATATAAATATTCAAAAAGAAAGAAATTCCTATGCAACTACAGACTATTTGATAGTACCAGGACTTTATACCTTAAGTAATACGCAAACTCCAGTTCAACCTACAAACTATAGAAGTCACTACGAAACGTATGGCTATTATGCCTCCGCTGATTTCTCTTATAAATCGTTCTTATTTTTAGGTGCAACAGGTAGAATTGATAAAGATTCTAGATTACCAGAGAAAAATAATACTTTCTTTTATCCTTCAGTGTCTTTAAGTGCTGTTTTAAGTGAAGTATTAGAAGTTCCTAGTATAGATTTCTTAAAAGTTAGAGGTTCTTTTGCAAAAGTGGGAAGTTCATTAGACATATATAGTAACTTAAATACTTATGCGTTAAATAACCCTTTTACGGTAGGCGGTACAACTTATAATCCAGCCTATGTAAATTCTGTTTTATCCAATGAAGATTTAGAGCCTGCTTTTAACTCCTCAACTGAGTTTGGTATGGAAACACAATTATTTCATAATAAATTAGGTTTTGATCTTACCTATTATGAAAATAAAAATGGTCCTCAAATATTTGATTTAAAGTATTCTGAGGCTTCGGGATATAATGGAAAAAAACAAAATGGTATTACTACAAAAACCAAAGGTTGGGAATTAGCGGTATCTGCAACACCTATAAAAACGAAAGATTTTAGTTGGAATGTTCGAATAAATTGGTCAGCCTATAAAGAATATTTACAACAGGTTTATGGTGACATAACAAACAATGGTAAAATTAAAATTGGTGATAGAGTAGATGCGTACTACATCACAGATTTTATGCGAACTCCCGACGGGCAATTAATTGTTGGTTCTGATGGTAAACCATTAAAAAATGCTTACGAAACTAAAGCTGGTTATGCAGCACCGGACTGGTCAGCAGGTATAGCAAATAATATTAGTTACAAGAATTTCTCATTGGATTTCTCATTAGATGGTAGATATGGAGGGAAAATTGAAGATTATGTTGCACGTAAAATGTGGCAAAGTGGTAGACAAATAGGAACTGATACTCCAGAAAGAGCTAATGATGTTCAAGGAATAAAATCATATGTAGCAGATGCAGTTGTGGTTACAGCTGGAGTATTGACTACAGATGGAGAAGGAAATGTACTTTCAGACACGCGTACTTTTGCTCCAAATACAACAAAAATCTTCTATCAAGATTTTTCAAAATCATACAATGGTCAAACAGCAGCAAACATTATAGACAAAACATTTTTTAAATTAAGAGAAGTTAATCTAACCTATGTATTTCCTAAGAAAGTTTTATCTAAAACGTTTATTAACAATGCTTCTATATCTTTAATAGGAAGGAATTTAATTTATTTCGCTAAACATAAAGATATTGACTTAGATCAGTTTAATGATGAAAAAGGATCGCCATTGCAAACGCCAACTGTAAAAAGTTACGGCTTAAATATTAACCTTAAGTTCTAAATAAATAAAAGATGAAAACATATAATTTAAAAAAGGGATTAACACTTTTAATGGCATCAGTACTCCTGTTTTCTTGTACTCAGTTTGATGATTTAACTGATGATCCAAACAAAGCAACAAGTGTGCCGCCGTCAATGTTGTTGTCGGAGGTGTTAAGTGTAGTAAACAATGTTGGAGGCGAAGGACCATGGAGTGATGCTCAAAGAGACAATCAGTTTTGGGTAATTTCATTTGATTACTATGGAAACCAAGATTATAATTGGGGCGCTATAAATAGTTATAGATACAAAACCTTGGCTAATGTTATTGCCATGGAAAAGGAGGCTAAAGGTCTTGACAATCAAGATAAATACGAGGCTTTAGCTAAGTTTTTTAAAGCCTATTTTTATGATTATATGACTAAACGAGTTGGAGATATTCCACTAAGCGAGTCATTAAAAGCCGATGCTAATCCCGCAATTACGCAGCCAAAATACGATTCTCAACAAGATATTTATACGGCTATTTTGGATTTGTTAGAAGCTTCAAACGATCAAATTACTGCAGCACAAGCACAAGTAGGTACTTCGGGAATTTTAGGAGATTTTTTCTTTAATGGCGATTTAGACAAATGGCAAAGAACGATTAACTCTTTTCATTTAAGAGTGTTGATTAATCTAAGTAAAAAGAATAGTGAATTAAATGTTGCAAGTAAATTTAATGCTATAATCTCTAATCCTTCCAAATATCCTTTATTAAGAGGAATAGATGATAATATGGTTCGCAATTTTGCTGATGAACAAGGGAATAGGTATGAGTTGAACCCTAGTAATTATGGGTTTAACAGAAATAGAAATATTATGGGAGCGACGTATTTAAACTTGCTTAAAAATAATAATGACCCAAGAATCTATATAGTTGCAGATCCAGCTGCGTTTTACTTTAAAGCAAATGATCCAAAAAGTTTGAATGCCTATATTGGTGCTAAAACTGGTGATGACCAAGGGCAAATGCAAACTGATTCTGATGCAGGTAAATATAGCTATCCTAATGAATCTAGATATTACAGTAATTTTAAAGGTGAACCCTACATTCAAATTGGTTATTCTGAACAAGAATTTACAATTGCAGAAGCGATAAATAGAGGATGGGTTACTGGAGGTGATGCTGAAAGTCATTATTTGAATGGCATTAAAGCCTCAATGCAATTTTATGGTGTAAAGCAAGCCGATATAGATACGTTTCTTTTAAATACAAATGTTGTTTATAAAGGAAATAATGGAACTGGATTGAATCAGATTTTGACTCAAAAATACATTGCGTTTTTTAATAATTCGGGTCGCGAGTCTTATTTTAATTATAGAAGAACAGGCGTTCCAACTTTTGATATTGGACCTGCAAATAATAATGGAGCGAAAATTCCTTTGCGTTGGAAATACCCTGTAAGTGAATTTGAGAACAATACTGCAAATGTTAAAGCTGCATTAAGTTCGCAATTTGGAGGTTCCGATGATATCAATGCAGCAATGTGGCTGATTAAATAGGCAACTGGTTTGTTCAATAATGCTACAAAATCAAAAAAATAAAATAAAATGAAAAAATCAATTTTACTGACAAGCTTATTTACACTATTCTTTTTGGGAATTCACGCACAACAGAAATTAGAATCCCCAAAAACAAAAATTGTGCTAATTACTTTAGACGGTTTCCGTTGGCAGGAACTTTTTACTGGTGCTGATGCCAAACTGATTGCTAATAAGGAATATGTTGAAGACACATTGGATTTAAAGAAAAAATTTTGGAGAGCAACTCCTGAAGATAGAAGAGCAGCGTTAATGCCCTTTTTTTGGAACAAAGTGGTTTCAATGGGACAAATTCACGGAAACAGAAACTTAGGAAGCAATGTTAATTTGACGAATACCATGTGGTTTTCGTATCCTGGATATAACGAAATATTATCAGGATCAGCAGACGATAAAAGAATTAATAGTAACAGTAAGATTAATAATCCTAATACGACAGTTTTAGAGAAAATTAATAACATGCCACAATACAAGGGCAAAGTAGCTGCTTTTGGTAGCTGGGATGTATTTCCTTTTATTATAAATGCAGAGCGTTCTGGAATTCCTGTAAATGCAGGTTTTGAAACAGCTAAATCTAAAAAGCTTTCCGATAGAGAATTGTTTTTAAACGACCTGCAAGATAAAGTTCCGTCGCCTTGGGGATCTGTAAGATTAGATGCTTTTACGTCAAATTATGCTTTGGAGTACATGAAAAAAGAGCATCCAGAGTTGGTCTATATTTCCTATGGCGAAACGGATGATTTTGCTCATGAAGGACAATACGATGCTTATTTAAAATCGGCACGCACTGCAGATGCTTTGATAGAACAATTGTGGAATTTTACACAAAGTGATCCTTTCTATAAAGACAATACTGTTTTTATTCTTTCTACGGATCATGGACGCGGAACTGTGCCATTAAAAACATGGAAAAGTCATGGATCAGATATCGTTGGGGCTGACCAAGTTTGGTTAGTTGCTTTTGGTAATAATGTTGAGGTATTAGGCGAAGTTAAAAAAGCAGAACAGTTGTTTAGCATTCAAATTGCACCAACCGTTTTACAAGTTTTAGACAGCAAATTGATAGATGCTGAAATGAAAGGAAAAGCGATAAAAGTATTCAAAAACTAATGCAAAAGTTAGCGAAAAAATCAAATATCCCTTTTGTACTGAACGCTTCGCTGGCTTCGTTTGGGGTATACTTTTGTATGTATGCCTTTAGAAAACCATTTAGTGTAGCCACATTTGAAGGGATGGAAGTATTCCATATTGATTATAAAATTATTTTAATTTTCGCACAAGTATTGGGTTATGTGCTTTCTAAATTTATTGGAATTAAAGTTGTTTCAGAATTAAAAGCAAATCAACGTGCTTATTATTTGTTGGGGTTAATTTTAATAGCTGAAGCTGCGTTAGTATTATTTGCCCTAGTGCCAAAACCTTATAATGTTATTTTTATGTTTTTTAATGGTGTTCCCTTGGGAATGATTTGGGGAATTGTTTTTTCATACATAGAAGGCCGAAAATTTACTGAAATATTAGGGGTAGCTTTGAGTACCAGCTTCATCGTTTCAAGTGGTGTAGTGAAATCGGTCGGATTTTTCGTGATGAATTCTTGGGGTTTTTCTCAGTTTTGGATGCCTTCAGTTACAGGTGCATTATTTGTCTTGCCCTTATTGTTTTTTACTTGGTTATTAGAAAAAATTCCAAAGCCAACTCAAGAAGATATCGAACTGCGCTCTGAACGTGTTCCTATGAATACAAAAGACAGGAAGAAATTGTTAAAACAATTTTTATATCCCATTACTATCTGGGTTTTGTTTTATACCTTTTTAACTGCTTTTAGAGATTTTAGGGATAATTTTTCCCGTGAATTATGGGATGCCAATGGGTATAAAGGAGATGTATCGGTCTATTCCACTTCAGAAACATTGATCGCTTTTATTGTATTATTAGTTTTGGGTTTTGCCTTTTATTTAAGAGACAATAAGAAGGCCTTGTACTTTTATCAAATTTTACTTTTGGCTGGATCCATTTTGTTAGGTTTTTCAACATACATATTTCATTCCGGGAGACTAGACCCATTTACATGGATGGTAATTTCGGGCTTTGGATTATACATTTGTTATGTGCCTTTTAACTGTCTGTTTTTTGACCGTTTTATAGGAGCATTTAAAATCAAAGGCAACGCTGGTTTCCTTATTTATCTTGCCGATGCTTTTGGCTATTTAGGAAGTGTAAGTATTTTGTTATATAAAAATTTTGGAAAAGATGATTTATCCTGGATAGACTTTTATATGGACTGTGCCTATTTCGTTGCAGGAATTGGAATCATTGTAACCATCAGTTCCACTCTTTATTTGAATAGAAAATTTAAAAAAGATAAAAGGTATAGTGTAAATTTAAATTTAGTGTTAGATGAAACCAGTTTATGATCTTATAATTATTGGTAGTGGAGTTTTAGGAACTTTTCACGCCTATCACGCTTTAAGGAAGGGGCTTAGAGTTGCTATTATTGAAAAAGATAAAATGCCAATAGGAGCGACTATTCAAAATTTTGGACAAGTAGTTCCCTCTGGAATGGACTCAAAATGGCAAACTTATGGTAGAGAGAGTTTGAATATTTATAAAGAGATTCAAAGCCAATTTGATATTTCAGTTCGGCAAAATGGATCAGTATATTTAGCTTCGAACGAAGAAGAAATTCAACTTATAGAAGAGTTGTATCAAATCAATCAATCCAATAATTATCAATCTCATTTGTTGACTAAGCAGCAATGCTTAGATAAATATCAGGGTTTGCGATCTGATTATGTAAAGGCAGGATTATTTTTTCCTGAAGAAGTTACTGTTGAGCCACGAACGATGATTTACAGATTACAAGAGTTTATGACTTTGAAAATGGGTTTAAAACTAATTACAAATACAAGTATTATTAATTGTGAATCAACGCCAAATGGAGTTACACTTTTGAGTACTTCTAATTTAGAATTCTCTGCAAGCAAGGTGATTATTTGTAACGGTAGTGAGTTTAAAAATTTGTATCCAGAACTCTTTAATAAAAGTGATTTAGAGGTTTCTAAGTTGCAAATGATGCAGACGAAGCCACAAAAAAAATATGTTCTTCCAGGATCAATACTTACTGGTTTGTCTATTAGAAGGTATGAGGCATTTTATGAATGTCCTTCCTTTAATTCGATAAAAGCAAAAGAAAATCCCGATGCTTTAGAAAAGAAATGGGGTATACATATATTGTTTAAACAGGCAGCTGATGGTTCTATCATTTTGGGCGATTCTCATCAGTATGCTGATGCAAAAAACAAAGATGATTTGGGTTTTGACTTAGACATGGATATTGATAATTTCATGATACAAGAAGCAAAAAAAATTATTGATTTACCCAATTATGAAATTCAAAGCAGATGGTATGGTATGTATTCCCAATGCAAAACCAAAGATATATTTGAGCATACGATAGGGAACAATATTCATATTATAACAGGAATAGGAGGAAAAGGAATGACGGGTAGTGCTGGATTTTCAAAAGAAAATATTAATGAAATTTTTAATACATAAGAATGATAAAAAAAATAGAATTGGTCGTCTTTGATATGGCCGGAACAACTGTAGATGAGGACAATGTTGTATACAAAACAGTACAAAAATTAATTAATGACGAAGGCTATAGTGTCACTTTAACTGAAGTCCTAAAATATGCAGCCGGAAAGGAAAAGCACCAAGCGATAAGAGATGTTTTAGAAGAGTGTACTACATTAATTTCTGTTGATGCTATAGCAGATAAAGTGTTTACTAATTTCAAAACAGCTTTAGAAATGGCCTACAATACTTTAGAAATAAAAACTTTTGAAGGGACAGAGCAACTTTTTAAAGATTTAAGAAGTAGTAATATAAAAGTAGTTTTAAATACGGGTTATGATCGTAAAACGGCTAATTTATTATTAAATAAGCTAGGCTGGATTGTTGGAGAAACTATTGATGGATTAGTAACTGCTAATGATGTAGTAAATGGAAGACCAGAAGGGGATATGATTTTATTGGCTATGAAAAATACGGGCGTCCTTGATGCTGAAAAAGTAATGAAAGTGGGAGACTCCGCAATAGATATTGAAGAGGGCAAAAATGCCAATTGTGGTATAACCGTTGGAGTCCTTTCTGGAGCGCAAACTAGAGAACAAATTCAAAAGGCGAATCCTAGTTTTATAATGGATAATATAATTGAATTAAGAGCTGTACTATTATAATTTGTTTCATTTTTTGTTTTTTTTACTCTCCTTTTTGATTAACTAAATAGGAGAGTTTTTTTTAGCTTTTTCGAGAATTAAATAAAAAAGTAAATTACTAACATTTTAGCGACTGTTTTACTTCTATTGATTGGGACATGGGGTATTCTTCCATCAAAAAAAATAGAGTCGCCTTCTTTTAATAATACTTCTTCATCACCAATAGTATAGAAACATTCTCCAGAAAGTATGTATTTGAATTCATACGCATCTGTTTCTACTTTTTCTCTCTGAGAATTCGGTTGTACTTCAAGCAACACAGCTTCAAAACCTAAAGAAGAAAGTTGTTTTCCGAAAATATATTTATAGGCAAAGCCTTTAGCATCATCTTCTTTTTCGATCATTGCATTATCTTGACTACGAGAGATGATATAACTATTTTCAGGACTATTAGACATACCCTCAAAAAAATCACAGACTTCAACTTCCAAGGCATTAATAATACTCAGTAAAACAGGTAGAGAAGGAATGGTTCTACCGTTTTCAATTCTTGAGATCAGTCCATTACTTACGTTTGCATCAGAGGCAACTGTATTAATAGTTTTTTTATTTTTTTTTCGAATGTCTTTAATTCTCTTTCCTATACCTATTAAATAATCATTCATGGATTCTTTGTATTTAATACGAATATCTATATTTCAATTGATATAAAAAAGGAAGAACTACATTTTTCTTAAACCGTCAAATCATTTATATAGCATTTACAAAATAGGAATAGCTGCTTTAATTTTATTTAGGAAAGTTGTTTATAGATTTAGATTTAACGCGCAAACCTTGGCTACAACAGTAACCACCTTAATAACTATTTGTAACCTTAGACAGAAGCAATATATATATTAAAACAAAATACTCGATACAAAAGATCTATGTTTTATGCTTATTTTCATATAAGAAGAATACACATCAGCTGTTTCCGTTTACTTCAAATATTTATCTATCATATATTGCGTAATCGGTTTTAAAGGCTTTTCATTTTCAGGGTTAAATCCAGGTCCATTAAAAAAATACAATTGATTATCCGTTTTACAATACCACACTACTGGTTTATTATTTTTAAAAAAAGTCGTGGTATCGCAAATTTTAATTTTTCTAAAATTCAGCATGTTTTTATTTAAAGGCATTGTTGAATACAAATCTACAAAACCAACTGCTTTAGATTCACAATCAACTGCTTCATAATGGTCTAGTTGCCATTGCATGCATTCCTTTTTGGGTAAAAAAGTGTATCCAATAGCAATCAAGATTATTACTGAAATCAATACAGAAAAGATTAGCTTGTTTTGAAAAAAAGTTGATTCTTTCTTAACAAAATTTTGGGGTTGAATTGGTTCTTCATTTCTATTGCTTCTAACAATCGTAGAATTTAACAAAACATCATCAGTATCTGCACTATCTAAATTAGTACTGGTTATGAACTCTTTTTTTATAGCTTCTTGTTTAGCAAATTTAAGGTATGGCCTTGGATTAAAATCGACTAATATGGCTGCAATGTTAACTGCCTCAATATCACTTAAATCTGTTTCACCTTTAAAGAATGTTTCAATAGGCCTAAATTTATCTGTTTGTTCTTTTAATCTATTGGAGCAATTTAACGTATAATCAAAATGGAAAAATGCAGAAAAACTTTTTAAGTCATCAGTGTTAGAATTATTCTTAAATAACTCGCCACACAATTTTCTTAATTTGGCACGAGAAGGACTTAGCAAAAAACTAGAATAGCTTCCAGTTTTTTCATTCTCATATTTGACTTTAACCGCCGCTCTGTAATCTTCTAAAGTATTTTTCATCATAAGCTTGAAGGAATTTTTAGGAATTTCAAGGAAACCACGGCATTGTTGGGAATAATAGGAATTCCGCATCAATTTTATTGCGGAAGCGTCTTTTCTTTGCTTCAGAATTAGTTCTTGTTCTATTTCGCGATACGAACAAATGTACAAAACTACTTCTATACATGTGAGGCTATACAGAACAGAATTTTTATTCCGGGAAGTATAATTAAGCTATTCCGTACTAGTCCACATTACTTCCCGCAACCCAAAAAACAGTTCTCATTTTAATGGTGTGCTTCTTACTAATTATTCGATTTCATTTATCGAACGGCCACACCTATGTCCAATTTTTAACAATTAAAATTATGAAAAAAATATTTTTTACAGCAGCTATTGCAGTAACCGCCGTTGTCATGGTATCGTGCGAAGCGGATGGTATTGATAGTTCAAGTCCTCAAGCAAAAAGTTCTGGAGTTCATAAAACGGGTCTTAACTTCAATGCAACCGGTACAAGTAACTTATCTAATCCAAGCTCTATTATGGCAAGTGACGGTCCTGGGGACGAAATAATTATTATAACACCTCCAAAAAAACCATAATTTAATGCAGTAATTGTATTAAAATACTAATTTCGGGGAAAAAACATTATATGTTACGTTCCCCGTTTTTTATTTTAGTGCTTTTGCTTTTTATAATCTCTTGTCAAAAGAAAGAAAAAAAAAGTGCTGATACTTCTAATTATAAAGAAACTCAGAAAGAAAAGATAGCCGAAAAATATTCAGAATTGGGTGATTCCTTTAGCAAGGAAAATAAACTGGATAGTGCTTTTTATTACTATTTAAAATCAACAGAACTTTTTAAAGAAGAGGGCCACAGCAGCTATATTGCCTACAATTTAGTTGGAATGGCACATATCCAACAGACCTATGGTGATTACTATAGTAGCGAAGAAACATTGACCGAATCTCTGCCATACATAAGCAACGATTTGCAATATCAGGTGGCGGCAAATAATTTATTTGGAATCGCAGCCAAAGAACTAAAAAATTACGATGAAGCCGTTCGTTATTATTCCACAATTTTAAAGACGGTAAAAGATTCAGTGTCTAGAGTGGCTGTTCTTAATAATATCGCTACTGTTTATATGGAACAAAAAAAGTACAAAAAAGCGATAATACTTTTAGAGCCCTTTTTAACGTCTGCCCTTTTAGATTCATTGCAGAATAAAAAAGCGAGAGTTATGGATAACCTAGGATTTGCTTATTACAAAGACAATCAGATTCCTAAAGGTTTAGCTTTAATGAATCAGGCTTTAGCAATGAGAACTAACAGCAAAGATTCCTATGGTAGTATCGAAAGCTATTTGCATTTAGCTGAATACTATGAAAATAAAGATTATCAAAAATCAAAAAGTTATGCATTGCAAGCTTACAATGAAGCAACGAAACATCACAGTATTGATGAACGATTGGATGCTTTGGGTTTATTAATGTCGTTTAATCATGAACAAGGGACTAATAAATACGCCGTTTTGTATTTAAATCTAAACGATAGTATTAAAAAAGTTAGGAGTAACGCCAAAAATAAATTTGCTAAAATTAGATATGATTCTGAAAAAGCAATTTTGGAAAACATCAAATATAAGGGGCAAAGAGCAGAAATCCTTTTGCAACTTGCGACACAAAAAAACCAAAAACACCTCTTCTTCTTTGGATTTGTTTTACTACTTGGTGGGACTGTATTTATAATCAATTATTATAAAAATAAAACCAAACGGGAACAGCTACAAGCGAGTTATACAACTGAAACCCGAATATCCAAACAGCTCCACGATGAACTGGCTAACGATGTTTTTTATGCCATGACTTTTGCTGAAACCCAAGATTTGCAGAATCCAATTAGAAAAGAAAACCTTTTGGCAAATCTTGATAAAATATATACTAGAACGCGAAATTTTTCTAAAGTGAATAGTCCTATAGAAACGGGAGCAAATTTTGAACAAAATTTAAAACAAATGCTCAATAGCTATAAAAGTATAAGTACCGAAGTTATTATTAAAATTGGAAACCCCATTGATTGGTCAAAAGTTGCAACAGAAAAAAAGATTGCGATATACCGAGTATTACAAGAACTTATGGTAAATATGAAAAAATACAGTGATGCTAGTTTTGTAATCATTGGTTTTGATGTAGAGAAAAATACGCTCAAAATTAGCTATTCAGATAATGGTGTTGGTTTCTCGGAGAAGCTCATTTTAAAAAATGGTCTGCAGAATGCGGAAAACCGTATTCAGGCAGTTAACGGAATACTTACCTTTGACTCACAAACCAATAAAGGTTTTAAAGCTAAAATAGTTATTCCTAAATAGGATAGAAACATGTTTACATAAGCTTTTATTGGAAATGATATAAATTGCAATGATTGGGGTATTATTTCTATTTATTAGTGAACCTATTGTTGATGAAATTTAAGATGTAAAATAGATCACAGTTTGATGGTGCCCCCTTTTAACTACTAATTTTTGATTTGTCGTAAAGCAGATTATCATTTAAATAAACGCCATTGGAGAGAAGAATTGATAGCTATTGAATAAGGTAGTGTTTAATTATTATTTAACGCCCTTCCTATACATTGGGTTACATTGTCCTCCGAGAAGTTGATTTCTGGTGGTCAAACTGTAAGAGAGACCTACAAATCAAACCTGCACTCAAAATAAATTTTGAGTTTGTTTTTTGTTTTTAAATTTATTCTCAAAAGCAAGCTTTTGTCATAATTTTAAAAACAAAAAACCCGAAACGTTCGTTTCGGGTTTCCTTTGCGGAGAAAGAGGGATTATTTCATGATCCCAGAAGGGGAGACCTACAAATCAAACCTGCACTCAAAATAAATTTTGAGTTTGTTTTTTGTTTTTAAATTTATTCTCAAAAGAAATCTTTTGTCATAATTTTAAAAACAAAAAACCCGAAGCTTTCGTTTCGGGTTTCCTTTGCGGAGAAAGAGGGATTTGTATTACTCTTTTTATGCTAGTGTTTACGATGTCTCGCAAACTATTTTAAAACAAGGGTCTCGATTTTACTCCTACGATTTATAGGTAAAAAATCATGTAAACTTATCAATGTAAATATAGTGATAATTAAAGGTTTATCAAAGTAAAAAAAGTCCTTTCATTGTTTGAACTTTGAACTAGTTGAGTACTATTATTGAACTGGAATCGGTTCAAAATTTAGTTATCTAAAACATAAAATCTATCCAATTATTAAAGGTTCAACCTGTTCAATTTTAAGGCTCGTAAATTGGCAAAATTCTTCAATAGACACAAACTCATCTTCTAGTTTGTTTAACTTAATCCTCATTTTTTGAAGTAGTCTAATACTTTGACGATAACTCTTTCCGGTTATACGTTGTATGTCCTTAGGGTAGATACATAATCTCTTGTTTTTGGCTCTCATACTCTATCTATGACTTTGATTGGGCTTTGCCTAATCTAGAACCTTTATGGTTCAAGTTCTGGCATTCCATAAAAATAGTAAATAATTCCTTTGGTTCAGAAGCGGAAATCAGCTCCCGTCAATGTTGGTTGTAAATGGGTATTTAGGTCATTTTATGCCATTTGTGTCACAAAGTGACATATGGGATAGGGCAGTCTTTTTTATATGATTTAATTGGCTAAAATTTGTTTCATAATCAATCGAAAAGTGTTGCAACAGGATGATGATTGAAAGAGTTTTAATTGAATAATTAATCTAAATTTTAGGAATTATGGCAAGACAGAAAGGCATAATTAAATTGAAAGGTACTATCGGAGATATTACCTTTTACAAAACCAAGGACGGGCATTTAGCTCGTGAAAAGGGCGGTGTTGATGCCAGCCGAATCAAAAGTGATCCTGCATTCCAAAGAACTCGTGAAAACGGAGCTGAGTTTGGGAGAGCAGGTAAAGCTGGAAAAACGCTGAGAACAGCATTTAGAACATTACTGATCAATTCTGCGGATAGTAGAATGGTAAGCCGTTTGACTCAATCTATGATCAAAGTAATCCAAGCGGATTTAGTGAACGAAAGGGGATTACGTAATGTAATTGATGGCGAAGCGGAATTGCTTGTTGGTTTTGATTTCAATATCAATGGTAAATTAGGTACGACTTTGTTTGTTCCTTTTGTAGGAACTATTGATAGAGTTGCAGGCGAAATTTCAATTGCTATAGATCCTTTTGTTCCTGCAAATATGATTGCTGCTCCAGGTGGAACTACTCATTATAAAATCATTTCTGCGGGAGCCGAAATCAATTTTGAGGCCGAAACTTTTGTTGTTTCCAGTTCTGAGACAGCTATCCAACCGTGGGATTCCGCAGCAGTTGTTGCCATTAATCAGTTGAATGCTGTGACTCCAAACAGTGTTAGTCCGTTGTTTTTGGCTTTGGGAGTGGAGTTTTATCAGGAAGTAAATGGTAGAATGTATCCTTTGAAAAATGGGGCTTACAATCCACTAGCATTGGTACAGGTAAGCGGTCTGTAAGATGGTTGTAGTATTAAATAGAACCTATTTTCCCGAGGGAATACAAGGAGTTTTGGAATGGAACGGCACTCTAGTTTGCTATACCATCGAGTTGCCTTGGTTGGAAAACCAAAGGCGCATTTCTTGTATTCCTGAAGGAGAATACGTTTTAGAGAAGCGTTTTAGCCCAAAATTCAAATGGCATTTGCATTTACAAAATGTTCCAGGTCGAGATTTTATATTAATCCATCCAGCCAATGACGCCAAAAAAGAACTGTTGGGCTGTATCGCTCCCGTAACCAAACATACTGGAATAGGGAAGGGCAGTGCCTCCCGAATAGCATTACAAAAGCTTACGACATTGATCTATGCTGCTATGGGACGTAATGAAGAAGTGAAAATAAAGATCCAATCTAAAAAGTTAGTATTATGAATGTAGTAGAAAGAACAAAATCGCCCACTCCGAAGTTTTTCAGAGTATTGCGTAGTATTGGTTTGGCATTGTTGGGACTAAGTGGAAGTGTGATTGCGGCACCAGTAGTTTTGCCAACAGTTGTTGTTAGTGTTGCGGGATATTTGGCAGTTGCTGGAGGAGTGCTTTCTGCAGTGAGTCAAATGACAGTTGATGATGATGCGAAAGCAGATGATGAACTAATAAATAGAATGAGAAAAGACAATCAAAATTTACCACGTGATGGAATCAAATAACACGCTGCAAATTGGAACCGCATCCGGAACTTTATTAAGTGTGATGCCAAATATTGTTTCTGAGGATATTCTAAAAACGATTATCTTAGCGGTAATTGGAGCTATTATTAGTTTCATTATTTCGCTCCTTTTAAAAGGATTGACAAAATTTAAAAAGAAATAGTTCGGGTTTCGCTTGGTAACCTTTTCCCGAATTTATATGAGAGCCTGATCGTAGAGATCAGGCTTTTTTTTGTTATTTACAATACCTCAACAATATCACTCTTCTCATTTCACTGATAAGGACAATATTCTTCTTTAATAGGTCCTCTTTTTGTTCCAATAACCTCAACGCCTGGATTTGTTTTTTATGCAGCTCGTGTTCTTGTAGCATTTCGTTAACTTTTAATATAAAATCCTTTTTAAAATCAGCAATTCTTAAAAATGGAATTACGGATCCAAATAATGAGTGGTGCCAGAATTTTGCTTTCCATAAACTATAAGCTAACCAATACACTGTTTCGGCATCTTCATCGTTTTGAAATAGGATTACAAAGCTATTGGTAAATGGTTCTTTTTGAGGCTTGCCACTGTTCATTCCTTTGTTCAGAATAAAGATTTGGTTTGCTCTGTAAACAGCATTTTTTTGGTGTGTTTTGATGATGAAATTCGGCATAGCGCTTTGGTGTTAAAGATTCGACCTTAATTTTTCGGAAAAGAAAAAAGAGAAAAAAAGAAAGCCGTTATAACAGCAGAAATGACGAACGAAAATGGAGGGAAGAATGACCGACTGGAAGTGAGGAATGAATGCTATTATTGCTGGATTTTTTTCTTTTTCTTTTCAGAAAAATGCACTATCGTACTTGTTGAAATTTCTTAGGGGTGTTGTTGTATAATCGGCAATCAAACACCCCCAAGCACCGCAAGGAGCAAGAAAAGTGGTGCCCGTTTTCAGGGCAAGGAACTTTTTTTTGCGGATGAGGAGCGCCGTGGCGGGGTTGCGGCAGTCGAACAGCCACCATAGACGCGAGAGTTGAGCGGAGGTACGGAGCGGAACGTAGCGGCTATGAGCGTGAAACGGCGGGTAAAAAATAGAAAGCAACCGCCTTTTTGGCGGTGTACCTTGATTTAGGGCAAAGCGACCGAACCAACTGATAATTGATAGGGTAATTGATAATTGAAAATGGATGCTTCTAAGATAACGTAAGTGAGGTGAGTGGAGCCAAACCCGATGGCTGTGCGAAGGAGCAACCGCTGAAAAAACGGAGGGCTGCAGACGCAATATGGCTGGAATGCAGTGAAGCGTAGCCTGCGGAGTGTAACGAAATGAAGCGGTATTGTGGATGCATAAGCCCGACCGAACGTAGTAAGAGAGCGTGTGAAGATGAGGAACGAAACAGTGCGAAAAAACAGTTGCTTATTTTTAAGCTGCTGTTTTTTTAGTGCTGTGAAGTGCCTGTGGAACGGAGGGAAAACTAACTATAGAGTTGAAATAAGTAATGACTTATTTATACAAAATGTTCTTATGAAAATGTAAGGTTGACCGACTGGAACAGCCGAACGGAACAAAGGGAACGACCGTAGAGAGACCTCTTAATTGCCCGTGATGTTTCTATCATAGTATTTCTTATGGAAACGAAACTTGGGTGAACAATCTTACCGGTGTATACTATTTGAGTAATTTTTTACTTTTGTTGTGGGCACGATGCTCTCACCAGTGGTGGATTTATAGAGTTTTAACGCCCACTGTCCAAATTTTTAAAATGCTAATTCAGGATAAAGTTCGCTATAAATCATCTCAAAATCAAATTTCTGAATAGGCATGTTTTTATAGAATTCCGTAACTTTATTTTGAAAGGACAGTTTCTTATCCTGGGCAATGATTGTTTCCCACAAGCCATAATACTTAAACGCACTTTCTATGTATTCCCAATATTCTGAATGATATTGGACTGCATTGTTTGCAAAAGCAACCCATTGGTCTGCTTTATATTTAAAACCTGTGATAGTCTTAAGCCGTGCAGATTCAATAATTAAAACTAATTTATCATGTTTGTAAACTTGCTCAATTAACATACGGTTATTAACACGCTTAATTACATTAAATAAACCAACCTTATAAAGTCCTTCACTATCGGTTTTCGGAAGTTCATCTATTAAACTTAAATCTGATGCTGTAAACTTATATCCACGCTCTAAAATAGCTTTCGTTATTGTATTTTTATGAATATTATCATTTTTATAAATTGCATGAAATACAGTCAGACCATCTTCACAAGCATCATTGATGTCAAATTTTATTTTCTCACACCGCACTATAAATTCAATAAAAGAATTGTCTTCATTTTCGGCATTGACAATCCATTCAATCAAGGCGGGCTTTTTTCTTTCTTTGAGTGCTAGTTTATTGTTAAACACTTCCAACTCATATGAATCTAATTCATTAATAAGATTATTTACTGATAGATAGTAGCAAACTTTGCGTTTCTTCAAATCCTTAATTGTGGATATTAATTTATCAGATGTAGAAGAAGCACGAAGCAACTTTGCTTGTTCAGCTTTTTCTCTTTTTTGTTCCTTAATGATTACGGATTTCTTCAGTTGTTCTTCCTCTGCAGTAGTTCGACCACGATCGAGATTGTAGTAAAAAATTTGATAATCCACTGTATCAAATTTTATTTGATTGAGTGCTACAGATTTTGTCAACCATTTGGTAAGTAGCTTATTATCATCCGTCAAAAATGGAAATTTATACTGACATTCTAAACTAAATATATCCTTTGTTTCGTCTAATTTGAAAAAGTTTTCAAATTTTGTCAGATACTTAATATCGCGCTCGAGTTGACCTTGATTATGAATATCAAAATTATCAAGAATCCATATTAAGTAAATACCATGTTTTTTATAGAAGTTATATCTGCTTAATATATATCGCAACGACAGATCAGATAATTGGATTTCAAACACGAGTTCCTTATCCTCATAGTTACAATAGACATCTGGTCTTCTTTTCTCACCTCCCTTAATTATAAACTTATTGTCTATCGCGACTGATTCTTTATCAACTCCGGGAACATTCAAAAGCGCTTTTCCGATTTTATTTTTCAACTCATGATGTCTGGGACTTTCCTTAGCGTGATATATTCTGCTAAATTTCCCCTTTTCTTCAGGAGAAAAATTAGCATCTTTTAAAAAGCAATAATTTGCATTTGGTCCATGCTTAAAATGTAATCTGTCATATTTGCTTGTAGAAACATAGAGCTTTTGGTCGCACTCACAACAGTACAATTCGACCTCATCCATATGAAATTGCCTCCTGACAGAAAATGCGTCTTTCGTTATTTCAAATACATCGTCAGCTTCTAGAATTTCTCCGGAAAGTTTGTCAAATGCAACTTTTATAGAACG
Organism: Flavobacterium sp. W21_SRS_FM3; assembly: GCF_052113625.1. Taxonomy (NCBI): domain Bacteria; kingdom Pseudomonadati; phylum Bacteroidota; class Flavobacteriia; order Flavobacteriales; family Flavobacteriaceae; genus Flavobacterium; species Flavobacterium sp. W21_SRS_FM3. The sequence continues at coordinate 167,100 of NZ_JBGQOD010000002.1, read as the reverse complement.
ACCGTAAGCAGCCATAATTAAAAACTTTTTGAATTAAATGTAATCTTCTTTCCCATAAAACTGTCAAAATAACCTTTTCCAAAATCATCTTTTGCTATGGCTATATCTAAAATACCATCTTTTTTGATAATGCCTGTTTCAAACATCGACATCTTATTATAGCGAGAAATATTATAGTGATAGGTGATTTCATTGATATGGAAAACATACGCAGTATTGCCATCAACCTTAATACGTCTGGGAGCAACCATTGATTTTGTTGGTCGGGTTCCATTTGTTTCAGGGCGTACAAGTATAACTTCAAATTCATCTTCCGCTCCAGCGTCATTGTTAATTATCATTTGACGCAATTTTTCCGAATAGGTATTTCCAAGGTCAATTTCTTTAAAGAAGGAATTCTTTGAAATGTTAGACTTCCATAGGATTGAAAGGAAAAATAATTTGATTGAGGTATAATTTAGGTTTTTAAATCTTACATAGGGTAAAACAATTTCATCACCGGAGTAAGTTTCTATTTCGATGCTTTCATTGTTTCCAAAAATGGTGTTGCTAGCATATCGTTCATGTTTTCCTATAACGACATTATCACAGTCCGCACATAATATGTTTTTATCCTTAAACCCAGTTTGGTGGTAAGTGGCGTCACTAAAATCATTAAGATTCACATTTACAATTTTATGTTTTACGTCAAATAGTCCCTTATAAAGGAAACTAGGAATAATATGTGAATTCTTTAGTAGGACCTTATCTTCTAGGCACAGTTGACAAACCATAGTAGTATTTAATATAATTAAATTTGAGAATGTTTTAAAATATCATCAGTAAGTTTTGAGAAAGGTCGTTTAAAATAATCTTGATGATTAAAATGTGTCCCATATAAAGTTCTTCGTAATTGTGCAGGTGTTACACCAGAGTTTAATCCAGACATTTGACCAGCAACAGATTGTAAATATGGGTTAGGATACATTCTCTGTCTATTTAACAGATCTTTGACGATTTCTTTGTGACATCGCATCCTGCTTAGCAGACCAATGGCATCAGCAGTAATTTTTATTTCATCTTTGAAGTTTCTTTTTTTGTACACAATATTTAATTGTATTTTACTGCCGTCAGTTATAAACCCAGCTCCGATAGGATTAAGATGAAAAAAGTACACACTGTTGACATCAACATCAATATGAGGATTAAAATAGTTTAAATTCTTATCCAGCTTGATTTGGTTGCAGACTTTACAGCACGGCGTTAGATTAAAAAAAGAAATTGCTAGAAATGGGTAATCATTTTGTGAGTAAATATGATCCCAATCGAACGTTCTTCGTATAGTGGAGGTTCCTCCCTTATAATTAAAGTAATAAATGAAATTTTCATTGCAATAAGGACAAGTGAAGACATCGAGTTTGTCAGACAAATACCTCGAGCCATAGGATATTCCTAGTCGTTTATTTTTAAAAACATCTTTATTAAAATAATCGTAAAGACCTTTAACCTTAAAAGTATTTTTTACATTAGTTTGTGTAGCTGAAGGTAGAGCATCAAATACATCTTTAATCTTTTTAAGAGTGTCTGGCGTTGCCCGTAAAAGTGATTCAAAATCAGTTATGATAGTACCAAAATAAAGTTTTACCAAATCATCAAGCTTTGCAGTTTTATATACTCTGGAGGCAGGTAAATTGCAATATTCTAATATGGACTCTACGTGAATATCTAAATAAGACTTATAATTGGAATAGTGCAGACTAATCATTTTTTTTCTTTTTGTCGTCTTTTTTATTTTCCTTTAAATCTGTTACTTTAATATGATCATCTGTAACAATTTCAAAATACTTGTCAAAATCCTTTATTTTTTTCATATCGATTACACGCTGTAATTCGCCCCTGATAATGTCTTCACCTATCAATTTTGTAAAAGATTCAACATCAATAAGGTTATGAAAAATTGACTCTTTATCATTCAAAAAATTTATTGCTTCATTAATCATGTTAAAAGCAAATTCTCCGATGAATTCCTTCATATAAAAACCATTCTGAAAGAGCTCAAAGATATTGCCTCCCATGGTCGGTTTTTGATCAGCTGAAGCTAATACACGTGTGGTGCCATTTTTGTTTTTATCCAAATAAATCAGATTATATTTGGGAATATCCGAAACTAAGAACGGAGAATGTGATGTAACTATAATCTGGAAATTTACATTTTTTTCTGTGGCGAAATAACTGAAAAAGTTAAATAATGCATTTATATATTTTCTTTGCCACTCTGGGTGCATATACAATTCGCCTTCGTCTATGGTAACAAGGACATTTTTTTTATTAATGTGCTTTATAGCTTGAAAAAATTCTGAAAACTGTCCTAAAATAGCTCCTTCTCCGGCACTAAATGGATTTAGGGTATACATTATGACTGCTTCATCATTATGATCGGTTATAGAAAGTAAGCTACTTAAGAATCGCCATAGGCTTTTGTTTATTGCCAAGTCATACCCGCCTTTGCCAAAAGCACCTGTAGATTCAGTTACAACTATATTTTCTAACAATGAATCAAGTCTGGATAAGTTGTTTTTAACTGTATTGATTTCGCTATTTTTTCGACTACTTTCTTGTGACTGCATAAATTTATTAATGTTCTCATAAACAAAGTTATCCAAGGGCAATTCATCAAGAAATTTTTTAATATCTTCTAGTGTACCATTCCTTTCACTCTTTTTAAAAAAATCGTTATAAAAAGCGAAGAAAAAAAGGCTGTAAATAATCGCATTTTTAAGTTGTTGTTTCGGGTTTTCTGCCACGTAGTTGTTTGTAACACAGAACTCATACAGAGGTTCAATTTTCCTAAAATCGACCTCATATTTTCCGAAAACTTTAAAAGTGTTTTCAGGAATGGATTCATTCGGCCAAATGGTTATAGCGTCCGGAAAAGGAATATCGTCGTGAAAAAACATAGCCAGTTCCGGATCCACATCCGCTAAAAAGGTTACTAATCTTCTTAATTTATCATAGTGGTATATCGAAAGTGGATTATAACTTTCTTCAATGAAAAATGTTCTTCTTTCTTTTTTTAGATTAAAAACCCTTAGATATTCCCTTAATTTGTGAGGGGTTAAAGATTTTATTGTCTGGTAATCTACAGATCTATTTAGATGATTATCGGTCAGCAGGTAATTATCGTTTTGGTCTGAATATAGATTAGAATAAAAAATCAAATCAATATTTTCAAATGGGGCTTTATTTGTTTTAATTTCTATTTGTCCACTTTTTTGCATCTCACCTGAAAACAAGCCTTTTTCTTGTAATGAAATGTGTATTCCATTTTTATTTCCAAAAAAATTGTCGACTGTTTTATAATCATATATTTCGTAAATGGAAGTTTCCTCATTCTCAAATATTGCTATTATACGATTCTCCAGTGGTTTTTGAGCGTAAAGTGTATTTAAAATTTTCAGCAAAGTTGTTTTGCCTGAACCGTTTGTTCCTATTATACCGGTAACATTTACGATTCCTGAACCGGAAAACAAATCGAAGTAATCGGCAGTTGTCTCAGCACTGATTATTAAATTTCTTTTTTTCTCATCAAAATTGAAACTGAAAATTAATTTACTACCGAAGTTAAATCCTGAGTTTTTGATTTTCATAAAATCTTCAACCCACATTGCTACTAATTTCATACATTATACTTTTTTAATACCAGATAGAAAACAAGTTTATTTTTTCCAATCATATTTTGTTGCATCGCAACCACAACGGATTTTATTAGTCACATTATCATAGTTTTGTAAGCTTACTTTTGGTCGTTTACAAGACAATTCCTGGCAAATAAATAATTTTTCTAATTCTAGAATGTCTGCCCAAAAAGAATTAATATCCCCTATACTGACATTAATAGGATTAGCGTGAGAAAGTGCATTACCAAATAAAGCAGAACTCTCTATTCTATCTAATAATGGATATTGTAATTTTAATTCAGCACTAGATTTTTTAATTTCTGACCTAATCGCCATAAGTAACTCATAAGGCATTCTGTGTTCATTGGAATCGTTATACCTGAAACTCAATTTGGCTTCAAAATTTAAAGCAATATCTTTTAAAAAATGTTCCAGATATTTTCGCATTGGATTTCCAATGTTATCAATATTGCCTTCAGATAATTGATATAAAATTGATTCTTTTAAATCACTTGGTTTTTCTTTAAGATGTGTGCCTTTGGCTTCGGTCCACTTAATTTCATTAACTATCCATCCTTTTTTCTTTGCTTTAGGACTAATAACATTTGTAAACCATTCCTTTTCGTGGGTTAGTAATATAATTTGATGCTTTGAGAATTTATCAAATAATAAATCCGCGAATCTTCGTCTATGATTTGAATCAAAACTTGAAATTACATCGTCTAAAATAATAAAATCATTTTCAGTATTAAAAGCATAAACAGAAGCTAAAAAAAATGATAATCCCAAACAATTCAAATGTGATTCGCTGAAATGTTTTAATGGATTGATTTCCCATTTATCATTGTACTTATATTTAATTGTAAGTCCATTTAATTCGTCCTGTTCTCCTTTTGTTATAATTTCAATATCTTGAAAAGGTTCATCAGGATTCATAAACTGATAATACTCATTAATTTTTACTGAAAAAGAATTTATAAAATTATCTAATCCATCCTTTTGCTGTTTTTCAAACTCATTATAAATCAAATCAAATGATATTTGTTGATTTTCTAAAACTACTTTTTGTAGTTCAAATTTTTTGATGTTTAAAAAAGCATCCCTAGAAGCCGTAATTTTAGAATATAGAACCGTTGCGGTTTCTCCTTTTTGAGATTCCTGGATTTTGATTATTCTATCATTTATAATTTTAAGAAATTCAAAATCATTTTCAACTAATTTGATTATATCCAAAACTGGTAATTTATCTCCAGAAGTTACTTTGATATCAGCTGTATTTTGATAGTTTTGAATTTTTATTTTTATTGCATTTAACCCTTCGTTAATGATTTTGTTATCTTCTTTATCTACTTGGTTATTATTCAATAAAACATCTAACCTTTTAACTCTTTCAATTGCTATACCCTTTACATTACTTAATGCAATTTTGAACTTTCCCATTTTTTGTGAAGATTCTTCAATATGAGCTAATCTGATTTTAATTTCTGAAAGTAAATCGTCTGAATTTTTTGTCTGTAAACATAATGGACAATTATCATCCTTAAGATAATTACTTGATAAAATTTTCGTTCCAACTTTAAGTAAATCTCCAAAAAAAGTTTGTTTTATTGCTTCAACATCATTTGAAATAGTTTCAAATTCATTAAAGTATTTTGAATATTCATCGTCAAGTAATTTTATTTCATTTTTCAAAAGTATTAAAGCACTTTTTGAATCTTCAAGAAACTTTAATTCAAATTGTTGATTTATATCAACTCCTTTACCTAAAAGAATAAGTAAATTTTGGATATCCTCAAATAATTTTACTTCAATACCTGTATTTAGTTTTTTTATTTTATCATTGATTGTTTCAAATAAGTTTTTTTCTTGAGTAATTGATGCACCAATGTTTAGTATAAGTTTCTGTTTTTCATTATTGATAAGTGTTTCAAAATTTTGAGTTTTTAAAGTGCTCTTTGCATTATTTAGAGATTTTAATAAAACACCTTTTATTTTAGTAACTTCTTCAAATCCAATAATATCAGATAGATGCTTTAACTTTTCGCCTTTTGTGCTATCAACAAAATTTCTGATGTATTGGTAACGAGAAATTAGATTTTCCTTTTCTGAATCATCAATATATTTTTTGAAATCTTCACTGGTATTTGAGCCTTTTTGAACTAATTTATTATTTTTTAATGACAGTGTTTTTGTAGCATCTAAACTTGAATTTGTATATGATATACTAACTTCAGAATTTTCAACATCCAAAAGTTTTGCATTTCTAATAGCATCACTTGTATCAATTTCAGGTGTTGACAGATGTTTGATTTTATTAGTATAAAACCATTCTATAGCATCTGAAATACTACTTTTTCCAGTACCATTATCGCCATAGAGTAAAATTGATTTTCCGTTTAAAGGCAACTCTAAAGTGTCTTTTGCTCCTCTAATACCTTTAATTTTAAGATTATTTATTTTAATTGACATCTTTTACACGGAGTTTAGGAAGTTCATTTTTTACATTAACATCAGTAAGTTTGCCTTGTGTGTACAAGTCAGCTAACATCTTTGCGATGTCTTTATCTACATTTTCAATATCCTCTATATTTTCAAAAAAGTCGTCCAATATTTCTTTCCCAGATTTTACTTTGCTTTCCATAGTGTTTTATTTAAAATAGTCCCAATCAATTTTAAAACTTGTTGATAATGTATTATTTAGAATTTCAAAACCTGTTTTGTTGTTACAAATTGGATACACACCAAAATGTTCTACAAAATTTAATAAAAAATAGCTTTCCAAATCCTCAATACGAAAATGCCAAATATTTTGAAGCATTTCGAAATTGATGTATGTAAATAAAAGTGGTTCCACTTTTCTATAATTCGTTAATCCTATATTTTTTGATTTCCCGTCAAAATGTCCAGATAATCTACTTGCAATGCTATTCGTTTTTCTTTCACTCATTCCGATATATAGCAATTTTGATTTATCAAAAGGGTATTGGATATCAATAGATTGACTGAAAATAAAATACAATCCTGCAATTCCATTTAATGGCTTTATATTGTTTGGTTCGAATGATTTTGGACTATCAAAATATATTGTTACTTCATTACTCATTCCTAAAACGCATTTGTTATATAATTTAAATCGTATTGTAAATTTTATTTTTGGGTAATCCCCATATTTTTAGCATCATAACTGAAATTAATAACCTCCCCACTTATTATCAATTCAATAGCTTGTTCTATAACTTCAATAGGTGCTATGAACCATTCTCTAGGGGTGTGTCGCCTTTTTTTCTCATCAAAAATATCAATGTTCAAACAGGATTTACCAAAGAAATTATGAAGTAATTGTTCCAGTTTCTGCGGATTCATATTGTAACATTTCCAAGAGATAATGATTCTAACGGGAGCCATTAAATAGGTTGGGTCTTTCTCTGCATTTTTGATTCTTTCTTCTACCTCAACTTTAGAATAGCCAATTTTGTATAAATTATCAATTTCGGTTATTCGTTCGTCTTTGCTTTTGGAACGTAGAACATAAATGTATCCGGCAGCTTCATCTTCATTAGTAATAGCACTAAATTTTTCAATGAAGTTTTCGTTTACCTTTTCTATGTTCTCTGAAACTACTTTACCATTGGCATAGAGTATCTTTTCAACTGAACGTTTGAGCATATTAGAAACTGTACCGTTTTCAAATACACATTTAGTACGCCCATCTTCTCGAACTCTGGTACCGTCATCCCGGTAATGTTCTTTTTTGGTAATATTAATTTCCTCTAATAAAAACAGAACTCCATTATGAACATAATATGCCCCTACACGCAGATTGTCCATTTTGAAATCCACTAATTTTCTCTTTCCGGTGGTCAGATCAGATTGAATTTCTTTAAATAAAGATTCATATTTATCAAAGTCTTTCAATGATTTTCGTTTCGCAACAAAATCTGTCGCCATTCTTTCCTCTGTTTTTGGTGTGTGTTTGAAATCAAACAGATCAGTATCATCCTCCAACAAATCAAAACTATCATCATTAAAAATATCATCGATTGAATTAATTTTTTTTTGTTCCAATTTTAATAAACCATGTATATCCTGCTCTTCTAAAGATTCCATTTTTTCTATATCGGATCGAATGCTTTTTAATCGGGAATAGAGTTGAAATTCAGATATGTTTCCAGGATTGGGCTGTGGTTCTTTATTGTATTTTTCAACAAAGTCATTAACCTCATCAAAAGAAGCTAATAATCGTTCATCCGCATTTCGTATTGTTGAAACTTTAGGTTTGACATTTAGAATGTCAAATTGATCGTTTGCAAAAATGTCCTCTAAGGTTTGAAATTTATCCATTTGTATTGGCCATTCGTTTTCTTTTTTCTTCTTTCAAGTAAATAATACATTCTGCCATTCTTCGTTCTAATGGGTCGTTTGCATTTAAACTTGGTTCTTTGTCATACATTTTCTTGAACTCTATAATTTTGGGCCATAAAATTTTAGCTTCTTCAAAGTCCATTTTTATTCTTGTGGCTTCAATGGTGTCCTGAATAATTTTCAACACTTTTGTCGTTACGGATTTCGAAAGGATTTCAAAAGCTTTTTGGAATGGATTAATCGTGTCAATCAGGTCGATATGTAAATCCTCTATGTTTACAAATTTATCTGCCATTCTGATAAATCTTTGGTCTCCTACTTCTTTTATTTCACCCGATTTGATGACTGAATCCACTACCACATATTGACGGATTTCCTCAATTTCTTCGTCTGTTAATTCCGGGTATTTAATTCTGATAATTTTTGGAATCAAAACTTTGTTAATTACTTCGGGATCTATGTTTCCCGGCATCGCTTTCAGCATGGAATCGTCTTGTAAAATGGATGCTTTCAAATCATTCAAATCCGATTCTACAATATCTTTTACCCTCTTTGAACTTGGCGCTTTGAATCCTCTTATTTTTATTTCACCTGGCTTAGCCTCTTCGTCATCATTATCTAATCTTGTTTTGAATTTGAAGTTGGGAGCCAATACTTGTTCCATCAATAAGGAAGCTGTAATGGCTTTCAGCATATTATTGGTGGCCACTTTTACATCATCTTGAATGGCTTCCGGACTGGCAATAAGATTGGTGAATTGGGCATGTGTTTTATTATTACTATCTCTGGTGCAGCGACCAATTATTTGGATTATCTCTGTTAATGAACCTCGATATCCCACCGTTAAAGCGTGCTCGCAAAAGGGCCAGTCAAAACCTTCTTTTGCCATTCCTAGCGCAATGATTAAATCCATATCGTCAACCTCTTTGCTATTTCGCAGGTAGTTTACAATCTTGTCTCGTTCTCTGGAACTGTCTTCCACTAAATCGGCTACTTTCAATAGTTTACCATCGCTATGGCGTTTGATATGAATTACACCGGTATCAGAATCTTGTTTGATTACATCCCCAATAGCATCTAAAATGAAATTTACCTCATTGTGCTTGTCTTTTGTGGATTCGCCTGAATTTACATTTGGAATATGGAGAATTGTTTTTTTATCGGTATCGAGAACATCCAATATCGCCGAAGTGTATTTTCCAGTATAGAAATGATAACCAATTCCCAATGATTTCAGGAAGTTATAGCCGTTTAATTGTTCGTAATAATTGTAGGTTACTTTGGTAAACTTGGCTTCGTTTTCGGGCGTTAAAATAGGTACGCTGTCTCCTCTAAAATAAGAACCGGTCATCGCTACAATATGAGCCGAAGATTTGCTCATTATCGATTTTAATAATTCCCCCAATCTGTTATTAGCATCGGCAGAAACGTGATGAAATTCATCTATGGCCAAAAGTGTGTTGTTGAATTTTGCGTCGTCCAATTCCTCACAAGCAAAGCGTAAAGTGGCGTGCGTACAGATTAACAGTTGCTCCTCACTATCCATAAATTTATGGAATGCTTTTACTTTACTCTTGCTACCATCATCACCAGGCGTACAAAGATTGTAATTGTCGTTTGGTTCCCAGTTGGCAAAAAAGCCATCTTTTTTCAAATCAGTTTTAGAAAATGAACTCCCAATAGAACGTTCAGGAACGGCTACAATTACTTTTTTGATGCCTTGATTGATTACTTTATCCAAAGCCAAAAACATCAAAGCACGGGATTTTCCCGAAGCTGGAGGTGCTTTTAATAATAAATACTGTGCATCGCGAGATTCAAAGGCACGAGTTTGCATTTCTCGCATTCCCATCGTATTAATTTTAGTGCTATTTCCTGTTTTGTGGTAATTTACATTTACGATATCTGGCATGGCTTGTTTCTTGAAGTTTGTCTAAGTTCGTCTAAAGTGTTTTTTATCTGTACCTATTTTAGACAAACTTTTTCCAAATAGGTTTTCTGCTGGTTCCTTTATTTAGAAGGGATTTATCTCTTGTAATTTTAGCTAATTAGGTAGATCTATAATAGTTGGGTTTTCATCCCTCAATCAATTTTTTCTTGCTTCTCTGGCGGTAAAAAATTTTCTCCAGTTACCACGCTTTTCCCTGTTTTTTCCTCTAATGCAATTCTTGCATTTTTAGCAATAGCACCTCCTTTTTTACCTGCTTTTGCATTTTCGGGCACTCCTTTAGCTTTATCATTTTCGGCTATTTGTCTTGTGGATAATTCTGCAAGGGCCGTAAAGATTAATTCAGCTTCGCTCATATGATCTCTCAAATTTTGAGATTTTAATCCTTTTACTTCTTTGTGATTTTTTACTGTTAGACCCGTCCATTCCTTATGAATGATATTGGTTAGTATGGCGAAATCCTTTTTTTCTTGCACACCGCTTTCTTTCCAATAATCGGTTAATTTGTTTCGGGTTTCTTGACCCATCATTCTTTGCTGAATCCATTTTTCACTTCTGCCGTATTGTTTCCAGTTTTCTCTGGCTCGGTCTATACTTTGTTCGGGATCGGCAATTTCTTTTATTCTTTCATAGCCTACTTTAGCCAACCATTGTTTGAAAGGTTCGGCTTTTGGCGACGGAATAGATTGAATTAATCTTAGCAATGCTTCGGTATCAGCGGTATCAGTAATTCTATTTTTACCATCATCGGCAAGCATTTTCAACCGTACGATTTTATCGTACACTTCACTTCCTTCTTTGGTCAACTTCTTTTTTAAATCGCTCCAATATCTTTTAGGCACTGAGCTTCCTGTTAGAATAGAAATAACATCGATAACCGAAAAATACCAAATTTCCTTTTCGGCATCATAATGGCTTCGTACTTTTTTATCTTCAAATAGTTTGATTTCATTTTCCATATCTATTTAATTTTTTTGCCTTTTAGGATTTTAATTTACTTATTCTTAAAACAGTATGCAATGTTGCTAAATAATAATAAAAAATCCAGCTGTACCAAATCGCTTTGTTATAATTAGTTTTTTGGTCAACCTTGTGATGTCTTATGCCAAAGTTATTAGCAATATTAAAAATGTCATTTTCATCTTTTTTATCTAAATACTTTTTTATTTCAGGTCTCACATATTCTAGTACATCCGCTAATTCTCTAATAGCTTCTTTTCTGTCATCTAATGTAGATTTAGCTTTCCTAAACTTTAGTATTGCAGCATTCATCTTATTAGAAATATTATCAGCATCAGTAGTTGGAATATCAGCTTCAAATAAATGAGACAGCCCATTATCTGAAAAAATTAATATCTCTCCGTTTTCAGAAATTTCAAATCCATCTTTATAATCAACTAAAATAGTATTCATAGTCTCCCTGAAATGTTTCTGTCCTTCCAAATCGTCATAAGATTGATCATGAAATCTTTTACAGCCTTCCCCCCAACTATTGTCGTCATGAAAATAACCTTCTTGACCTTTTGAACAATGATCATATAAAAATTCTAAAACGTCAAAAAAATCATTTTCTGTATAATTTTGAATTTTTGTCTCAATTGGAAATAAATTTTCCTTCCGAATATTTATAAACACATAATCATTAAAATGTTCACCTATTTCTCCTCTTTGGAAACCTTCAGAACAGTCAAAACCAAAATATTTTTGAAAATAACCTGTTTTATCAAGAATGTTATAATTACTCAAAAAAAGTTTCTTTAACATTTCGAAATCAATTTCCCCATCAGAATCAAGCTTTCCAGCACGAACAGAATAATAGTTTCTTTTTATCATTATACTTGCACTAATTTTAAAATCCTTTTAATAATTAAACGATTACTTTCGCTTTCTTCTCCGTCTCAAACAATGTTCCTTTCTCTTTTTCCTCCGCTATCATTTTTTTATAGTTTGAAAAAATACTTCAAATGTTCTTCATCACTCTCAAATGATTTATTTCAATAAACTTCGTTTCTGGCAAATTCTAAATGTATCCAATAATATTTCAAACGGATTTAATTCAACTTCTTCTGAAGTAGCATCATTCCCTTTTGTGGCACTGTCAAATTTTTTAAAATTGTATTCCGAATAATCTTCATTGTAATGAATGGTACAATCATATTTTATTACAAACGAGGTTTTTATTTCGTTTGGTTTAGCTTCTCTACCCTCATTCTCCAGGATAAAAGGCAAGCAGTAGGAAATTATTCCTTTTGTGCAGTCAAGATATCCCGAATAATTGGAATAAGTAGAATCTGACGTTAGCGTTTCTTTGTTCAAAGAAGTATATAAATGATTTAATCTAATCTGTAAAATTTCAAAAGAACCATAAAAGTTTTTCAACAAATGAAACAAAACTATTATTGGAGTTTGATAAGTGACGATTGAGTCACCACTTGGATAGTTCTTAAATATTTTTTCAAAAACCTTTACTGTATTAATATTTAGCAACACCCTTAAATTAAGCTTTTTGATTTCTATTAATGAAATAATTAGAGCTATGGCTGTTTTATGAAACAATTTATTATTAACATACAAATGCTTTATTTTATCGTCAAAAATTATAGCTTTCATAAAGGCGGATACTTTTTCCTGAATGTATTTCCTATTGTCAAAATCAAAAGGTTTTATAGAGTAGAACTTGTCAATATATCCTGAAAAATCTACATCCGCACCGTATTTATGATGGAATATTTTTCGAATATTTTCTATGTCGCAAACAAAAATTACTTTATCAAATCCAAATTTATTTTTATCATTAATTTCGTCATAATGGGCACTGAAAATATTGAAGAGTCTAAAAATATGTTCTGGATCTAATCGATCTAAATCATCAATTATTAAAACGGATTCTTTTTTTGGATACTTAGTTTTGATTCGTCCTATTAAATCAAAAATCAATTCTGAAACCGCATCCATTTCATGACTACTCCCTTTGGTATTTTGTATTGATTCCAAAAATGCTGTAATATCATTTTCTTCATCAATTTTGATTTCGTCATTAAATGCTTTGAAATCACCAACAGTTTTCTCTAGTGCTTCAATAAATTTAACAATTGGAGTACCAATTTTTTCACTAAATCCTAATATTGCGTATAATAGAGGCATAAACTTCATGCGCTCCATTATAAATATTTGACTTTTTAATAATAGGGTAAAATCTTCCTTTTCTAATTCAATGTCATCCTGAAAATTACCCATTAATTGAAGCAATAAATCAAACTTTATCAGCTCAAAAACATCTTCATTTGCCGAGACAGAATAATTAACTGGAAATATTTTTAAATAAAAAAAATACTCATTTTCTTTCTCAGAAAACTCTTTTAAAAAAGTAGATTTACCGGTGCCGAAAGGACCAGAAAACAGAATTCTTTTATTGCCATCAAACTCTAAATGTTGTTTAAAATTATTTAGAATTTCTGTTGTTTCTATTTTAATTATTTTGTCAGCTACTTCCATTTACATTTTTACTGTTTTAGCTTTCTTCTCCTTCGCAAACAAAGTGTCTTTCTCCTTTTCCTCTGCTATCATTTTTTCATATAATTTAAACAAATATTCCAGTCGTTCTTCATCGCTCTCAAAAGGTTTACTACGGTAACAACGCTCTACTGCCAAATCATTCAAGCGATGTGCTTCACGCAAACCCTCTGGCATTTTAACCGGGTCATATAGTTGCGCCAAGGTTTTCTCGGAGTGGTTTTCCCGCTCTTCCAGAATGCGGAACACACATTGGGTCAATTCTTCTTTTTGGGTTGCGGTAATTGGGGGGAAGGGGAAGGTGTTGTAGCATAATGTATTTGAATAGCGAATACGAGTTTCTAAGCTTCCACAAACAGCACGAACCCAAGTCATATGCATATTTGAATTTAGGATTGCGAAAAGGTAATTTTGAGCATTATAAATTGCAAATGCTGAGTTGCTTATAATCGTTGATTCGTCCAAAAAACCCAATGGAATATAGTCCCTATTCTCAGATGAATGAGAAGGAACAATAATTGAGTTTGAAGGTAAAAAGCGTATTTCTCCAAAAGCGTATGAGATTTTAGCACTATCTTGCGTTGCTTTTTTTGAGCTAAGCAAACGCATTTGACGGACTTTTTCAATACGTATTTTAATATCATCAATTTCAATAGCTTTTTCTAGCATATCCGATGTTATCCAGAAACACCATCTCTCAGAGCCGTTTATAAATTCTTCCGAACCACTTAATTTTCTAATAAATAATTGGCTTTGAGGATGTTTATCAATTAACATCTCTTTTTCAATTTTAGATAATATTAAATTTCCCCCATCCGTAGGTTGACTACCTTTCATCATAGTCGGAAAATCTGAAATTGTCTTTTGTCTTTTCTCGATAATAGTATTTTGAGCATTTGCCAAATATGCATTGATATTACTGGCATTATACTTTCTATTTTCACTAAATAAATACTTAGATAATTTAGAATTATTTCTTATTCCTACTATAACTACAGTTACGCCAGCATTCGCTTTGGCATTATTATTCCATTTGAAAGAAGTATGGGCAAAACTTATTTCTAAATTTTTATCAAAAATACTTTGCCATAAAATTGCTACTTGTTCTCCTTGGCAAATAGAATTGGTAGAAACAAACGCAAATTGTGCATTATACCCTTTAATGTAATTAGCCCCTAAGTAGAACCAACAAGCAATAAAATCGAGTTTTTTATAATTGTTTAAATTCTTAAAAACAAAAGCCATATCCTCTTTTTGCTCTGCTGACTGCAAAGCATAACCCAAATACGGCGGATTCCCCAATATATAAATTTCATCCCCTTCATTTTTGGGGCAAACCATTTCCCAATCTACTCTAGTGGCATTACCATGAACGATAGATCCTGTTTGTTCTAGTGGCAAAGCGGGTTTGGTACGGCCAAAGGCTTTAAAAAACTCTTGGTTCATTTGGTGCTCTGCCAACCAAAGCGAAAGTATGGCAATTTCATGTGCAAAATCATCTATTTCTATTCCGTAAAAATTGTTTAATCGGATTTGAGAAAATGAGGTCTCTTGAAAATCAATTTTCCCTGTCCCTAAATTTCCATTTAAACTATCTATTTCCTTAAAAACACCCATTTCTAGTTTTCGTAATTCTTTGTAGGCAATAATCAGGAAGTTTCCGCTTCCGCAAGCGGGATCAAATAGTTTGATGTTCCAGATGCGTTTAAGTGCCGCTTCGAGTTTGTTTTTATTGCCTTTGGCGTTTTCGAATTCCGCATATAAATCATTCAAGAACAAAGGCTCTATAACTTTCATTATATTGGGCACGGAGGTGTAATGCTGTCCTAAACTGCCCCGTTGATCTACTGAAATAACGGCCTGAAACATCGAACCAAAAATATCGGGATTTATGGCAGCCCAATCCATTTGTCCCGCATCGATAATGGCTTGGCGGGAACGACGGGTAAACAAGGGTGTGGGTTGTTGTTCTCTAAATAAACCACCATTTACGTAAGGGAAATTTTGTAAATATTGTGCCTTAGAGTCGCATTGCAGTGCGTCTCTACTATCAATACTGCGTGGGGTATTTAAAACGGCGAATAATTTATCTAAATAATCCGTCAAATCACTACCGTCGGCTTGTGTGTGGCTGGCGAGCGCATTGGTAAACTGTCCTAATTCGAAAATACCGGTATCTTCAGCAAAGAAGCAAAACAGCAATCGGGATAAGAACACATTGAGTCCATGAATGAATTCCGGTGAATTATCGGGATTGTCTTTTTTGATTTCGTCAAAAAGCCGTGCCATTTTTTCGGCTGCTTTTACATCGGCTGGATTCTCATTTTGATGGGTTGCTTTTTCCATTCCTGCCCAGGGCAAAAAGAAATCAAAGTGCTTGGGTAAGGCAGTAAAATCAATGTCTAAGCTATCGCCTGTTTTTGTATCAATTGCCAATAGGTTTTTATAATCAGTCACGATAACAAAGCGCTGGTCTTGTTTGAGTGTGTTTTTTATTTCGGAAATAGCAAGATGCAAATCCTGATTGAAAACCGGTTTAAAAAACAGTTTTTTCTTCCAAAAAATTTCCCCTTCTACTTTTGACAGGTTTAAATTTCCTTTTTGTAACCTGGTGATGGATGCTTTGGGTAAACCGTAAGCCAATAATAATTCATAAATGAAGGTTTCTAGGGTGTAGTTTAATATAAGGTTTTGAAGGTTTTCTTCTATTTGAGCAATGTTCATAGACTTATTATATTACCATTTTAATGCAATTCGACTTTAGAATTAAATTCTAATAATTCATTTGCTAAAGTATCGAATATTTAATTAGAATAAATGAGTGAAACCGTAAATGGCTTGCTTTTCTACTTTCGATTGATTTGTTTTGATTCTTTATGGTGTAAAAGAACAATAAATTTAAGGAATTTACTATACCCACTTTTGGTGATATTGGTTCGATAATTAAATAGATGTAAAACTATATATATCTTACAAATTAGAATTTTGATTGTATCTATCCAAATAGTTTTCTAATTCGTATAAATGAATCAACTCCTCGTTTTCTATAGATGATTTGGTATAGCTTACACATGGCAGTTGAATTAAACTAATACTTTGGACTAAGATATTTTCTCCTGGAATGTTTTGCAGGATAATAAAAATGGCTTGCTCTAAAGTTTTTGTATTACAATACAAATTGTATTCTTTCAGGAAAATGATAGTGTCGATTTTTGCTTTTATTGGATCATAATCTATGGGTAGAAATTTAGATTCATTAGATTGTAAAGTAAGTTCCTGGATGTTGTATGGTTGGTCCAATCCGTTGATTATCTTATTAATTTTTTCGATTGATTGTAAGAATGCTGTGAATTTCCATTTTCTTAATTGTGGCGCATTGTCGACTAAATCAATTACTTGACCGAAGTATTCGACATTACCGTTTGCGGTTATGATGAGTTCCGTTTTATCCGTATTATTTTTGGGGAATAGAATTATAAAGTCTAGTTCTTCGCAGTAGTAGCTGAGGTTTTTTGATAACCAATAGATGATATGAATTTGGTTTTTAGGGGTTTCATAGATGAGGCTTTTGATGGTTTGGTTGTTGTCTTGGAACCAGTTCCAAAAGGTGTTGATTTTTCTCATTTGTTGTTTTGTTTCAGGTTTAAAGTTTCAGGTTGCTTCTCGATACAATTTTTAAGTGAAAAACTTAAAAATTACTCGAAGTGACCCTTCGACTTCGCTCAGGGCAAGCTATCTATCGTTTGTCTTTGGTGTTTTTGTCGAAGGTGATGAGGTTGAACATGGCTCTCATTCTGGAGCGGAGGCGGTTGCCGTAGTTGTTTTCGATTTCGGAGGCGGAAAGGTTAGTGGTGATGTGCGTGACGGATTTGTTTTCGACAAACTGTTCATAGCGGCTAATGAGTACTTCGGCCATGACGTTGCAGTCGTTACCGAAGTGCTTGATTTGCTGTTCGGCACCCAAATCGTCAAAGCAATAACCGGTTAGTCGCGATTGATTGGCTTGCTTTAGCGTGTAGCAGTTGATTGCTTCAAAGCCATTTTTAGCAAATTCAAACGAGACTTCCCTACATGTTTTGATTTTGTATTCGGATGAATGATAGGCAAAAGGGCGTACTAAGTTCATTAGGGATGTTTTTCCGCAACCAATTGAACCCGATACTAAAATACCTTTCGATAAGTCTAACTTTAGGTTTAAAGCTGCTTTCTCATCTTGAATCATATAAATCAACAATTTATAGATGGTAGGGTGATCTGTTTCGCTGATATGAAACGAATTTCCATAGGAGGCTTTTCCTTGATTTTCGAGGTATTCCAAGCATTTTTGGAAATTATATATTTTGAAACCTTTGTGGATCACGAAGGTTTCACGGACGGATTTACAATGGTTCATCATAGTTTTTTTGGGTTGCCGTGTGCAGGTGCATCGGTTTTGGTTGGGAATTGTAATCGGATTTTTGGGTGTTAGTAGCAAACTTAGCTGTGTTGAGCATCCAGTTTCTTGCTGCAGCTTTCCAATCTTTCATTTTTGTTTTTCCACCAATGAGCCAACCGATGCTGGAGTAGTAATTGAAAAACTTATTGGCTTCCGTTTGGGAACTTTCCTTGAAAGAGAAGTATTCGAGTATCATTTCGAGTGAAGGCTTCTCGACTTCGCTCGAAGTGACAATTTTGTGCAAACTGTTTTCAGTTTGATTTTCAGTGGTGGTGTCAAAAATTAAATCGAGTTCAATTACTTTTTCTTTTTTCGCGCAACTTTTTTCTTTTTGCTGACCGCTTTCAGTTTGTTTTTTATTGGTGTCAGCGAATGCTGAAATTATTTGCCGATTGTCATCGGCCCATACTTCCAGCATTTCTTTTTTTTGATTTTTTAATAGATTTAAATTTTGAACTGGTTGATTAATTGAATTTTTTTTTATATCTATTTTTATATTGTTTAAAATGTTTTTAGTTGTTTGTTTTTTATTATATATATATACCTGTTCATTAACCTGTTCAATAACTTGTTCATTTTTTGTTTTGGTCAAATTGTGAACGGGTTCATTATTTGAATGGGTTGGTTGTGGTGTTTTTGAATTTGCGTTTACTTCTTCAGAGAAATTTTTCATAATGATGTTGGACGAGGAATGGGGATTGAATGTTGGATTGTATATCATAAATCCTAAAAGTTCTAATTCTCTCATGCACTTATGGTATGTTGCTTTTGAATTGATCTTACTTGCTTTCATGATTTCTTCTCGCGATATGCTTGTTGGGTTCTTGAATCGGTTTACGTTCCAACATTGGAAAAGTGCTAAATAGAGCGAAATGTGGGTTGGATTTAGGTTTGTTTCATAACTGATTTTATTGAAAAATCCGGTGAGGTGTTTGATGTAGTTCATATTTTTAGTGAATTGTGTCTCTCGACTGCGCTCGAGATGACGGGAATGATACTTTGATTGATTCGTTACGTGCGATGACTTTACTTGAAAAGTGTAGGGAGGGCATTTACTTTATTTCCGTTTAAAAGTTTTTCGATATCAGTTTGGTCGTAATACATAATTCCACCGATTTTGGTATAGGTCAGTGTTCCGTTAATGCGAAGGTTTTGTAATGTACCTGGTGAAATATTCAGGAGTTTCCGGACTTCATTTGATTTGAGCCATTGTTTCTGCTGGAGTGGTTTGGATTGCATGATTCCTTTTAGATCATTGAGAAGAAGCGTTCGGAATTCGTTTAAGTCTTCCATTGTAATTAATTGCTCACGGTACATTCTGTTTTTAGTTGTGTTGGTGGAGCTGTTGCTTTCAAGTGCCATAACTTATGTTTTAGGTTGTTATGGTACAAAAGTGTTGGTATTGGTTGATTTTATATCACAAGTGGTTCACAAGTTGTGAAAGAAAAGTAGTGTTTAGTAATCAGTGTTCAGGGTGTTGTGGTTGTAATTGAACGTGTATTGGTTGAATGCTATTTTTTATTTTTAAGCAAATCTTTTCTTTTGTCTTGATACAAAAGAAACAAAAGATCAAGCCTGAAAATCAAAAGCTTGAAAACTACCTTGAAGTTCCGTTCCGCAGCCCGAGCCGTTCGTCCTTCGTCCTCAACTCGCGGACTGCTGCCACTGCACTTCTTCGTTGTTTTGCTATGCTTTTTATTTAAGGGCGGTGTGAGGAGAGTATAGTTGAACGTTTATTGGTTGATTGCTGTTTTTATATTTGAAGAAAGTCTTTACTTTTTTCCTTTATGAAAAAAGTAACAAAAAAATATTCATGGGTTATTATTGTTTTTTTGTATTCATGAATCATCGATTTCAAGCCTGAAAATCAAAAGCTTGAAAACTAGCTAGTTATTTACCTGACTGCCACTGGCAGTCCTCCTTTTAATTTCAAATGTTCCGCAGCCCGAGCCGTTCGTCCTTCGTCCTCAACTCGCGGACTGCTGCCACTTCACTTCCTCGTTGTTTTGCTATGCTTTTTATTTAAGGGCGGGGAGAGTAGGTTGTAATTACAAGTTTGTTTTTGATATTACTGGTCTTGCGAAGTCGATTTTGGATGTCTTGTTATTATTTATGAATGTTGTTGGTTTTTTAATTCACTGATGAAGTAGGTGGGAGAGAGGCCTGTTTGATTTTTGAACGCTCGCGTAAAGTTTTGGGTAGAACCGAAACCAGCTTCGTCAGCTAATGCCTCATTTTTGTAATTGCGGTATAGGTTTTCGTTTTTGAGTAACTCTACAATATGTTCAATCTTCAGATAGGTGATATATTCGACGATTCCTTTTTTTCGATAGCGTGTAATAATTTTAGAAGCGTATTTTGTATTGGTGTTTAGTAATGAAGCCATTTTTGCCAAATTCATGTCTTTTTCGAGGTACTTTTTATTGCGCTCAAATTTTTCTAGATTTTTTAGAACTGCAGTAATTAGTTCAGGATTGATATCGAGTTCTTTACTGGTATTGTTTGAAACCAATGATTGGATGGTTTCGGGTTTGCGATTCATTAATTCTTCAAATAATCTTTTATTTTTATAGTGTCTGTACACTAGTATTGCAATGATTACTGTCATTATGGTAATTATAATGGTCCAGTAGTGTTCAATGTTTCTTTGAGTTTGAATTAAATTTTTTGTGTCGTATTCTTTGTGTATTTTCCCTGAAAGGTATTTATAATCCTTAATCAAAACTTGGTCAACTTTTAAAAGGGCTGTGACATAATATAACTCTAATTCTTTGTCGTTTTGTTCCTGATAATAATGAATTAATAGTTCATAAGCTTCCCGTAAATCAGGGCGTATGTACTTTTGTTTTTGGAATGCTTCATCTATCTTTTTAAAGTAGGGTACTGCTTTTTCCTGCAATTTTAGGGCCCAGTAGCTTTTACCGATGTAAAAATAGGCCGTCGTTTCGTTTGTAAGGTCTTTAGTCTCTTTCAAAGCAGGCAGTACCTTTGTCAACTTCTTTATTGCGTCAGGATAATTGTGTTTGAAATATTGATTTACGCCTTCAGAATGGATAAAGTAGGATTGCATTTCTAGGTTTTTAAAACGCAGACCTTCACTTTGCCCCAGCTGATTCATCTGGCTGCATAACTTATATTTACCTGTGCGGTTGTAAGAAAGCCCTAAAGAATGAAGTGTATTCAGATACGCACGGCTATTTTCTTCCTTGAAATACCCAAGACATTCTTTAAATAATGCTATTGCCTCATCGTAAAACCCAAGGTAATATTTGATCTGAGCAATGCCATATTTTACTTTGTAAATTTGGTATTGGTTGTTTGTCTTAGAAATGTATTCGTCTGCCATGAGATAGCTGTCCAGTGCCTTCATGTGCTCTTTACGATCATATTGGATAACCCCTTTTGTCATGTAGCCTGATCCGATTAATGCGAAATCAGCTGTTTTTTTTGCCGCTATCAGCATACGATCGGCATATATAAGTTGTAGTTTTTTATCGCTTGTATAAATTAGGGCTTTATAGGATTGGGCCATTTGTCCGTAATTTTTCTCCCGTTTTGCCTTAGCTAACCATGATTGTGCATACAAACTTTCTTTGATACTGTCCTTTTCCTCATAAAGTATGTTTTTACTAAAATATTCATAGTCTTTAGTTGAAAGACTATCCGGAATAACAAAATTATTTTGTTGTGGGTAAGCATTATAATACAGACATAACCATATTATAAGTAAATATTTTTTCGTCATATTTCTAAGAGATTGGGGTGGCTTACTGATTAGAAAACATAAGATTAATGTCTTTGAGACTGTATTTTGTAAAATAAATGTAGCTAAAATAATGTAATTGATTACAAGAATTACCCTTATTAAGGATTCTTTCGTTTACTGGAGTTTAACTTACTGTTTATTTGGATTTTAGAGTAAAATGTAGTGTGTTCAATTCGGGAATTGCATATCATAGATTCCCGAATTGAACAGTTGTTGGCTTGTGGGAGGGGAAAGGTCCTATTAGTTTTGCTTTGAATTCAAACGGTTTTGTTATGAGCAAAGCCACCATCAAAATTGTTCAGATTATCCCGGGAGAAATGAACTGATTAAAAAGTAATCAGTAACATTTAAAACATTATCAAAAATGAAAAAATTCTATTTAGGTTTTAGTACATTAATTTGTTTGGCCGTCCTTTTTGCACTTGCTTCCTGTACAACCGATAGTCCTCTTGTAGCGGGCGATACTGTAGGCAAGTCAGATATGAAGAACGAAAATCCTTATTATACTACCAAGAAGGGGGATACAGTGCTCGCTACGGAAGGTTTATCGACTAATACAGTTGCAATGCAGGCAGATGAAACCGTTGATCCAGACTGGAAAAAGCTTATCACCCATTTTACAGGAACTACAGGGAGCAACTAGTAGTTGAATCCAGGTTTAAGATAGGAGTTATTACAATCAAAGCTAGAAGGCTGCTCATTTTAGTGTGAGCAGCTTTTTTTTTAATTTTCATCTGCATCATCCATGCGGATTATGAGTTTGTTTTTGAGTGTATTCATAAATTTTGTCCTATCGGATTTCCTGTTGCGGATTTCCAGAAAAACCCTATTGAATTGCCCCAATTCGATTTCTAAAGAAGACTCGAAAAAGGTGATGACTTCTTTGAGCCCAGTGGCTCCATTATTAAAAACGCCTTCTGAATGCAGTGCATAAATTAATTCTATCAAATCTACTTTTGATCCTGTCCATTTTAGGCTTTTAGGGAGTGGGGAAGGCGATTGTGCTGTTATTGCCTTTCTTTCTAGTTTTTCCATTTGCTCCAGCAGAAAATTTTTTATTTCATCGTTCGCTATTATGCGAGCCATCTTATAGTCGTGAGAGGTTGCGAAGCGATGGTCTATTTGAAAATAAACACTGTCCATCATTAATTTAAGGTCGTATTTTTCGCGTATATAATATTTGCTATCAAGGCAGTTGTTAGCCGTGCGGCAGTAGCGGTAAAATTCCTGGTTTTGTTTGAAGAAAACTTTTAATTTAAGAAGTTCGGAGTTATAATATTTAGCTATTGTTTTATGGGAACCCAATGGCTTGTTGGTTTCTATAGTATAGATGTCGCTGTAGTAAATCAGTTTAGCCGCAAACTTTGGTTTGATATCGCGAAAGAATTCTATTTCTTCTTTCTTGTTCAACGATTTGTATTTTATGAAAAAGGATTTTAGTTTCTCTAAGGCATTAACGCTACTTTTAATGGACAATTCAGCCGATTGAATTGGATTTTCTGTTTGCAGATGGATTACTTTTAATTGCTGTTCTAATTGGGACATCAAGGATTCAGAAAATAATTTCATTGAAGCGGTTTAAGATTTACAAATTGACTTTTTTGGTAATTGAATTGGGCTGTAAATCTATTTGATGGTCGCTATGCTTCCAAATAGTATGGTGTGCGATTCTCGAATTGAATAGTGTAATTCCCGAATTGCATACTTTGATTTTTGAAATAATGTTGTGATTATACTTTATATCTACCGCAAATATGCGGTGATAAATGAAAATAATCACCGCATATTTCTTATTTGCGGTATTGTATTTAAAGTTGGTAGTTCGAAGTCAGGAGACCTATAAGACTATGGTAGTGAGAGTCAAGGGATGCACCATCTTATTTTAAAAAACAAGTAGCTCTAATTCTTCTAATCTAATTGCCATAGCTTCAACAGAAACATTAAATAATTCAGTCATTGAATTAAAAGATTGATTTTCGAATCTTTCTGCTGTGGCTAATTTTCTGGATAAACCTCTTAAATTTTTACAATCGCTTTTCAATTTCCCAGGACCATCTTTGATTAAGTTGAAAGCAGATTGTTCATCAATTGTAAACTTAGAATTAATAAATCTTTCTGTAAACTCTTTTATAATTTGTTTTCGTGGCATTAAGAAGTAGGAAGCAAACTTATCAGCTTGAATTTCTTCTTTACTTCTTTTTGTGGATTGTGTAGAACCTTCAATTGGTATGTCACGATGCATAACGAGTTGCGAATGCAACATTGCATGACCTAACTCGTGAGCCGTTGTGAAATTTTGAGTTGAAACGTTGTATTGCTTTGAAATCAGGACTAATTTATCTCTCTGGTCAATAATACCTGCAACGTTTGTATAGTCTTCTTGGTCTGCAAGAGAGATGTTTTCCATCAAAAAGTACTTATATCCAAATACTTTTTGCAATGCTTGGGCAGGGTTTAAAATTTTTAAAGGTGTAGTAGAGTCTTCTTTCCAAATTTGACTTCTGTATTTCCAAAGTAATAGCTGCAGTTCGATTGCACTATTTTCGATTTCAGCATCTGACAGGTAGGTTTTTGACTTTACTTTAAATAATATTTCTGTTGCTTCTTTAAACAAAGGCATTTTTTCTTTCAATTCATTCTCCAGTTGTTCAATTTTTGTATTTGCATTGATATTCAATTCATCATAGATTGATTTAAGTATATTTAATTTTTTACTAATACCTTCAATATATTTGTATTCGTCTCCTCCAAAACAAAGTAAATTTAGATTTATTATTGAACGACAACCTGCGATAGCAGCTACAGCTCCACTTAATGACACTTGAGAATCTCCACGCACTGCCTTCCAACCCTTATCAAACACAAAGCTAGCCATTTCAGCTAATTCAATATTTAAAGATGCAATGTCTAATGGAATGTCAATAGCAAGTTTGAGTTGCTCTAGTGCCTGCCTTTCTAAGTTAGTTTGCAATGCAGGATCTTTTTCATTATTACGAGCTTCTCTAAGTTTTATTGCCAGATCGAAATGGTAGGAGTCCTTGTGAAATAAATTAGTAAGTTCGGGGAAGATTCGCTCTACAATTTTCATTTGCATTTTGATTAATTCCGGAACCACTGCGCCATAAGTTATTTTTCGTTTTTCATCACAGGTTAAACTTATAACGGTAACTAATAACTTAGCTGATATCATACCTTGAAAAGCTGCTGCACTTCCCGAACCTGGAATGTGGCTTCCTTTTCCAAATTTTTCCAATAGTTCTTCCGTGGGTATGTCTAACAAATATCTATTCATAAATTATTAGTTTAATTGTTAAAAGTAATAAATTAATCGTACTGTACTTACAAATAGATAAATAAGTTGTTTTACGCGACTATAATCAATGCTAAAACATCTATTCTGATTAGCATTTTTATTTAAGATTTAATCAATATTTATATTATGAAAAATAAAATAGCATGAACCTATCTTAATTTGTTTTACTTTGAGACGTTGTAGGATTATAAGTGGCAGTCACGGAATGCAATTCCGCGCCATCGGGCGCTATTAGTGCCATTCAAATCGTTGATTTTAGTTTAGGGAGAACAAACGGTGGTGCTTCATTTGTATGAAACAAAAATTATAAAAGAAGCTTTGAATGTCTTTGCGAAAAAGGCCAATACTACAGTTAAAAAAATTAAAATTGCTTTTGAAGAACCCATTCAAGGTACATTACAATACGATTTATTTGATTTGAGTATTCAAAACTACAAAGATGATTTTGATTTTATTACAGCAGATCTATTAGAAAAAGAAACTGAAGTGATTTGTAACTCTGACAATATCAAATTTTCTGAGTTTCTTTTGACTTTAGAATCTTAAAAAGGGCTTTTCAGCCCTTTCTTCTTTGCATTACAGTTTCTATTTGTTCTTTAAAACTTTTAATTACACTTCACATTGCAGTCACGGAATACAATTCTGCGCCATCGGGATTACTTCTCTTAATTGATTTTGATTGTGGGTACGAGCGGGACGCATCGCGCCAGCAGCTATGATATTTAATGCTCAAGCCAGCCGGGCCAGCGCCTGTGTTACTTAATGCTCGATCCAGCTGGGGTTTATGCCTAGTTGTGGTGGAATTTCTGTTCTTTTGCTTGTGGATTTGTTAGTGATTTACATTCGTTTTGAAATGTTTTGACAAAAATGTTTATTATTTCTACTTTGATTATTTCAGAATCGTCAATGTCTATTTCATATAACGCTCCATCATGTAATGGAATTAACAATCTCGCTTTTTTGACATTTTGAAATGTTTCAATAATAGCTTTCTTGAAAATATAAGACGCTTTTGATTGTATAAGATGACTTAAAATCCATATATTTATATTATTCAAATCAAGTTTTCTAATATTACCATTTTGGGTGCTAACAAGCCCATTTTTAATTGCCTCTTTCTTTAAATCTTCTTTGAATTTAATTAACGTTTTAAATCTATTGAAATAGCTATCAACTTTCTTTTTTAGTTCTTTTTCTTTTTTGTTGTCAAAAGTATCTCCATACAAATAGCGATAAAAAAGTATTTTTGCCTCTTTTCTACTATTTTCATTCACTACTGTATTGTATATTTTGATAACAATATCAGAATAGACATCATCCGCGTTTATTAACTTTAAAAGTTCATTATCAGTTGAACAATGAGCTAAAATACTAGCCTCAAATTGACTATAATCAATATAAAATAATTCTTTACCATTATTTGGAACGATTATATCTCGATTTTCCTTTCTTAAATTTTGAAGTGATGGTTCTTTTATAATGATTCTTGATGTTATTGATCCAAAACCTACAAAATAAGGATTGACAAAATCAATTCCACCTAGCCTTGATTTAAGTACCATCAAAGTTTTTAAATCTTTACTCAATCTATTTAGCTGGTTAAATTGGTCACAGATTATATCGGATTTTCTAAGTAAACTTACTGTTTTCTCAATGGATACTAATATTCTATAATTTTTGT
The DNA here is from genome assembly GCF_052113625.1 of Flavobacterium sp. W21_SRS_FM3. Taxonomy (NCBI): domain Bacteria; kingdom Pseudomonadati; phylum Bacteroidota; class Flavobacteriia; order Flavobacteriales; family Flavobacteriaceae; genus Flavobacterium; species Flavobacterium sp. W21_SRS_FM3. The sequence goes on along the minus strand of NZ_JBGQOD010000002.1, from coordinate 140,426 downwards.
TTTTTAAATAATCAGCTTGTGTTTCAAAATTTTCTGGCTGAAAAATGTTGTGTGAAAATTGAAACTCATTTTTTATTTCATAAATAATTCTATGTAAGGCAATGCATTTCTGGTCTAATATATCTCTGTCAATTTTTATCCCTTCAAACGATGTTTTGTGAATAATTTTATTAATTTTTAGCTCGATATTATTAAAACGATTCAGTTCATCAGTTGAATCTTCTTTTAATTTATCTATTAAATCTTTGATCTTGAGTAAAAAATCCATTAAATCATTAACTCTATAATGTGAGTCTATTATTTCTTCTTTTCTTAGGGCTTTTAATATATGCCATTTTTTAAAATCTAATAGATCTTTTCCTTTTTGAGAAAATTGTTTGTCAAAAGATTCAATATTAATAATTTCAGGAATTATTTTGAAATTTTTAGATTTAATCTCTCTAATCAAATCAGAGACTTGAAATGTATAATACTTATTTTTAATTGAGATATTATAATCTTCGATAAATTCATCATTAGATATATCTAATGAATACCATTTGTTTAGTGTAAAGTAAATAATAAATTCTTTCATATTGAGAATAGTTCTTCTATTAAATCTTCATCTTCATTCATTAATTCAATATCACTGTAAAAAACTAAGTCTTTATGTCCAAATTCCGATGTGAATGGAAATGAACTTGATAAAGCTGGATGAATGGCCTCTTTTTTTGGTTCTAAGAGACTAAAAGATCTTATAGCTATTAAAGCGGCTCTGTTTTGGAAATATCCTGCAGTGAAATTTTCTTCAAATTTTCTTAAAATAATTCGTTTGAAATTTTTATCTACGGTACTCAAATATAAAATTTGTGCAGAAGTTGTAGCCTTTTGAGTAGAATCGTTAATCTCTATTTGTTGAGTAGCATAAATTATTAAGTCTTTACTTTTAAACTTTTGCTTTGCAAATAATAGCCATATTTGAAACTGTTGATAAGGATATAGATTCAAATGTTGATTAAGAACTAGTTCCTTTAAGTCTAGTCCAAAAACACTTGTGAATTGATCAGCTTCTATTAGTGATAAAATTTTACAAACTTGTGGGGTAATCCAAGGCTTATCTTTTAAAACTTTAACTGCTTTTGCTAAAGATTGTAATAATTCATTTTTATATGTTTGAAAATGTATTTTTGATTTTCCTAAAAATTCTATTATTCTTAAAGCAAAAACTAAGTTTTTTGATTGCTCGTCGCTTTCATTCCCATCAAAATTAATGTTTTCACTTAAGAGTTTAATTGCAGAATGAAAAGCCTCGTTTCTGTACTGATAATTTGACGATTTTGAAAGTACTTTAATCAGTTCGATTTCAGGGTTGAAAATTTCTGCAACTTCTTTTCTTAGTATTACAAGCTCACTTTTTTCTTCATATGAATCAACAATTTCAACGATTTTAGTTTTTTGTGAATTTACGGACAACTGACATCTTTTCAATTCCTTTTCTAGTAAAACTAAAAATTTACGAGCCTCATATTTATCTTTGCATAATATTTTAATATCATCGGCAAATCTAAAATATGAATGTGTGTGATTGTTTATAAAAACATCAACTTGATTCAAATAAAAAGTAGATAATAATGCAGAGGCTTCATTATTCTGTGGTAGTCCTGTACTTTTCTCTGAATAGCTAGATAAAAAAGTTTCAAGTAGTTTAATTGTATTTAAATGATTATTATTTGTGGCAATTCTTTTTAATTTTTCAACAAGTAATTTTTTATCAATGTTGTCATAGTAATTTAAAATATCTACATGCAGAATACAATTAAATTCAAACTGATCATTATTTTTTTTATTTATTTCTTGAGCAATTTTATATTTCATTTTTAGCCATTGCTCCACACCGTTAATAAGCAAACTATTTTGTTTTATTCTATTATAGCGTGGTGCAAAAACATTGGGAATTAAAGAATCATCAATTAACTCTCCTAATTCACCAGCAATAGCCATATAGATAATTCTATCAATCAATGGTAAAATGTAGGCTTCTCTTAATGTGAAATTGTTTTTTGGAATATAAAATTTTTCTGCTTTAGTAGCTTTATACCCATTTTCATAAAAATAGTCATTTAACTGAGCGTATAAATAATCTGGGTGAAGAAGATCTATATATTGTAATGAATCATAAAACCAATCGTCATTCATATCAGTTTTTGTTCTTTCAATTGCAATTTTTAAATCCAAGTATGATCCATTTATCTGTGCCTGATAAAATTCAACTAATCTTCCTTTTATCTCTCTTTTTAAATGACTTCCTTTTGTGTCTAGTTGAATAAAACCTAAACCATGTAATTTTGAATTGATATTAGCAAATGATATTCTAGAACATTCTATTGTTGAATTTTCAAAATTCTCATTTGGATATTTAGATATTACACCTAATAGTGTATTCTTATTATGAATAAAAACACCACTTCCTGATAAACCATTTAGATATTCTTTAGTAACATTATTTTCAAGATTGATTTTTTTCTCTGAAGGGTCATTTCTATTAAATTTAAAAAGACTTAAAGCATCTTCATTTGCCTTAAAGACCGACCAACAAGAAAATGTTAATTCATCATTTTCTAACTCGTCTGAAACTAATATAGATGGAAAACTTATTCCTTCTGTTTTAAGAATTTTTAAGATTACTAAATCTTCTTTTTCAAAAATTATTATATCATTTTCGTTTAAGCTTTTCCCCTTTAAAAAACTTAATTTTTCAAATTTATCTGTATAATATTTAATGTCTATACTTTGTAGTTTGCTAAAGTCAAATTCAGTATGAGAATCTTCAGATAAAAGATGTTTTGCAGTTAAGATATAATTGTAATAACATTTGTTAGGTGTCTGATATATTACTCCAGACCCAATAGAAGGAACTCCAGCAACAATTGACTCTATTTTAACAGAACAAGATTTTAATGTTTCAGATATCAAAGGCATAACCATAATTTTTATTGTTAGAAACTAAATTAAGGTTGTAATTTCTCTCATCTATTTTAGATATTTTTAGATTACTAATGACCTCACCATAATTGAAGAAAAAATTGATTATTTCATTTGATTTTCTGTTATTAATAATTTTCAAAAAAGCTTTTTTGTTAGGTAAATAATGTTTTTTACTATTTGTAGAAACCACAAAATTTCTACAGTTTAGTTTTTGTAAAATTTCTGAATTAAGACTTCTGTAACTTGCATGATGTGGTAATTTTATCAACTTAAAATTAACCATTTCATTTTGGAGTCTCATTTTATCAATAATTTCGCTTAAACGAGATGGTGTAACATCACCAGTAAAAAGATAATTATTGTCTTTATAAGTAAGCAATAAAACAATACTGGTCATATTACTTGATGAAGTATCTTGGCTTTTGTCATCTATAGATTTGATTAATGTACATAATGAAGCTCCCCAATCACATCTATGATCGCTGGTTAAATAAGCACCTTTGTTTGACGCATATTTTTCCAAAATATCTTTATTAGGAGAAAACATTTTAAATGATAAATTCGGGTCATTAAATACTAAATTTATTTTAGATTCTATTTCTGTTGTTTTTAAAGAAGTTTCCCAATTTATATTGCGATGATTTATCAAATATTTTTCAAGTTCGTGAGCTTGCTTATAAGATAGCAAGTTTGAGTCATCTATTTTTTCTATTTTATTTAATATTTTTCTAGGAGAATTAAAAATGATATTATCAATTAATGGATCTTCATTTCTCGTTTCAATCTCCTTAAACAAATCTAAAATTCCTTTGATGTGATCTTCGTCATGATGAGTAACAATTAGAAAATCAACTCTCTCTTGTCTTGATTTTATTTTATAATATTCAGAGATTAGGTAGGTACTTTCATTACCTCCATCAATAAAAATATTTTTAGAGTTATGATTGATAATTATACAGTCTCCTGTACCTGCTTTTAAGAATTTTATTTTCATACGTGATTTTTAATACAATTAGGCACAACGTTATGCCACTTTGAGATGGCTGGAAGTTCGTAACCGCTCAATTTTCGGCTTAACGAAACTTGATGCGAAAAGGTAATTCCACTAAATTCCAGCTATATCGAATGGCTGTTAGTGGCTGGCTTTTTTCTACTTTAAAAGGGCAAATCGTCTACAATGTCTGCGGAATTCATTGTCAGTCTGAATTGAAGTTGGTCTTGATTTGACAATATCCAATTTTCACCTTTTTCTGTCAACTTGCAAGCAATATATTCTTGATTATTATTGTAATCATCCATTGTTTTAAAGGTTTCTAACATTCCATTTTTTGTTAAGGAACGTATTCCAACACTTGTTGCGATAGCTGTATAACCTGATTTGTTCATTTCGTGTTTTAGACCAAAAACGGAGGTGCTGTCTTCACTTGAAAGCTGATTTTCCATAACTAATATTAATAATGCAATTTCGTGTCCTTTCAGACCTTCCGTTTCAACAACAGGTGTTACGCTTAGCTGTTTTACAGTTTTCGTTTTTTGTTGAAATGCTTTTATTTTTCTTGTTATTGTATCTTCTAAATTATTAAAATCACTTGTCGAACTAGTTTTGTAAGTAATTATATGCCTATGTTGAATGTCAAAAGGGAATTTACCTGCTCTTTCGTCCGAACATACCATAATCACATCTTTATCACAAGCAAGAGCAAACCCTAATTCATACCATACGTTAGGATTGTCAGTAGTAATCTCTGCAAAACAAATCGCACTTTCTGCAATTCCTTTTTCAATATCGTCAATTGGTATTCTTACACTTAAATCGTTATCAATTCTATAAGGTTCAAATTCAGCCTTTTTAATCGCTGGTTCAAAAATATCAACGTATCGTTTGTCAAATTTCCCATTGTCAAAAGGTTGAATTACAAAGCATTTTTCCATATTATTTTATTTTACAATGTCAGTTTTAAGCTTGTTACAAAACGTTTTTAGTTGCTGGTTTTTGTTAATTAATCCACCAAACATTTTTGTCCGGTTGAAAATCAAATAGATTGTCCATCTTTCTTGCGAAAAATTTACGTAATTCCTCTGCATTAATCGAATCTTTTCTTAAGTCATCTTCATAATTTGATAAGTATTGGAATGGCGGTTAGCAGAAGTTTTTATTTCAGATCTTTTTCATTGAGTACTGTTATCAAATTATTGTATCCATCTCGTAATGCTAATTTATTTAATGTGTAAATAAATCTGTCAAATTCACGATTTAGAATTAATTCATAATCATCAGACATTACATTAAAATCGTGAGGAAGTAAATTTGAAATAGCATAATTAATTCCAGATAAAACAGTAGGAAAATCAATTACAAATAATTTTCCATCTTTAATTAAAGTTTCAATATCTATATTCCGTGGTCTTCCAAGGTAATCAAATGTGAGTTTTTTTGTTTTAAAGCTCTTTTTTAATGTTTGAAATTGACTATTAACATCAGAAGTTAGTCGCTCTGGTATAATCACTTTTATTGAACTATTTTCATATTTTTGCCCATCATCATCTTCTATTCCATTATTTTGAAGAATATGTAAGCACGTGGGTTTAATAAAATTTTCATAATATACTGCTGCTAAAGTTGATGAAGGAAAGAAGTTAATACCAGAATCCATTTGATTCTTGAATAAATTCTTCACTTGGCTTATTGCTTTTGTAAATGAATCCAAATTATCTCTTTCAAATCGAGCTAAAGAAATTCCTTTAATATCAGAAAGAACCTTAATTTCTTTGTCAATTAAAAAAGCACAATTATTTAGTCCTAATCTACCGATAAATAGCCCTAATTCAAATAAGATATTATCCCTAGGTTGTAGTTCTTCGTTACCTCTAACTATAACTTGATCATCTTGAGTTCCAATTAATATACCAAAATCGAATTGTAATGTTGCCCTTATTAAATCATTAAGATAATTATTATTAAGTTTAAATACTGCTTTTTCCCATACTTCCTCATTCCAGATTGTAACTTCAAATTCTTTATCAAATTCCAGAATAGCTTTTGCAGCATTTGCTAAGTCAAGTTCTTCTGTAGAAGAACCTATAAAAATTCTTTTTTTTCTCATATTATTTGTGGTTTAATATCTACTAAAATTGAACTAACTTCGTCCATTAAATTTTTTAGTGATTGGTACTTTTTAGGTTTATCTCTAAAAATATCTTCCTGCTCATCCACAGATTTCAAATTATTGGCTAATTGTTCATTTGTTGCTAATACATATAATTGATTAAAGACAGTAGCTACCAAAAAATACTTGTTTAAATTTTCATACAATTTTACGTCTATATTATAGCAAATTGCATTAAAATCGAAACTACTTAGTTCAATCTCTTTTGAACTATCTGCTTTTACATTTTTTAAAAACCGTATCATTTTTTTTAATCTTCCATTGGTTAAAGAACTTTTTTCATTTATTTTTTTGATACTAAGAAAAGGAAGATCTGCTTTTCCTTTTGAATTTGTTTCTTTATTATAAACTTGAATACCTCGAAAATCTGAATCTTTGTTGTTAATTACTGATTTAGCATTATCATACCAATTGGCGATTACGATATCAACATCACGATTTAGGCTTTTGTTGGTAATTTTAATTGCTTTTGAATGTTCAATATCACAAATGTCATAAACATCTATAAGTTTATTTTCTGATTTTAGTCGATTAGCCCTTAAATCTTGTAAGGCTGTAGTATATCCACCTCCTACTAATTCATTTTTAAGTTTTTGAATTTGAGTTTGATTTAGATAATATGTTTGATTGTAATCAGTTAATGTTTTCTCAATACCTGCTTTATCAAAAGTGTAAAATTTATCAGAAATTACAAGTAAATCAATATCACTATTACCTTTTATGTGCGTATTGGTCATTACAGATCCTTGATATTTATATACTATACCAGAAAGTGTTTCTTTTAAATGATTTTTTACTCTTTCTCCAGCTTCTTTACTTATTTCTGTATAAGATTGTTCAACTCCGTTCATCGCTAATGTTACATAGCGTAAAATATCGTTATATTTTATAGTCGATAACTCATCGGAGAAGTATTTTTCAAGGATTAAATTTTCAGGATTAGATCTTTTATTAATGTTTTCAACTAGTTGACCGTAATTTTTATTCATAAAGTTGGTGTTTTTTGGTATGTAATCGCATTTTCTTAATATTGATATTTTGCTAATTTAAAATATTAAATTAATTGTTTATTACGGAAAACCGTAACTGAATTCTCCCGCGTTTTTTGAAATTTCTGCTAACTTGTATATAACATCAACAAGTAACGCTTTTTTAAAGTTTTACCGTATTTCACGCTATATATTCTAGTTCGTAAATAAAATCATTTTTAACTATTGTTACAATACCCACATTTAGTGATATTTTGACTTTAATTAAAGAGTATAATAGTAAGCTAATTCTAATGTGGGATATTTTTCATTTCTTTGGTGTAGTTCTGCTACTATCCTTACAAAAATAATCCCTTATTGACTCATTTAACTTTCCTCTCAGATATAGACCTAAAAGTCATACCACAGCAAACCCTATGATTTCATACCATTGCATATTTTAAATCTTTAAGTAAGGTCAAAATAGGTGTTTAAATTTTTATATAATATGCATTTTGGAAAATTCAATATGCAATATGGGAGCATTAATAAACATAAAAAAAGATGCCTCAAAGCATCTTTTTATCTCTATATAGTCCTGAAATCTGGATCTAATTAAATTATCTATAATTTTTTATTTTTGAATGAATCATTGTGATATTTATTCTTTTGAAAGTCTTTATACTTCATATAGATAAAGACGCCTAATATCCATATTAGAATACCAATTACTATTTTATACCATTCCATGATGAATATTTTTGAATTCTTTTAATACTTAAAAATTTAATTATTCAAATAGAACCTTAATATCTACTTTTAAAGCTTTTGCTATTTTGGCAAGAGTATTAACTGTTGGATTACTTTTCCCTAGTTCGATTCTTCTAATCTGATTTTCTGACATTCCTATTTCAATAGATAGCTTGGATTGAGAAAAATCTGTTGTTTCTTCTCTAATCCTCCTTATGGTAGCCCCAAGGGTAATTTGGACTTTATTTAATTCTTTTTCTTCCACATGATAAATTTCCATTATAAATGAATATTAATCCCACACATATATGTATGGTATGATGTTTTTTTACTATATTTGTTTTTGAATACATATATTTGCGATTCTTCATATAAAATATTTGAAGCATTCGCTTAGAATCTCGACTTTGAAAACTGGTAATTTTGCAACGAGATAATAAGTATGATGCTCACGTCCCATGGCGTGGGCTCACTTATTGTTGCCGGGTATACCAGTACCTCAAAGTCAATAAGCTGAGTTCCATGCCATTTTTTATGCTCCCAATTTTGGTGTTTACTCCACTTCATTCTTAGCGCTTTATCTTCTTTTTTTATAGTCTCGCAGCAGTTTAAACCGCTAAAACTTGTATGCCTATGATTGAATAAACCAATACTCTCTATAAAACACCTGCACCGAAAGGTCCATTGAATAATCGCCTAGTTAATTTATTTTGAATTTGTTAGTAAAAGATGCAGGCTTGTTTTTTTATTTTAAATGTTGAATTATAAATTTTAAATGTGCACAAGGAATATAGAATAAAGAAATAGATCCACTTATTTAAGATAACTCATAACCTAAAAACCAAAACCCATTTTATAACCCCCATAAATTGATACGATGAAATACTACAGACAAATTCAAGCTGCATTAATAGTGGCATTAATAATACTGATATGCCTTTGGGTTTATGGTTGAAACTTTCTTTTTTGCTTGATCAAAAAAGAAACAAAAAAATCAAGTCTTTGCTCCCTCGTCGGTCAAATTAGTTTTCAAATACTAAAAGAAAAGAACTCGCTCCGCTCAAACAGCTTTTCTTTTTACGTATTCTTCAAACATTTGACACTCGACTGCGGAAGCTAAGGACATTTGAATCCCGGAAAGACAGCAATTTGCTTGCAGAAAAAAGAAAAAAGAAAAAAGAAAAAAGAACTAATCAAATTAAAATGATGCCTATGAATTAAGAACAAACAAAAAAAGGCCCTCTGACTGTCTGGACAACTACGCAGAGGACCATCGCTAACAAAACTAACGTTTCAATTAACTATACCAATATTATGAAAAATAAATCATTTTACAAGGGTGGTTCGGCTTTTTGGTACCTGATTATTTTCGGGTTCTCCTTAAGCTACACCCCAGCTTCAGCTAACAAAGTACTGAGGCCCATGCATTACTTACAACAACAAAATCAAATAAGCGGTACTGTAACTGATGGTATCAATCCTCTTGCTGGAGTGGCCGTTTCGATAAAAGGGAAAGCTACTACTGCAACTATATCTGACTTTAACGGGCAATACACGCTAACAGCATCGGCTGATGACATTCTAGTCTTTAGTTTTATGGGGTTTAAAACGGTTACTGAGCCAATAAATGGGCGAAAAACAATAAACGTACAATTACAAGATGATGCGACTCAATTGCAGGAAGTACGAATTAATGCGGGTTATTATAGCGTTAAAGAAAGTGAGCGCACCGGAAGTATTGCCCGTATTACAGCTAAGGACATTGAAGCGCAACCGGTAACAAATGTACTTGCAGCAATGCAAGGGAGAATGGCAGGGGTGAATATTGTACAGGAAAGTGGGATTGCAGGTGGTGGATTCAGTATCAACATTCGTGGGTTAAACAGTCTTCGTGAGGGAGCGAATGCGCCACTCTTTATTATTGATGGCGTGCCCTATTCGTCTGATCCTATTAGCGATCGCCAAACTTCGACATCTATTCCTGGGGATGGAAACCCCTTAGCAAGTATTAATCCTGGCGATATTGAAAGTCTTGAGATATTAAAGGATGCTGATGCCACAGCTATTTATGGTTCTCGTGGTGCCAATGGCGTAGTGCTGATTACCACTAAAAAAGGTAAAGCGGGTAAGACCACCTTTACGATTAACAGCAATCATAGTAGTGGAACGGTCAGCAAGATGATGCCAATAATGAATACCTCGCAGTATTTAGCGATGCGACAGGAAGCTTTTGGCAATGACGGTTTTGTTAGCTATCCCGCAAACGCCTATGATGTGAACGGTACTTGGGATCCGAGCCGATATACAGACTGGCAAAAAAAACTGATAGGAGGGACATCGGAAGTCACGGGATTGCAGGCCTCGGTTAGTGGTGGTTCAGAACAAACTAAATACCTACTAAGTGGAAATTATCGAACGGAAAGCAGCGTATTCCCCGGAGATTTTTTATATAAAAGAGGAGGTGCTCGACTTAGTTTTGACCATGCTTCCGAGGACAAAAAGTTTCGCTTTACTTTTTCGGGAAGCTATACCGCGCAGCACAACGACTTACCATGGATTGACTTTGTAACCTTATCGAGGCAACTTGCACCGAATGCTCCCGCACTTTATGATGCGGAGAACAAGCTGAACTGGGAGAACAGTACTTGGGAAAACCCATTGGCCAATTTAGAAAGCAAAAATATCGCTCAAACCACTGACCTTATAGTGAATAGTTTGCTTTCGTATCGAGTAGCTAAAAATTTAGAATTTAAAACAAGCTTGGGTTTTACTGATCTTCATAATGAGGACAATCGTTCTATACCCTCTACTGTGTATAATCCTGCTTATAATTTAGGCAGTCAGTATTCCTCCATTTATAGCAATACCTTGAGCAGGCGGTCTTGGATTATTGAGCCGCAATTGAACTGGAGGGGGGATTTTGGGAAATCAAAAATTGATGTATTGGTAGGAGCCAGCTATCAAAACCAAGATAGCAAAAAGCTACTTAGCCTCGCCAGTGGATTTACAAGTAATAGCTTGCTAGCTGACTTGGCGTCGGCATCGGTGACACTGATTTTGAATAATAATGCTATACTTTATAAATACCAAGCTTTTTTTGGACGAGCTAATTACACCTTTGTCGACAAGTATATTGTAAATTTCACTGGTAGGAGGGATGGTTCTAGCCGTTTTGGACCAGGAAAGCAGTTTGCTACTTTTGGAGCCATAGGCGGGGCTTGGTTGTTTTTTAAAGAGCCACTGCTAGCTGAAAATAGTTCATGGCTCAGTTTTGGAAAACTACGATCTAGTTATGGTACTACCGGAAATGATCAAATAGGGGATTACCAATTTCTAAACACCTACAGTTCCTCTGGATATCAATATGGAGGTACCAATGGTTTGCAGCCTGCGCGACTTTATAATGCTGATTTTGGTTGGGAAACTAATAAAAAATTTGAAGCTGCGCTAGAGCTTGGATTTTTTAATGATCGTATTTTTTTGACAACCGCTTGGTATCAAAATCGTTCCTCCAACCAGCTGGTTGGTTTACCTTTAGCAGGAACCACAGGTTTTAGTAGCATCCAAGCCAATTTAGACGCGACTGTTGAAAATACTGGTTTTGAAGCTACGCTGCGCTTAGTACCGATTAAAACTAATAATTTTTCGTGGACGACTAATTTTAATATAACCAGCGCGACCAATAGATTGGTTTCTTTTCCTGATTTAGAATCTTCTGGCTACAGAAGCGATTATGTAATAGGACAACCTACGACAATAAGAAAACTATTTCATTTTACTGGAGTCGATCCACAAACTGGACTGTATCAATTTAAAGATGTGAATGGCGATGGTGCTATATCGTATGAAAATGACCGTGAAACAGTTAGGGATTTTAACCCAAAATACTATGGTGGACTGCAAAACCTATTTGTTTTAAAAAGCTTACAATTGGATTTTCTATTCCAGTTTGTTAAACAAGAGAATTTCAATTTTGCCAATACGCAGCGCTTTGCTGGATTATTGAGTAATCAACCATCAGCTTATGTCAACAGCTGGCATCAGGCTGGGGATTTGGCTCCATATCAGAGGTATACTACTGGCACTGACCAACAAGTTATGCAGGCTAGTGAATATTTTGGTTTGAGTGACGGTGCTGTAAGTGATGCCTCTTTTATACGGCTTAAAAACATTTCGCTCTCTTACGATTTTCCACGTGAATTGTTGCCACAGTTGGGGTGTCGTTTGTCACTACAGGCACAAAATTTCCTAACTATCACTTCTTACAAAGGTGGAGATCCTGAGTTTACCCAAGGCGGTACTTTACCTCCTTTACGTGTTATTTCAGCTGGAGTGCAACTTACTTTTTAATATTTAAAATCCAAACACATGAAAAATCAAATAAGAATTCGGAACTATTCTATAAAACTACTGGCTCTGTCTAGTTTTCTTTTCATTGTAAGCTGTGATGATTTTGTTGCAGTCGACCGACCTAATTCGCAGTTGACCACGGACGCGGTTTTTGAGAACGCGACCACGGCCAATGCAGCTATGGTTGATGTTTATGCACAAATGAGAGAGAACGGACTGTTAACCGGAAAGTCTTTTGGGATTTCTTGCCTGTTGGGTACGTATGCTGATGAACTAGTTTCTTATGAAAATGGTGCTTACACGACAGCCGATTTTTATAATAATTCTTTACTAGCTTCAGATGCTTTTGTTTCCCTATTATGGAACAGTTCCTATAATCAGATTTATGCTGCCAATGCTATTTTTGAAGGAGTCGGTAATTCGGCTTCATTAGCGCCAAGTGATAAAAATCAATTACAGGGTGAGGCCCTTTTTGCAAGAGCCATTACGTACTTTTACCTCGTAAATCTTTTTGGGGATGTGCCTTATGTAAGTACAACCGATTATGTTTACAACAGTACAGTGCCGAGAATGGCGACCGAAGTCGTTTATAAAAACATCATTGCCGATCTTGAAACTGCTATTACCTTACTACCTTCAGACTATAGTAAAGCAGACCGAACTCGCCCCAATAAGGCGACAGCTCAGGCATTGCTTGCACGCGTGTACTTGTACCATGGTGATTTTGCAGAAGCAGCGAATATGGCCTCAGCAGTATTGAATGATACTTCGCTTTATATATGGGATGATAATCTTGACTCCGTATTTCTAAAAGAAAGTACTAGCACTATATGGCAAATTGCTTCTGGAAGTGAAGGTGCGAATACAGATGAAGGCAGCACCTTTATTTTCTTTTCCGGTCCGCCAGAGATGGTTGCCTTGTCAGATAATTTTGTATCCCAATTTGAGACCAACGATTTGAGAAAGAGTCATTGGATAAAGACGGTTACCGAAGGAGGTGGCCTTTGGTATCATCCTTATAAATACAAGCAAGACATTGCTAGCGGTTCCTCATTAGAATACTCCATTATTTTCAGACTAGCAGAGCAGTACCTGATTCGGTCAGAAGCACGTGCTAGGCAAGGAGACATGATAGGTGCCAAAGAAGATTTAAACAAAATAAGACATACGGCAGGTCTACCGGATACGGATGCTACTACTCAAACAACCTTGCTTGAAGCCGTATTACAAGAACGCAAGGTTGAATTATTTACCGAGTATGGGCATCGTTTTTTTGATCTGAAGCGTTTTGGGAAGCTGGATGCTGTCTTGGGTACGAAACCTGGATGGAATGCAACCGACCAATTATGGCCTTTGCCACAGTCTGAATTACTAGTAAATCCATTTCTAAAACCTCAAAATTCTGGATATTAATATGATCAATTATAACAACGCTACTCTACGATTAATCGATAGAAAGACCAATACGACACTTTGTGGCACTATTTGCCGATGGGTTAATTTTTTAATTTTTTTGTTAGTTGCTTGCCCTAATTACGGGCAGGTACTACCAAAAAAAGCAGTTACAGAAAGCGATTATCATTTGTGGGGAACGCTTTATACTGACAAAATATCTGATAAAGGGAACTGGGTAAGCTATGCAATGCGCTATGACGAAAGCCCTGATACGCTTTTTGTGAAGCGAAGTGATGGAAAAAAGGTGTATACTTTTGCAAAATCGAATGCGGGCGCATTTAGCGGGGATCGCCAATTTGTCTGCCTTGATATTGATGGAAGACTATCTCTTCTTGATTTGGAAAAGGGAAAAATCAGTGTAATTGAAGAAGTGGAATCGTATTCCTTTTCGGGAAATGGAGACTATTTGATTTGTGTGGAAAGAAAAGCGAAGCAGCGGGTATTACAACTCAGGAATAGTGGAGGAGAGCTACTGCAAAGCATCGCTGGGATTGATCAATTCCGCATGACTAGTACCAAAGATGCACTGGTCTGTACCATTGAAAACGGTGGCGTTTACCAAGTACTGAAGGTAACCTTTGGGTCAACTATTGGGAAATCAGTAGTAGCTGAAAGTGGTAGTGGGAAATTTTCGCAACTGATATGGAATGCTGATGGTCAATCTGTTGCTTTTCTTAGAGAAAATAAAGATAGTATCAGTGGAATTAATCGTCCGGCTGTTTTCTGTTTTTCTGTAAAAAATACTACATTATTTGAAATGGAGCCCAATAAAATTCCAGAGGGTTTTTATGTGGAAAGCGGATTCGCGAGTGGTTTAACGCTTTCTCCCGATGGTAAAAGGGTGTTTTTTACTATTAGGAAGGAAATTACTATTGCAGAAAAGTTTGATGGTGTGCAGTTGTGGAATGGCAATGATGCGGTAGTTTATCCTGAAAGGCAGACTGTGGAGGATGTCGAATTTAATACCAGAATCTCAGCATGGTGGCCGGAGCGCGATCGTTTTATGCTAATTACCGATGAAAGCAAACCCTTTGGTTTTCTGAATGCTAGTGAAGATTTTGCTATTACTTATAATACGAAAGATTTAGGACCGCAATACAAACTGGATCGCAATGTAAACTATTATGTTACTGATTTAGAAACGGGACGGAAAAATTTGCTTTTAGAAAACCAGTCTACAGAACTAGAGGCATCAAGTTTGTCACCCAGCGGAAAATACTTTGCTTATTTTAAAGATAACGACTGGTGGGTGTATAATTTTTTGACTCGTACCCATTCTAATATTACAGGAAGGCACGGATTACAATTAGCGGATTGGGAAGATAAAATTTGGCAAATTAACTACCGGATTGTAGGCTGGGGTATTCATGACGAATGTATTCTACTTTATGACCGGTTTGATATTTGGCAAATAGATTTTAAAGAAAATAAAGCTGTTCGACTTACTAGGGGGAAGGAGTCGGGAATTACATTTCGGATAGCTCCGCCAGTTGATAGCGAATTTTTTGTACCCTATTTTACTGGACATATTGATGCAGCGATCAATACTAAAAATAAAATAATGTTAAGTGCAAAAAGGAATAATGAAAGTGGTTACTTTATTCTTGGTCCAAAAAAGAACGTAGAACCGATTGTTTTTGGTGATTTTCTTACTACAAAAATACTAAAAGCCAGCAAAGCGAATGCGTATGTTTATGAATCACAGAAATATAATAGTCCGCCAGAATTAAGCATAAGCATGGGCAAGGAAGGGACGAGTAAAAAACTCTATCAGAGTAATTTACAGCATTATAAATATGCGTGGGCAAAGCAGGAAAAGATCTATTATCGGGATTCAAAAAACACACTTTTAACTGGGATCTTGTATTATCCTGCAGCTTATAATCCAGAAAAGAAGTATCCAATGATTGTACACATATACCAAACGCAATCCTATTTACTTCATTATTACATCAATCCATCGCTCCATAATATGGCAGGATTTAATACCTCTAACCTAACTGCTCAAGGTTATTTTGTGCTGCTCCCTGATATTGAATATGAGTTGGGAAATCCAGGGGTATCAGCTGCAGATTGTGTCATTGCTGCCACCAAAGCGGTTGTAAGTAAAGACGTAGTCGACAGTTCTAAAATTGGATTAATTGGACACTCTTTTGGAGGATATGAAACCAATTTTATACTGGGGCAGACCAATTTGTTTGCAAGTGCTATATCAGGGGCTTCTGTTTTTGATCTTGCTGGATGGTATCTTTCTATCGGTTGGACTGCTGGCAGACCTGAGATGTGGCGATTTGAGAGCCAGCAGTGGCGCATGGGAAAATCGCTGTTTGAGGATAGGGAAGGCTATGCGTGTAATTCGCCGCTTACTTATGTCAATAAAATTAAAACGCCTGTGCTCATTTGGACAGGAGAAGAAGATAGACAGATTCATTATTATCAAAGTGTTGCTTTTTATCTTGCGATGCAACGACTGAAAAAGAGTGCCATCTTGCTAGTGTATCCCGGAGACGGTCATGCATTGGTAAAAAAGGAAAATCAACAAGACTTTGCTCATCGAATTGAAGATTGGTTTGGCTATTATTTAAAAGGAGAATCGCCCAAAAAATGGATTGCTGAAGGAGTACAATAAGAAATGCAGGTCATAAGAAATTATGACCTGCATTAATTTTACCTTAAATATTTTTTAAGGTTTGTGGGTCAATATCTCTGTACAGTCCGATGTTGGCGAAGGTTTCGCATACATTTGATCTGTTCCGTCAACACAAAGCACAGTTCCGATGTTATTACAGATTTTTTGTGGCTGACAATTGAATGGCGCCGTACGTTTAAACCCTTGCACGCTCGCGATTTCAGATTTAGTTGTCGAATCACTGGTGCTTACCGCACCTGCCGATGCCAACACAAAGGCGACAACGGGAAACATCATTTTAATTGCTAAAGATTTCATAATATTAAAATTTAAAAATTAACTAATGTGATCTACTCTTTTTTACAGGTTTTCGATCTGACCCCTGATACTGGCCGGTATGTCTTTCATTTAATTATTGTATTTATTTTTCAATGCTGCAGCTAGTTTGTAAGAAACAATGTTGGACCCTATTATTGCAAAAAAATGGGTATTGGTTACTATAAAATCATCAATTTTTTCACCGTCAATTTTGTAGATGTAAAAGCTCATTAAATAGGATTTCGTTAGAATGTCGTATACATCGATAACATTTGCATTTTTCCACATTTTTATTTCATCATATCTCCCAGGTATTGTTGAGTTTACGAACAACAGGTTATTATGGATTGCGCTAACTCTGTTTACCAATAATGGAGGTGCTGAAAATACCCTCTGCTTCTTCGCCTTTACATATGCAATTTTGATTTTAGCTTTAGAAGTGGTATCAATTGTGTTTCCGCGATGCACAAGGTTAAGATATTGATCTGTAACCGTATATTGATTGCGGTAGTAGTATAAGTAAACAAATTTTCTTTGCTGTTGACTGTACTGCATTGTTCCATCAGTATCGAATAATCCATCAATTTGTTTCTGAAGAAGTTCATGAGCCGATTTTTTAATTTGGCCATCGTTGAGGTTTACAGTTGCTAAAAGATTTTCTCGAGTATTGCTGAGCGTTCGAATTATGATGGTTGCGGAATCAATGAGTACTGCTTTTGTGAAACCGGGGATTTTTCTGGATTGTAAAACGGCTTTTCCATCACTTAAATTTCCTTTAAAAATTATGGGAACTGTACCGTCGAATAAATAAAAGTGGGGTGGAAGTACTCGTAATTGAATATTATGGAATTTGAACAACGTATCCGTAATCTTGATGTGCTGGGTTGTGATCACTTGAAGTGCTGTATCCAATGTAGTTATCAATGCTGGTGCCGAAGTATTTCCCAGAAATAGCTTACCATTGCTTTCGCCAGCAAAGTAAAAGGAATTGAATTTCAGGTTTTCTACAGTAATTCGCTTGGCAGGAAAGGGAGGAAACCTTCTCACAAAGTTATTGCGATGTTGCACCATGTCTTCAGAAATAAGAAACAGCCCAGCCATTAAAACTACACTTAGTAGCGATATTGCTACAAGACGTATGCTGATATGAAATCGCGGTTTATTCTGCCAATCATTGGAAAGATACAAAGCTGTCGCTGCAAGTATTACCATTGCAATATTGAAGATAAGATGCTCTGTCCAGTTCATGTTTTCAAGGATGCCTCCGCAAGAGCAGGGTACAAATGAGCTGTAATTGAGTATTATGTAGATATAAATTGTAAATAGTAGCATCAGTCCAAATGCCGAAAACAATCCGATTATTCTGGTTTTTGGTATTGATAGCAAAATAGCTATTGCAAATTCTACTGTTAGTACTGCATAAGAAATATATGTAGCAAAGGCAGTAAGTAAAGGAGATTGAGCAAGCTGTATCTGAAAGTTGTGAAAATCCAGTAGTTTACTGACTGCTGAATAGACGAAAAGCAGTATGAATAAGTAACTAATACTGATCGTGAATTTCTCTTTGAATGTAGCAGTTACTTTCATTTTACTGTTTTTTTTAGTACTGTAAAATTGTAAATAAAAAACATATAACATTATGCAAATCAGGCATTTCGTTATTCAAAAAATAAAACAGTGCAAAAGTATTAGGGTAGAAGATCTTCTTCGGGTCTTGATAGATCACTTGGTTTGTAGCCAAATCTTTTTTTGAAGGCCTTATAGAAGTTAAGATAGCCCTTAAAGCCGTTCAGATATGCAATTTCTTTTAAAGAAACAGCTGTTTGCCGGATCATTAGATTTGCTCTTTTCAAGCGTTCCTCTTGATAAAAGTTATAGACACTTGTTTTGAAAAAAGTTCTAAAACCATTTTTTAATATGTGTTCTTCAATAGCAAACATTTGAGCCAAGGAATGTAAAGTGGGTAATGGTTCATCCAGATGACTTAAAATATAATCATGCAGATTTTGCACCGCAGTAACTTCATTGTGTTTGCGAATTTTTGAACCAGAGAGACGGTCATTAATGTCACGCATCTCTTCAAGTATGGTTGATACTGAACTTACAATTATTTCATCGCTATATAGTAATCGTGATACTGTGCAAAATGACGGCAGTAGGTGATTGTCACCAGTAATTAAAATTAATTGCAAAGTAGTGTTGTAATTGGAGTTTTTATCTAATTCATCAAGAATACCGTTCCAAATATCTTTCGATTGCTGAGCGATCAATTTTCCAAAGTCGGTATTGATAATTGTATCCGGTTTATATTTAAGAGTGTGTGGCACCTCATTATTAAAACTCAACAAAACAAAATCATTATCCAATACAAATGTTAATTGAATTAGATTTTGGTATGGATAGTAAGTACTGATATATCCTGATGCCAGACTTATTTTTTGGAGATCTTCTGCAATTTTATTTAATGCGACAGCACTGTTTTTTAATTCATCATTACTATTATCCTGGATGCGGAAGGTCATATTTCCAGTTGCCATTTCAAACAGCATTTGGTAAATACGTTTAATCCGGACCTGATTAAATTGGTCTGACATATTTATATATTTTTGAAGTGATTTGCTGGTGGAAGAAAAGGAATGACCTTTGCAAACCTATCAAAATAAATTATTTGAAGCTAAAAGTATAGTGTTCAATTCGGGAATTGAATAGGTGTTTTTTAGAAAAAAGTGAGTTGTGTCCTTCGACAAGCTCAGGATAACAGGGAATAGTGAGAAGTGAATGGTGAAATGATTTTAAATTTCATAATCAAAGTGTAATTCTTGATGAGTTCTATAGTTGAGGTATGGAATAATTGGATTTATTGTGGTTTGATTTTTAGGTGTTTAGCTGAGAGGGAAGGTTTTTGAGTTTAGGAGGGATTAAAATAAAAATGATACAAGTAGGAGTAGGGGAAGAATGTGAGGTGTCTTTTACCTATTAATTTATCTGAAGAAAGTTTTCTATGGTATTTTTCATTTGTGTCAAATATCACTAAATGTGGGTATTGTGGATGCAACTTATTAAGCTTTTATTTACGAATTAAGAAAGATAATGCAAATCGTGGTGAAACTTACAAATTAGATGGCGTATTGATCTTGTTTATTAGTTATTTGTAATTTAATTAAAATGACAAATAATTAAAAAACTATTTAAAATCTTTATTATTAACTTTACTAAAATCATATAATTATGTGGCCAAGAGATAGATATACTGGACCAAGAGGAGGTTTATACACAGGTCCAGGAGGAGGAATGTACACAGGACCTGGAGGAGGAGCTTATACAGGGCCAGGTGGTGGAATGTATACGGGTCCTGGAGGGGGAATGTATACTGGACCAGGAGGAGGTTTATACACAGGTCCTGGGGGAGGACTGTATACAGGTCCCGGAGGAGGATTGTATACAGGTCCGGGTGGTGGAATGTATACAGGACCAGGTGGTGGAATGTATACAGGACCTGGAGGCGGAATGTATACAGGACCTGGATCATTCTTAAGAAACTCACCTCCTATGGCTGTTTTGGTTCAGGAATTATATAATCGAGGAATGACATTTCAGGCAGATCTGTTAAGGCAATACGGATTTTAATCTCAAAAACGAAAAATAATAGATAAATTTTCTTTGCTTGTGCAGCACGAGCAATGAAACCTATATTTTATGAAACGGAGATAGTTAAAAAAGAAAAATAATTATATGCTAAATCCCGTATATTTACTTTCTGAATAGCAAAAAACAACGTAGTTTGCAGGTTATTAGACATACTGATTTTAGCTGCGATTTTTGCACAGCAAGTTCGTTATCGATGAAGTAAAATTTACAAGTTTCAAATTCGATTAAAAGGTTTAAAATTAAATAAAAAAAACATATGTCAAGATTTTATCCAACAATTCATAACTCAATAGATGACTATGGACTTCCAGTTTTAGAAATTAGAGAACAAAGAATATATCCAACAATTCACAACGAGGTTCATGATTTCGGATTACCAGTTTACGAAATTAGAGATAGTCAATTGTATCCAACTATACACAATGCGATAGACAGTTTTGGACTTCCAGTATTTGAAATAAGAAATAACTCCGTCTATCCAACAATTCACAACGAAAAATATGATTACGGATTGAGTCTATTCGATATTCGTGGATGATTTTTAAAAACCGCAGCTAATAGTTAGAGTTAAATGAGTGGCACTACTAATGAAACCTGTGTTGAACGCAAGCGGAGGTAGTTTGAAAAGAAAAATAATTATAGTTTAAATCACATATATTTACTTTCTATTTAACAAAACAAAGTTAGTTTGGGTTTTTTTAGTGCGATTTCCATCGGACCCACTGACGTTAGTAATTATCTTATGAAAAACACAGAATATAGATTTTTTTTCAAGATTAAAGAACAAGTTTTGTATGGCGGTAGCATTAGAGCAAGTCATAAAAAAGTTGAGTTGTTTTTCCATTATCCTTATGGGAGTAATGTTCAAAGTGAAGTGGAAATTATTGATACAGGAATAATTGAAGATGGTTATCTTCCTGATCATATTTCATTTCATACTGATGGGAATATTCACTCGAAAGCAAGAGACGATAAAAAAAAAAAGATTTATTTCAATACGTTAAATCCTGGCTTAAATGTTTTCAATTTAGACAGAGCTAATTACCTTCCTTTTTTTGTTGAAAGTATTAATGTTTCTGAAGCTAGATTTTTAAAAAAGAGATTTAAGGAAAATGTAACTTTTGACCCAAAACAAGATATTCTTTATGATGTAACTTCACTAAACTCTTTCAGTATAATATTTGTTAGTAAATGTGAAAGATTAAATCCTAAATTCATTCTAGAAAATGAACATTTGAAACAGTTAAAATATATTGGAGCCGATGTAATTTTAGGAGTGTTTACTAAAGAAGATAAAGAACAAGTATTTGAAATAAATTCAAGTTTTAATACAGACTTGGTGATTTTGTTAGTTGAAAATATATGGGAAAAATTCCCAACAATCTTACATCATAAAAACAATGATGAAGGAATAAGATTTACAACTACTATTTGCATGCCTCCAGTAGAATTATTAGGGAAGATGATAAATCTGAATTAGATACAATCTAATAGGAGTTGGAGTTTTGTTGCGTACGCGGTACAAACAATGCAATACGCTTTGAAATAAATCGCTAATAAGTTTTATTTCTCTGATTTGAGCTCTTTTATTATACGTTCGATTTTTGCGTGGCGTAGCTTACTTTGTTCCTTGTATTCTTTTTGTCTTCTTTCGAAAGTGACTTCTATCAAATAAAGTTCTCGGTCTATTTTTAAAAGTTCTTTTTTCAAGGCCAAAGTCTCTTTGTGATTGTA
Organism: Flavobacterium sp. W21_SRS_FM3; assembly: GCF_052113625.1. Classification (NCBI taxonomy): domain Bacteria; kingdom Pseudomonadati; phylum Bacteroidota; class Flavobacteriia; order Flavobacteriales; family Flavobacteriaceae; genus Flavobacterium; species Flavobacterium sp. W21_SRS_FM3. Next base: position 118,443 of record NZ_JBGQOD010000002.1, on the reverse strand, counting down.
ATAATACATAATTGATATCACTGCCATGACTATCAAGCAAAAAAATATTTGAAATTGAGTTTTTTTAGGCATTTGAATTATTTTTATTTAATAAATAATAAAAGTTTATGATATTCTACTTTTATAAAACTACTAAACTATTATAAATGTACTGTAAATTGCAAAAAGAAGCCGCTTAATTACCACTTATGTTTGAATTCTAGCTATTTACGGAGTTTGCATTTATTAGCTATTAATTTAAAATTGTCTTTAATTACCTAAATTGAACTATATATTCTAAACTTATTAGGGCTAAAGTTAGATTAGTAAAAAATTCTAATTAGTTTTTTTTATAATTTCTACATTGTTGCAGTTTGACATTTTGTTTCGTAAAACCATCATGTCCTCACTCACTTTTTTATCTAATATCTTAGCATAGTGTTGTGTGGTTCTGATATTTTTATGCCCCAACATTTTGCTGACGCTTTCTATAGGAACACCATTTGTAAGCGTTACAGTGGTTGCAAAAGTGTGTCTGGCAATGTGGAAAGTTAAATCTTTTTTAATGCCGCAAACATCGGCTATTTCCTTTAGATAACTATTCATTTTTTGGTTGCTTAAAACTGGTAACAGTTTATCTTCATTTATGCATTGTGGGTGATTGGCATATTTCAGAATTAATTCTTCCGGAATAGGGAGGAGGGGGATTCTTGAAGCTGTTTCTGTTTTTTGTCGATGGGTGAATATCCATTTACCGCCATCAATACCCATACTGATGTTTGATGCCGTTAAGTTTTTGACATCTATATAAGCAAGGCCAGTGAAACAACTGAAAACGAAAATATCTTTTACCAGATTTAATCTTTCGGTTACAAATACTTTAGAATAGATATCCTGAACTTCTTCCTGGGTTAAATAATCTCTTTCGACTTCGCGAATTTTTGATTTATAATTTGCAAATGGATCTTTATCTAACCATCCATTTGAAATACAGATCTTGATTATCTTTTTGAAGTTCTTAATGTATTTGACCGCCGTGTTGTTGGCGCATTTACGAACACTTCTCAAATAGAATTCATACTCTGTTACGAAAGAATGGTCTATTTTATTAATTTCTATATCTGATATTCTGTATTTCCATTGCAGGAATTCTTTGGTGTGTTTAAGCGAGGTTTTGTATCGCTCTAGTGTTCCAGGTGCATATTCGAGCCCTATTAGCTCTTCTACTTTTCGATTGTGCTCTTCGAAAATAGGGATGAGCATACGTTCACGTTCATGGATGCCGAGAAGTCTATTTTTGAAAACTTCAATTGTGAGAGGTTCATTCCGGTGAATTAATTCCATTTGGATGTCGAATATTTTTGATTTCATTAAATCAAGGTATTCATTTAATGAACGAGCATTCTCTGTGTTGCCTTTCATTTTTGACATCTCAGGTGACCATTTAGCAGAATCTATGAATTTTTTGGTACTGAACTCCATTCGATTTCCATCGACAGTTAATCTTACATAAATAGGAAGTAGACCTGCAGCATTAGCTTTTGTGCTCTTCGCATAGAAGTGCAATGTGATTTTAGTTTTCATAGTGGTAACCTTTTAATTAGTATTCAATTTAGATTTCTAAAGAATATCAAACAAGATGTCCAAATGATGAACCCGTCAAGGAACATAGATTGAACTGGTTGTTTGAAAGGTTTAAGTTGATTTAGCGAGACCCTGATTTTTAAAAAATTCTAGGGTCTCGATTTTATCTCGTTAAGGATGAGATTAGATGAATAATTTGAATATGTCATAAAAGCAAAAACCCCGTAAATCATAAGATTTACGGGGTTTTGATACCATTTGTTTTTCAACTGGCGGAGAAAGAGGGATTCGAACCCCCGGACCTGTTACAGTCAACAGTTTTCAAGACTGCCGCATTCGACCGCTCTGCCATTTCTCCATTCTGTGCTATCATTTGCTGATTGCGAGTGCAAATTTAAACTTTTTTTTGATTTAGAAAATATAAAATCAAATTATTTTCGATTTTTATTTTGCTACTAAGTAATTATTAAAAGCTGCGATATAATTTTTGAATCTTTTGTTTTAGTAAACCTTTCAGGTTAGATTTAAAAAAAGACTATTAATCACAATGGCTGCCGCCTGCTTTCATTGGCTTTAGCCATATAACATCTTTTATATCATCTTAAGAAAATCCAGTTCTTAAATCGATAAGTGTTATCCATTTTTGATTATTAAATTGAATAATACCCTTTTTGAAAACTCTTCCTGCAATTACTCACTATTGAAAGATATAATAAGTAAATGACTATTATTTCACGCTATTTTTGTGTAAATTAGCAATAGCAATTAACCAAATTACTAACTAAATATATATTATTATGAAAAACCTAGGCCTTTTTTGTTTGCTATTGAGCTGCATTGGAATCACAAGTTGTAAAAATAATCAAAGTGAAAAAGTGGAAGAAACTGCCGAAATAGAGGCAGAGCAAGCAATGGATGTTAGTTGTTACAGAGCCATATACGAGCAGGATACTGTTGATATAAAAATGAATACTGCCAAAAACGGAGAAATTACCGGGGATATGGTTATGAAAGTGATGGATATGCCTATAAAAGATGGAGAAATTGTTGGTGAATACCGTGGCGATACCTTGTTTGTAAGCTATACTTTTGTACAGGGAGGGTATACCAAAAAAACATACAAAAATCCGATGGCCTTTCTTAAAAAAGGGGACCAACTTATTTTAGGGAATGGGAAAATCGAAACTACAATGGGAGCAACCTATTTTGTTAAAGATTCACCTATAGATTTTGAAAAGGTGAAATATAAATTTTCGAAAGTAAATTGCGAGACTAAATAAAAAAAAGGGAAACGATACGTTTCCCTTTTTTTATGAAAAAATCTTAAACCTTTCTATTTATGATGGCTGTTACTAAAAGCCTGCTCAAAAAAGGATTTTACAAAGACTGGCAATACTATTATTCTACGTCATTTTCATTAGTCACTATATAATGGATAGGCTTGAAAGTTCCGCCATTACTATCTTCTGCTGAACAGGCCGTTAAAGCTACGATTAAATCCATCTCGGCTTTAAATTGAACACGATCTCCCGACTTTGATGTCGGAGGAAGCACACTCAGTTTACCTTTGTCGTCAAACTGAACGTTCATAAAAATATTAAAGGCTGTCGGAATTTCATCTAATTCAATATCATAGGCCAACAAATTTTGATGTAAATTATTAAGACAACTAGGATGCTCTTCGTGATTATCATACATAATTTTAAAAGTCTCAGGACTACATGGTGCAAGCAGGAAGTCATTTCGTCCATTAGTATCTTTGATAATTTCCATCATTTTATGAGAGCGATTACTCCATAAAAAATTGCCTTCTGAAATTAAAATACTTTCTTCAAAGTCCATTGTTTTTCCTGAAGATATTTTTTCTCTGGTATCTTCTCGATTAAAAAGAACCATATCACTAACTTGCTCTCCTAACGGATCAACTACAGTTAATATATCTCCTTTGTTCATTGTAAAAGCGGCTCCAGTTTGTGGTGCAATAACTTGGTATGTTTTCATTTTATTAATTATTATGGTGGAAAGGACATTTCCAATTATTTTCTACTTGTCTCCCACTGTACTGTTTTGTTTCACTGTCTTCTCCAAAATCACGGAGTACTGGGTTTATTGATCCTTGCAGTGCTTCATCTCTACGTCGAATCCTTTTCTTCACTCTTTCGTAGCCCCCCATTTCTCTTAATTTTTCAAATTGCCAGTGCAAATTAAAAACAATAGTGCAATAGGGCGCTTGTCTAGCTAATCTTGAACTGTTAGGATGCATGCCTACAATATAAAAGGCTTTCCCTTTAATGCTAAAACTAAAATTGGGATCATTAGGATCTTTACTTACGTTTGGGTCCCAAGCAGCATCATCTTTGTCGTGCAATTTTTGCAGTAAATTAAACAACGCTTGTTCGTATTCTTTTTCAGTTTTGAAATCATTAGCTGTAAAACAAACGATTAATGATTCAAAGTTATTTGATTCAAAATTATAATTTTTTATATAGTTTTCAATATCCTGTAGCATAGGTTCTACAATCTCATCAGATAACATATTGTCGTAAACCTTCATTTGATAATTATCCATTTGGAATACCGTATTGGCCATGACACATGGATGTTCTTGATCCACTATAAAATTTTTAAATTTATTTTCGACTGTATTTAAGTGTGTTGTATTCATAACAATTTTCTTTAATGATTGACTAATCTTCTCCAATTTCTCGTGTAATTTTAATGGAAATCCAATAAAATTATGCTGTTTTAAACTGTAGTTTTTACTAGTACAGTTGAATGTTTTGCAAATAAATAAAAGTAAGATTAGGGGACTTTATTTAATTATTAGCAAACGAAAAAATTCATTACTACGCTTTTATAATGTTAATTAATAAGCTTTTGTAAAATTAAAGATTAAGTACATGCCGACCATTACGGAATTGTCACTGTGATTTATGGAATTTTAATTTGAGTCTGTATTGATAATAAAATGTACTATAAAGGAGATACCTTATATTAGGTATTGATTGGTAGAGGATATTCGATATTCTTATTCATTTGTTGAGTTTATCAATTTTCAGAATGTAAAAAGCAACGCCACCTAGTTACTTAAATTTTTTTGAAAACTTATCTAGTTCATTATTTCTATAGAAGATAAGGATTACTGTTCTATCAGCTTAGTATTAGTAACTGTTTATTTTGTACTTAGCATTTATAAAATATCCTATTTTTAAAATTGATTTAAAGCCCTTAACAGTGGTTGTCATTAAAAAACTTTGTTAGTTAACGCATTTAATTTTCTTAATATGCGGGAAACCGTAAAATGGTTCGATTATACTATAATATATTTGATAATAAATTAACAGTATAGATAATGCTTGATCCTAATCGACCTTACAGACGCACAGAAATTGATAAGATTTTTACAAAAACCAAAGCCTCCCTGCATCAAGCGGCTCTGATAAGAGGTGGCGATGGAATTGCACTTTATATTGATATCTACACAGGCAAAACACTGCGAGGTGGAGATCCTTACGATTATGAACACCTTCGATCCTCGGAGGCGGTACATACCCAATACAAATCAGTACTTACCGATGAACAGATTGCTTTGGTGGTCAACTGCCCAGAAAATGTTGCTGTAACACTTAGACGCATCAATCAATCTAAAGGCAAACGAAAAATGGAAGATTGGCTTAGTAATCCTGCCAATATAACTGCTAACGGAATTGACTTGAAATTGACATTGGCTAATTTGAAAAAAGCTGATGAGGGGATTGAGAAGATTGTAAGGAATATAATCAGATAAATTTTATACTGACAGTAATTGGCGGTATGAGATGCTAAGTTTGAAAAAATTAAATTAAAGTAAACAATTTTAATAGTAACTAAATACAGAGAAATGGAAACAGAATTTGCAAATCAAACAATATTGAAAATTATCGAAAATTTACAAAAGGATTATGAGGCTATCAAAAATGCAACGGTAAATATTGCAATTTCCGGGCAAAGTGGAGCTGGTAAATCATCATTAATTAATGCAATTGTTGGTCGAAAAGTAGCAGAAGTTGGAATAACAGAAACTACTTTAAATATAAAAAAATATACTAGTAATGGAATTCATTTTTCCGATTTACCAGGATGTGGAACTGAAAAATTTCCAGTAAAAAACTATATCGAACAATGTAAATTCGTAGATTATGATGCAGTAATTGTTGTAACTGCAAATCGTTTTTTTGAAAATGATTTATGGTTAATCAAAGAAATGGTTAGAATGGAAAAACCAGTATTTGTTGTTCGTACTAAGATGGATGAATCTATTACAAATGGTAAACATGATGATAATCTAAATGAATATGAAGTTTTTGAAAAAGTAAGAAATGACATTAAAAAAAATATTGAAAATATTCAGACAAAAGGAATTTATTTGATTTCCTCGAGAGATCCATTAAGAATGGATTTGTCAAATTTACTAATTGAGATTGAACAAAATTTAACAGGAATCAAAAAGCAACGCTTTTTGGCTGATGTAGCACCTTTAAACGAACAAATTTTAAAAGAAAAAAGTGCAATTGCTAAAAAGGTAGTAGCTTATGGAGCATACTCTGCCGCGGCAAATGGAATTAATCCAGTTCCTGGTTTAGACATAGCTTTAGATATAGCTATTTTATTAAAAATGTCGAAAGAGATTCAAAATATTTTTGGCTTAGATGAAAACAGCATAAATGAATTGTCAAAAAGAATGGGAAATAATGCAAATTTCACTGTTATTAAGACAAAAGCAGGGCAATATGCTTCTAAATTTGTAGCAAAAGAAGGAATAATGTTGTTATTGAAGAGATTGTCGGTAAATATTGGATCTAAAGAAGTATTAAAATACATTCCTTTTATAGGGCAAATTGCAGCAGCTGGAATTGGATATAAAATGACCGATAGCTTTGGAGTTAATCTAATAGATGAATCTGAAGCCTTAGTACGAGAAATATTAATTAAAAGTCAATCTGAAATAACACATTAAATAATATCAAATAATAAATTTAAAAAGGTTCAACTTTCAATTGAAAGTTGAACCTTTTTTTTACAAATACCCCTCATACCCCTTCTTCAACTCCTCCTTAATCTCCTCTGCCAACCATTCCGGTTCAACCACTTTAACCAAACTTCCATATTTTAAAATTTGTTGTCTGAACTCAAAATTGGGGTGAATTCTTAACTCAACGTCAAAAGAAGTATCCTCTTCCAAGTTTATTTCTTTTTGAGCACGGTGTAAAGGCAACGATAACACATATGGTCTTTGTGAAGGATGAAAAGACAACTGTATTTTTTCTAGTTTATGATCCACATAATTTAATCCAATTACATTTCTGAACTTGTCTTTGGCTTCTTCAGTTTTTGGTTTGAACTTTTTAGTACCCAGTTTGATATTTTCGATTCTGTCAATTCCAAAAGTGCGATAGCCTTTTTCGGTTTCGCCTATTACATACCAACGATTTTGATATTGTTTCAGCAAGTATGGCTTTACAGTATAAATGCTTTCTTTTAAATGATAAAAACTGTTATGGTTGAAAGTTATAGGTAATCGTTGTTGGATGGCATTTACAACGTTTTTAAAATTAGGTACGGTATCAATTGCGGCTTTGTTTTCAAATTCTACAAAAGATAGTGTATTGTTATTCTCGATTAAATTGACAGAAAGCTGTTCGGCTGTGGCTAAAATTTCCATATGACTTAGAAAAGACTCTATATTCATTGATTTTTCTTGGTCTAAATAGTAGCCTTCATTAGCTCTAGAATGTTTGATTATGATTCCGTAATCATCTCGTAAAGTTGCTTTTAACCTATAAAAAGTACGTTCACTTATTTTACTTTCTCTATTGGCACTGAGGTATGAAATTAGATTTTTCATACTCTCAAAGGAGGAGCTTTTGAGAATTTCAACCAATTGTTTTGTGAGGTATACTTGAGGGGCATTTAGATGATTTTGTTCTTTTTTCATCTATCAAAAATAATAAATGATAATGACTATTACTGTCATTTATTTGTATTCTGAATTTATTTTTTGACTGACAGTAGTTGGCATAATCGAACGATACTTTTGTCTTCTAATTTTAAAACAAATCATTATGAAAAATTTATTCAAGAAGCAAAAAGCAGAACTGGACATTAGTAGTTTAGGTCCAATTCTAAGTACTAGCGTTGCGGCAGGAATGGCAATTGCCAAATATTCAGGCAAAAACCCCAAAACTGCTGGTATCATTAGTGCTGGCTTATCACTATTGGTTACAGGTTTAATCACCGCTATGGATGATGACAATCCCAATTAAACCACCACCAATAAATAAAAATTAACACTAATATCGAATTCATTATTTTTTAACTAGACGATAGTCACAACACGTTCACAATTATGTTATTTCAAGTTTTATTAAATATTATCGTATCTCTTATCAAGTTTGCTGTATGGGTTTTAGTTGTATTGGCAGCAATACCATTTGGTATTTATATGTTGTTAAATGAACTGTTTCCACTATTCACCCATGAAGCGAGTTTTTGGTTTTGGTCTGTATTTTCAATACTATCAGTTGTAGGTTTTGTACTATTGTGGAAACCTGTAATGTGGGTAGTAGGTGTCTTACAAGTATTAGGAGCAGGCCAGTAAACAAATCGACTGCTTTAAGTTTTGGTATATTTTGGGTTACTTAAAGTAGTTCATTTTGGACAAAATTAAAAGATTAAAATTATAAAATCAACATTGTAGATAGTATGCTTATCTGTGATGTTGATTTTCATTTATAGAATATTATTTAGCTAGACTGTTCAGTGGTTTCACTATATTATCTCAAAAGCATGCTGGTAAGTTAGCAATGTTTCCTTTTTCCTAGAGTGTAGTTTTTGATTAGAGTAGGTTGGTGGTTGTAATAGTAGTTTATCATTATATTGCAGCAAATTGAACTGCAAATCTTCCAAATTGAAGGATTCTATATTTAGATCGTAGCTACCCACAAAACCTATTGCGTGCTGTTCCACATAAATACCGGGACTATATTCTTCTATAATCTCAATTTTACTCTTGTTGTATAAGGGAAAAAGCAACAAATCCTGATCTATATCGTTAATATGGAGTTTCCTAATTTTATTTCCATCATACCAGATTTCAATTTGGTTTCTTGGCGAGTCCAACAATCCGAACCATTTTGTACCCGGAAGATATTCCGTTGATGCAATAGCCGATATTTTAAGATAGTAAAAGAAGAATGGGTCTAATAAAGCTTTCGTTAAAGGAAGTTTCATTTTAGTAGCCACTTTCATGCACTCTTTAATTTCATAGTCACTACACTCGAACTTTTTAAGGGTATAACTTTCACCGTGAAAATTAATTTTTAATTTGGGCATAGAAAATAATACTTTACTAATTGCGGTACATTGGATGTGAACTGGTTTAGAATTCTAGTGCCTTTGCTTTCATGTAAACAGATGAAATAGGTAAACCTATTAAATAGGAATCAACAAACGAACTTCTTAAAAAAAGTTTTTGTTTGCTCTTCAAAAATAGCTACAGGTATTTGATGTGCTAATTCATTTAATATTTCAATAGTGCAATCTTTTAAGTTTTGATAATTTTGTGATAGAAAAGCCAGATTGTCTTTTGCCTGGATAATATCATCCTGACCACCCAAAACGATTCGCATGTATATGGAGTTATTGATCGGCAAGGTCGATGGGATTATTTGTTCAATATTATTACGGTAGGGTAGAGCAGGATTGTATAGTAATGCACAAAGCCCTATACTATTTGCTAGATGATAAGCGGCAAAACCACCCATGCTACTTCCTATTATGACATTAATGTCCTGATTGTGGTATTCATCATATAAGTTTTGAATGGCATTGGAATTCGATTTATAATCGATGTCTGGAGCAATTACGGTACCGTAGTTTTCAAGAATGGCTCTTTTTGCATCGCTTAATTTGCTTTCGAGGCCGTGTAAGAATAGGATGTTCATCTTAATTTATTTAAAATTCAATATCGTGCGAGTTGTTGTTTATACCTTCAATAAGATACTTTCTATATTCTTCTTTGGTTCCCACTTGGTCGTGCCAAAAGGTTTTAGCATAAAAATACATTAATTCCAGTACATCTTCTTCTGTTGCCGCCAAAACATCAAGATATTTAAGGTTGCGCTCGTAACAGAAATAATCTTCGTCGTATTCATTGTCGGTTTGCCCTAAAATTCTTTTTTGAAAAGGGTAGCCTTCTACTTCGTAACCTTTATTTTCACAGTAGTCTATTATAAGAGTTCGAACATCGCTTTCGTATAGTTCTGCATAGGTATCGTCATCCATACTTTGGGATAAGCTGTTCCATTTTAGATAAATAGATTGGATTTGGATTTTTATTTTTTCTATTTCCATTTTTAATTTATTTATTCTATGCTCCAATTCACTTCACCTAAATCTATGGTGCCATTCATTTCGACTTCCAGCCAAGAAGAAATTCCGCCTTCGATGCATTTTAGGTTCAAACCGTAACCTGAAAAAGTCTCGTTGTTCATATTCAAGGTTGTTCCCTTTTGCAAATGGTTGATCATCATTTCATGCTGTTCTTCAGTTAACTCAATAGTAATCTTTTTCATAATAGCTGTAATTTAATTTTTTATAAAAGATCAGCAATCAAAAATAGGCTTAATGATCTTGTAAATTTTACGGTTTACCACATTGGGTTTTTTATATCCAATTTCCCCAAGTAGATTGAGTTAGATAGGGCACTTTATTAATGTCGCATACTTCCATTGTATGACCAGTACCACCTGTTCTTGGATTTTGCTCATCATCATAAAAAAATGCAAAGTTCACAGGAGGAATACCTGAATTTGTCCCTGTCACTTTTACAGTATCACGAATGATATAAGCCGCTTTTATCGCAAAGCGATTCTTGCCACCGCCAACAAACTTATCGATTAAGGATTTAGTTTTTTTATTGTTTTTGGATTGATACACCACTTCGGGTTCGTTGACCAAATCAATCTGGTCGAGCGAAATGGTTTCATACGCATTATTTGATTTTTGACGGTGGTTGTCATAAGGTGTTATAACCTGCAAGCGATCTTTAGTCACTTGTAAAACCCCTTGTGAGAAATAGAAATCGGCTCCATCGGCGTTACCGCTTCTAAACTTTGCATAAGGCAGGTTTGATGCCAGGAACTTTCCTAACTGAACTAGTTTGTCTTTATCAATTTCTAAAATATTGCGTTTTCCTTCTAATAAGATAATTATATTTTCTTGATTAAATTTGGCAAAAAAATCGCTTGAAGTCATAGTTGTTTTCTTTTTACTAATCAAAGATAAACGGCGACTACGACAAACCGTGTCGTACTAATTTTTCCTTTCCATTATCAGTTAAATCATCGAATCTCCATGCCAGCCATAAGTGACAGTTTTTTTTAGTTTAAGTAGTCTTAATTGGTTTGCAAATTTCCCATACTGCAGACAATTTTCAACTGTGCCAAAATACAGCATACTATTTATTTTTAGTCTTTAGTGTCAAAGCCACTAATTAGTACTGAAAATTTAATCGCATTTTGTAAGGTTAGATCTTCCATTCTATCAAGTGTTAGTGTGGCACCGCGTTTAATTTGATTTAAACAATACTTACCAATATCATTCACTTCATCATTGGTACATGTACTATTACCAGTAGCAACGCTTACCACTACATTTTTCAATTCAATTATTTGATCTTTATAAAAATCTGGTAATACAAAAGCTGAAGAAGCGGCTTCTATAGCTCTATTAAAACCCGAAGCAGTAGCTGTTGTCATAATCACAAGGCTATTAGACTTAAATACCTCTTTAAAATTGTCAAAATTAAAAGAAGGATTTCGAAAATGTGTTATTGTACTAGATTTATCGTCTGACATCATTACTTTAAATCCAAAATCCGAAAAGTTGGCATCTGTACTCTTAAAAAGTAAGGCGTCAAATAGGTTGCGAAAGCTTTGAAAATTAGTAACAAATTCCTCTTCAGTAATTATTTCATCGAATTGATTCGGAATATCAATCATTCCAATGCTTATATTTTCGTTACTATTAAAGATGGTAATAGCTGTAGGAACATTAAGTGTGTTGCTAGTTGAATTTGGAATAATGAGATCAGTACAAGCTGCATCAAAAGGAATTGAATGGATATCGATTGACTTTCGTTTCTTCCAAGTTTCTAACGCTGTATTATATATTTCTAATTTTCTTTAGAATCTGAAGTTTGATTGTTTTTCATGTTTTTATTGTTAAAAGTTCATAAGGAGTTTAAAACGGGGATCAGTTAAATTTTAAAGTTTGCGGATTCGCATAAAACGATAGTAACTGATATAGCGTCACCGAGGTTTTCGTCTTCACTTACTGACATAATTATAGAAGTATTGTATTCTGCTTTCGTTTGAATATAATCGTTTATTTCTCCGATTTCGTCTATATCAATTTCTGTGGTATGTGTTGAAATCAGCAATAAAATCGCGTTCGAGTTCTTAGATATATTATCATTGAATAATGGTTGGGAAAGAGCCAATTCGATTGCTTTTTTAGCTCTGTTAGGTCCAGTGACAATAGAAAATACTGCTACTAATGATTTTTTGTACCTTAAATTAACTTTTGTTTCCTTTTTGTCCAAAGGAGTATCGATTCCCAGATATTCATTTATAAAATAAGTATTAACATCTTTTAGACTTTCATCATCATTAGCATCTGATTTTAACTCAAAAGCCATTGATGATGTAAATGGATTGTTGATTATTGTACTATTCTTTTTCATCTTGTTTTTTAGCAAAGGAAATATTTTTAGAGGCCAAAAGGTGTCGTAGGAAAGTTTTTTGTGTAAAAAAAGAGGCGATTAGCCTCTTTTTGGTTTATGAATTTTCAATGTCAATAATTTCTTGTATTATTAAAATTATGTCGTTGTAAGTTTTCCCTTTTACCCCATTTACAATATCTACCCATATTTCAGAATTGTCTTTCCAATTACAATTTTCTGGATTTTTCCAAATCCAATAATCATTGGATCGAAATCTAGAATCTATATTTGTAAATTTTTCTTTAATTTTTAGTTTTTGCTCAACTCCATTTTTTCCGTACGATAACCCTACATATAATCCAGAATAATCACTATCAAAAAAAACACCAATTTGATATGGTTTTGAATTCCATCCATTTGGAATAAAATATAGTCCATATCCCTTTGCATCATTAAGGTTCTTTTCATCACAAATAATATTGTTATCTTGAGCGTATTTATTTAATAATTGAAAAAAATCATAATATATTTTCCTTTTCAAATTTTCTATACTTTCAACAATCTCAAAAGCTGCTTTTACATTTTTTTCTTTTTCTTGGGGATTATCTAAAATTATCGAAATAATTTTCTTTTTCATTTCATTGCTCATTGTTTGGAATGTTATTTTTTTTATTAATGCCAAATATTGTTCTAGTGTTGCTTTTAATAAGGGCTTGAATTCAAGTGCTTCAAGACATTTTTTTATCCAATTTAAAATGTGAACTTCAAACGAAATAGGATAATATAAACAATTATTGTTTTTATTATTTTCTACAAACTTTTTATACTCATTTATTTCTTTATGTGAAAAATTATAACCTCTAACCAATCCTTCTACATGTTCTTCTTTTTCTAAACTTTTCCCGAACAATGTCAGGTAAAGAATTGTATAATTTTTTTTCTTTGTTTTCGCGTAATTATCATAACGAATTAGTTGGAGAAGTTGGTCAACAGCATATAATTTATTTTCAATAATTAAAATCTGTTTATGATCTTCAATAATTAAATCAATTCTACCACCAGTAATATTTTCCCAATCAATCTCAAGGCTTATTGTTCTTTCACAAATCTTATCACTTATCAACGTTCCAAATTCGTTTTTTATAATATCCGGGCCAAATTCGTTTTGCAATTCTTTTACGAATAATTGCAAAAAAACATCTCCTTGTCCATGTGAACCATTAGGGTTTAAGAGTTCTCCGATAATAGCTGAATGAGTATATACTTCATTATGTTCCATATTCATAATTGAGAATACATTGAAGTTCTCTCCACTTTCTTTAGCTTGAGTATCATACTTATCTTGTATTTCAGCTACTTGTTGTAAAAGGTTATTTATTTCATCCATAAATTTTAAAGTTTTTTTTAGATTTTAAATTACTTGATTATGAATATAAATTCGCCGTTTCCATCACTCTTTTTTTTATCATACTAATTAAAATATTAGGTTCTATCACTTTTACATTAGCACCATATTTTAATAGTTCCATAATGATATCATTAGTTGGATGAATGAATAATTCAATTAAGAGTTCTTCCTCTGTATCTTTTAAGATTTTTTGCGAAGAATGGAGCGGGAATGATTTTATATAATTTCCTTGCTGCCAAGTAAAAGAAAGTTTTATTTTTTGAACAGCTTCGTAGGTTTCAATACCAAATGCATGTTGGTATTTTTTATCGATATCAAAAGCGATAGCCTTGAATGTTGTATCTGATATCTTTAAATCAGTGATTCTGTCAAAACCAAAGTTTTTTACGCTTCCATCCTTTTCATCTTGTGCAATAAGGTACCAGCGGTGTTCCGATTCCTTTATGGCTAATGGTTTTACCCTACGTTGGCTAATATCCATATTCCAAAACTTCGTGTGGGTAAATGAAATCAGAAAACGATTTTGTATTGCGTACAGTATTCCGTTTATTAAATGGGTTCCGGTAACTTTTCTTTTTTCGAGATAAATACTCGGGGATAATTTATTGCCTTCTTTGAGTGCTTGATGAATTGAAAATGCTTCAATCATTCTTGATACTGAAGGATCTTCGATTTCCTCATCTATATAATACACTTTATCTTTGCGATTGTATTGAATAAGTATACCAAACAAATCAAAAATATCTTTTTTATCCCTATCAAAAGTTCGTGAAGAGTATTCAAAATTATTCCCCAAATCATCTTTTTCAAGTTTTGTCATCACATGTTTATGCAAATCCTTAAAACTACTGGGTACGGTTGTTAGTCGATCGATGATGTATAAATACCTTTTGTAAAAACCTACTTTGGCCATAATTAATTTTTTTAGTGTTGCTAAAGTAGCTTGTTAGTTCGACAAAGTGTGACGGTTTAATCTTGTTTTTCTTTGAATCAGTTCTTTAATTTTTTTAGTAGTAACACCAGAGAGACCAAGAATTTGTATGGCTTTATGGATGTTTGATTTTAAGTGTTTTTTTGCATAATACAGTTCAAACTCCAATTTATTAAAATCTATTTCTTCCGAGTTAAATATTTATGCTCTAGTCCTAATAGATACATTTATGTAGTATACTTTGTCAAATTATATCAAACCATCCTAAAATGGTGCTGCCTATTTCTTTATCCAGTTTTCTGTTACCTGAATCCAAAATAGAAATTTTACCTAGGCCGCATTCGTGATGTCCTATTTCTGTTATTTTATTAAAAGGAATAAAATCCTCTTTTGTAAATGTTGTACTACTAGAAGGATACAATAACATGGCTTTAGTCGACTTCCAGTAGTCATTGTACACATACATTTGGCGTAAATCATTCGTTGAAGGTTTTCCGCCGTTAATGTTCTTCCATTTGGTATCGATAATATAAGTTTCATGACCTTTCTCAATTACGATATCTGGACGAATTGTAATTCCGTTCCAAAAAGTTTTTGACTTTTGACCGTGAATCGCAACATTTAAATCGTTGTTTTTTGCTGCATTTTTCAAGCATACCAAAACATATTCTTCCCATAACGAATTCATATCAAAGAGCAAGGCTAACATATTTTCTTTACCACTGGATACATTGGGGGCAAAATTTAAAATAATCAAACGAGCAATCTCTAAAGCGGTTTTATAAGGTGCTGTTTTTCTAGATTTTGGAATCTTAGCAAAAGTCGCTTGATTGGCCTGAATTGGTTTTACTTCTGGAAAATCAAGTTGGACGGACTTACATTTGCTGTACAAATGATTTCCTTTCGAAAATTGTTCAATTATACCTAACGCTTGTCTCAAAACCTGATGTACTACATGGTCTTTTTCATAGACTTGATGTGTGGTATAAAAACGTTCTTTATGAATTAGATTTTTTTGAATATGCCCTGCAAACTCCAGTTTCCCTTTTAACGCTTTAACATTATTCGTCTCTTTGTAGTATTGCTTAATCAAACCTTGATGAATAAGCAATTGTACTTCATTAAGATACCATTCAAAATATATATCTAGCAGATGAATATTTTGCTTATTGACATTTGCATGACCAACATTATCCACTTTTAGTTTTTTTGTTACTCGCAACATTTCAATTAGAACGCCCTGCCAGACTTTCTTATCATCGGATGAATGATCCGCTTTTGGAAGAATCTCAATACACAAACCATCAATTTGGATTACACCAACATATTGAGCAAACTTAATTCCTTTATGGACAACTGTAAAATACTTGTTATCGTGATACTCATTCAGTTTAGCCAGCGCATTCCAATGGTTTGTATTAAACGCAATAGTATTGTACTCTCTACCATAATAGAGGGTTTGATGTTCAAAAACCTGTATTTTATGTATGGGTTTAGACATTGCGGTTTAGTAATAAATGAACTGCTGTTTCTATATCTTCTATTTTGTCAATTAACTCAAATTGTGTTGCAACTTCAGGTGCATCTATGTTTTTGAATTTTGCAAAATTTACAGTTTGATTCTCTTTTACACGGACAAAACCTTCTCCTAATATCAAGGCAATTTTCTCATAATCATGATAAAAATATTCCTGTAATAATGGAAAGATGTTGTTTTTGAAAACCGATTTTAATCTTTCGGTATCACCGCTATTCACTTTTAAGAAATAGGAATGACCAATGGTATGATCACGGTCCAATAAAACTTCAATTCGTTCATTAATCGTTTTTAATGCCTCCGATAGATTAAAACTACTGAATTGTATTTCTTCTAATAATGCTGGATTGGGCATGATCTCCGTAAACGAAAAACGTCTTCTTAAGGCAGTATCCAAAGCTTCTACACTTCGATCAGCTGTATTCATGGTGCCAATGATATAAAGATTAGAAGGAACACCCAATTCTCTTTTAGAATAAGGCAATTTTACTTTAAGTTCGTTAGCAGAACCAAGTCTTTTGTCGTCTTCAATCAAGGTAATCAATTCTCCAAAAATAGCCGAAACATTTCCTCGATTGATTTCATCAATAAAAATGGCATACTTATTTTTTGGATCCGCTTCTGCTTTGATGCAGAGTTTTTTGAAAATTCCGTCTTTGATTTCAAAAGCGACTTCCGTTTCTCCGTCATCTAATTTCGGTTTTATTCCTTCCACAAAATCCTCATAACTGAATGACTGATGAAAAGTAACAAAATCGTAATTCTTAATTAAGGTATCATTACTAGGTTTGTAATTATTACTAATCGCTAAAATGTTTTTTGCTTCAGGGTAATAATCATCCAACAATTTTTCATCGATTGTCCATTTTGAATCTTCACTTTTTGAGAAGTATAATGGTTCCGATCGATTACTCACATTCACAAAAGGGCATTCCAAGACAGTGTGACTTTGCAATAGTCCCCAAATGGTTGGGCGAACAGTTTTGGAAGAAGATAATTTCTCTTTTATTTTTATAAACTCATGATTTACGATATCATTTACCTTTGTCTTACCAAGATCAAGAACAGCAATACTTATTACTTGCCACCATGTTAAATCAGCAACCACAGATTCTAAATACTGTTCTCTTGTTAAGGCAGTTTCTCTAATTGTAAAATTATCAAAAAGAGTATTTTGTAATTCAAAAGTTTTTCCTGTTCCAGGAGGTCCGTAAAGGATTTGATTGAGTGGAATGTTAATTAAATTAGTATTGTTAACATTACTTTCATTTGGCAGCGTTTCTTTCATAAACCATTCTTTTAGTCTTGTTATTTCATCCTTTTGGTTTGGATTTAGATTTAACGCTTCATTTAAAATTTTAATTACGGTTTCATTTTTATGTAAGTAATTAAAACCACCTTGTCCTATTCGTTTTCCATCTTCTAAATATCCTTTTTCAAGAATGTTTACTATTTTATTTTCAAGTACAAAACTTAAGTTTTGGTCGCCTCTAAGGTTTAAAATATTATCATCTACTTTTTTTTCTACAATAGTACCATTACCATAAAAACCAACAATTTTTTTATCCGAATAGAAAATAAAAATACTCTTACCCGTTATTTTTGGATTATTTGTAAACTTGGCGTACCCAAAAATATGCTCATTTGTATTTACTGCTGTATTGCTGGCAAAATTCCAGCTTTCTAATGGAACACCACCATTTTTAACCCACTCATGATTGCTTTTATCCTGGCTTTCTTCTTTCCAGTCTTTACTATTCCAACTAATGTTTAAGATTAATTTATTCATTTTAGAAATGAGTTTTAAAATAGATTTATATTCCTCTTTTGTAGCAGTGAAATTTGTTCCTTGACTACCTACTTTCATTTTTGAAAACCAAGGATGATTTTCTAATACGGTTTTTAGTACTGGTTGACTAAATAGGTTGTAATCAATTTTTAAGAAAACACGCTCTTTATCTTCATAAACGGTTTGGTCTTTATAATAAGACTTCTCTATTTCTGGTTCAGGCATTGTTTCTACATCAGAGTCAACTGTGGCCAATGCATAAACACCAGCATGTTTTCCTCCGCTCCATAGAATTACTTTGTCCCCTTTTTTAATTTTATCTTTATGTGCCTTTACTCTCCATGTTTTAAGTGCGTTGTCCTCTAAAGCTTTGACGATATTGAATTCTTTTGGATTTCCTTGAAATACCCAATAGTTTATCGGTTGAATATTTCTTATAAATTCTTCTATATTTTGCCTCGTAAAAATCAAGTATTTTAAAACACTATTTGTTGTGTCTGATTCCGTATTCCAAGTGGCTCTTTTGGTATCTTTTGTTGCATCATAAATTGATAAAAGCTCTTTTGTGTGATTCTCTAATACTTCTTGTGGAATCTCATGCCAATAATTAATTTCGAAAGTTGCTAATACGTTACCGTGTTCATTCTCTTTATATGTTTTTTCGGATTTTTCATCGAACTTATTTCTATAATCATCATAAAATTCTTTATCTAAACTTAATGTGATTATAGCCTTGCCATTCACTTCTTTGAAAGCAAAAATTGCTGGCATTCCTATGATTAACATTGCTTGTTTTTTGTTTTCACGCAACGCGAACCTAATTTTATAGGGATCAATATTATTGTGAGTAATAATTGTCCTTAAATAATTAACAGCATCTTGAAAAACAGTAGTAGTATTTTTTAAACTTTTATAAAAATTAGTAAATGATTGCACTTCCGTATCATTGTAAACTAGATTTTCTACAATGGTAAAATCAAAAGCTTCACAAAAGGCATTTCTGCGATCTACGCTGTTAGCAAAGTCATGAAGATCAGCATTAAAGTATTGACCTAACTTATCTATTGCATACTCAATAGGTACTGTTTTACTATTCTTAGACAACATGTACTTGCAATTGTCTTCTTCCGTTTTTTCACGTGCTTCGCTTGAAGCAATAGTATTCCACCAAGTCTCTACTTGCTGAGGTGTAACTACTTTTATAAATTCGTTAAACGTCATTTCCTTTTTTATTTATACTATTCCCAAAATGATTAAATATCTGTTCTGTTTTTTCCCTTTTAGAACTTCTTTACCATTAGCTTTATTTTGATATGCAGCTATTTCTATCATTTTCAGTTGCAATAAAACAATCCAATTCAGAGGCTTTGGACCCTTTTTGACGCAATGAAAAAGTAAAATTTGCATCTATATTATGCGTGGTCATTAACCAATCATATACTTGTTTTTCTTAGTCTCTGTAACTAATCATTTATTGATACTATTTTTCTGTTTTCATAGACGTAAGATTTAAATTCGGTAAGCTCAATTATGAATTCTAAGGTATGATCTAAAATTTCTTTTTTCTCATTAACTGACAAAAAATCAAAATTATTATGGCTAAATGATTTCTTCGAAACTGCCACAAAACTTGACATCATTCCGACCTCACCATTTTGAATAAATTCTAAATTACTTAAATTAGTATCAATTTTAAACTTGTTAAAATTCTCGCTTTCTAAACCAGATACAACCCCAGAAATTGAAAAAATGTTTCTAACTTTATCTAAATTAATATAGTATGTGTTTTTTGCATTGATAATCAAACTTCCATTTTGCCATTTGCAACTTACCCCAAATTCTAAGGATTTTGATAAATAGTTTTGTGTTAGAAATTGAAATTTTTCTTTTGCTATATATAAATCTTCATCATTTGGTTTTTCTTTTTCAACATTTGGTTCTAAATACTTTTTCACATAGCTTTTCAATTCCTCTAACTCTTCTGTGGTATTGTAAATCGCTCCAAATTCCATCGCATTTAGATTAGAACTAGTCAATAAATTCATAGAGGTAACTATACCTGCCTTTTCGTTAAAATAAAGTTTGCTATGTAGGTTCTTAACTAATTTGGGTTGAATGCCTAAAGCCTCTATTTGTTCCCAACTCTTAAAGTTTTCACTGTCTAATCTACAGTAAAACTTAAACTTGACATTTCGATTGGCTGCGTTTTGAATTGCCACTTTAATGCTTTCCCAATTATTGAAATTTACATAGGGAGAAACCAGTATTAAATATTCTTTTGCTTCATGAATTAAAGTCAGTATTTCGCTAGTGATTTGATAGGGCGGGATTATTTTCATACTGTTCTTTTTGTTTATTATATATTCTATAACCTTCTTTCTCTGCTAGGTTTTGCAGAACCTAATGAAGTCACTTTTTATTCTAATTTTAGATCATGTTTCTGTACTTTTTTTCAGAAAGAAAATAAAATTTAATTTTCTTCAATTTTGCATCAGAAGGATTCAGTTCTGTTGCTTTATCAAGAATTTTTAATGTATTGTCATAAGCCAAATAATTAAATCCTTGTTGGCCCAACTTTTTCCCTTTTGGAACAAAGTTCTCTTTTGCGATAATTTCATTCGTAATTAAAATTGGATTTTTAAGTAGAACAATATGTTCGGGTAATGATGCAACATTACCATAATCATATGTTTCATAAAGCTCGTGTTTCGATTTCGTTCTTTTATGTGCTGCGATAACGGGTAAGGCGTAGAAACCCATTATGCAATTTTGTTTTGTCCGATGGTTTAAACTTCTAAAGAAAACAATTTCAACATATTTTGATTCTTCTTTTGAAGGATAGGTGTTGAACATAGGTGTATAAGCTATAAATTTCCCATTATCTTCAGTAGGTAAAACTTCATGACCAAAATTTAGGTCTTCATGCATTTCGCCTTTTTCCTTCACATAGTCATAATTAGAATTTTCAATATCTTCTTTAGATGCTCTTGACGCCCAATCATTACTATTCCAACTCATAGAAGCCAAAATTCCTATATTCTTTTTTATCATTATATTTGTGTTTTTAAATCAATACTATGCTTATTATAGTTGTTGATAATATGATTTTTGTTTTTAATTAATTACTTTTTTCGACTTTAACGGCTCTCTCAAAACCTGTTGCACATGGTTTTTTAACCTCTAAATTTATTTCTTCCCAATGAATTTCAAAAGAATTTGGTGATAAGCTGCCTTTAAATACTTGTATTTTATTAACATACACTTCTTTTACAATAGAAAGAATTTTAGTTTTAAGATCACATTCAATTTTTACACCGAGATAAATAGCTTTTATGTCTTCTTTTATAAAGGGCACTTTTCTAGAATTAGTATCCGTAAAATGACCATTAATACTTCTCAATTCTTCTTCATATTCCCATTGTTTTGCTTTTGTGAAAATCATATGGAATAACGCATCTTGTTTATCTTTATGAAAATCAGCTTTTACAAATGAATCTGAGTAGTTGACATCTAATGGATTTATACCAGATATTCTTGAATTATACTTGTATTCTATACAAAAACCTTGATGGTTTGAAGCATAGTGAGACCACATTAAAATTGATTTTACATTACGCGTAAAACAACAAACCCCAATGCTGTTAAATTTTTCACGTACAGTCCCTTCAATATTTCTTTCTTTTTTACTTTTACCTATTTTTTCAAAATTTATCAATTCAATATTACAATCGAAAGGGTCGTTAAAATATTTAAAATCAGAATGATATAAGTATTTTTCTCTTAATGATTGTAAATGAATATCCTTTGTGCCAAAATATTTAAAAACAGTGAATGGAACACCTTTTTTTTTCCTAATTGAATCAATTACAATATGATTTGTAATTTGGGGCTTAATTACAGTTTCATATTTTTTCATTCGTAATGCCGAAACTAAAAAATTGTATTGTTCTTCATTTATTTTAGTATTAGGGTTTGATTCAATAATAATATTAGCCGATTTAAAAATACTAACAGCTCTTTCTAAACTAATATTTAACTCTCGAAGGACTTTATTGATTCTTATGATTTTTTCGCTACTCATTTTCTATACTTTATCTCCCTACAATGCCTCTCTCAAAACCTGTTACAATAATAACATCTTATACTTTTATTAATTTTCCCAAAGCCATCAGCCCTTTTACAAAAACCTTTAGCTACTCTGTGATTTTACCAAACATTTCGTTTTCAATTATTTTAGCTTTTTCCAAAGATTTATTATTTAAATGGATCTCATTTTGAAACTCAGGCCACCTTCCTGTTTCATTCCTTACTTTATAAACTAATTCGGCTTCTACTGCTTCTGCTAATAAAATATAGGGTTCATCATCTTTGTGTTGATTGCATTTTAAATCTTGATTGAATACAAAAAAGATTAATTTTATTTGTGCTTGCTCTTTCCATTTATATCTTTTATAACCTTTCGCTCCTTTTGGATTGATTTCATTTCTCAAGCGCTTATATACTGACTGCCCCGTATAGCTAACATAAACAATATGTTCATTTATCATTAAAATATAAATTTTAGGGCATTTATCCTTTGTTATTGGACTGCTAAAAGAAGTTATCACATTACCCAAATGATCAAGCTTTTGTTTAATAGTGCGTTCTTTTTATCCTTGCAGTACTAATGAATATTTATGAGGTCCTGAATAAGTCATTAATTTAGTTCTGTTAGCAGTGTTTTTTCAATTATACTTACTCCAAACGTTTCTTTACATATTGTAGTAAACTCAGTTAACACATAGTCTGTTTGCAGCTGACTTGAAAACCGTTGTAAATTATAAGGCACTGCCAGCCAGTTTCCTTTTTTGATATTATTGTTATCTACTGCCTTTAAATTACCATTTAAAATATGTTGCATAGGGCATCCATTGTCATTTTTACTTAAAACAAAAAACAAGCGTGTAACAGCACTATTTACATCCGAAAATTGTTCTGCATTACCTCGATCAATTCTTTTATCAGAACTTGCGTCAAAATATCCCGTATCAGCTTGATGAACAATTTTGAAATTGTATTTGTCAACACCAATCTGTATCGCTCCTAGATTGAACTCGTACAGATACAAAGACAACCAATCCCAGGATAATTTATCTATACTTGCTCTATTACCGTTAGAAGCTGCATTACTAAATTTAGACCAACCGCTATTGAAAGTTACATTGTAGGTATTAGCTGTATACTTTACAATATCAAGTAATCGTTTTTGATATAGTGCTAAAAGTCGGTAAGCGTTTCTTACATCTTTTAATGCTTCGTTTATTTCTGACGTATTTAATTTGTCCATGAGCTTGAAAAATAATTTAAAGATTTTTGCTGTATTCTGGGTGCTTTTATAAATCGTTCTAACCATAGTGCAGTAGAGAACCCAAAGAGCTCAAAACACAATATCATGTCTCTTAGGATTTTTATAATAGCAATGTTGTTATTGGTGTGGTTGGTTGCTAATTCCATATCGTGAATAATGTTTTGTATGGTATTCAATATGCTATTCCAACTACACATATAAATATTTTGATTTATACCTTTTACCGAAATAATTTCCATTTCATGTGTGTGTAAACCTCCTAAAGCAATAAAAACTAATGGTTTTACATCCTCTGCGTATTCGTTATTATAGGCTTGAATTTCTTTTTCCCATTGATGCTGACTTTGTTGCTTTTTATCTTTCCTTTTGGCTTCGATAATAATATCTTGCTTAGCAGTACGAATGAAAACATCTGGTTGTACATGTGTTTTATTAGTTGTGTATTCTGGATCCCAATTGGGCCAAAACGTTATACTCTCTATTTGATGTAATTCTAAATCCTCTATACTATCAAACAAGGCTGCAGCAAATATATGATGCAACAACTCTTGTGGTAAATACATCAATCTTTCAAAAATTGACGATGTTAAAGCATCTTCATTGGCTTTAAAAATAGCACGATTTACTTTGTTATGTTTTATAGCGTAGATCATTTATGAAAACTATTAATTATTTACATTTAATAATGAATACTGGGATATGCATAATTTAAAATTTGTAGAGCAAGAGTTATGAATTAAGTGCAGATGTCTCTATCTGACAGATTATTTTTAGTCATTATTGTTTATTTATTTATTCAGATTCATAATTTCGCTAAGGTATTGAATAAAAAATCTTATGGAATGAGGGAAACCGTAAAGCATTAAGTTATTTAAGATAATTCCATAACGTTTGATTTGGATTGATTCAATTGGGGGTAAATAAACGATATTTTGTAGGATTTTACTATACCCACTTTTAGTGATATTTATAAACGATCTCTTTAAATAGGTAAATCTTAAATTATAGTAAATTGAACTGAGTTCATTAAGTCTTTAATATTAGAAAAGAGGGACTATGTCATGATGCCGGAAGGAGGGGTTCTACAACTGAAACCCCACTCAAGATAAATATTGACGGTATCTTAACTTTACTCTTATGAGCAAGCTTTTTCTATAATTTTAAAAACAAAAAACCCGAAACTTTCGTTTCGGGTATCCTTTGCGGAGAAAGAGGGATTATTTCATGATCCCAGAAGGGGAGACCTACAAATCAAACCTCCACTCAAAATAAATTTTGAGTTTGTTTTTTGTTTTTAAATTTATTCTCCAAAGCAAGCTTTTGTCATAATCTTAAAAACAAAAAACCCGAAACTTTCGTTTCGGGTTTCTTTCGCGGAGAAAGAGGGATTCGAACCCCCGGACCTGTTACAGTCAACAGTTTTCAAGACTGCCGCATTCGACCGCTCTGCCATTTCTCCAGTAACTCGCTATCAGTAGCTGATTGCGAGTGCAAATATAAGTTGCTTTTTTGGTTTTTGAAGTCTATTTCGATAAAAAAATGGGCTAAAATTTAAATTATTTTTTAATTGTTTCATTTCCTTGGATTTAGGAATTGAAATTTTTTAAATCCTTTAAAGTGTAAACACTAATAACTAACGTATTCAGTGATTTCTAAGCCATAACCTATCATTCCTACACGCTTTTCCTGTACGGTATTTGATACTAATCTTATTTTTGAAATATCAATATCGTGCAAAATTTGAGCACCAATTCCAAAATCCTTACTATCAATGATAATCTTAGGCGCTTTCATTTCGCCTTGGGCTTGTAACGCTTTGAGATCGGCAATACGGTTTAATAAATTCACAGACTGCATGTCCTGGTTAATGAAAATCACGGCACCTTTACCGTCTTCATTAATTTTTTTGAACATATCGTCCAACTGCTTGTCGGCATTATTTGTTAAAGTACCTAGCAAATCATTGTTCACCTGAGATGAGTTGATTCTAGTTAAAATAGCATCTCCTAAATTCCATGTTCCTTTAGTTAAAGCAATATGAATTTGTTTGTTAGTGGTTTGCTCGTAAGCTCTTAAGCGAAAAGTTCCAAAACGGGTTTGGATATCAAAATCATCTTTCTTAACGATCAAACTGTCGTGTTGCATTCTATATGCGACTAGCGCTTCAATAGACACCAATTTTAAATTAAACTTTTTAGCTACTGCTACTAGTTGAGGTAGACGTGCCATGGTACCGTCTTCATTCATGATTTCGACAATAACACCCGCCGATTTAAATCCGGCAAGTCTAGCGAAATCTATTGCAGCCTCAGTATGTCCAGTTCTTCTTAAAACGCCACCTTGTTTTGCAATCAATGGGAAGATGTGTCCTGGGCGTGCTAAATCGTGTGGTTTTGTAGCAGCATCTACTAAGGATAGAACTGTTTTGGCTCTATCAGCAGCAGAGATTCCTGTTGTTACCCCGTTTCCTCTTAAATCGACAGATACGGTAAAAGCCGTTTCCATTGGATCTGTATTATTACTCACCATTACATGCAGTCCTAATTCTTTGCAACGACTTTCAGTAAGTGGTGCGCATATCAGTCCGCGTCCATGAGTAGCCATGAAGTTGATCATCTCAGGGGTTACTTTTTCGGCTGCAGCCAAAAAATCTCCTTCATTTTCCCGATCTTCATCATCTACAACGATGATTATTTTTCCTTGACGGATGTCTTCAATTGCTTCTTCAATGGTGTTGAGTTGTATTGTATCTGTGAGCATGTTAAGCCTGTTTTTTGGATGGAAATAATTTTTTAAATATTTTTTGAAAGGGTGCTAAAATAACATCCATATTGATAAGCCCAATGTCATTGGTAGCTCTGTAAGTTAATAAAATAGCCAATGGCGTCAGTATAAAAGACGATAGCCAGGCTCCCATGAAAGGAGTGATACCATTTTCCTGCGCGATTCTTTTTCCAAAAGTATTGATAAAGTGAAAAGAGATAAAGATTAAAACGGCAAAGATAATGGGCAAACCTAATCCTCCTTTGCGAATAATGGCACCTAATGGAGCTCCAATAAAAAACATCATTAAACAGGCGTAAGCAATGACAAATTTGTCATAGAAGGCAAGTTGATGATTGTTGATATTCTTCTGTTTGCTTTCTAAATTGACCTTGGTAGCATCAATAGAGTAATTAGTGCTTACCATATTGCTACTGGCGATTTTTAAAACATCCGACTTTTGTTGGTTGGTATATTTTGCCAATAGATCTTTTGGGAATTTGTCGTTCTTAAGAAGTTTCTTTACAGGCTTCCCTGTACTTGGTAAAATGGGATTTGCTGGAATACCTGTTCGAAGATTTATATTTTCAGAGTAAGAAATAACCTCTGTCTTGTAGTTTTTATTTAAAGAATCAAGTGTGTAACTCAACTCGTTTATCGTTAACATCGTATTAGTGTTAGCGATATTATTTTCATCAACATCCACTTTGTTTAATTGCGATAAATCAATATTGATGGTGTATTTTTTAAACGAGCTTTTCGCGAAAGGTAGTTTTTTACGGTCTTCATATTTTTTAGGCACGATGTCTTCGTAGTAGTTTCCATTGTTTAAAATCAGTTGTAAAATGCTGGATTGCTCGCTACTAATCAGTTCGCCATCTTTGGCTTTTATTACGGTTTTGCTACCGTCACCGATGTTGGATTTTTTATGAATCGTAATTCCGGTTAAAATGTTTCCGTTCTCACCTGATTTTTTGTTGACCTTGATGTTGTAAAGGCCTACATCGCTAAATTGTCCTTCGGCTATAGCCAATGCAGGTTTTACTTGTGCTATGTTTTTCCTAAAGTTGATGAATTTAAACTCGGCATACGGAATCACATTATTGGCAAAAAAGAAAGCCACGATACTCAGTAGTACAATGGAAACCGTTAAGCTTCTCATTGCTCTTTGTAACGAAATTCCCGACGACTTCATAGCAGCAAATTCGTAATTTTCGGCTAGATTTCCAAAGGTCATTATCGACGCTAACAAGATGGATAGCGGAAGTACCAATGGAATTATTCGCGGCATTGAAAATAGTAGGAATTTTAGAATTAATAAGAAATCTAAATCTTTACCCGCTAACTCCGCAATGAATAACCAAACCGTTTGCAGTATGAATATAAAAAACAATATTACAAATACCGTAGTAAATGTAATCAAGAATGTTTTTAATAAGTATTTGTCAAGAATTTTCACCTAATAATTTAATCTAATTTATTGATGTAGTAATTTGGATATTTACTTTGTGCAAAGGTAAATTGATTTTTTGACAATGGCTGATTGGTTTTAAAAGAATTAACGGTTAAAGTCGTTTTTGTTCCTTTTTTACCCATTTCTATTAAGTTATAGATGTGTTTTGTTTGAACATCAATCCCTAATAAGATTTCTTTTCTCTGATCCTTTGGATTTGTTGGGACTAATTTGATGTATTGGATTTTTCTTCCTCTAATGTCTTGTAAGATATTCATCGAATATTTGTACCCGCTATTAAAGAAAGTCAACATTTTAGAAGGTGTGATCGCATTGTCATCATTTTCATTGACACTCGAGATCGTAATTTCTTCATCTTCAGGTACTATAGTATAGGTTTTCTTACCGTCATATATCTTAGTTATTCCCATGAAATTCAATACATATTGATTGTTTTTCATAGTCACATTTCCTTTACTGTCCTGATTGATATTTTCTTTAGCGTTATTCAAAGAATATTTAAAATCAATTACAATGTTGTTATAACTTCTAACTTTTGAAGTCACTTGATCTAAAAGCGCTTTTGCTTTTTTGTCTTGTGCTTGTATTGAAAAGCTAAAAAGAAGAATAAATGCAATTTGAATTAATTTTTTCATAGTGTTAATTATTTTGTTCATTGTTAAAAAATTGATCAAGAGAACTTAAGTCTAAGATGTTCACAGCTCGCGCCTTGCTACCTTCAAACGGACCTACAATTCCAGCTGCTTCTAGTTGGTCAATTAAACGACCGGCTCTATTGTAGCCCAATTTTAATTTTCTTTGTAACAATGATGCTGATCCTTGTTGTGCATTCACAATAATTTCAGCAGCTTCTCTAAACAAAGTGTCTCTTTCGGAGATATCCATATCAAGATTAATGCCACTTTCTTCTCCTGAGAATTCAGGAAGTAAATAAGCCGTTGCATACGCTTTTTGGGAACCAATGAAATCAGTGATTTTTTCCACTTCTGGTGTATCGATAAAGGCACATTGCACCCTTACCACATCATTTCCATTGGTGTACAACATATCACCACGACCAATTAATTGATCAGCACCCTGAGTGTCAAGAATGGTTCTAGAGTCAATTTTTGAGGTTACTCTAAAGGCAATCCTAGCAGGGAAGTTGGCTTTAATTAAACCGGTAATCACATTTACCGATGGTCTTTGTGTTGCAATAATCAAATGGATTCCAATAGCACGTGCTAATTGAGCCAAACGCGCAATAGGAACTTCTACCTCTTTACCAGCGGTCATAATCAAATCAGCAAACTCATCTACTACCAGTATGATATACGGTAAAAATCGGTGTCCATTTTCAGGATTTAATTTTCGAGCTTTAAATTTATCATTGTATTCCTTGATGTTACGAACCATGGCATCTTTTAATAAAGAGTAACGGTTGTCCATTTCCACACAAAGAGAATTTAGGGTATTTACTACTTTGGCATTGTCCGTAATGATCGCATCTTCGGTATCGGGAAGTTTAGCGAGGTAATGTCTTTCTATTTTATTGAATAGTGTAAGTTCTACTTTTTTAGGGTCAACCAAAACAAATTTTACTTCAGCAGGATGTTTTTTGTATAACAATGAAGTCAAGACCGCATTTAAACCTACTGATTTTCCTTGTCCAGTTGCACCCGCCATCAGTAAGTGAGGCATTTTAGCTAAATCGACAACAAATGTTTCGTTAGAAATTGTTTTTCCAAGCGCGATAGGCAATTCCATTTCGGCTTCTTGAAATTTGGCTGAGCCAATAACACTTTTCATAGAAACCATCGTAGGATTCTTATTGGGAACTTCAATAC
This sequence comes from Flavobacterium sp. W21_SRS_FM3, assembly GCF_052113625.1. Classification (NCBI taxonomy): domain Bacteria; kingdom Pseudomonadati; phylum Bacteroidota; class Flavobacteriia; order Flavobacteriales; family Flavobacteriaceae; genus Flavobacterium; species Flavobacterium sp. W21_SRS_FM3. The sequence goes on along the minus strand of NZ_JBGQOD010000002.1, from coordinate 89,043 downwards.
CTATAGTTCCTTTTCCAGGAATAGGAGCAATGATACGAATTCCTAAAGCCGAAAGAGATAAAGCGATATCATCTTCTAGATTTTTAATTTTCGAAATTCGGATTCCCGCTTCAGGAACAATTTCGTATAAAGTTACCGAGGGTCCAACGGTTGCTTTAATTTGGGCAATTTCTATTTTATAATTGCGAAGGGTATCGACAATTTTATTTTTATTTTCTTCTAATTCCGCCTGATTAATGGTGATTCCTCCAGTTGAATATTCCTTTAATAAATCAATAGTTGGGTATTTGTAATTAGATAAATCCAATGTAGGATCAAATAATCCAAAATCAGATACTAATCTAGAAGCTAAATTTTCCTCAATAATAGCTTCTTCAGGGGCTGTTTCAATGACAAAAGAATCTGATGCGTCTTCTAGCGTTTCAACAGGAACTGGATTAACAGTAAGTGGTTTTGCTAGCGGATCTAAGTTGATTTCTGATGATTTGGTAATTGTTGGTTTTAACGCCTCTTTGTCCACTTCAAACTGTGATGCTTTTGGTTTTAAAACAATGTTTTCTAAATCGTCATTATCTTCTGTGACTGCAAATTCCTCTAAATTATAGGCTCCTGCATTGTTACTAGCTGTGGCAGTGGCCAAATTAGTTTTAATCTCTTTTTTTGTGTTTTCGAAAAAAGACTGAATTTTTTCAGGTGATAATTTCAATTTAAAAATCACATAAACGATTAGTCCAAAAAGCAGGACAAGTAATGTTCCTGTTTTCCCAATGTAATCTTGTAAGAATAAATTAAGTTCATAGCCAATAACGCCACCAAGTTCTGGTAGGGAAGTGGCAAAAAAACCAAAGAGTACTGATAAAATGATGCTGACAAACAAGTCCCAAAACCAGATTGATTTTAATTTTTTGGCGGAAACGCCAACAATTAAGTAAATCCCTGAAAGCATGAATAAACGAACAAAAATAAAGGAAGCTAACCCAAAGCCTTTGTATACGATGATGTCAGCTAGGAACGCACCAAATTTTCCAGACCAGTTTTGAACGGTTTCAGTTCTGTCTGTTAATTCATTTACGGCGCTTTGATCTTCTTGTCCATGAATATAGAACGAGATGAAGGCCATCAATAAAACAATAGAAAATAAAATCAGCAAACTACCTAAAACAATCTTATGTTGTTTAGTGAGTTGCCACTTTTTACGATCCTTAAGTTTTGAATTGTCTTTTTTATCTGAAGGAGCTGCTTTTTTTGTTTTTGCCATTCGGGATTGAACTTATGCCTAAAAAATTCGAGGCATGTAGATGATTAAACCAATGATAATTGCTGTGATAGCTGCAAAAAATACAGCACCCGCAGCAATGTCTTTTATAAAACCTATTCTTTCGTGATAGTTGGGGTGAATGAAATCGGCTATTTTTTCAACAGCCGTATTTAATCCTTCAACACTCATTACTAAACCTATTGCTAGGACCTGGAAAAGCCATTCTGTACGGGTTATTTCAAAATAAAATCCGGCAATAGCCATGATTATTCCTAGAGAAAATTGCACCATTACACTGTGTTCAGTGGTAATTAGTTTGATAGCACCTTTAAAAGCATAGGTAACGCTTTTTAATCTTCCGCTAACGAAGGTATTGTCTTTTTGAAATTCCATTAATTGAATTTTATAGTACGGCTAACGCGGCATCGTAATTTGGTTCGTCTGCAATTTCATATACTTGCTCTGTGTGTAGAATAGTTCCATTTGCATCAGCAACAATAAGCACTCTAGAATGCAAACCAGCTAAAGGTCCGTCCAGCATTTCTAAACCATTACTTTTTCCAAATTCACCTGTATTGAAATCAGATAAGTTTATTACATTTTCTAATCCTTCTGCACCACAAAAACGTTTTTGAGCAAAAGGCAAATCTCTTGAGATACACAAAACTGCTGTGTTGTCTAGATTTGCTGCAGTTTCATTAAATTTTCTAACAGATGCAGCACACGTTCCAGTATCTACACTTGGAAAGATATTTAAAATTAAATTTTTACCAGCAAAACTACTAAGTGAAGCTACTGATAAATCATTTTGTATTAATTTGAAATCAGCAAGTTGAGAACCTACTTTTGGTAACTCACCTGAGGTATGTATTGGATTTCCGCCTAATGTAATTGCAGCCATTATTTAATTTTTTCGTTAAGGTTCAAAAGTATGAAAATTATTTAAGAATTAGGTTTTAAGCAATAAGATTTTAGCATATTTCCAAAGGCCTGTAAGCGAATGTGTTTTTAATTATGGGAGTATATAACCTAAAAAAAACGCACCCAGTTACAAGTACGTTTTTTAAAAATATAAAAAATAAGAGGCTCTTATTTGTCAATAGACCCCATCACTCTTTTCATAAAAGTATTTAATGCTTCTTTTTTATCAGTACCATTTTTAACCATTTTTTGTACTTCTAAAGCGCCATACATATTCGAAATTAGTTCTCCTATAACATCTAATTCTTCATCTTTCAAAGAAGGAATCTCTGTCATTGCTTCCAGAACTTCAATTGTTTCTATAACATAATCTTGGTCATTGTCTTCTATAAATTGTGTAAGATGTTTTATTACAGGTAATTTCATGTTTTTCTTTTTTGTTTAAAGTTTAAAGTTTTTTAAAAGTTTAAAGTTTTAACTCGTTTGGAAATTGTTATTGTGCTTAATAGTAAACAGCTTGACAAATCAGGAAGTGATAAAACTTAAACAAAAAACTTAAACAATTTCGTTTACTAATTCAATTAGCACTTCTTGTTTGTTCGTTTGTGTCTCGTTAACTAATTTACCATCAACAAAAGTGGCAAAAGTAGGTAAGTTACTCACATTAGCTAGTTTTCTAGATTCAGGAGAATTTTCAGCATCAACAAGAACAAAAGTGATTGCTTCATTTTCAGTAGCTAATTTTTTAAATTTTGGTTTCATAATGCGGCAATTACCACACCATGATGCTGAATATTGTACCACAACTTTGTTGTTTTGGTTTACTAGATCAGCTAAAGTATCTTCGTTTAAATCGATTAACATATATTATTTTTTAGGTTCAAAATTGCAGATAAGCAAAGTTGCATAGGTTTTTTAATGAGTCTCAAAGTTGCATAGTTACAAAGTCTCAAAGTTTTGAAACTTTGTAACTCAGCTAATCAAGAGCTATGCAACTTTGAGACTTTGTAATTCCTAAGAAATTAGTTTAAGCTTAAGTATTCAGCAGTACTTTTTCTGTCAGCACTCATTGCTTCTTTACCAGCTTCCCAGTTTGCAGGACAAACTTCTCCTTTTTCTTGGATGTGAGTATAGGCATCAACCATACGTAAATATTCATTTACATTACGACCTAATGGCATATCGTTTACACTTTCATGGAAGATTTTTCCAGTCTCATCAATTAGGTAAGTCGCTCTAAAAGTAACATTAGATCCTTCAATCATTACTGAATCAGTTTCTTCACTATATTCTGTAGAATCGATATCAAGGATACCTAATATGTTAGATAAGTTTCTATTAGTATCTGCAAGAATTGGGTAAGTAACACCTTCAATTCCACCATTATTTTTTGCTGTGTTTAACCAAGCAAAGTGTACTTCGTTAGTATCACAAGAAGCACCAATTACAATTGTATTTCTTTTTTCAAATTCAGGTAAAGCAGCTTGAAAAGCGTGTAATTCAGTTGGGCAAACAAAAGTAAAATCTTTTGGGTACCAAAACAAAAGTACTTTTTTGTTGTTTTTTGTTGCTTCTTCAAAGATGTTGATTTTTAAGTTATCACCCATTTCTGACATCGCGTCAACTGCAATACTTGGGAATTTTTTTCCTACTAATGACATAAATTTAATTTTTATTATTAATTTTTTTGATGGTGCAAAAGTAGGTAATAAGTACAGTTTTTTTTAATCAGTTTCGATTATATATTTTTATGTATTAATAAGTTTTAATTATAGTAAATAAAAATAAAACCATAACTAATAGATAGCTATGGTTTTACAGGATGTGTTTAGAAAAAAAGAAAAAGGGAACTAATTAATTTTTTTTATCAGAAACCAACTGTCTAATTTTGATATTAAAAGCAGCAAAGATTAAAGTCATAAACGGACTCAATATATTGAAAAATGCATACGGTAAATAGTCAAAAGTAGCCACACCTAAGGTACCTGATTGATAAGCACCGCAAGTGTTCCAAGGGATAAGTACCGAAGTCACCGTTCCTGAATCTTCCAATGTTCTACTCAAATTCTCTGGAGCTAAGCCTTTTTCTTTGTAAGCTTTTGCAAACATTTTACCGGGTACTACGATCGCTAAATATTGATCAGATGCAGTGATGTTTAACGCTAAACAACTTCCAACTGTTGAAGCAAAAAGACCGAAGGTAGTATGTGCTAATTTTAGTAAAGCTTGGCTAATTCTTGCCAAAGCGCCAATGGCATCCATAATGCCTCCAAAAACCATAGCACAAATAATCAACCAGATCGTTCCTAACATTTTTTGCATTCCGCCTGAGGTGAATAAATCAGCCAAGGTTTTATTATCTGTTGGTATCACCACTTTCCCTGTGATCGCATCCATAACGGACTTATAAGCTGATTTAAATGTCATAGTATCTACTCCTGCAATATTATTCAGTATATGTGGTTGAAAAATTATTGCAAAAACAGCGGCTAATAAAGTTCCAGCTAAAAGCGCAATTAACGGCTCGGTTTTTTTTATGATTAGGCCAATAACAATCGCAGGGACTAAAAATAACCAAGCTGAGATTGTGAAAGATGTCTCGATATCATGCAGTAAGCTTGCAATATTGACATCTCCTTTAATATCAACAGAAAGGCCTAAAATGATAAACAATACTAATGTGATTAAATACGTTGGTATCGTTGTCAAGGTCATGTACCTAATATGAGTAAATAAATCGGTTCCAGCCATAGCGGGAGCTAGATTTGTGGTATCCGACATGGGAGAAAGCTTGTCTCCAAAATAGGCCCCAGATATTACGGCTCCAGCCACCATGCCCAAATCAAAACCTAAGGCACCACCTACACCAATCAAAGCGATACCTACGGTGGCACTGGTTGTCCACGAACTACCTGTAGCAATAGAAATAATAGAACAGATGATTAAAGTTGCTGGTAAAAATATAGCCGGACTAAGGATTTGTAAACCATAGTAAATCATCGATGGGATAATACCACTTACTAACCAAGTTCCTGCCAAAGCACCTACCATTAGCAAAATTAAAATGGCTCCTACTGTAGCTTTTATATTTTCAGCCACCTCATCAATCATTTTTTGATAAGTAACTTTATTAAAAAATCCAACGATGGCAGCAACTGCAGCACCTAAAAGTAAAACAAATTGATTACTTCCGCTTAATGCTTCATCTCCATAAACATATACATTGTAGCCCAACATAATGATTAATGCAATCACGGGGATTAAGGCTTCAGTAATTGATAATTCTTTGTTTTTATTAATTTTTGTATCCATGCTATATCGTTTGAGATTGCAATATAGATAAAAAAGTAGCTATAAGCCTAAACTGATTTTTAACAGAGTAATGCCGTAGTGAACCTCTATATTTAATGAATCCCAATTAATAAAAGCTGTTCTGCTTTGGTTTAGTTATTGATTGTGAGCTCCTTTGACTATTTTAATACTCTCGTTTATTTTTTAGAATTGTACTGTTTTTCAAAAGAAAAGCAGCGACAATTTTTTAGAAAATAATTCTATAAACCATCTATATGTACTGGTAAAACTCCTTTGCACACTACATTGTTGACTAATTGATCAGCAGCATTTTCTTGAAAAGGCATAAAATCTTGATACACCTGAACAATTCCGTTTGCTAATTTTAAATTAGGAATTACTTGCAATGCATACGGGTTTCCAAAAACGTATAGCATACACTTTTTTGTTGCTAACAATCGCTGCAGTAATGATAAAACTTCAGGAGTAATATCAAAATTATTCATTGGTTTTGCTTTTGGCACAAATAAGGAGATAACCAAGGTGTCGAATGGAATAAGCTCTTCTTCTATTGTTGCTATTGTTAGTTTTTCTACAGTTTCAACAGCAAATGCTGGTGCTTGTAGTTTTTCATGCAGGGCATTGATAAAATGATTATCAGTTCCTTTGTGTAAACTAAGCAGGGCTAGTTTTGCTTTTTTGGATGCATCCAAAACAATTTCAGTGTTATTAGTGTCTTTAAGTAGCGTGATACTGTTTTGCGCAATTTTTCTATTTAAAATTGCTGCGGTTTCAAAATCTAATTCGGTTTCCTTTTCTGCTTCCAAATTAAACAAGCCCACTTTCTCCTTGCATTTCATTAGGCGGTTGTAACTGGCTTCAATGCGTTCTGGACTTCCATTTTTTAATATTTCTTGAATCCCTTCAGGAACATTTTCAGCAAAACATAAAACATCATTTCCAGCATTGAAGGCTTCCCATTCTAACTGCCCTTTTTTTGTATATAAATTAGAAACACTGTGCATATTCAAAGCATCCGAAATAACCAGTCCATTATAGTTTAATTGCTTTCGCAAAAGTGTTTCTATAATAGGTTTTGATAAAGTTGCCGAAGTATCTTTGCCATCATTTAATGCAGGAACTGCCAAATGGCCAATCATAATCGAATCTACATCATTGTCAATTCCTTTAATGAACGGGTATAGCTCATTGGCTAACAATTCCTCTAAATTTTCTTTTAAAATAGGTAAGCCTAAGTGAGAATCTACATTAGTGTTTCCGTGTCCTGGAAAGTGCTTCAAACATCCTAAAACACCTACATCATTCATCCCGCATAAATATTCTAAAGCAAAATGCGCAACTTTCTCTTTGTTTTCTCCAAAAGAACGGTAACCTATAACAGGATTATTAGGATTATTGTTGATGTCCGCTAGTGGTGCTAAGTTGTAATGAATGCCAGCCGACTTTAAATCCAGCCCGATTTGTTTTCCTACTTCATACACTAAATGCGACTCGCTTTCAGGCAAAGCGCCCAAGGTAATTGCATAGGGGTATTGTGGTGTTTTTTCAACACGCATGGCCAGTCCCCATTCGGCATCAATACTCATTAATAGAGGAGTAGTAGCACATTTTTGATAGCGCTGTATTAGTTCTTTTAAACGCGCATAGCTATCATCATTTAAAACAATTTTTTTCTTAGTTTCATAATTAGTTGCAGCACTAGCTCTACTATGAAAAAAAGTCAAACCACCAATGTTGTACTTTTGAATAAGTTGTTCTGTGGCATGTATATTTTCTTCGCTATCATTGATAAAAACTGCTGGAAAAAAGAATTGTCCTATTTTTTGCTCTACTGTCATATTCATTTATTTAACCACCAAGTACACAAAGAACAATTTAATTCTATTAATTGTGGTTGTGCTTATTTACTAATTTTAGTTGCTGTTTTAAAAAACTTAAACGACTGATGCAGTTATGATTGTACTTGCTCAGACTTCTTCCCAAAATCCTTTGGAAAAATCAACAATCGTGACAAAATCAATCCCGGGATCGTTGCTAAGAAAACCCAGATAAAGAAATTGCCATACCCTAGATACTCCTGAATAAATCCGCTTGCCATTCCCGGAAGCATCATTCCTAATGCCATAAAACCTGTCGCAATAGAGTAGTGGGAAGTCTTGGATTCGCCTTCGGCAACATAAATCAAATACATCATAAAGGCAGCAAAACCAAAGCCATAACCAAATTGCTCAGCAATCACAGTGGCATAGATGTAGTACACGCTTGCAGGATGAAAATGAGCAAGCAATACAAAACCAATAATGGGTAAGTGCATCGCCAAAATCATGGGTAACATCCATTTCCCTAAACCGTCTTTTGAGATGACGATACCACCAATGATTCCTCCAACCGTTAAGGAGATGACACCAAATGTTCCATAAATAATCCCAACATCTTGGGTTGTTAAACCCATTCCGCCTAAATTGATATCATCAATTAAAAAAGGCGTTAGCATTTTAAGCAATTGTGATTCTCCTAAGCGAAACAATAAAATAAAGGCAAGTACAATTCCGATTTGCTTCTTTTGAAAAAAGCTCGAAAATACCGTTGCAAAACTCGCTTTCTCAGCTTCAATAGAATTTTTTACAATTGCTTTTTCAGTTCTGGGAGTGGCAAAATAATTGTAGATCGTAATTAAAGTCATTAATAAACCTACGATGATCATAGTATACGACCAGGCTTTTTGCTTGTCGCCATATTCTTGTTCGAGATAACCTCCAATAATAACGATCAAACCATTTCCAGTAAGCATAGAAAGACGGTAAAAAGTACTTCTAATTCCTAGAAAAAAGGATTGCTGATCTTTCTCTAATGCTAATAAGTAAAAGCCATCACTGGCCACATCATTAGAAGCCGAAGCGAAAGCAGCTACCCAAAAAACCGCTAAACTAATAACAAAAAAGTGATTCATGGGAATCGACAATCCTACAATTAAAAAGGCAATAGAGATGAGCAATTGCATGGCCAAAAACCATTTCCTTTTAGTGGCATAAAGATCAATAAACGGACTCCACAATGGCTTGATTACCCAAGGCAAATACAATAAACTGGTATAGATACCAATGTCTTCATTGTTGATTCCCAAATTTTTGTACATGATTACCGAAACCGAGATGATAATGGCATAAGGTAGACCTGATGCAAAATTCAGTACCGGAATCCAGTACCAAGGTCTATTGTCTATTTTCGTCATTTAAAGAGCTTTGAATGGTTGGTGTTTTAGAAGCTGGTTTAAGAACAGTAGCTTTACTTTCATTACCGTAAAAATCAATAAAAGTAAGCGCATAGCGGCTGTTTTTTTCTAAATTATTTTTTTTAATGACGATACTGATGCTGTCTTTCTTTTCTTTAAATGCAATTTTGTCAATAATTTGACTTGGATTACTAATGTCTATTTTGGCATCATTTTTAGCCTCATACACCATTACATAACGCACTTTAGAATTCACTGGATAATTTAAAGTATAAGTAGCGGTAGTTCCTTCTTCCTTACTGTCACATACGGTTGGAATATCATTTACTACTTTTCTCGAATTAGGAACTACATAAGGTAGCGCAGGATACTTATACTGATTATCCATGAGCAGTTGGGTAACCGCTTTATTGTTTCTAACAAATGATTTGGCACTAAAAAAGGCATTTCCACCGATGTTTTTGTAAGATCTGGTGACATCAATTTGGTTCGGAATTTCAGTTGGATTGAACCATCTGCGATCAGAATCAGTATTGATCTTGTAACTTCCATTACCAATATAAACGGCAGTGTTTTTAGAGTTTTCTGCCCACCATTTTAGTAATTTAGTGTATGATGCCGTGCGGTGATCCATGCTCCAGTACAATTGCGGTAAGATGTAATCTACCCAGCTGTACTCCATCCACGCCATAGGATCTGCAAATAAATCATCATAATTAGTTTGGCCGGATTGTGTATCAGAACCTTTTGGATCTACTGATTTGTTTCGCCAAACCCCAAACGGACTAATTCCGAATTGAACCCATGGTTTTTCATTTTTAATGGCAAAAGAAACATATTTTACAAAATTATTGACATTGAGACGTCTCCAGTCTTCAATCGTCATTCCGTTTCCATATTTTTTAAAAGATGCACTGTCGTTAAATTCTTCTCCTTTTATTTTGTACGGATAAAAATAGTCATCAAAATGAATGGCATCGATATCATAATTTTTTACTACCTCATCCACTACAGCAATTAAATGCGTTTGTACTTCAGGTAAAGCTGGATCGTAGTAATATTTTCCACCATATTTAATCATCCACTCTGGGTGTTTGTAAAAATCATGGTTGGGACTTAACACAGCAGTATTCAGATCCATTGTAGCGCGATACGGATTTAACCAAGCGTGGAATTCAAATCCTCTTTTATGCGTTTCATTGATCATCCATTCTAATGGATCAAAATAAGGACTTGGTGCCTTACCTTCCTTGCCTGTCAAATACTTAGACCAAGGGGCTAGTTTAGAGGGGTAAAAAGCATCTCCGACACTTCTAATTTGAACGATAACAGCATTGTAATTGAGCTTTTTATAAGTATCTAGAATTTCGATAAAATCTGCTTTTTGGTTTTCAACTGGGTCGGCACCGGCTTTTGGCCAGTCAATATTGACTACGGTTGCAATCCAAACGGCTCTGAACTCGTTTTTTGGAGCAACAACTTTCTCTTGGGCATTTCCCACAGTAAAGGAAAGTAATAGAAAGAATAAAAAGGCTAGTATGCTGTTGTTTTTGGTCATTCTCTAGAAGTTTTTATAAAGGTCAAAAATAGTTTTTTTAGTGAATTTTATCTGCTATATGTGCAATAAAAATAAACTACTCTATTTACTGCAATTTCTTTGCCAAAGCTATTTAATTAAAAAGTATAGTGGAACATCTTATTGTTTTAAAAGCGCTGAAAATTAATTACATAAGGTACTAGTTAAACTTTATACTTTGAAAAATAATTTTTTAGTATAAAAATACCAAAGCAATAATGACCATAAACTCGCGTAAACTATAGCATATAGCAACGATGCTGATTTCTCATCATTAAATAAGGGTGTAATCCAAAACTGATATGCATAATTTAAAACTGTGGTTTGCTTGTCAATTTGCTCTGGGTTTTGAAATTTTATCATTCCTAATGCACGTGGAATTATGCCTGACATAAAAAATACAATCATGGGATTTACTCCCCAGATTATGAAAAATAAGAAAACCTTTTTTAATGCTTTTACTTCTGTTAAATAATGGATCAGCGTGAGTACGAATAGTCCCAAGCCAGCACTATACAGCACATAGGAACTTGTCCATAATGCTTTGTTTAGTGGGAATACCAACGACCAGAGATAGCCGACGCTTGTCAAAATAGTGGCGATAAAGAGCATCGCTTTGCTAATAGCTCGTTTAGGTTCCTTACTATTAATTAAACTTCCTATTAAGATGCCTATCACGGCAGTTGCTACTGCAGGAATGGTACTCAATATACCTTCAGGATCCCAAGTTTTTGTAACACTATACATATGTCCCTCTAATAAAAAGCCATCTAACCATGAAGCTAGATTGGTTCCTTCACTATAATTTGGAGTCCCTATTCCGGGTACGGGTATTATCGTCATTAGCGCCCAGTATCCTACCAATAGTGCAATAGCAATCCCAATTTGAGTTTCTAAATCAGCTATAAGATAGATAATGGATGCGATTAAATACACTACTCCAATGCGCTGTAAGACGCCTGGTAATCGAACATCTTTAAAATTGTCAAGGCCGCTGTACGCCAAAAAAAGTAAAATAATGAAAATAGAAGCGGCTAAGAGGAATTTAACTTTTGGTTTAAAATTCCCTAATAAAGCATAACCAACTAAAATAGTTATTATAATTCGTAGCAATAATAGAACTATTGGATCAATCCCATCAAAAGTAATGCGACTGAAGAAGTTTAAAAATAAACCCAGACTTATAATTCTGAGTGAACGGGTGACTATCTTTAGAAATGTTTCTTTGTTCCAAGTTTTTACTGGCATAGCCAATGGAATTGCAATTCCTAACACAAAGATAAAAGTAGGGAAAACCAAATCAGTAGGAGTGAAGCCATGCCATTTAGCATGTAACAACGGACTGTAAACAGCGCCCCAATTACCAGGGTTGTTGACAATAATCATTAACAACACGGTCATGCCTCTTAATATATCAACTGAAATTATTCTTTCTTTTAGCATGGTATTTAATGGTATGATGTTAGAAAGCTGTAATTAAAATGTAAAGTTAGCTAGTAAGTACACTACTTTTTATTTAATTATGGATTCATAAATAATTTTTTGAATGTCTTCTCGTATTTTCCCTTTTGCTAAGGTGTTTCCTGCTGCGCTCACTTCTGGATAGGTTCTATTAGATAGAAAAATATAGACAATTTCGTTTTCAGGATCTGCCCAAGCCATATCACCCGTAAATCCCGTATGACCAAAGCTAGAAGCCGATGCGCATTGACAAGTAGGCCCGTCAGCTCCCAATCTTTTATCAAAGCCTAAACCTCGTTCTACACCCTCTGTACAATAATAACAGTTATTAAAGGCATCAAATGTTGCTTCAGAAAAATAACGGTGGTTGCCATAAGATCCTTTTTGTAGATACAACTGCATCATTTTAGCCACATCCATTGCATTAGAAAAAATGCCTGCATGTCCTGCAACTCCACCTTGCATTGCTGCTGCCATATCATGAACATAACCTTGTACTACCTGATGTCTAAAATAGTTATCAACTTCAGAAGGAGCAATTCCTTTTTTATCAAACTTTTGTAAAGGATTGTACAACGTGTTGGTCATCCCGACGGAGTTGAAGAAATTTTCTTTACTCAGGCTAGCTAAATCTTTATTGGTTACTTTTTCTAGATATTCTTTCAAAATTATAAAAGTAAAATCGCTGTACCGGTATTCTTTTTTTGTTGCCAAAGGAGTGTCTGCTATGATCTTCATAATGGTATCTTGGTAATCCGTTCTCAAAAATAAATTGTCAGCCACTTTTATAGAAAATTCAGCACTAGCATTTTTTCTATAATATTTTTCTAAGGGTTGATTATCACTGTCTACTGTTGCTTTGTAAAATGGAATCCACGCTTTGAGTCCTGCATAATGAGTCAATAAATCTTTAAAGATAATATCCTTCTTATTGGTGTTATTAAAATAGGGAAGCATCGTACCCAAACGACTGTCTAAGCCCACTTTCTTTTGGTCAAACAATTGCATCACGTTTGGAAGAGTGGAAATCATCTTGGATAATGAGGCCACATCATAGAGATCACTATTTGATACTGCAACGCTGCTGTCATAGGTATGATGTCCATAGGATTTTTGAAAAACAACGGTTCCTTTTCTCGCTACCAGTACTTGCATTCCTGGTGCCATTTTCCCATCAATGGCTTTTTGAGCCACGGCATCAATTTTGGCTAGAATTTCAGGATTCATATCCCTGTTTTCAGGCGCAGTGAAACCTAAACGATTTAATTTTTGCGTAGTTATTCCCGTATTGGCAGGAAAAGTAGAATGGATTGATACAGGTAATTTTCCTTTGGCCTCAATAGCACCAAACATTAATTCGGCAGCTACAATTTGAGATATTTCTGAATTTTGATAGGCGACTACTACGCCTTCAATATTTTCAAATGATGGAATGGTTAGTAGTGAATAAGGTTTAGTGAAAACCGTTAAAATCACATTATTGTGCTTGGCGATTTCTTGTATGATATTCAATTCTGTTGCTGAGAATTCGTGATTTTCCCAAGCTTTATCTTTTTTATGAAAACCAATGATAACAGTATTAAACACCTTTAATTTAGCATTAAGCTGCTCGATATTTGAATCAGTGATTTCTGTTACATCAGTATACTTTTTTAAGGTCGCTAAAAAGGCAGTATGATCAGCATCACCTAGTTTGACATAAGCTATTTTTTGATTGAGCTCTTTTATAGGAAGTATTTCTTGTTTATTTTGGACTACTGTAATAGCATTTTCAAACAGTTGATATTGAAGTGCGTCTTTTTTAGAAGCATTCAAATCCGAATACAAATTGGTGGTATCTATTGGCGTATAGTTATTTAAACCTGCTTTGAATTTGTAATGCAATATCTTTTTCACAGAATGAGCAAGCCGCTTTTCTGTAATCGTTTTCTCTTCGTACGCTTTTTTAAGTTTTTCTATTGCTAGCGGTACATTTTCTGGGCAGAGTAAGATATCATTTCCAGCTAAGAACGCAGCTAGATCCACTTCGCCAGGACCTTTAAAATTACTTGCACCTTTCATTCCTAAAGCGTCCGTAAATATCAGACCTTTAAAGCCTAATTTTTTTTGAAGTAATTTGGTAACTACTTTATAAGAAAGTGAAGTCGGGTGGTTTTCCCTAGGCTCTAAGCTTGGAATATTAAGGTGTCCAACCATTACGGAAGCGAGACCTTCATCAAAAAGTTGTTTGTAAGGATACAATTCAACTAAATCTATTCTTTTTTTGGAAAAATCAACAGTAGGTAAGGTTTTGTGAGAATCAGTTGAAGTATCGCCATGTCCCGGAAAATGCTTACCAGTGCTAAATACTCCTTGGCTTTGCTGTCCTTTCATTAATGCTGATGCTTTATCAGCAACATTTATTTTGCTTTCGCCAAAAGACCTGTTGCCAATAATCGGATTCTTAGGGTTAGTATTGATATCAATTACCGGAGCAAAATTAAAATGGATTCCCATTCTTTTATTTTCCTCTCCCATTTTTTGACCGACCTTTTCTATTAATTTAAGGTCTTGAATAGCACCTAGAGTCATGTTCCAAGGGTAACGATAGGTAGAGTCGATACGCATGTTTAATCCCCATTCTCCATCAATAGCGATGAATAAAGGAACCTTTGAGTTGGCCTGATAACGATTAGTTAAAAGAGCCTGACGAACTGGCCCTCCTTGAAAGAAAATAATTCCTCCTACTTTATAATCAGTAACTAATTTCTCTGTGGCTTTTTGATGGGTTTCCTCTTTATTAGAATAGGCTGCGATCATAAAAAGCTGGCCTATTTTTTCATCAATTGTCATTGAACGATACAAATTATCAACCCATTTGTTTTCTATATCTGAATCTTTCGCAAATGGTTTTTGTATGTTTTTATCGTGTTGAACATATTTTTTAAGATTGTCTGCAATGCCAACTTCTTCTAATTTAACTGTCTTTTTATAATTAGCACAATTGAGCAATAGAAAGAATAATACAGAAGTGGTTCCAATTTTTAATATTTTATTTTTCATCTTATTTATTATTTCAATGATTGGTGCTAGATTACAATTAGGGATTTAAAAAAGTTGCTTTTCAGAAGCTTGTGAACTGCTTACATATAAGCCGATGTAGGTTAGTAAACCATTGATAATTATTAATTCGTTGTCAAATACATATCCATTGAAAAGTACTTTAGAATTTTCGTTGAGTAAAAAGGTGAATAGGGGAGCTAAGAGACAAATTATAGGTACTAATTTATCTTTTACAATTTTAGATTTTTGAAAAAGACCAAAAGCGTACAAACCTAATAATGGACCGTAGGTGTAACTCGCTACTTTAAAAATCATGCCCACTACAGAGCTATCATTTATCATATTAAAGAGTACAATGACAATAAATAGAATCACTGAAAATGCCAAGTGAACAAAATGCCTGTTACGTATATTGTTTTTATTTCCCATATTTTCTGCTTTATCCATGGCTAAAAAATCAACACAAAAAGAAGTTGTTAAAGCAGTCAAAGCCGAATCAGTAGTGGCAAATGTGGCTGCGATTAGCCCTAATAAAAAGACAATTGAAGGAACAATAGACAAATGATTTAATGCAATTTCGGGAAATAGTAAGTCGGTTCTAGGTTTTTGTGTAAGGGTATCCACTGGTATTGCAATACCATTCTTGTTTGCATAGATATACAATAACGCTCCTACACTAAGGAAAAAGATATTTATTATTACAAAAATAGCAGTAAAACTAAGCATGTTTTTCTGAGCCTCTTTGATGTTTTTACAACTCAGGTTTTTTTGCATTAAATCTTGATCCAGTCCTACCATGGCAATTGTTACAAACATTCCACCTAGTATTTGCTTTGCAAAGTGGTATTTATTGGTCATAAAATCATCAAAGAAGAATACTTTAGAATACGCACTGTTCTTTACTTCCTTAAATGCTTCGATAGCATTTAAGTCAAGACTATCACAAATAAAATAAATGGTTAAAAATACTGAGGTCACTAAAAAGAATGTTTGCAGTGTATCAGTAATAATTATTGTTTTTAAACCGCCTCTATAAGTATAAGAATAAATGAGTAGTAGCGAAATCAATACAGTCACCGCAAAAGGGATGTTGTAAAAATCGAAGACAAAGCGTTGTAAAACAATCACGACTAAATAAAGTCTAAAAGCGGAGCTCACTGTCCTACTGATCAGGAATATACTGGCTGCTGTTTTATAACTATAATTTCCCATTCTTTTCTCTATATAGCTATAGATAGAAGTCAGGTTCATGCGGTAATAAAGCGGTAATAACAGCTTGGTTATGATAATAAAACCTATGGCGTTGCCTAGTACAAACTGAAAGTATTTAAATTGTTCTCCACTTGGGGCGCCTACTTCTCCAGGTACAGAGATAAAGGTAACACCAGAGAGTGCCGTACCAATCATCCCAAAAGCTACTAAATACCATTTTGAATTTTTATTAGCTTTAAAAAAAGCCTCATTGCCACTGTCATTTTTACTAACATAATGAGAGATGAAAAAAAGCACGCCAAAATAGATGATAATAAGAATTAGGATTGCACTTGGAGTCATTTAGGAAGTTTTTTGTAATAGGTTACTGCATTATTTGGTAAAAAATGGATTTAAAAATTTATGACCAAATCAAACACTGTCAGATTATAAAAAAGTTATGAGATTTGTTATAATTTTAAAGGACAGTGTTTAATAAGATCAAACCAAACCAACTTATTGTTTTTAATAGTAATCAGACTGAAAATAGTTTCTTATACTGTTTTCATAGCCATAAGTACTGCGCGAACGCTTTTATGTTCTTCAAGCAGTTCTGCTGCTTTTTCTTTACTAATGTGTAGTTCTTCAACGATCATTTTGATTCCTCGCTTAACTAGTTTTTTATTCGATAACTGCATGTCAATCATTTTGTTACCATAAATGCGTCCCAGTTTAATCATTACCGATGTGGAAATCATATTTAAGGCTAATTTTTGAGAGGTTCCAGCCTTCATTCTTGTGCTTCCGGTAAGAAATTCAGGGCCTACAATTAATTCGATGGGAAAATCAGCAATTTCAGAAATTTTACTCTGGCTGTTGCAAGAGATACTTCCCGTGATCATGTTGTGTTCTTTCGCTTTTTGTAGTCCGCCTATAACATACGGTGTATTTCCCGAGGCCGCAATTCCAATAATTACATCCAAATCTGTAACAGCAAAAGCCGCCAAATCCTTCCATGCCTGGTCAAAATCATCCTCAGCATTCTCTACTGCTTTTCTAATAGCGGTATCACCTCCAGCAATAATTCCTATAATCCAGTCGTCTGGTACACCAAAAGTAGGAGGGCATTCTGAAGCATCAAGAATACCTATTCTGCCCGAAGTTCCTGCTCCAATATAAAAGAGCCTACCACCTAAATTCATTTTGGCAACAATTGCATCGACTAATTTTTCGATGTTAGGAATTTGTTGTTCTACCACCTGAGCCACTTTTTTATCCTCGGCATTGATGTTAACGAGTAATTCTTGCGTACTCATTTTGTCCAGGTGTGTATAGAGTGATTCTTGTTCTGTATCGAGATTGTTTTTTTTCATTTTTTGTATCTAGTATTAAAATCGGGGGTCATTGTTTAAAGGGCAATAAAAGGTACTGTAGTATAACTGATAATTAAAAGTAGAGCAGGTACTGTTTTCTCATTTCTTTAAATTCAGTTACATCTTTTGACCATGTTTTTCTTATTTCATTTTCAGAAAGACCCTTTTCTATTTGTTGCTGGAGCTTTTTATTACCAGCCAATTTTGTAAAAAAAGAGTTGAAAAAGTGAGATTTGTCAGCTGTTTTATGATAGGCATCTAATAGCCATTTTAGTTCTAATTGTGAAACTTTTTTTATTTGTGTTAGATCTTTTCCGTAACATTTTTTTCCATTGTGCATCGGGTTCTTAGCGCCGAAATTTGGTTTTGGAATAAAGCTGAAGTTGGCTTTTTGTATAAATGGAGAGCCGTAAATTTGGAATTGTTTCTCGGTACCACGGCCAACACTTACGTTAGTTCCTTCAAATAAACATAAACTCGCATATAAATTGATAGACTGATCGTTAGGCAAATTAGGAGAAGGTTTTACAAGCAAGCTATAGGCCATTTCTCTAGAATAATTGCTGCATGGAATCACCGTTAGTTGGCATTGTATTCCGTTTTTTAACCATTTTTGACCATTAATCATTTGGGCATATTCTCCAATAGTCATACCGTGTAGCATAGGTATAGGATGCATGCCGACAAAACTTGCATATTCCGGTTCCAATAGTGGACCATCTACAATGCTTCCATTAGGATTAGGACGGTCTAAAATTAGTAAAGGGATATTGTTTTCAGCGCAAGCTTCCATCACATAATGCAAAGTAGAGATGTACGTATAAAAACGAACGCCTACATCTTGTAAGTCAAATACCATCATTTCAATGCCGTGTAATTGCTCCGCTTTTGGCTTTTTATTATCTCCATATAATGAAATGATGGGAAGAGCTGTTTTTTTATCTCTGGAATCTACTACATGTTCTCCAGCATCTGCTGTTCCTCTAAAACCGTGCTCAGGAGCAAATATGGTTTGTATTTTTATCTCTTTTTCTAAAAGGAAATCTACTAAATGAATTTTAGTACTTAAAATTCCCGTTTGGTTGGTGACAATGCCTAATTTTTTATCTTTAAGTAGCGGGAGGTACTTTTCATAATTATCCGCTCCTGTTTTAATCGCTGATTTTGGATTGATCCATTCGGAATTTACTTTGTTTTTTAAAGGCATTGCGCTAATGGCAATGGGAGCAATAAAAAACAAAATAAAAGCAACTTTTCTAAAATAGGTGTCCATAGTGATTGTATTGTAGTAGTTGATAATTAAGGCTTAAAGTCAGGGTAAGCCGAACCACTCTAGCAAAACTAGAGTGATTCAATCCCATTAAATTTTAGGTAAATTATTTATTAGTGTAATAGGTCAATACCGGAATATTAGCTGTGGTACTTGGCAAACCATTTGACAGTCCACCAACATATCCTCTACTATAATACGTATATATTCTACCTTTTCTTGGGGTAAAAGTAGATTTAGCGACAACAGTTGTTGTCCCCACATTTCTTAGCTGAACTTCATATGTTGCAGATTCAGAATCAATGATAGGAGTAATAGGAATGAAAACTTCATTTCCTTGTAAATATTTTACCCCCGTGTAAATCACCGCATTAGAATTAAGTTCTTTTATAGATAAATCATATCCAGCAGTTGGTGAATTAGGAATCACATTGATAAAACGAATATACGCTTTTGTAGCATCCTGATTCGCCACTGATAAATCATCCTTAATTGTATAAGCAGAATAATTTGGGGCAATTCCTACTATAAAAGTGGTATAATTCTTTTTAGCTTCAACCGTTAACGGCGCTGTAAATAAGGTACTAGCAACAGCAGTTTGCGTAGCTGGTATTTCAACTTTCATGCTTTTAGTTCCCGAAGGCACAAGCGCATAGTTTATAGCGGCAGGATAGCTATTACCATAACTCGTTCCTAATGGCAAGCCTGAAGCAACAGTTACACCAGTTGTTTTCACATCATCTAGGTACCAATTAACGGTAAAATTACTTCCATTAGGACCTACTGCTGTATGTTGAAATTTTACTAAAGCTGCAGTTTCAGATACACTTTCTTTATACGGTGAAAAATTAGTTTCATCTCCGCATGAGGAAAAGAGCCCCATTGAAAGTACTGCTATACCTACATATTTAGTAATTGTTATTTTTATATTTTTCATTTGAAATTTATTTAAAATTAAAATAATTACGGTTTAGAGAACCACATTTCTTGAGTATGGTAATCTGCTTTATCTGCTCCAATTGCTTCTAAGGCAGCAAAGTTCCAAACGTACTCTGAGTTGTATCTAGGTCGCACTCTGTAAGCCGGTTTTCCATTATTATCAGTAGAGACTGCAGTAATAGCAAGTGTTTCATAAACTAAGGGATCATAATGGTATTTTCTCATATCTGTCCAAGTTTCCACATAGCCATATCCAAAAAGTGCAATATACTTTTGCATCATAATGTGTTTTAACGTAAGGTTTGCCGCTGTAGGAACTACATTGGGATCGCTTAAGAAAGCTGTTTTTTGAGCAGCTGTTATTAAGGTAGCAGTAGGAGCTGTAGTAGACACTACCGTATTTCTATTTACCATATCAATACTTCCGGCAATTCCTTTTTTGTAGGCATCTAACGCAGTCGCTTTATCTCCTTTTTTAAAGGCAGCTTCCGATTTAATAAATTGCAGTTCTGCATAGGTCATTATAGGGAAATCAGCTGTGTTTCTAAACAAGTACCTTCCAGCAGTAGAAGAGTTTCCTGAAGTGATCGTTCCCCATAAATTTGGAATACGAGTTGCAGCAACTGTTCCAGCAGATGTGTTTAAAGGGTTTCCTCTAAAAACACCGTCTGCGGATGGTGAAAGTACATTAGCCATACGGGGATCTACCGCTGTAAAAACTGTTCCATCCATAGCGCGAACTACAAAATCTGTTTGACGAAAACTAGATAAGTTGTTACGACTTGGTCCAAAAAAGTTAGTATCCGAATTGGCAATTCCTGAAAATTTAACATAGCAATCATCATTAATGCTCGCTAATGATTTATTTACATAATCAATAACTTGGTCAGGATTATAACTGGATTTATTACTCAAGTTGTTAGCATTTCTAGCCAATATACCGTAAGCAAATTTGATCCATTTTGATTTATCACCATTGTAAATTAAATCTCCTTTTGCTGTATAACTTGCTTCTGATTTTCCATCAGTGCGTTCTAAATCAACAATTCCTTCTTTCGCTAAACGAACAACTTCTTTATAGGCATCTTCTTGTGTACCATAATCAAAAGTAAGTCGGGAAGTAAATACCTGATCAAACTTGATAAGGTCAGAGTGATAGTCTGTAGCCACTTGCCAAGTCCAAGCTCTGATTGCCTTAGATAAGCCTACAATATCGTATCGTTCATTTTTCTTTGCCACATCCATGGCTTGGGTTAAGTTTAAACCGATAGAATAATATGCCATTTTCCATATTTCACCACCAGCATCACTGTTTGGAGTATAACCGTATAGATCCCAAGCGTAATTTGATGTAGTATGAGAAAAATTCTGAGTGTACTTACCTAAATATCGAGCATCATATTGAATCCCTAAAGCCATAGAAGCTTGGATGTTTGGTAAAAGGTAAATAGGCTCTGTAATAGTTGGGAAGCTTGGATTAATATTTACATCTGCTATTTCATCACGATTACACGCTGTAAGTAATAGAGTTGCTACTGATACAGCTATATATTTTGTTATGTTTTTCATTTTATAATTTATTAAAGTCCAAATTTAAATCCTAGATTAAAACCTCTTGGAGTAGAAAGTACTCCATAATCAAATCCTGTACCTCCTGCACCTCCTGAGCTGGCATTTAAACCATTTACTGCTGGATCAGCACCTGTATAATTAGTAATCATGAAGGCATCAGTTACAGTAAGATACATAGAAATACTGCTAAAAACCTTAGTTCTTTGTAAAACCTCTGATGGCATTCTGTAACTTAATGTAATATCACGCATTCTTAACCAGTTGATGTCTCTTTCGATAAAATCAGAATCAACATAATTAATATTATAATATTCGTTTTGGTAGTATGGACTTATTTGAATGTTATTTTGAGTTGGTGTAGCAGTGTTTTCTAAACCATCTTGTAATACACCGTTCAAAATTAATGGTTGCTCACGATCTAATGTTTTTGTGCTAAGACCTTGAGTGTATAAATAAGCAGCAGTACCGTTATAAATATCACCACCTTTACGAATGTCTAACAAAAAGGATAGTTTAAAATTCTTGTAGGCAAAGCTATTTTGAAGTCCAATTACAAAGTCAGGGTTTCTGTCTCCAATAATTGGAAAGCTTTGATCTCTCACGGGTTGACCATTTGAAGGATTAATTAAGATATCCCCATTGTCATTTCTTAAATTAGTATACCCTGTAAAAGTAGTTAAAGGAGAACCTACCTTTGCACCCCCTCTAACGTTACCATATAACCAAGTGTCAGAAGTGTAGTATTCAGATAAAGTAGGAGGTAAGCTTAATAATTCACTATTTGTTTTTGTGAAATTGGCTAATATATCCCATGAGAAGTCATTTGTGATTACTGGACTGGCTGTCATAGTAATTTCAATACCTCTATTTCTTAAAGATCCAAAATTATATGCCGTTAATACAAATCCTGTACCATAGCTTAAACGCATATTATTTACAATTGAGTTATCAGTTTTTCTTTGGTAAACAGCTACATCTAATCCTAGTCTGTCTTTAAAGAAGCGCATTTCAGTACCTAACTCAGTAGAAGTATTCATTTCTGCCTGAAGATTTGGATTGGCTCCCGTTACTGAATATCCAAAACCACCACCTGTTGTGGGTTTAGTTTCATAAGTTGGTGAGATAGAATAAGGTTTAGCATCATTAGCCACTCTTGCATAAGAAGCTCTTAATTTTCCATAAGAAATAACATCACTATTGTTCAAGCCATCTAACTCTGTGAATACAAAACTTAAAGAGGATGATGGGTAAAAGAACGAGTTATTAGCTCGAGGCAAAGTAGAGGAAACGTCATTTCTTCCTGTTAAAGTCAAAAATAAAGTTTTGTCATAATCTACAGTGAATTCACCAAAAATACCGTCTACACGTCTTTTAATAATTCTTTCTTGAGATCTTTGTGTCGTAGGGTCTGTGTTATTAATTGTCATTACATCAGATTCGTAGAATTTTTCACCCTTTGTAGACAAAATTTTATAATTATTCTCTAATCTAGCAACCCCAACGCGAAGCAACCCATTGAATTTTCCAATTGTTTTTTTAGCAGTTCCAAAAGCCAAATAGTTGTAGTTGTTTGATTGATCCGTGTATTGTTCGAAATAACCACCTGTAGAAATACCAGTTCCACTACCTATTCCTATAGCACTTCTAGAAGACTCAGGATGTACTGACTTAAATCCTTGTGTTGCATTCGCATCAATACCAAAACGACCTGTAAAACTCAACCATGACAAAGGATCGTAAGTCAAGGACACATTTGTCAAAATACGATTGTTTTTATCATTTCCTCTGTTCTTATTTACCTCAAAAAGCGGATTGTCCACTTCAGTATCATTAGTACCATCCGTTATTTTATAACGAGTACCATCAGGATTTAAATAATTAGTAACATCTTCATTAGCTGGAAAAGTTAATAGATTTAATAAAAATCCACCAGCTCCTTTAGATGTTTTGTCTGTTTCTGATTTAATGTAAGAGAAAGTAGCTTCTGATTTTAATTTGCTTGATATTTTAGCTGTTCCGCTTAAAGAAAGGTTTAATCTATTATATGCCGAGTTAGGAACAACTCCAGTTTGATCAATATTTGACATGGATAAACGGTAAGTCATTAAATCATTACCAGCGTCAAATGTTAAGGAGTTCGTCTTTTTTACACCTGTTTCAAAAAAGTTATTGATGTTGTCATATAAAACGGCATCTGATCCGTAAGCTTCTCCAAAGTGTCTACGGTAATTTGCATCGCTTATACCATTATAACCTCTTTGATAAACTTGCTGCGTTTCTGGAAAACGGTATACATCGTCTAAACGAATATCAGTAGAATAGGTAAGTGTTCCTTTACCGCTTTTTCCTTTTTTAGTTGTAATAACGATAGCTCCATTTCCTGCTTCAATTCCGTACAAGGCTGCAGCCTCAGGACCTTTTAATACAGTAACAGATTCTATATCATCTGGATTAATATCGGCACCACGATTAGTATAATCTGTATCTCTATTAGGTCCATTTGAAATTAATAAGCCTTGATCCAGTGTAGAGTTGCTTATTGGTAAACCATCTACAATAAATAATGGAGAATTATTCCCGCTCATGGAGTTGACTCCTCTAAGTTGAATTGCTGCCGAAGCCCCAGGAGAACCCGATGTACTAGTCACTGTTAAACCAGCAATTCTACCTTGTAAAGCATTAACAAAGTTTTCCCTTTGTGTATCAGCGATATCAGCACCTTTTACGCCCTGAGTAGCATATCCTAAAGAGGCTTTTGGGCGGTTAATACCAAATGCTCCAGTTACAGTCACTTCTTTTAAGCTTTCTGCACCTTCACTTAAATTAAGATTGATTGTGGAAGATGTTGCTTTAAATTCTTTGGTTTCAAAACCAATATAACTAAAAACAAGTACATCTGTTGGTGCTGCAACGATGGCGTATTTACCATCTAGATCCGTAACACTACTTTTTGTAGTACCTTTAATAAGAACTGTAACACCTGGAATAGGAATCCCATCCGCTTTGTTTTTTACAGTTCCAGTAATTGTTTGTGTTTGTGCAAAGGCTGTTTGAACCAACAAAAACAATAATGAAATCAGGAATAATTTTTTCATAATTATTTGGTTTATTTTAAGGTTAGTACACAAATATATTTATTTACTATAAATAATTGCAACTTTTTTCGAATTATTTTTCATTTTTAGTTAAAAAATGCAACATAATGCAATTTTAAGTCGAATAAAAATGTATTTGAAAATTTAATGCTTGTTTAAATGCTTCTTTTTAAATGATTTATTTTAATACATTTGTATTCTATCAATTTATTTTACCACTATGTTAAAAGCAGAAAGGCGCAATTTTATTATGACCAAGCTTGTTAAGGAACAACGCGTTAGTACCATAGAATTAGCAGAAATTTTAGGTTTGTCAGAAGACACTGTTCGCAGAGATTTGAACAAACTGCATGAAAAAGGGCTTCTTGAAAAGGTGTATGGCGGCGCAATTCCTGTTAAGGATAAGGAAAAAAACGTTTTTGATATTACTATTTCTAATGAAAATAAGAAAAAGGAAATAGGTCTTAAGGCTCTTTCTATGTTGCATGATGGTCAGGTTATTATAATGAGTGGTGGAACTACTAATCTGGTTTTTTCAAAACTAATTCCACCTTTATTGAAGGCGACAATTTACACCTATAGTTTGCCTATTGCGATGCAATTGTCTCAATATCAAAATATTGATTTGATATTTATAGGGGGTAAAATGCAAAAAAATGCTATGGTAACTATTGGTATGGATGTACTTCAGGTGTTATCTAAGATTAAAGCGGATATTTGTTTTATGGGAGCAAGTAGTGTTAATATTAAACAGGGATTAACCGAGGTAGGATATGAGGTTTCGATTGTTAAAAAAGCCATGTTGGAAGCTTCGGATAAGGTGGTATCCATGTTTACAGCTGATAAGTTAAATAATAAAATGCCTCATGTGGTTTGCGGGATTGATCGTTTAAGTACCATTATAACTGACTTAAAACCAAATGATGAGCTTTTAAAAGAGTATATAGCTGCTGGAGTAACGGTGTTATAGTTGCGTTATGTTGCGTTATTTGGTTATTTTAATATTAAATAATGCAAATAATTGCATTGGTGTGTTTTAATTTTTTATATTTGTTGTATTAACGACCTTAAAACACATCATAATTATGACTGCAACTCGCAAATTAAGCTATGTAGCTCCTGGAAAATACGAAACCACTCGATTTGAGAAAATCCACAGTGAAATTTTTAAAAACTCTGCAGAAGCTTCAAAAATTGTTGCTGAGGAAATAGCTAGTTTAATTCGGTCCAAGCAGCTGGAAAATAAAAAATGCATTTTAGGCTTGGCCACTGGTTCGTCTCCCATTCGCGTATATGATGAATTAGTGCGTATGCATAGAGAGGAAGGGTTGACTTTTGAAAATGTTGTTACTTTTAATTTGGATGAATACTATCCAATGAATAAAGAGAACAACCAGAGTTACCATTACTTTATGCACCAGCATCTTTTTAATCATATTGATATTCTTCCTGAAAATGTTCATATTCCTGATGGTACAGTTGCTATTGAAGACTTAAATCAATACTGTGCTGATTATGAACTGAAAATAAAAAATGCGGGCGGACTAGATTTCCAATTATTAGGGATTGGACGCACGGGACACGTGGGTTTTAATGAACCCGGTTCTCATATTAATTCCGGAACTCGTTTAATCACACTAGATCATATCACTAAAGTAGATGCTTCTTCTGATTTTAATGGAATCAATAATGTTCCAAAAAGAGCCATCACTATGGGTGTTTCTACAATTTTGAGATCCAAGAGAATTGTTCTATTAGCATGGGGGCAAAATAAAGCCAAAATTATTAAAAGAACGATACAAGGAGATATTAGTGCTGAGATTCCTGCTACTTTTTTGCAAAATCACGACAATACAACCTTCGTTTTAGATCAATCAGCAGCCTCAGAATTAACACGTCTTAAAACGCCCTGGTTGGTAGAAGAATGCGTTTGGACGCCAGAGTTAAAAAGTAAAGCTATTATTTGGCTTTGCAAAAAGACAAAGCAATCCATTTTAAAACTGACTGATAGAGATTATAACAATAATGGAATGTCTGACTTGTTAGCTCAAGAAGGATCTGCGTATGATATGAATATCAATATGTTCAATAAATTGCAACATACCATAACAGGTTGGCCCGGCGGTAAACCCAATACTGATGACACGAATAGACCAGAACGAGCAGAGCCTGCTCAAAAAAATGTCATTTTATTCAGCCCACACCCTGATGATGATGTAATTTCGATGGGAGGAACTTTTTCTAAACTGATCAAGCAAGGGCATAATGTGCATGTTGTGTATCAAACTTCAGGAAATATTGCGGTTACCGATGACGAAGCTTTAAAATTTGCTGAAGTTTGCAATGATTTCATTGGCGAAGACGGAACAAAAATAGATTTTAAAGAGGTGATTCATTTCCTAAATAATAAGAGGGAAAACCAAATTGATTCTCCCGAAGTCCGAAAATTAAAAGGATTGATTAGAAGACGGGAATCGTATGCTGCTACGCGCTACATTGGTTTAAAAGATGAAAACATACATTTTCTTGATTTGCCTTTCTATGAAACGGGACAAATAAAGAAAAACCCACTGGGACCAGATGATATTACCATTGTGATGGATATCATCGAAAAAATTAAACCACAGCAGGTATTTGCAGCAGGAGATTTAGCGGATCCGCATGGTACGCATGAAGTTTGTTTAAATGCCATATTTGCTGCAATGGCAGTTCTAAAACCAAAACCGTTTATGAATGATTGTTGGTTGTGGCTGTATCGCGGTGCATGGCATGAATGGGATATTGACGAAATTGATATGGCAGTTCCATTAAGTCCAGATGAGGTATTATTAAAAAGACACGCGATTTTATACCATCAATCTCAAAAAGACAGAGTGATGTTTCAAGGTAGTGATTCGAGAGAGTTTTGGGTTAGAGCCGAAGATCGTAATAAAAATACAGCAAAGACCTATGACGATTTAGGGCTTGCAGAATATGAAGCAATGGAAGCTTTTAAACGATTTGATTATTAAAAGTGCATTTAAAATAAAGACGAACGCATTAAAATATAAAACCATCTGGTAATTTTATTTTAGTCCGTTCGTTCTAGTATTTATAAGACACTATCTTTTATATTTGTGAAAACAAAAGCAATACCTTTTACTCAATGCCAACTCCCCTTCAACTACAACAATTAGCAGCTTCTCTAGACGGAAAGCTGTTATATGATGAATTGCATAAGACAATATATGCTACTGATGCTTCGGCATACCAATTAACACCTGTAGCGGCTGCTTTGCCTAAAAATGAAACCGACATTATCAAGTTAATTCATTTTGCTAAAGCCAATGGTATTTCGTTGACTCCTCGCACTGCAGGGACTTCACTTGCAGGACAAACAGTGGGAACTGGAATTATTGTGGATGTATCTAAATACTTTACAAATATTGTTTCTTTTGACGAAGAAAAAAAAACAGTTACTGTACAGCCCGGAGTAATTAGGGACGAACTGAATTTGTATTTAAAGCCTAATGGATTATTTTTTGGTCCCAATACATCAACTTCAAATAGATGTATGATAGGAGGGATGGTAGGAAATAATTCCTCTGGAACGACTTCGATACGATATGGTGTGACTCGCGATAAAATTGTAGCAATTAAGGCGATTTTAAGTGATGGCTCTCTTGCTGTTTTTGGCGAATTAACATCGGAGGCTTTTATCGAAAAAACCAAAGGAGACTCCTTAGAAAATGCTATTTATAGAAAGCTATACGAAGAATTATCTGTAGCAGCTGCGCAAGAAGAGATTAAAAATGAATTCCCAAAGCCAGAAATTCATAGAAGAAATACCGGTTATGCTGTAGATATTTTACTCAAATCAGATTTGTTCTCGGGAGATGAACCTACAATTAACGTAGGAAAATTGCTTTGTGGTAGTGAAGGAACACTTGCCTTTACCACCGAAGTCACTTTAAAAGTAGATGATTTACCACCTACTAACAATGTCATGGTTGTGGCTCATTTTACTAGTATTCAGGAGAGTCTAGAAGCAGTAGTTACAGCAATGAAACATCATTTGTATACCTGCGAGATGATGGATGATACCATATTGAATTGCACAAAAACCAACAGAGAGCAAGCTAAGAACCGTTTTTTTATACAGGGCGACCCTAAGGCTGTTATCATGATGGAAGTGGGTTCATATTTGAGCATGGAGGATGCGGAGGCACAAGCAGATGCGCTGGTAGCTGATCTACAAAAGAATAACTTTGGCTATGCTTTACCAAAAATTTACGGTACTGATATCGATAAGATTAACGAGTTGCGCAAAGCCGGATTAGGGCTTTTAGGAAGTATTGTAGGAGATGAAAAAGCGGCTGATTCGATAGAAGATACTGCTGTTGAACTAAGTGATTTGCCTAATTATATTGCTGATTTCTCTGCAATGATGGCAAGACACGGCCAAGAGGCTATCTATTATGCTCATGCGGGAGCGGGTGAAATTCACTTGCGCCCAGTTTTGAATTTAAAGACAAAAGAAGGTGTTTATCAGTTTAGAAACATTGCTACAGAGGTTGCGGTTTTAGTAAAAAAATATCGTGGCTCACTAAGTGGTGAACATGGAGACGGAATCGTACGTGGCGAGTTCTTGCCTTTTATGATTGGGGATAAAAACTACGAACTACTCAAACGAATTAAATTAGCATTCGACCCTGATTCGGTTTTTAATATTGGTAAAATTGTGAATGCTTTAAAAATGGATGAAAACCTCCGTTTTGAACCAGGAAGGATAGAGCCAGACATACAAACCATCCAGGATTTTTCAGATAGTTTAGGGGTGTTACGAGCAGCTGAGAAGTGTAATGGTTCAGGAGACTGTAGAAAACTACCTTCGGCAGGAGGAACTTTGTGTCCTAGTTACCGTGCCACACGGGATGAAAAAGATACGACGCGAGCGCGTGCAAACGCTTTACGTAATTATTTGACAAACTCTGAAAAAGATAATAAATTTAACCATAAAGAACTGTACGAAGTATTTGAATTATGTGTCAGCTGTAAAGCCTGTGCTAGTGAATGTCCGAGTAATGTGGATGTCGCTGCATTAAAAGCAGAGTTTTTATACCAATATCAAAAAGCCAATGGTTTCTCGCTGCGCAATAAAATTTTTGCTAATAACGCCAAACTAAATAAACTGGGTAGTGTTTTTCCGGCATTGACTAATTTTATGGTCAGCCAACCTTTGGTAAAAAAAGGAATGGGCGTGGCTGCAAAACGCGAAGTACCTTTATTAGCTGCTAAAACATTTAGGAAATGGTTAGCAGATTCTAAAAATAGAAAAACAGCAGGTTCATATACAAACGGTAAACTCTATTTGTTTATAGATGAGTTTACAAATTACTATGATGTTGAGGTAGGGATAGATGCTTATGAATTGTTAAGTCAGTTGGGTTATGATGTACGCATAGTAGCGCATGAAGAGAGCGCTAGAGCCTATATTTCCAAAGGCTTTCTTGAAGAAGCCAAGGCTATTGCTAATAAAAATGTATCCATTTTTGCTCCTCTAGTTTCAGCTTCTATACCTTTAGTGGGCCTTGAGCCTTCAGCTATCTTAACTTTTAGAGATGAATACATTCGTTTAGCTGATGATAAAGAAGCCGCTGAGCAATTGGCTAAAAATTGCCTAACCATTGAAGAGTTTTTCAAAAAAGAAATCAGTAGTTCAAAAATTAATGCTGCACAGTTTTCAGATGAAGAAAAACAGATTAAAATTCACGGTCACTGCCATCAAAAGTCATTAAGCTCTGTTGAAGCTACCTTTGCGATGTTAAATGTGCCTGCAAATAATAAAGTGACCATTTACAATTCAGGTTGTTGTGGTATGGCGGGTTCCTTTGGGTATGAGAAAGAACACTATGACATTAGTA
Source organism: Flavobacterium sp. W21_SRS_FM3 (assembly GCF_052113625.1). Lineage (NCBI taxonomy): Bacteria > Pseudomonadati > Bacteroidota > Flavobacteriia > Flavobacteriales > Flavobacteriaceae > Flavobacterium > Flavobacterium sp. W21_SRS_FM3. The sequence goes on along the minus strand of NZ_JBGQOD010000002.1, from coordinate 58,898 downwards.
TGCAAATGGGTGAGGATACTTTATTTCCCAAAATTAGAGCTACGGCGGCTGATGTAGCCATCGCAGCAGCGGGAACGAGTTGTCGTCATCAAATTTTTGATGGAACGAATAGAAAAGCACAACATCCTGTAAGTATTTTAAGAAACTGTCTAAAATAAGAGCACAAATGCATCTTTAGTTGCTGTCCATTTTTATAGCAGAATTTTTAATTGTTTTTACCGGTATTTTTTAATTGTTAATTTAACTTTTAAAAATAGCATAAAATGTGTTTTTGACTTAATTAACTTCCTTAATAAAAAATATAATCCCTAATCACTGATAATTGAAATTGTTTTATACATTTGAATTTCGAATAATAGTATCCTATTCGCTTGGTAATAGCACCCTATTCATTCAGAATTAATCTATACTAATAATTTCCTGATTATGGCACTTTCGAGTTTGTTTAGAAAAAAAACAGTTCAAGACATTTTACAACAAGTTGAGAAAAATGAAAGCGATGGTCATGCCGCTTTGGGAAGACATTTAACCGCCAGGGATTTAACTGCTTTTGGTATCGCAGCGATTGTGGGAGCTGGAATTTTTAGTACCATTGGTAAAGCAAGTGCTGATGGTGGCCCTGCAGTAATTTTTCTGTTTTTATTTACCGCTCTTGCCTGTAGTTTTGCTGCTTTTGCTTACGCCGAATTTGCGTCAATGGTTCCGGTTTCAGGAAGTGCATATACCTATTCGTATGTTGCTTTTGGAGAATTAATAGCTTGGATTATTGGCTGGGCTTTAATTATGGAATACGCCATTGGTAATATAACCGTCGCTATTTCCTGGAGTGATTATTTCACCGGACTTTTAGAAAGCGGAGGCATACAACTACCCCAATGGATCCAGATGGATTATCTAACGGCTTCTAATGGATTTAAAGATGCTACTGCATTGATGCAAAGCGGAAAATCATACGAGAATCTAAGCGATGCATTAAAAGCGGCTTATACTGCTTGGACTACGTCGCCTACGATAGGTTCCTTTCACTTTGTAGCTGATATTCCAGCCTTATTTATTATTATTTTAATTACCGCCTTAGTATATCGTGGGATGAAAGAGTCTCGTAATGCTAGTAATATGATGGTGGTTGTCAAACTCTGTATTATTTTATTAGTAATTGCTGTAGGTGTTTTTTATGTTGATACAGCTAATTGGTCTCCTTTTGCTCCTAATGGGGTAAGTGGTGTATTAAAAGGAGTTTCGGCAGTGTTCTTTGCATACATTGGTTTTGATGCGATATCTACTACTGCAGAGGAATGTAAAGATCCTCAACGTGATTTACCCCGCGGAATGATGTGGGCTATAATCATTTGTACAATTCTATACGTTGTTATTGCGTTAGTGTTGACAGGAATGGTAAACTACAGCCTGTTAGATGTTGGTGATCCGTTAGCATTTGTGTTCCAAGAATTAGATTTAAAATGGATGTCAGGTATTATTGCCGTAAGTGCAGTAATTGCCATGGCAAGTGTTTTATTAGTTTTTCAAATGGGGCAACCGCGTATCTGGATGAGTATGAGTCGCGATGGATTACTTCCTAAAAAGTTTTCCAGAGTACATCCAAAATACAAAACGCCATCGTATGCCACTATTGTAACTGGTTTTGTTGTTGCTATTCCAGCCTTATTTTTAAACTTAACAATGGTAACGGACCTATGTAGTATAGGAACTTTATTTGCTTTTGTATTGGTTTGTGCGGGGGTTTTAGTTTTGCAAAACAAACCCAATATCCCAAGAGGGAAATTTAAAACACCTTATGTAAATTCAAAATATGTGGTGCCATTTATGTTAGCTGCAGGTTTATTTTATGCTTTTAATTTTAATACCAAGGCGACAATGGATTTTATTACCAATGAAACCCAAGTAAACAATCCTACAGCAATTATTACCGCTTTAAATAAAACAGAATCTAAAAAGGTGTATGATTATTTAGTAAGTATCGATGAAGCAAACACAGCAGAAGGCACACCAGACTTAGAAAATTTATTAAGTAATTACCAGCAAGATGAAGCTAAATATGCCACTGTTGTTGCAGGTCTACCTATTGATCATAACTTGAAATATGAAAGTGGTTTTAGCTTATTCAAGCATAAAATACCGATGTGGATTTTCCTGTTTGTCTTAATCGGACTTACAATATGGTCTTTCCGTCAAAATCTATCTTTAATTCCGCTATTAGGTTTAGTGAGTTGTCTGTATATGATGGCCGAGTTAAGTGTATGGAACTGGATTTACTTTACCATTTGGCTATTAATCGGACTTGTGATTTATTTTGGTTTCAGTCGAAAAAACAGTAAGCTGAACTTCAAAGAAGCTTAGAAATATATTTTTGATTTTGTAAACGCCCTGTATAGAACTGGGCGTTTTTTTTTGATGTTTCTCATATTTAATTATGATTGGGAGTAAAATAGGATAATGATTTAAGTTGTGTATATTTGATGTTATAGACTAGTTAGCGGTAACCAATCACAAATAAATGCAATTAAGAAACTAAACCAAAAATGATATTTAATCTACTAATAATTTTAATTATAATCATTATGGGTTTGGCTTTTTTAGTCGGACTTGCTTTTCTTCTAAACAATAAAACACGAAAAAAAGGACTACTACTCACAGGAATTCCATCAAGCATTGTTATTGTTTGTTCACTGTTTAGTTTGTTTAGTGAAATATTCACAAATAAACCACAAACTAAAGATTTAATAGGAACATATCATATCGCAAAGGTAACTCGGCTCGACTTTGAGAAAAATACTTATGATAAATACAAACTTCAATTCTTTGAAAACGGAACTTTTACTTTGACAACAACTCCTTTCATAGACGTATGTCAAAGCGGAAAGTATAAAGTTGACTACGAATTTGATTATAATGAATTGTCATTAGAATGTGCAAATCTATTTACTTCTGCTCATATTGACAGAGGTTTTGGAAACTATAGAATTGAATTTGTAATCGGCGATCCTGATAGTGGGGAAAGTATTTACTTTGAAAAAGTAGAAACTGAATTATAAATAATAATAATTTGCATGAGCAACTTGGCTACCGCTAACAGCCGTTTGGCGAGATTGGGATTTTAGGTTTAATGGAAAGTTGGTTTTGTATTTGAAAAATTTGTGTTTGACCGAAAAATCTCGCATCTTTATTCCCCAACCTCGCCAAGCGTCGAAATGTTAGTGATAATTTTAGCTCAGAAATAATAAACAAAATTAATCTTACAATACAAATATGAAGAAAATCATCTTTACAATACTAATACTTTTCAGTGTGAATTTTTATTCACAAAACTTAGAAAACGGAAATTTGAAAGAAAATTTTAGAGCAGAATTAGTTGAAGAGCTATTTAATTTAAGTGGAAATAAAATTGATGATTCAAATATAATTGTGTTAAATTTTTTTATAATGCCTGAAACCGTTCCGAATGGATCTTGTATTGATTATTACACGAATGATTCCTCATACAAAAGACAGATAAAGAAAAATAAAAATATTTTACAATTTTTTATAACCGCAAAATTATATGATTATAGAAAGAAAAATGTAATTGAGGATAAAAATGGTACAATTGAAAAATTACTTTTTGAAAATGCAAAACTCTGTGGCAATTACATAATAATATTCCCGAATGGAAAATACATCAGAAAATATGGTGAATATAGACAGGATGAAATTCCTAAATTAATTCCAAAAAATGAATAACAACTAACGCTAATAGCCATTTTGAGCTAGCTGGAATTTAGTGGAATTATCTTTTTTAACGACGTTTTCGTTAAGCGGAAAATTGAGCGGTTATGAACTTCCAGCCATCTCAAAGTGCATAACGTTGTAGCCAATTTTAAGAAACACCCTGTACACAAATATAAATGACAAAAGAGGAAATTTTAGAAAAAGTAAAAAAGATGGATGTACTCGGAGGAATGACCTTTAACGAAAGATTATTTGTGACTGGATTAATGGAGACGTTTGAGAAAGTAAAAAGAAATGTCAAAGAATTAGCACGATTTATTTCAGAAATTATTCGAATTGATAAGCAATCCATTGATTAAATATTAGATTAATATGAGCCCTGAAGTCCCCTTAGTAATATTGATTCTGGCATTTCCAATTTATTTCCTAACTAAGCGGATTTTAATGAAATTTAAACTTGGAAATGAAAGTAATAGAAAATATTTAGCTATCATTCCGACAGTTATTTTAAGTCCTCTATTATATATTGGAATTATAATGATTTGGATTTTTTCAGTTTCTTATTATCCCAAAACCGCCTTTAACATGCAAGAATGGAATGAAAATAAGGAAGAGAGATTCAAGATGTCAGATGACATCATTAAAAGTGAAATATTGATTGGAAAAACAAAGGAAGAAGTGATTGAACTTTTAGGTGAGGATTCTTATTTTTACGATGACAGCCATATTGCATATGATTTAGGATTTGTGCCTGGATTATTCAATATTGACCCAGATGTTTTGGATATTTATTTTGAAGAGGGTAAAGTAATAACAGTTGGACAACATGAAACTTAAAAAATAAAACACAGCCTACAACAGCGGTTTTGATATAGTGGGGTATTAGTGGAATTTCCGTTTCGCATCAAGTTTTCGTCAAGCGGAAAATTGAGCGGTTACGAACTTCCAGCCATCTCAAAGTGGCATAACTTTATAAGCTAGTTTTTCACGAATGTACAATAAAGACAAATGGATAAAAAAACTCGAAATTTAATAAAAGAACATAATGCTGAAAAAAGGGAAAGTTCGGATAATCTAATTCCACTTTTTGAACAAGTTTTAGACATTTTTGTTGTGACACATTATTGTGACCTAGACGATAATGAAAAAGAATATGACACTCTGTTTTGTAATATTCATTCAAATTTTACCAAAGGTCATAATTGTGTAGCTTGCAATTTGAATAGTAGTAATAAATTGATCCAAAACTTTTTACTTGAATATAAAAGTTTCCACGACGCAAAATTAACTTTTACCAATTTTATCCTACTTTTATATTTACAAGTAGAAGTTTGTAACGAGTATTTTAATATAATGTCTATTCCAGAAAACTATAGATTGAAACATTTTCAAGTTTTTCAAGAAGTAAAACATTGGGCAAATTTTCTAAAACATCCAAAAGGTTTTATGTTAGTTCATCATCCAAATTGGACTTTCGATGGTAGAATTTCCAAATATTTTCCGAAATCAAAACTTAAAAAATCAGATCCATTTTTAGATTCTGAGTTTATGAAAAAATACTATTCTGGAGATAAAAATAACAACGAATTATACAAAATACTAATCAGAAAAGAGCATTTATATGTAGAGTTTCCAAATCCTGTGAATTTAATAACAAAATTTACTGAAGCTCAAAAAAAGTTTGCTGAAATCATCTCGAAAAATGAAATTGTACGAGAAATGCTGAATGACAAAACTACTTTGGAAGAATATTTTTTACAAAGTGAGGATTAAACCAGCCTATAACAGCCATTTGGCAAGATTGCAATTTTTGTGGTAAATTTACGATTATCGTTTCGCATCAAGTTTTCGTTAAGCCCGTAATAGATTCGCTATGAAGTTCCCAAACTCTCTAAGCGGTACATCGATAAAAGTCCACAACATTTAATGACAATAAGTATATTTGAAGGACATAAAATCATTTCATAAATTAACGTGAATGGGTAAATTTAAACAGATAGAGGCAACATTAAAAGACGGAAGGAAAGTGACAATTAGAGAAGCCTTAGTTGATGACGCAGCAAACTTTCTAGAATGTTTAAAGGAGTACATTCCGCAAAGTGAATTCATTCCAAAGCTAGAGCATGAAATTAACTTAAGTATAAAAGATAAGGGAGATTTAATTAACTCCTATAGTGAAATAAGTAATTCTATTTTATTGGTTGCCGAATTTAACAATCAAATTATTGGCAACATAGATTTAACCGGAAGTAGTAGAAAAGTGATGGAACATACAGCGGTTATTGGTATGGGAATGAAAAGGGAATGGAAAAATACAGGACTTGGCACAGCATTACTTACTGCTGCTATAGATTGGGCTAAAGAAAATTCCATTTTACAAATGCTTTGGTTGCAGGTATACAACGAAAATAACTTAGCATTAGGTTTGTATAAAAAAATGGGTTTTGAAGAAAGTGGTACTATTAAAAACTTTTTCAAACATGGGGAACGGTATTTTGATAATGTTACCATGACTTTGAAAGTGTAGCAATTTTTAGAAGCAAGATTAAATCTATTATTAAAAAAAGGCGGTCAATCGTGCCAAAAATAGTAGATAGTAAAAAATCCGTTCAAGAATGCTCTCAAACGGATTTAACTACAGTAAACAACTAAAAAATATTATAGGATAGAAAGCTCCGTCATGCAGCTTCTCATCATTTGGTATGTTCTTTCAATATCATTGTCAAGTCCTATCGAGAAACGAATTAACCCATCGGTTAATCCCATCTCTGCTTGCTCTTCTAATGGTATTTCACTTGATGTTGAGGTTCCAGGAGCACTAAATAAAGTTTTGTAAAAACCTAAGCTTACTGCTAGGTAACCTAAATTACGTGCTTGCATCAATTCCATTAATTCATTGGCTTTAGCCAAAGAACCTACATCGAGTGTCATCATCCCTCCAAAACCGTACTCTGGATTAATCATCGAAGCATACAATTGATGACTGGGATGACTAGCTAAACCTGGATAAACCGTTTTTAATCCATCTTTCTCAAAACGTTCGGCAAGGTAAGCCGCATTATGACTGTGTTGTTTTATTCTCAGGTGTAAAGTACGTAGGTTTTTCATCACACTCGCTGAGCGCATACTATCCATTGTTGGACCAAGAAGCATACTAGCTCCACTGTTAACATCTTTCAAACTATTAATAAATTCTTGCGATGCACAAGTTACACCACCCACAGTATCACTACTTCCGTTGATGTATTTTGTCAAAGAATGAATAACTATGTCAGCACCTAATTTAGTAGGTGTTACAGATAATGGAGAGAAAGTATTGTCTACGACTAATTTCAAATTGTGTTTTTTGGCAATTTTAGACAAGCCAGCAATGTCAGCTACCTCTAGTAATGGATTGCTAACAGTCTCACAGTACAATACCTTAGTATCTGGCGTGATAGCAGCTTCTACAACATCTAATTTTGTGATGTCGACAAAAGCCGTTTTGATACCTAATCGTGGAGCAAAATTTTTCAAGAAAGCATAGGTACCACCATAGATAGTGCGGCTAGATACAATGTGATCACCAGCTCCACATAATTGCAGTAAGCTAGGCGTAATAGCACCCATTCCAGATGCTGATACGTTAGCCGTTTCTGTTCCTTCCATTGCCGCTAGCGCCTTATCTAAGTATAAATTACTAGGTGAGGAGTGACGGGAGTACAAATAGCAACCTTCCATATTGCCTTCAAAAGTATCAAACATAGTTTTTGCTGATAAAAAGGTATAGGTAGATGAGTCGGAAATAGATGGGTTTACACCACCAAATTCGCCAAAATACTGTAAATCCTGAATGTTGTCTGCGGGATTGAAATTGTCCATTGTTATATTTTTAAATTATTTTTAGAAGCTTGATCCAGCTATTCGCTATATCTTTATTTTTGAAAAAAAAATAAAGGATACCGCTGCTATCTGGGCTAGGGTTTTGAATGCTCAATAAACCTACTTCAAAATAAGGTATATATAGATTAATAATCAATCATCTCATTTAAAAATAGTTTTTAAAACTACTATTGTTTATTTTTACCATTAATTAATCGGTTTTATATCACAAATTATAATTTTTATAGATTTTATTTCAATTCACCTATTCTTTTAACTGATGACCTTAGACGCCACCGACAAAAAACTGCTATTATTATTACAAAAAGATAGTAAAAGAACCAACAAAGAGTTGTCCTTAAAACTCAACCTGTCAGTAACTGCGGTTTACGAGCGCATCAAGAAACTGGAGCGCGAAGGGATAATTGATAAGTATGTAGTGCTGCTCGATAAATCAAAAGTAGAAAAAGGCTTTATTGTCTTTTGTCATTTAAAACTAGTGCAACATACTAAGGAATTTTTAACCACCTTTGAGAGTGAGGTAGTACAACTTTCTGAAGTATTAGAATGTTATCATGTGAGCGGTGATTATGATTATATTTTAAAAATTGTGGTCAAAGATATGGAAGCGTATCGGGAATTTTTAGTGACAAAATTAACCACATTACACCACATAGGCAGTACACAAAGTACGTTTATGATCAGTGAAGTAAAAAACACCACCATCGTGGCTCTATGAGAATTTATACAGTAAAATGAGAATTTGAATGATAAATATTTAAGGTTCAAATAAATTCCTAACAAAAAAGCTGGTGGTTTAAACTTTAAACAAAACTTAATTCCTTAATTTTGTACTTCGAAAAATTAATTTACATATAAAAAATATACTATGAGTTCATTTGACGTAGTCATTATAGGTTCTGGTCCAGGCGGATACGTGTCAGCGATTCGTTGTGCACAACTAGGTTTCAAAACAGCAATTATAGAAAAATATTCCACTTTAGGAGGTACTTGCCTAAACGTAGGCTGTATTCCTTCAAAAGCAATGCTTGCTTCTTCTCACCATTATGCTGAAATTAAGCATTTTGAAGACCACGGAATCGAACTAACTGGTGATGTAAAAGTGAACCTTGGTAAAATGGTGGCTCGCAAACAAGCAGTGGTGGATCAAACTTCTGGTGGTGTGAAATACCTAATGGACAAAAATAAGATTACCGTTTTACAAGGAACAGGATCTTTTGTTGACGCTACACACGTGGCTGTTGCAAAAGCGGATGGGACGACTGAAACGATTGAAGGAAAAAATATTATTATTGCTACGGGTTCTAAACCGTCTTCTTTACCCTTTATAACTATTGACAAAGAAAGAATCATCACGTCTACAGAAGCGTTAAAATTGCCTGAGGTTCCTAAGCATTTAGTAATCATCGGTGGTGGAGTGATTGGGATTGAGTTAGGTCAAGTATATTTACGTTTAGGAGCACAAGTTTCTGTAGTAGAATACATGGACCGTATTATTCCAGGAATGGATAGTTCATTGTCTAAAGAATTGACCAAAGTATTAAAGAAACAAGGAATGAAGTTCTACGTTTCTCATAAAGTAAAATCAGTAGAAAGAAACGGTGATGCTGTTACTGTACAAGCTGAAAATGCTAAAGGAGAAACCATAACGCTTGAAGGAGATTACGCATTAGTATCTGTAGGGCGTCGTCCATATACAGTTGGATTGAATGCTGATAAAGCAGGAGTTAAAATTTCTGATAGAGGACAAGTAGAAGTAAATGATCATTTACAAACAAATGTTCCTAATATTTATGCGATTGGTGATGTGGTTCGTGGAGCCATGTTAGCTCACAAAGCTGAAGAAGAAGGAACTATGGTTGCTGAATTAATTGCAGGTCAAAAACCACATATCGATTACAATTTAATTCCAGGTGTTGTCTATACTTGGCCAGAAGTAGCTGCAGTAGGACAAACAGAGGAACAATTAAAAGAAGCTGGTATTGCTTACAAATCAGGAAGTTTTCCTTTCAAAGCTTTAGGTCGTGCTCGTGCAAGTGCTGACTTAGACGGATTTGTAAAAATTCTTGCTGATGCAAAAACAGATGAGGTTCTTGGTGTTCATATGATTGGAGCTAGAACGGCTGATTTAATTGCTGAAGCAGTGGTAGCAATGGAATTCAAAGCCTCTGCCGAAGATATTTCAAGAATGTCTCATGCTCATCCTACTTTTGCAGAAGCAGTAAAAGAAGCAGCATTAGCAGCGACAGACAATAGAGCATTACACGTGTAATTGATGTACTGCATTTATTATAAAAACCCGTTCGAAAGATCGGGTTTTTCTATTTATAGTAGTTTATTCAGCTTTAAACAATCCTTTATAATTTTCCCAATGTGTAAAGATTAAAAAGATGTTTCCTAAAAATACGAAAATAGCCAACGGCAAATTATCTGGAGCTAAGAAATAATTAATCAATAATATATTTAGCGTAACAGGAAAAATTACAAGATTAGCTAGAGTGGTAAATTTGCCTGTAACAAAGGAGATTCCACATAGCAGTTCTACAGCTTTTGCTAAAGGCATTAAGTAAGTAGAAGCAACTAGTCCCACTTGGAAAGCCTTAAATTCACCAGAGGAAGCTGGTTCTGGGCTCAAGTGAAAAAAGTAACTTATAGAAGTATAGATGAATAAAAGTCCAAGCATAGTCCGAATAATGATAGTGGCGATCTTCATAATATATAGGTTTTATGGTTAAATAATAAAAATGATTCCTACTATTTTAATTGGCACCTAATGATTTCCTTTTATTTTGACAGTGTCAATTAGAAAGCTTCTCAAATATTACATGGTGTTTAAGTCTTTTATTTGCAGTAGCTTACTGTAAATTTACGAAAAAAAACAACTGATTTTTCTTATAATCATATATTAAAGCTTTTTTTTTATCGTAATTTTGATATTTAAATAAAATCCTTTTGAGAGCATCCATTCACAAGCACATTTCAAATCCAAAATTATTTAAAGAGCAACTGCTAATTTGGGCACAGCAATTCCGTGAAATCAGTTTTATGGATAGTAATAATTACCATCAGGAATTTTCATCCTATGACTGCATTTTAGCAGTCGATGCGTTTACTGCAATTAAAACGGATTACCATAGTGCCTTTGACGATTTAAAGCAATACCAGCAAACAACTAAAGATTGGCTATTCGGCTATTTGTCTTACGATTTAAAAAATGATGTTGAAGCCCTGCATTCTAATAATTGGGATGGCTTAGGCTTTGATGATTTGTTCTTTTTTCAACCTAAAAAGATATTGATCTTGAAAGGAGACCAACTCGAAATGCACTATCTAAATCTGTGTGACGATGAATTTGAGGAAGATTTTAATTTAATATCGAAGTGTGAGTTAGCAGATGTAGTAAACGAAGCGAACTTAGCAATTCAACAACGTATTTCTAAAGAGGTGTATATAGAGAAGGTTACTAAAATGCTGGATCATATCCATAAAGGAAATATTTATGAAGCTAATTTTTGCATGGAATTTTATGCTGAAAATGCCAGTATAAATCCACTAGATAAGTTTCTTAAACTAAACGAAATTTCAAAACCACCTTTTGCCGTTTTTTTTAAAAACAACAAACACTTCTTGCTATCAGCCTCTCCAGAGCGTTATTTGAAAAAAAGCGGAGAAATGCTAATTTCACAACCTATAAAAGGGACCTCCAAACGTTTTGAAAACGCAGTGGAAGATGAGCAATCTAAAGCTTTACTAGCCGCTGATCCAAAAGAACGTGCCGAAAATATTATGATAACGGATCTGGTGCGTAATGATTTGTCACATACTGCGCAAAAAGGCTCAGTAGTAGTAACCGAGTTGTGCAATATTTATTCTTTCTTACAGGTCCACCAGATGATTTCTACTGTCACCTCTAAGTTAGATGCACAATATGCAGTGGTAGACGCCCTAAAAAAGACGTTCCCTATGGGAAGTATGACTGGAGCACCAAAGATCTCTGTGATGAAAATCATTGAAGATTTAGAAGAAACAAAGCGTGGCTTATACAGTGGAGCGGTAGGCTATTTTACACCTGATGGTGATTTTGATTTTAATGTGGTGATACGAAGTATTTTGTACAACCAAGAAAAACAATATGTTTCTTTTTCTGTGGGTAGCGCTATAACAGCCATGTCTATTCCAGAAAAAGAATATGAAGAATGCATCCTAAAGTCAAAAGCAATGCACCAAGTATTAGTGAGTTCAAAAGGAAATGATTAAATTTAAATTATGCTAAAAGATTTTAAAAATCATATCAATCAAAACTTTTCTTTCTTAGAAGATAAGCGACTATTGCTCGCAACCAGTGGCGGCTTAGACAGTATGCTCATGGTGCATTTATTGCAACAGTTGGATTTAGATATTGCTATTGCCCATTGCAATTTTCAGCTGAGAGGAGTGGAAAGTTTTGAAGATCAAAAATTTGTTCAGGAATATGCTGATGCTAATGAAATTCCGCTTTTTGTAACTCAGTTTGACACGCTGGCTTTCGCCAAAGACTATAAACTTTCTACTCAGGTCGCAGCTCGAGATTTACGCTATAATTGGTTTTACGAACTTTTAGAAACGCAAGAATACGATTATATCCTTACAGCGCATCATGCTGATGATAATTTGGAAACTTTTTTGATAAATTTAAGTCGGGGCACTGGATTAGAAGGTTTAACAGGAATTCCAGAGCAAAACGATCGCATCATTAGACCTTTACTCACTTTTTCGAGAGAAGAAATTTTGAAGTATGCTCAAGAGAATGGCATTGCATGGAGAGAAGATAGCAGTAATGCCTCTGACAAATATTTACGTAACAAGATTAGACGTGATTTAGTTCCTTTATTGAAAGAACTGAATCCGCATTTTATGGATGCCTTTCATAAAACACAGTCGTACTTGCAAGAAGCTTCTGGCCTTGTGGAAGACGCGTCAATAATGGTGTACCAGCAAGTAGTGAGTCAACAGGACGAAGATTTTCATATTAACCTGAACGAACTTTTAAAATTACCCAATTATAAATCCTATTTGTACCAGTGGTTAAAGGACTTTGGTTTTACTTCATGGAACGATATTTACAATCTGGTTGAAAGCTTGTCAGGAAAACAAATCTTCTCGTCTAATTTTCGATTAATCAAAGATAGAGAAACATTAATTTTAAGTAGAATAACAAACGAAGAGCAGACTGAGGTCTATTTTATAGATGAACATCAAGAACATGTTAAGATTCCCTTAAAACTGAGTTTATCTAAAGTTGATACTGTTTCTAATCCTTCAAATACAATTATATTTGTTGATGCAGATAAGCTAAATTTTCCATTGACATTAAAACGTTGGCAAGAAGGTGATTCTTTTCAACCTTTAGGGATGGACGGAAAGTCTAAAAAACTCAGTAAGTTTTTTAAAGATCAAAAATTATCTCTTCTTGACAAAGAACAGGTTTGGATTCTATGGTCTGGTGATACTATTGTCTGGATCTTAGGTTATAGACAAGATGAACGTTTTAAAATTGAAAATGATACAACGAACAAGTTAAAAATAGCATTAGAATAATGAATTTAAAAAATCTGGACTACCCCAAAATTATAAGTAACTGCTTTATGAATAAAAAACTATATTTTTTAGTTCTTGCCTTATTGGCTTTCGTTAATGTCAATTCTCAAATTCTTGACCCTGCAAAGTGGACTACAAAAATCGAGAAAAAATCAGAGAATACCTATATGCTAACCTTTGATGGAACAATCGAAAAGGATTGGCATCTTTATTCCCAGTTCACCCCTGATGGTGGACCGTTAGCTTTAGAAGTGGTTTTTAAAAATACTAAAGGAAACTATACGTTAATTGGAAAGGCTAAGGAGAGTAAGACTAAAACGGCTTACAATGATATCTTTGAAGTCAACGAAACGTATTTTGAGAAGAAAGCCCAAATTCAGCAAATCATTAGAGTTACAAATCCTAATTTGACTAAAATTGAGGCCGAACTTAATTATCAGGTTTGTAAAGAGGTTTGTATTAATATCGAGAAAAAATTCACATTCACTTTACCTAATTCTGCAGCTGCGGCTGTTGCAGTTCCTAAAGAAGCTAAAAGTACTGCTGAAGATGAAATTGCAGCTACTAAGGAATTAGATAGTGTAGTGGCAGACTCGTTAGAGCCAAGTTTAGGAGCGAGTAATGTTATGGTGGCAGCTAGTGCAAGTCCTGCTTCTGATTTTTCGCACGAACCAAATACTAAAAGAGGATTGTGGTCTATCTTTTTTATTGCATTTTTATCTGGTTTTGCCGCTTTGTTAACTCCATGTGTGTTTCCAATGATTCCTATGACAGTTAGTTTTTTTACAAAACAAAGTAAGACAAAAGCCAAAGGAATTAGGAATGCAATCATTTACGGGATTTCAATTATTGTTATTTATGTAATGTTAGGCTTTTTAGTTACTTGGATTTTTGGCGCAGATGCTTTGAATGCCTTGTCTACTAATGTGTGGTTTAATATCATATTCTTCGTTTTATTAGTAGTTTTTGCTACCTCTTTCTTAGGCGCTTTCGAAATAATGTTGCCTAATTCTTGGGCAAACAAAGTAGATAGCCAGGCTGATAGAGGTGGAATGATTGGGATCTTGTTTATGGCATTGGCACTCGCTATTGTTTCATTTTCTTGCACAGGACCTATCGTGGGAACCTTATTAGTAGAAGCAGCTTCAAAAGGGGGAATCGCACCTATTGTAGGAATGTTTGGTTTTTCATTAGCTTTAGCTTTGCCATTTATGCTTTTTGCAATGTTTCCCGGATGGTTGCATTCTTTACCTAAATCAGGTGGCTGGTTGAATACAGTGAAGGTGGTTCTTGGTTTCCTTGAATTAGCATTGGCATTCAAATTTTTATCGAATGCTGATTTAGTTTTACAGCTACATTTACTTGAACGCGAAGTTTTCATCGCTATCTGGATTGCAATTTTTGGTACTCTTGCCTTTTACTTATTTGGAAAAATTACATTGCCGCATGACAGTCCGTTGACGCATATTTCAGTGGGACGATTAATGATGGGGCTATTAGTATTGACGTTTACTATTTATTTGATTCCAGGATTATGGGGAGCACCATTAAAAATCATTAGTGCTTTTCCTCCAACAATGGAATACAGTGAAAGTCCGATGGGATTAGGCGGTTCTGGAAGTAGTGTCGCTAGAGCTATTTTACCAGAAGGCGCTAAAAGTGGTCCGCATGGTATTGTCGTTTTTGATGATTATGAAAAAGGATTGGCTTACGCCAAAACAGTTAACAAACCCATCATGCTAGACTTTACTGGTTATGCTTGCGTGAATTGTCGTAAAATGGAAAACAACGTTTGGTCTGACGATCAAATTCTACCGATACTCAATAATCAGGTTGTCTTGATTTCTCTGTATGTAGACGACAAACGGGAATTGCCAAAAGAGCAGCAGTTTGTTTCAAAAACTACGGGTTCTGATATCGAAACAATCGGTGATAAATGGACTGATTTTATGATTTCTAAGTACAATACTAATACACAGCCGCTATATGTTTTGACTGATTTAGAAGGTAATAGCCTGAATCAAACCGCACCAACGATTAGTTATGTTAGTGTAGATGAATATTATTCTTGGTTGCAAACGGGACTTGCCAATTTTAAAAAATAAAAAAAAATCCAATCTGAAAAGATTGGATTTTTTTTGGTTAATGGTTAGTTGTATTTTGAAATTACTTTATAAATATTCTCCGTGTTGAGAAATATCCAACCCTAATTCTTCTTTCTCGTCAGACACGCGTAAAGGTGTTATCTTGTTTACAATAAAGAATAGAATATAAGATGCTATAAAAGCAAATGCAGATACACCAATTAAAGCAACTAGTTGGTGAAGAAACAATGTGGTTTCACCAAAAATAAGACCTTGGTCTGTTACCCCTGAGTTTACTGCTTTAGAAGCAAATACACCCGTTAACAACATTCCGCTCATACCTCCCACACCGTGACAGGCGAAGACATCTAAGGCATCGTCAATTTTTCCTTTTGGAAATTTACTTACTACAAGATTACTAACAATACTACTAAAAATACCGATAAAAACGGCATGAGGGATGCTTACAAAACCTGCAGCAGGTGTAATCGCAACTAGTCCTACAACGGCACCTATACAAGCTCCTAATGCAGATAATTTATGTCCGAGAATTTTATCTAAAAATACCCACGCCATAGCAGCAGCAGCAGCTGCAACAGTAGTGGTACCTAAGGCTTGTACCGCTAAACCATTTGCTCCCATTGCTGAACCTGCATTGAAACCAAACCATCCAAACCATAGTAATCCCGTTCCTAACAATACATAGGTTATTCTAGCAGGACTTACTTTTTGAACTTTTCTTTTACCTAAAAACATGGCTCCAGCTAATGCTGCCCAACCCGCACTCATATGCACTACTGTTCCTCCAGCAAAATCTAAAACTCCTAAATTGAATAATAAACCATCTGGATGCCATGTCATATGACATAAGGGAGTATAAACAAACAAGATGAATAATACCATAAATAATAAATAAGCCCAGAAGCGTATTCTCTCAGCAAATGCTCCTGTAATTAAAGCTGGAGTGATGATGGCAAATTTTGCTTGAAATAGCGCAAATAACATGAATGGAATAGTAGGAGCAAGGCTCCAAGCTGTGTTCACACCTACACCTTGAAAGAATAAATTAGAAGAAGGATTTCCAATAACTCCACCAATAGAAGGGCCAAATGATAATCCAAAAGCAATAAGAACCCATAGAAGAGTAACAATGACCATGGCCATAAAACTTTGAAGCATCGTACTAATTACATTTTTCTTGCCTACCATTCCACCATAGAAAAAACCGAGTCCTGGTGTCATTAATAAAACGAGAGCTGTGGCTACAATCATCCAGGCTGTATCACCAGTGTCAAATAGTACGGAAGTGGATGGCGCTGGTTGAGCTGATAAAATTTGTGTTGAAAAAAGGGATAATACTAAAATAGTGATCAAAATCACACTTAAAATAATTTTTCTCATAGGTTGGTTAATTTTTTTTTAGCAAAAATAGGAAATGATTCAATATCCCTGCTAAAATTGCCGTTATTCTAGTTATTTTTACATATTTTATAATTTGACCCCTTAAATTTTATGGGTAGTGATGATTAATTTGTTTTATATGGGTCTTAAATAGTATATTCGAAATTTAGCTGAGCCTAATTGACTTTTATCCTGGATAAAAAAAAACAGACAATTTGGATCAGTCCAAATTGTCTGTTAGTGCAATTTATGATTTAGATGTAAGGTGTAACTTAATTTTGACCGTATTTTTCCTTGTAAATGCGATTTAATTGAGACTGATGATTATCTAGTGAGATTTGTCTTCCCTGGATAAATACGTTAGTTAGCTTATTAGTTCTCATGTCTAGCGCATCACCTTCTGAAATAAATAAGGTAGCATCTTTTCCTTCTTCTAAAGTTCCACAAAAAGAATCGATCCCTAACAATTGAGCCGTATTCGAAGTAATGAGTTGCAAAGCTTGTTCTTTGTCTAAACCATAAGCAGCACAAGTTCCAGCAAGGAAAGGCAGGTTTCTAGTATTCATTCTTTCCATGTCTCCACTGTTTTCCAGTCCCACAATGATTCCTTTATCAGTAAGTATTTTAGCCATTTTATAAGGCAAATCTACATCTTGATCATCATTTTCTGGCATATCATGCACACGACGCAAAAGTACGCCTATGTTGTTTTGCTTCAATAAATCGGCACTTTTATAAGCTTCAAATCCGCCTACAATAACGACTTTATCAATGTTGTTTTCCTTTGCTAATTTAATAGCATCTATAATTTGTAATTCATTATCAGCATGGATAAACAAGGTCTGTGTTCCATCAAACAAGCCTTTAACAGATTCAAATAAAAGGTTTTTTTCTTTTGAATTATCAGCCAAATAGGCTTTTGAACTCGATAAGAAAGTGTTGATTTCTGTTACTTGTTTTGCATAATCCTTGTTCAAGTTAGTTGCACCAGGTTCTGCCCACCAGCCCGTTCTTTTAAATGAAGATGGGAAATTCAAATGGATTCCGTCATTCTCTTTTATAACGGCATCTTCCCAGTTCCAGGAGTCTAGCTGAACAATTGAGGATGTTCCAGATATTCTACCTCCTCGAGGTGTGATTTGTGCCATTAAGATTCCATTAGGTCTTACCGTTTCGATTACCTTAGATTCGGCATTATAGGCAATAATACTGCGCACATTAGGGTTAAAATTTCCAATCTCACTTTCGTCATCAGATGATTTTATCGCATCGACTTCAACTAATCCCAAGGTAGAGTTAGGAGCAATAAACCCGGGATATATTTGTTTGCCAGAAGCGTCTATCGTCTCATCATAAGGATCTTTCGCCAGACGAATGACTGTGGCATCAGCTACTAATATTAATTTACCATCTTTAAATCCTATTGCACTATTCTCAATTACTTGACCATTCCCTAAATGGGCTGTACCATTTAAAATTAAGATGGATTTTGTTTGCTTTTTTGCTGGAGCATGTTGCGCATTCATTGATACACTAAAGATCAAGAACAGTAGAGCTATATTTTTATACATTGTTTTTTAAATTATTTTTGAATTAGTACATCATTAACGTCTCGGTTTCTATTGTTCTAAAGTATCACAATGGTATTCTGGTTTTTGTTTTTTCTTTGGTTCTTGAGTCTTCATACCTTTGTTTTTCTCATCTAGCATCTGACCAATAATTTGATTTCTAGTTTTAGCGACCACTTTACGTTGTTCTTCATCTTTTCTCAAATCATAATAGGTAACCCCTTCAATAATTGTTTTTTCTGCTTTGGCATAAATAGATAAGGGATTAGTACTCCAAAGTACTATATCAGCATCTTTTCCTACTTTTATACTTCCTACTTTGTCATCGATATGCAATAATTTTGCAGGGTTCAGGGTCACAAACTTCCAGGCTTCTTCCTCTGATATGTTTCCATATTTTACAGCCTTTGCCGCTTCTTGATTTAATCTTCGAGACATCTCGGCATCATCAGAATTGTAAGCTACAACCACGCCAGCATTGTGCATAATCGGACCATTGTAGGGAATAGCGTCATTCACTTCAAATTTGTAGGCCCACCAGTCTGAGAAGGTAGAGGCTCCTACACCGTGTTCTCTCATTTTATCAGCAACTTTGTATCCTTCTAAAAT
The DNA here is from genome assembly GCF_052113625.1 of Flavobacterium sp. W21_SRS_FM3. Taxonomy (NCBI): domain Bacteria; kingdom Pseudomonadati; phylum Bacteroidota; class Flavobacteriia; order Flavobacteriales; family Flavobacteriaceae; genus Flavobacterium; species Flavobacterium sp. W21_SRS_FM3. The sequence goes on along the minus strand of NZ_JBGQOD010000002.1, from coordinate 40,051 downwards.
ATGAGTAAACGTATTCACCTTAAAGTTAAAATGCTCTGCCACTTTCATTAACATCAATATCTCTGACTGTACATAAGAATGACAAGTGATAAAACGCTCTTTATTGATAATTTCGGCTAAAGTTTGTAGTTCAAGATCTTTTCTTGGTGCTTTTCCTTTATTTTTTTTAGAAGATGAATTGTATTTTTTCCAGTTTTCGTCATAGTCTTTGGCACGCTGAAAATAATCCATATAAACCTGTTCAACACCCATTCTAGTTTGAGGAAAACGCGTTGGGTTATTGATGCCCCAGTTGGCTTGTTTTACATTTTCACCTAACGCAAATTTGATAAATTTTGGTTGCTCTTTATATAACATTTCCTCTGGTGAAGCTCCCCATTTCCATTTTACAATGGCTGAACGTCCTCCAATTGGATTCGCCGAACCATGTAATAATTGTGAAGTAGTAACACCACCAGCTAGATCTCTATAAATATTGACATCATCTGAGTTGACAACATCTTCAACAGTAACTTCGGCACTTGAATTATGTCCGCTTTCATTCACACCGTTAGAAATTGCAATATGAGAATGTTCATCTATAATTCCGCTGGTAAGATGTTTGCCTTTGGCATCAATTACTGTTGCTGAGGCGTCAGATAGATTTGTACCTACTGCAGCAATTTTTCCGTTTTTAACTAAAACATCAGTCTCTTTCAGGATTCCTTCTTTTTCATTAGTCCATATGGTTGCATTTTTAAACAACAATGTTTCTTGTTTTGGTTTTTCTATAGTACCATAAGCAATGTTGGGATGCATTGTAGGAATTACGATATTGGTTTTTTCTAATTTTGAAGAATCTATTTCTTTTACAAAAGCTGCTGTTCTAATTGCTGTCCAGTTAGATTCTCTACCATCAAATAAAATTGCCTTTCCAGATAAATTGGGGCTGTTGTCGATATAGGCAGTAAGTCTATTAAAGTTGGTTTTTGTAGAATCTTTGGTTTGAACAATCAAGGAAAGCCAGTTATTAGCCACAGCGATTTTAGAATTAATTTTCTCTTTGGCTACTGTTGTTATTTCTGATTTTGGAGCTGTAATTTCGCCTTTGACACTCCATTTATAGGTTTTATTGTCAAAAGTCAAGTCGTATTCTCCACGGATGTCTTTGGCAATTCTATCATTAATAACATATTTAGACCCCTGAACCCAGTTTTCATAAATAACAGTTTCCTTTTCAAAAATATCCCCTGATGTGATTAAAAAATTTGCTAAATGTCCCACTTGCAAACTACCTAATTCATCACTTTTTCCTAGTAGGGAAGCCGGAACTGTAGTTAGAGAAGCTAAGGCTTTGGTCTTGTCAAAACCATATTGAATGGCTTTTAGAAGATTGGTTCTAAACTCTTCTGTTTTTTTCAGCTTGTCTGTTGTTAAAGCAAAAGTTATCCCATTATCAGACAGTACTTTTAAATTGGTTGGACTTTGATTCCATGCTAAAAGTTCGCCATAATCCAGTTGACTTGCTTGGTACGGATTTGTAACATCATAAGCTTCTTGAAAATTTATTGGGATAATAAACTGCGCATTCGTTTTCTTTATTTCGTTTATTCTTTCATACTCATTACCAGCGCCTTTAAGAATGTAATTTAAACCAAATTCTTTAGCAATTTTATTAGCGCGTAAACTATTCAATTTGTCTTCGGAAGCAAAAATTTGTATTAGTTTACTGTTGTTAGCCAAAGCCTCTAAAGCCATGTCCTGAGTAGTAGAACCGCCTTTTTTATACCAATCTAAATCATAATACATTTGGCGAAGCAAAGCCATCATTCCCATTAAAGAGCTTGGATAAGCCTGGTTAGACGTAGGACTGCGCGTGAAGCTAAAATGATTAGTGATTTTATTAGCTAATAAACGTTCGTGTTGGTTTTCGTTGTTTAAGGCAATTAAGGTTCCAGTACCTTGAGCAATTCCATCTGCATTGTGTGTGGCCACAACACCAAAACCTGCTTTCAAGAACTCTTCTGCTTTTGCAGTATCGTATTTAAAGTTTTCAAAAGCATCCACATGGGTTTTAATATGCTCATTCCAGTAATACCCTTCTTTTTTAGTATCGTATAAAGGATCTTGTCGATTAGATTCCCTTTTTGGTTTATCTATTCCAAAAGAGGTATACATGTCAATGAATGAAGGATAGATTGTTTTTCCTTCTAAATTTACTGTAATCGCATTTTTAGGAATGGTTACTGACTGGCCTACGGCAATTACTTTTCCGTTCTGAATAAGTAAACTGGCGTTTTCAATAATTTGGGTGGGTGTTACAACTATTCTGGCATTAGTAAATGCCGTATAATTGTTGTTTTTATTTTGAACACTTTCATTATTAGGAAAGTACTCTTGAGCATTAATTTTTGGGATAAAAATTAATAAAAAGAGGAGGGTAACAATTCTTTTCATAGGGTTTTAGTTAATTTTTTCTAAAAATAGAGAATCATTAGCTTTAAATGTTAAAAAACACAATAATTAACATTTGTTTTTTTCCTACAAAAAAAGGGAAGAGGATAATGAACCCGCTTCCCTTTGTATAGCTTTATTGTTGACTACCCGATTGTCTTTTCGATATAGTCTGAATTTAAGAGGTACAAAGCTCCCATATATTTTATTTTGAATGAGATTAAATCTCCAATCTTGTATTTCTTCTTAGAGTTAGAAATATCAATCACCAGCATGTCAGAACTCGCATCTATAATGGTGATATCACTGTCTTCTGGTTCTATGTATTGCGGTTGCATATCTAATAAACCAATATCCAAAATAGCTCTTAATGAGGTTTCTCCTAAATCATCCGTATCACTCATTACATAACTGGTACCAACACCACTTTCGCCAAGTTCACCAATAGGAGTGTCTGGTTTTTCAGTGATTTCGATAATTTCAGTATACAATTTAAATACATCATTATGCATGCCTTCAATCGTATCTCCTGTAAAAAGGTCTTTTCCAAAAAATAAAGCCTCACCAATTCTAAAATGGTTAACGGCCATAGGTCTCGCATTTTTCAATATTAAAGGGATAGCGACAGATGTTCCACCAGATACCCATGGAATACTAATATTAAATTTAGCTTCAATCAATTGTTTGTACAAACTCAGTTGAATAAGCTTATCTTGTGTAGGCATAATGCCGCTCAAACAATTCAAATTAGTTCCTATCCCAAGAATTTCAATATTTGGTAATTTTAAGATATCGCCATAGAATTCCACTAGTTCTTCACCCATGACACCTTCGCGCAAATCACCCATTTCAATCATAATAATGATCTTGTGTGTCTTGTTTTGCTTCTGTGCTTCTTTAGAAAGCATTTCGATAGTATAAATTTCAGTATTGAAACTAACATCAGCATAGCGCACTATGTTTTCAATACTTCTCTTAGCGGGTGGTTTTATATAAACCGTTTGAATATCAGGATCTAATGCTTTTATTTTTCTTAAATTACTGATGCGGGAATCGTGAATTTCACGCACTCCTAAAGCAATAATTTCTTTGAGGTAAATCTTGTTTCCACATAAAAGTTTAGAAACCACTCCCCATTGTATGTTTCTTGATTTGAATATGTTATCAAGGAACTTATAATTGTCTTCTAATTTTTTTCTATATAACTTTATAAATGCCATTTTTCTATAATTTTGCGAGGAATTGTTTTAGCTATTCGGGTTAATAATTCATAATTTAACTGATTACTGAAATCACTAAATGAAGCTACGGACACCGTTAATTCCTCTTGCTTGCCTATTAAAACTACTTCGTCATCTTTTTTAACATTGTCAATATCTGTAACGTCTACCGTCATCATGTTCATATTGACAGATCCAACAACAATACAGCGTTGCCCATTTATTAAAACGCGCCCTTGGTTGCTCAAAGACCTACTGTATCCATGTGAGTATCCAATAGGAACTACAGCAATTTTCATTTTTCTTTCTGCTAAAAAGCTCGTTCCATACCCTATGAAATCGCCTATGTTGACTTTCTTAACGCTCATCACGGTGCTTTTCCAGGTGATGACACGCTTCAAAGGGTCTATTTTATTTTTCTTACTGTTCAAATAATTTACAAATACTTCAGGACTTGGCCATAAACCATATTGCATGATCCCTATCCGAACCATATCCATTCGTGTTTCTGGAAACATCATCGATGCTGCTGAACAAGCCGAATGCTTAATTACAGGTTTCATATCGTTCTTACAAAGATATTGATAAATATCGTCGAATCGTTTGATTTGTTGGTCCACTCTATAATAGTTTGCAATGCTTTCTGCACCAGCATAGTGTGTACAAAGACCTTTAAAAACGACAAATTGTTCTTCCTTTTTTAGAAAACTGATGATACTATTTAGTTCTTTTTTTTCAAAGCCCGTTCGGTTCATTCCCGTTTCGACTTCAATATGGACTTTGACCTTTTTATGAAGTTTTTTTGCCATTTTAGTGGCTTGATTTAATCGGGTTTTATCAAAGACAAAAAATTCGACATCATTAGCGACAACCCATTCCATATCTTCTTCCTGCACGAGTCCCATCACCATGATGGTAACTTTATCTTGAAGCTGAGCTTTTACAATATGAGCTTCCTCGACATCAAAAACAGAGAAATGATTGACACCACAACTGTATGCCATAGTTACAAATTCATGCAATCCATGGCCATAAGCGTTTCCTTTGACAACTGAAGAAATTTTTACTTTTTTACCAAAAGTCTTTCTCAAAAAGTCAATGTTGTTTTGATAGGCCGTACGATCGAGTTCTATGATTGAATTAGTGTGCATTTAAAATTTGTTTACTTATTTGGTAGAACATAGCCACTCCAGTAGCAATAATGTCATCCGGAAAGTCATAATCTGGGTTGTGCAGAGCAGCAGTGTTTTTACCAGAACCTAATCCAAACATGGCTCCCGGAAACTGCTGAGTGAATAATCCAAAATCTTCTCCCCAAGTGAATGGATTTTCTTTTTCCATTAAATCAAAATGATTAATCGCAGCAGATTGTCTTATGTAATTTACAGCTGCTTCATTATTCTCATTGGCTTGGAAATGCTGTGTCCAGCTAATTTGAGACTGTAGTTGAAATTGTTCAGCCACTGTTTTTGCCACCTTTTCTAGTGATTGTTCTATTTTTTTCATTTGGATATTACTATCGCTACGTACAGTAAAGTGTACTTCTCCTGATCCTGCTGAAACTCCATAGGCTTTCTTACCCATGTTAATATAAATAGGAGTGAGTAAGCAGTAATTTCCTTTGGTAATATCGGACTGAATGTGTGCGTTAAATTGATTTATAATGGAAGCTAGTGCTAAAGCAGGATTGATGCCGTTCTGAGGTTCTCCAGCGTGCGCCGTTTTTCCTTTTAGTTTTATAATTATGCTATTCACGGCACAACTGAAAGTGCCCTCTTTCACCACAATTTGATGATTAGGAAATCCAGGTAAATTATGCAGAGCAAAGGCAAAATCTGGTTTGAAGGTAAAATTAATATCATTAAAAACTTTTTCTGCTCCGCTACCATCTTCCTCAGCAGGCTGAAATAATAAAATTACAGCCCCTGTTTCAGGTCGGTGGTTATGTAATTCGATTGCGAGTCCACATAAAATAGCCATATGGCCATCGTGCCCACATTTATGAGACACTCCTTTTAGTTTTGATCTATGATCAAAGCTATTGATTTCTTCAATAGGCAGCGCATCTAATTCACATCTAAATAAAACATGCTTCCCAGGCTTACCGCTTTTATAAATAGCTGCAATTCCATGTCCTCCGAGATTAGTTTTTATTTCATCGGGAGGATAATTTTCTAGGAAAGAAATAATTTTTTTAGCCGTCTCTTTTTCCTTTCCAGATACTTCTGGATACTGGTGTAATTCCTTTCGCAGTAGCGTAAGTGCTAAAATGCTTGGGTTTAAATTTTCCATTTTGGATTATTTGATAAGACGCATTTCTAGGTATTTGTTAGTAAAACCTAATTTTTCATATAGTTTCTTAGCAGGATTATTTGGCTCTACGTGTAAGGCTATATTTCCTTCAGCAGTGTCAATAGCTTTTTGCATCAATTGTTTACCAAAGCCTTTACCGCGCTGGCTGTTGTCTACTGCAATGTACACTAATATGTTTTCTGGGATAAAATCTTTCATTCCGGTATTGTTCAATATAACAACCCCTACAATTTTATTGTCGTCTAGACCTACCACGATGTTTCCACCTTTGTCTGGATTCATTACATAAGCGATACATTTTAAAATATCTTCTACTTTGTCTCCATATTCTTCTAAATGAGTAAATAGAAACTCAGCAATAGTTTGATTTGTATAGGTTTGATCTTCGCCTGTGCTAGCATTAATTATTTTGAATTCCATGTTGTTTTTCTTTTTTGTTATAATGATACATTGATATGGTCACGAATAATAGCAACGAGATACTGATGCCATAAATATTTGCATCTAAGTGTTCAGGTAACTTTATTTCGAAAGGTAATTTATTTTCAGTAATAATTAAAAAAATTGTTGTGCTTCCGCCCAATAACATACTCCAGAAAGCCGCAATTGGGTGGCTTTTTTTCCAAAATAAAGCGCCAATTACTGGGACAAACAATCCGGAGACCATAAAAGCATAGGAGTAAAGCATAAGCTCTAATACATTTTGCATCTGAGAAGCCAATAGAATGGCAAAGAAACCAACAAGCAAAGTCACAATTTGTGATAATTTTAATTCTTGCTTATGTGTTAATTCTTTTTTAGAAAATTTAGCGATGATATCAGTTACGATATTTCCTGAAGCTGCCATTAAACAGCTGTCAGCAGTTGAAAGAATAGCTGAGAAATAAGAAGATAACATCAGTCCCATTAATCCTACAGGTAATATGGTTGCTAATAAAATTGGCAGTCCCATTTCACTATCCATAGAGGCAGCATCTGTGATTCCAGCAAACATCCCTTGAGTTGCAGCTACCTTAGCAAGCATTCCTAAAATAACTCCCATAAAAGCCATTATGGGCCACTCAAAAACTCCAGCGATTAACCAGGCTTTTTTAGCTTCTTTTTCCCCTTTACTGGCATATATTCTTTGGTATAATGTCATTCCTACAAACCAAATTGGGATAATGGTTATGGACCAGTTTAATAGTTGGTACCAAGTAACATTTGTCAATGACAGGTATTCAGGTGCTAAGGTTGCTTTGATGGCATCATAACCACCTACTGCGTTATAGGCTATAGGAATTCCAATAAATACGAGTCCGCAAATTAAAATTAACCACTGAATAGTATCTGTGTAAATTACCGCTTTTAATCCTCCAATGGCCGTATAGATTACTGCAATAAGTCCCATAACAATCAGGGCGGTTTGAAGATTTAAGCCTTCTATAGTTGCCGATGCTAATTTGGCTCCAGCCAACACCTGAGAACTAGTAAAACCAATGTATCCAATTGCTGAAATTATTCCTGCAAGTAACGCGACTTTAGCATTATAAAAATGGCTGAAAATTTGAGGAAACGTAAAAAACTTATATTTATGACCTAAGTGACTCACTTTTGGGATTAAGAACACTGCACTTAACCAAGCTCCTAAAAGTCCCGTAAAAAGCATCCATGATCCAGAGATTCCCATGGTAAAACCTAAACCTCCTAAACCTATCGAGAACCCTCCACCAACATCTGTAGCGACGACTGATAATCCAATATGCCAACTACTCATGTTTCTACCACTTACATAAAAGTCTTCGGCAGTTTTGTTCTTTCTAAAAAAATAAAGTCCAACACCTAGCATAGCTAGCATGTAAACAACAAAGATTAGATAATCTATTACGTGCATTTCTAGTTTATTTTAGATTATGTAGCGCCTGTAATTAGAATTTTTCTAAAAGGCAATAGAAGCAGCAAGCTGCAGTTAAAAAGTGATTTTAAAATAGATCTCAAGGCTAAGAAATCGTAGAAAGGACGTACTGAAAATCTTAATGATTATTCATGTTTTTGTCCAAAAAATCAAATAAATCTCGGCAAATATAAGAAAATATATCCAAAAAGTGATGAAAATGCTGATCATTGGACTTTGTAAGCCAAGAGCGAATTAGATTAAGTGCTCTTCATAACGTTACTTTATGTATGAAAAAGGGCTTTAAATAGGATTGTTTTAAAGCCCGAAGTAGTAAGTATTGTACTAAATATAAAAATCGTAAGTAAAGTATAATTATCTATCAAAAGCAAATAAATCACTATCTGTAGGATTTCCTAGATAAAGGTCTTTAATCATCTCGGCAGCAATGACACTAAAGGTGATTCCGTTGCCGCCATAACCTAATGCGAAGTACATATCAGGATGATCTTTATGCTCACCTATAAATGGCAAACCATCTTTAGTTTCTCCAAAGGTACCACACCAATAGAAGTCAATCTCGATTTTACTGTCAGGGAACAATTTTTTGAAGCGCTTAATGATGGCTTCGTTTTTTTTCTCCATCAATTTGTCTCTGCGTTTGGGATCTTGAAAAGGTTCGTCAAAACCGCCTACCATAATTCGATTGTCTTCCGTAGTTCGAATATAAATGTAAGGTCTTGCAGTTTCCCATATCAAACATTTCTCTTTCCAAAATTCTTCTTCCTTCATTGGTTTGCTGACGATGACATAAGTAGAGTTCAACTGCACCACCTTCTCTTTTAATAATTTCTCAGATTCAAAACCGGGAGCAGCAACAATTTTCTTAGCTTTAATGGTGTTTTTTTTCTCAGTATGAGCAAGAATATAGCCTTTTTTATTTTCGATTTTAACAACATCTGTATGGCTGTATACAACCAAACCAGAATGTTTTTTATGGTAATCTAAAATTGCATTGCAAAGTTTAAAAGTGTCGATTTGAGCAGAACAGTCATTGTATAAGGCACCTTTTTTATCGATATTAAACTTACTTTTCAGTTGCTTTTTATTCAATAGCGTCACTGGCAGTCCGTGTTTTTTTCTTACATCATACTCTTTTTCTAAATCTTTATAGCCTGCCGCATCAGAAGCCAAGTACAGGCTTGATCGCCAATTAAAGTCACCATCAATTTTTAGTTTTTTTATGATTTTCTCTAGTGTATAAATAGACTCCAAGCATTTTTTATAAGCTTTGACAGCGTTCTCTTCCCCAACTTTCTCAATTAAATCAAATAAGTAGGTATCAATTTCATATTGTAGTTGCGCAGTGCTAGCTGTGGTACTTCCTGTTGACGACATTCTTTTATCGACAATAACACACTTTATACCCGCATCACATAGAAAATGTGCTGTAAGTGCTCCGGTAATGCCTGATCCTATTATTAATATTTCAGTTTCAATGTCGGAGTCTAAAGTCTTATAATCATCAGTTAGTCCATTTTTTATCAGCCAGAAAGGCAATCCAGATTTTAAATCCATTGTGTAGTTATTAGAAATTTGTGATCTTAAAAGTAAAATAAAAGTGCTAGATTATCTTTAACAATACTGGTTTTTTATTATAAGATTAGCACTAAAATAGCTGTTTTCTGATAGCTGTTTTTTTATGAGATAACTTGTATTAATTTTTATTTTGGTATTCGAAATTTCATTATTTTTAAAAAAAATATCTGCTATGCTTGTAAAAGTTTTTGGGAGTGCTGTGTTTGGAGTCGAAGCGACAACTATCACTGTGGAAGTTAATATTGACAAAGGAATTGGTTATCACTTAGTGGGTTTGCCAGATAATGCAATCAAAGAAAGTAGTTACCGTATTGCAGCGGCGCTCAAAAATAATGGCTATGCACTTCCCGGAAAAAAGATAACCATCAACATGGCTCCAGCTGATTTGCGCAAAGAAGGTTCAGCTTATGATTTGACGCTAACAGTGGGAATTTTAGTAGCATCCGAGCAAATAAAAGCCATTGATTACGACCAATATATTATTATGGGGGAGTTGTCACTAGATGGTAGTCTTCAACCTATTCGGGGTGCTTTACCGATAGCGATTAAAGCTAAGGAAGAAGGATTTAAAGGCTTTTTTCTACCCAAACAAAATGTCAAAGAGGCAGCTATTGTGGCTGGTTTAGATGTGTATGGTGTTGAAAATATTCAAGAAGTAATAGACTTCTTAGAAGGAAAAGGTACACTTGAACCAACAACCATAGATACCAGAGCCGAATTTTATAAAGATTTGGATTTTCCTGAATTTGATTTTAGTGATGTGAAAGGGCAGGAGTCTATAAAAAGATGCATGGAAATAGCTGCAGCAGGAGGACATAATATTATTCTTATTGGTCCACCAGGAGCGGGAAAAACGATGCTTGCCAAACGTTTGCCTAGTATTTTACCACCAATGACTTTACGCGAAGCTTTAGAAACGACTAAAATTCATAGTGTTGCCGGTAAATTAAAAGAGGTGGGCTTGATGAATCAACGACCGTTTCGCAGTCCACACCATACCATATCAAATGTAGCGCTTGTGGGCGGTGGTAGCTATCCTCAACCAGGTGAAATCTCGATGGCGCACAATGGTGTTTTGTTTTTAGATGAGTTGCCAGAATTTAAACGCGATGTTTTAGAAGTGATGCGTCAGCCGCTAGAAGATAGGGAAGTGACGATTTCGAGAGCTAAGTTTACAGTAACTTATCCTTCTTCGTTCATGTTGGTGGCGAGTATGAACCCTAGTCCGAGTGGTTTCTTTAATGATCCTGATGCGCCACAAACTTCGTCACCGCATGAGATGCAACGTTATTTGAGTAAAATATCCGGTCCTTTATTAGATCGAATAGACATTCATATCGAAGTAACTCCTGTTCCTTTCGAAAAATTATCTGATGATCGAAAAGCCGAAAGCAGCGTCGATATCCGAAAGAGAGTCACTGCTGCACGCGAACTACAGTCGGTGAGGTTTGAAGACATACAGCACATTCATTACAATGCACAAATGAATACCAAGCACATCAGAGAATATTGTGCTCTTGATGATGTCTCTAAACAACTATTGAAAACCGCCATGGAGCGACTGAATCTTTCAGCACGGGCCTATGATCGTATTTTGAAAGTAGCACGCACAATCGCCGACCTAGACGCATCACCAAATTTGGTTTCTGCTCATATTGCCGAAGCGATTCAATATCGTAGTTTAGATCGTGATGGTTGGTTGGGTTAATTTTAGAAATGACAGCAATGGCATCAAAAATATACTCCGTTGTTATTGTTTAATTTCTAGCTAAATGTCTTTTTTCTTTAGACTTCCTCTAGGTTGATTTCCTTCATGAAGTACTACATCTGAATGTAAAAATTGAGCAGCAGCAGCAGAATCTTTTACTTTGGTAGCGGAACGTGTCAGCATCTCTGATTCAAACTCGGTCAATACATTTTCTCTTAATCCCAATTTTCGCCTTTGCGATGAAGGTTGGCAGCCTTTATATATTCCTCTAGCTAATGAAAGAGCATCCAGTAAAGCTTGATTTGCCCCTTGTCCTTTAAACGGACTCATCGGATGCGCTGCGTCTCCAATCAGCGTTATTGGTCCTGCTTGCTCCAGCAATGCTGTATTTAATAATTCTCGGTCATATACAGGGTAACCAGAAATTTGGGCTTCCTTTGTGGCTGCTAAAATTTGCGGAATAGGATCGTGCCATTGCAATCTACGACACGCTTCTTCTTTGAGTGCTTTAGGACCTTGAGTGCTTAATTCTTTAGCTTCATCTTCTGATATTGGGAAACTCAATTGCCACATTATACTATCATTAGTAAACGGCATCATATAGATTCGCTCCTTGCCATTGGCAGTTTGAAATACAGTGGCTGAGTCTAGTAGTGGACTGCTAACATTCTGAAGTGCTTCCAATGGACAAATTCCCAATATTACAATACAATCAAGGTATCGTAAAGGGCTTATATCTTCTCCAATCAACAATTTTCTGACAGAACTACGAATACCATCAGCTCCCACAACAAGATCCGCCTTGGTGCTCTTGATTTGGCCGTTTACTTCAAAACTTAGTTTTATGGTTTTATCTTCCAATTCTTTAAAATCAACTAATTGATGCCCCCATTGCACCTTATCTTGTCCGCCGAGTTGCTCCAGTAGTGCTAAGCGCAAAGACTGTCTTGCGATATGAATATTAGTGCGTTTTGGAGCTGTTTTTTCCTCTTTGGCTAACCATTTTCTTTTTCCCCATTCTCCTATAACTTTTCCATCGGTAGTGTGTACGAGGTGTTTGGTTGAAATGACGCCTTCATCTAACGAGGAAATCCCTAGTCCTTCAATCGCTTTACTCGCTTGCTGCAAAGTAAGTCCGTACCCTTGAGAACGAGCGTCAAAGTTGGCATCACGTTCATAAAGAGTGAAAGGAATACCGCGATGCAAACAAGCCACGGCCAGTGCGACTCCTCCAATACCACCACCAATAATAGCGATATGGGGAAAAGTAACTTCATCTGGAATGGGAGAATTGGCTGCAGCAATCAGGCCTGATCCGTTACAGTTTAAGCAGGTGTAGAGGTGACCTTTAGGAGGAACAGGAGCAGTTTCTTCTTGATTTGTTTTTTCAAAATGATCGAGTTCCATCTGGTAGCGGTCTCGCATTTTTTTGCTGAGACCCCGACTTTTTTTGCCCCGACCTTGGCATTCTGGACAACTTGTCCAACTACTGTCTTTATTATTCACTTTTTTAAAACTGTTTTTATTTAATGTTCTCCCGCCGATGTAAGCTCACAACATACAAATAACTGTGTTATTGTTCCAGCGAAAATACGAATTTAAATGCTTTGCTATAGTAGAAGGAAACGCCATCAAATCGCTGATCTGTTTTTTATCTATATTATTTTGAAAACAATACGCTCTCAATAGCCCCGATAGCAACGAAAAACCTTGTGAGGGCTAGCGTTTAGCCCTCACAAGGTTGAAGTGTATAGCGGGAGACGACGTGCTTGAAAAACGAAATCCTACTGCTCCTAAAAACGCAAACGCATTTTGTTAGTGCTTATCTATTAGAGCATCTGTCATTATTTTGGCTAGGACGTCTTGGACCAAAACTATTGTTACTGCTGCGGTTTCCAGCTTCTGGTTTTGGTTTTCTTGGTGCTGAATTACGTTGCTGTCTTCCTTGCCCTTGTTTAATAGGTTCGGTTGATGCGTTAGGATCTGGTTCAAAACCTTTGATGTTTTCTTTGGGTAATTTGATCCCAATCAATTTCTCGATATCGCGTAAGAAGACTGTTTCGTCTGGACTAAATAACGAAATGGCTTCACCATTAGCACCAGCTCTACCGGTACGACCGATACGGTGCACATAATCTTCAGGAATATTAGGTAGTTCAAAATTGACAACATGTGGCAATAATGGAATATCTAGTCCACGAGCAGCAATATCAGTAGCGACTAAAGCAGTAAGACTTCCGTTTTTGAAACCAGCCAAAGCTTTGGTTCTTGCTCCTTGTCCTTTGTTTCCATGAATGGCTGCAGCTTTGATACCGGCGCTGATCATGCTTTCGGTAAGTTTATTGGCTCCTTGTTTAGTACGGGTAAAAACCAAAATCTGTTTCCAGTTTCCTTCGGTAATTAGTTTTATTACTAGTTCGGTTTTTTTTTCTTTGGCTACTGGATATACTTTTTGAGTAATCGCATCAACTGTTGTGTTTTCGGGTGTTGCTTCTACCTGAACTGGTTTGTGCAATATACCCATTGCTAATTTCTTAATGTCTTTTGAAAAAGTAGCCGAGAACATTAAGTTTTGTCTTTTAGCCGGAAGTACTTTAAGAACACGTTCAATGTCTCTTAGAAATCCCATATCTAACATTCTGTCTGCTTCATCTAATACTAAGATTTCTACTTTAGACAGTGAAATTAAACCTTGATTTTGTAAGTCAATTAATCTACCTGGCGTTGCCACTAAGATGTCAACACCTTGACGCAGCTGCGCTACCTGTGGTTTTTGATTGACACCTCCAAAAATAACAGCAGAGCGTAAATCTAAAAATTCACTGTATTCTTTAATATTCGTAAATATTTGCGCTGCTAACTCACGTGTTGGCGTCAGTATCAGTGCACGAACGGGTCTGTTACTCAAATGTTTTCCTTGAGATAGTAATTGTAAAATAGGCAGTGTAAAGCCAGCTGTCTTTCCTGTTCCTGTTTGTGCTGATGCTAATACATCTTGACCTTCTAATATTGGGGGAATTGCTTTTTGTTGTATTGGTGAAGGAGTTGAGTATCCTTTTTTGCTGATGGCTTTTAATAAAGCATCAGATAATCCTAATGAGCTAAATGACATAAATGGTGTTTATGAAGTAAATGCTGTTCAATAGCTTACTCCTTTAATTTGGCGCGAAGGTACTGCTAATTTTTGCGATCTGCTTTTTATTGTCTGATTTTATTCAAATAAATGAGTTCGTTGTGCTATAAATCAGTACAATATCTTTTATGAATCAGCTATTATATGCAGTACGGTAAAAATTGGGCATAAAAAAATCGGGAGTGCATCCCGATTTTAAATATTGATTAAACAGTAGTCTATCTTATTTCGTCAAAAGTATTTCCTTGTTTAATATCGCCCGTTTTGTACCCTTTCATGAACCAGTATTTCCTTTGTTCAGATGTACCGTGAGTAAAAGACTCGGGAACAATATGTCCTTGCATTTTAGATTGAATGGCATCATCACCTACTGCATGTGCAGCGCTTAGGGCTTCGTCAATATCTCCTGCTTCTAGCATATTATTCATCTTCTGGTTGTAATGTGTCCAAACACCAGCATAAAAATCAGCTTGTAATTCTAAGGCTACAGATAATTTATTGGCTTCAGCCTTACTTTTTCCTTGTTGCATCTGGCGCATCTTATTAGAGGTTCCTAGCAGCGTTTGTACATGATGCCCAATCTCGTGAGCGATTACATAAGCTGTAGCAAAATCCCCCCCTTGAGCTCCAAAACGTGTTTTTAGCTCTTCAAAAAAGGCTAAGTCCATATATACTTTTTGGTCAGCAGGACAATAGAAAGGACCAGAATCTGAGGTTGCATTACCGCATTTAGTTTGCACTGCTCCTGTAAAAAGTACGATGTTAGGTTTGTCATAAGTCAAATTATTTTCATTGAAAATCTTCGTCCACACATCTTCATTATCAGCTAGAACTGTTTTTATGAAAGCTTGCTCTTCTAACTCTTTGGCAGTTAAATCTCTTTGCTCTGTTTGTGTAGCTTCTGTTCCTTGGGTTTGTTGAAGAATATTACCTACCATTTGACCGTTTTCACCACCAAATACATTTAAAAGTAAAATTACAATACCAATAATTCCACCACCCACAATAGTTTTTCCTCCGGAGGACATTCCTCTTCGATCTTCAACATTATCACTTTGTCTTCTACCTTGCCATTTCATATCTTATAGTTTTATGGTTTTCATTTTTTCAAAAACGAATTTATGTCTTTTTTAGTTATTGTTGTATTAAAAATATTTTCTTTTGTTATGCTTAAAGCATCCACTTTAAAATAGTGTCTTCAATGACGCTTTTAATTATTGGTTTTGATATATAATCATTCATACCTGCTTCTTTACATTTGTCTTTGATTTCAATTTCGGTTCCTGCAGTAATAGCGATAATTGGTAAGGTCTTTCCAGAAGCTAATTTTCTAATTTCTTTGGTAGCTTCATAACCATTCATTAAAGGCATTTGTATATCCATGAAAATTATATCTGGAAGTATATTTTCAAATTGGAATACAGCGTCTATACCGTTAAAAATCTCATGAATCACCGCCTGTGGAATCACATTTTTGATTATTGTTTTTAATAAAAGCATGTTGATTTTATTATCTTCAACTAGCATTATCGAAATGGTTTTTAAACTAGCATTTGATTCAAATACGCTAGTGATGTCGTGAATGTCAGACGCAGAATGTAAACTGTTTTCTACTGATGTTGTATTTGATGTTTGCAATTCAATATCGAAATAAAAGGTGCTTCCCACGCCAATTTCGCTTTCGAGATGAAGACTACTATTCATCAATCCCAATAATTTATTGGAAATCGTAAGGCCTAAACCAGTACCTCCAAATTTCTTAGTTGTAGAACTGTCTTCCTGGGAGAATGCTTTAAAGATTTTGTTTTTATTTTTTTCCAAAATCCCTATTCCAGAATCAATTACCGCAAAACGAATTTTAGTGGTATCCTCGCTACCATTTTCAAGAATGGATACGTTGAGTTCGATACTTCCTTTGTCTGTAAATTTAACAGCATTCGCTAATAAGTTGATTAATATTTGCTTGAGACGAACAATGTCTACCCAGATGTATTTTGGTATTTCTTTGGAAATATTCAGCTTTAATTCTAGGTTTTTCTGATTTGACTCGTATAGAATGAGATCAATAATTTGATTTAGAAGTTCTTTAATGTCATATTTTTCAATATGTAAATCTAATTTACCCGCCTCAATTTTAGAGAAGTCAAGAATATCATTGACAATACCTAATAAGGAATGTGCCGATTGATTTACCGTAATCATGTGTTTTTGCTGAATATCCTCTAACTTAGTTTTCATCAGTAAATCAGTGAAACCTATAATACCATTAAGTGGAGTACGAATTTCATGACTCATATTGGCTAAAAACTCTGACTTTGCTTTGTTAGCCGCCTCAGCATATTCCCTAGCTGTTATCGCTTGTTCGGCTTCTTTTCTTTTAGTAATATCCAGCATTATACCTTCAATATACGTGATTTTACCATCTTTAATAACAGCATCACCAAACTCTTCAACCCATACAATCTCGCCTGTTTTTTTAATTATTCGATAGGTGAAATGAAAGGGTTCCGACTTTGATAATCGGTCTTTTGATTCATTAGTAATACGTTCATAATCATCAGGATGAATTAATTCAACATAAGTGATCTCCTTTTCTAAAAATTCAGATTTATTATATCCTGTTAGTTTTTCAATTTCATCATTCAGGTAGATTTTAGTAAAATCCTTATCATTTTGAGAGAGGTAAACCGTACCAGGTATGTTGTTAGCCAGCAAACGAAATTTTTCTTCACTTTCATAAATAGCAGTTTCACTGTCGATTCGGTCTATAGAAGCCGCTATATTTCTGCCTAAGGTTTGTAAAATATTTAATTCATCTTCAGACCAGGTTCTTTCCTCATTTGTATCATCAAAACCTAAGAAACCATGAAATTTATTTTTCACAAAAATGGGAAATAAGATAAGGGATATAACATCCACATTCAATAACTTATTTCTAAGTGATTCATTGGCTATTTTAGAAACCTTAGCTTCATATATTTTATTTTCGAGTAAGGGTTTTAGTAGATCTTCAAAATAGTAGTAAGGAATGTCTTGAAGTTCAGGATTATTTTTAGTTAAAGTACTATTATTAATTATCCAGCGGTATTTTTGACTAATAGTTTGCTCTTTCTCGTTGTTTTCATAATAATATGCCCGATGAGATTTAGTCGCTTTACCCATAATAATAAGTACATCTGAAAAGATATCACTTAAGTTTTTACTGTTTAAAAACTTCTCAGTACACAACGTCATTGCTGCGAGTAGTTCACTTTTATACGTAAGTGTTTTTTCGGCATTTAAACGATTATTTGATTCAAATGCAATTGCAATAATATCAGATACTGATCGTGCAAAGTTTATGTCTTCATTGTCCCACTGTTTTATAGCGTCTATTGCTTCAAAACAGATGATACCTTTGAGTTCTCCATTGATAAATATAGGCGTATCTAGTAATGAATAAATATTATTATTGGGAAAATAATCTACAACCAACTCATTAAATTGATCACTAGAATATACGTTAGAAACAACTAATTGAACTTTATTGACTATTGAAGAAAAATAGTTTGGGTATTTCTTTTTAGTAAGTACGGCTCCTTTTTGAAATTGTTTTTTATTTAATTCGTATAAATTTTCACATACAATTTTATCTGGATAATAGGTCCAGTAACTTGCTCTATTTACACCAATGACTTTAGTTGTTTTTTCTAATATATTTTTTAAAATACTTTCAAGAGTTTCATTGCGGGAATAACTTTCAGCAGTAAAGTTTTTTAAAGTCTCATTGTACTTCTGATTTTTTTCTATTCTTTGAATACGTTCGATTTCGTTATTTCTAAAAAATGTAATATCACGAGCAATTACAGAGTAGCCAGTTATTTTATTATGTTCATCTCTATTTATAGAAACTTTTTGCGATAGCCAGATTTCTTCGCCATCTTTTTTAATAATAGGGAATTCTAAAATGGAGAAATTAGTCATTTCATTATCAACATTTTTGTAGAAAGAAATTACTTTTTCATAATAATCTAGTTTTATTAAATTAATAAATTTAGAATTGAACAATTCTTTTAAAGTATAGCCTGTTATCAATTCGGAATTCTTATTAATAAACAGATAATCACCGTATTTATCTAATTCAAAGATGATGTCGTTAGCTGATTCTACTAAATTTTCATAAGATTTTTGAATTTTGACCTGAGTTGTAACATCTTGTCCTACACCTATGAATAAATCTTCAGAAAATTTTTGACAAGACCATTGTATGTATTTATATTCTCCATTTTTACATTTTAATTTTCGTTGCATTAAATGACCATCTTTCATACTTTCCTCAAATTCGTCGTCAATTTGACAAAAATCTTCAGTGAGCTTCCAGAAATTAGTACCCATTACTTCGGCAACATCATAACCCAAAATGGGTAAAATAGTGTCGCTACAAAAAGATAATTCTCCCTTCTTATTTACTGCGATAGTTAGGGAACTTCCTTTATTTACAATTTCATTAGAAAAACGGAATTTATTTTTAATATTTAAGAATGTTATATGCCTTATATAATTGATGATAAATACTAATAAGGAGTAGTTAAATAATATTACGATAGACTTAATGGGAATGATTCTAAAGTAAAAGACAACACTTAGAAAAGTAAAGGAAGAAGCTACAAATAACCAATAAATTTTTAATGGTTTTAGAATTGTATAAGAAAAGAAAAAGACAACAATGTATGCAATGATTGGGATGTTATCTGTAGGTAGCATAATAATATTGCGACATACTAAAATGGCATACAATAAGTAGATAGATATAAATAATTGTCTAATATGTTGAAAGACAAAGAGTGATTTTGTACTAATTAAATAAATGATTAATAAGAAAAAACCAATAATCAAATTACTCATTAGTAAGCTTTGAGGTCTCACGCTGAAGAGCTCATAATTTATTTCTATTATGGGCGTTAGGATTCCAAAAAATAAAAGATAAGTTTGATATTCTTTATTTCTAAAATATTTATTGTTATTTAAAGTAACTCCATTATTCTTTAATTTATTTTTTATTTTAGAAAAATTAAAAAAGAACAAAAAGATAAAAACTAGTAACATTGGGGTTGTTACCCAAATTAAATTATAATCCACTACACTTTGAAGCTTTATTAACATGGTATTTTTAGTAGCAAATGCCAAAAGGTCTATACTTGCATATAGAGCGATTTTCGCATTTGCTGAAAAAAAAAATTTGTAAAATAACACCATTTATCTTCTTTTTATCATTTTGATATAATTACCAACAAGTTAATAATTTTTTTATAATAAAACTGCAATGAGATTATAAAATCCTATTGCAGTCTTTGTGTTAATGAAGTATATAATTCAATTATGAGAATTGTTCCTGCTCTGTATTAAAACCTATTATTTCATAGTAAATAGCATAATATAGTGAATACATAAAAGGCAATGTAAAGATCACCCCAATACAGCAACCTATGAATCCTACTAATGAGGCAATAAATCCTGTAATCACTAAACCTAATAGCGTGAGTGGCTGCTTAGAAATGATTAGTAAACTTCCTTTAATAGCTTCAATTGCATTTAACTTACCAAAAATAATTAACGGAATTACCAAAATGGTTAAGAAAGTTATTGCTAGACTTAACAAGCTTCCAACTATTTCAATATTTATTAAATTAAAAACACTCGAAATTAAAGTGCTCACTAAGCTGATAACAGCAGTGGCTATCACGATCTCTTTAAAGTATGGAGCTTTGTAATATTGAAACATTGAACTTATATGAAATTCCTCATCTATATCTGCTGCTTGTGCCATTTTCAAAAAACCAGCAAAAAATGGACTGAATAAACAAGACAAGGCCACAAGAGTTACTAAGTATATGACTAAATTCATGCCTACAAGGCTCTCAGCTGCCATGGTTTCAGGATTGGCAAATTGTTTTAATGTAGCTAATCCGAAGATAGTTACGGTGATTCCTCCTAATATGAACGCTACTATAACAAAAAAGATGAGTATCAGTGATCCTGCGTACAATGCAATCTTTTTATAATTTTCGAAAGTATGATTGAATACATTTCCAAAATCTAGTGGATATCCACTATTCCTTATTTCTTCGATTCTGTCTTGAACTTGTTTCATGTTTTAATAAGTAAGTTTGGTTTAGTTTTGTTATAGTTTAAAATAGACTTCTTCTAAGGGTACTCTAAATCGGGGTCCATAAATCCCGTTCTCATCCCTGATGCCGCAACCTAAAATCATATTTATTTCGGCTGAAGCGGGTAAATTTAATATTTTTTTTACTCTTAATGAATCAAATCCTTCCATAGGGCAGGTATCATAGTTTATTGCCGCCATACTGATCATAAAGTTTTGAGCTGCTAAGCCTGCACTTTTTTGGGCTACAATGCGCATATCACTTCTTCTTGCTTGCCGATAGATGGGCTTGAACATTCCGATCAACTGAAAAACAAGAAATTTAATACCACCCAAGATTCCTAAAAAATCAACATATAGCGTAGGAATAATTTTTTGGTAATAATTTAAAGCAAACCTTTCTCTTTTAGTATACTCTTTCTCTGATTTGTTACCGTACTGCTGTTTTAAATAATCAATATTAGACTGAACTCGCTTTTTCCACAAATCTTTGCGGGCCACAACCACTACCATTTGCTGAGCTGTTTTAGCTGCATTTTGATCCAGACAGGCGGTTGAAAGTTCTTCTAAAATCCCCGTAGAGGTAACATGGTAAAATTCCCATAATTGTAAATTACTGCTAGTAGGAGCTAAAGAGGCTAAGCGAATGCATTCTTTTACTTTAGCAGCATCTAAGGGTTCTTTTTTAAAAACCCTAACAGAGCGTCTGTACTGAATTGCTTCACTAACTGTTTTTTCTTGGCTTAAATCCATTTTAAGAGTTTTCTAATTGTCTTTAATTTATCCTTGTATGGCGCATAACGCATTGGCAAATCCAGCCAATTGGATTTTTTTACAATTCCTTTCTTATGTGAAAATACATCAAAACTTAAACTGCCATGGTAAGCACCTATTCCGCTATGTCCCACACCACCAAATGGTAGTCTTTTATTAGAAAAATGAACTACTGTATCATTAATACATCCACCTCCAAAAGAATAGCTTTCAATCATTTTTTCAGCAAAAGAATCGTTAGTTGTAAAAACATACAACGATAATGGTTTTTCATATCGGGATACTACGGCATGAATGTCGGCATCACTTGAATAGGTTAAGATTGGTAGCAATGGACCAAATATCTCATCTTCCATTATTAAGGAATCCAAATTATTCTCTTCAATAAGTGTTGGAGCAACATAAAAATCAGATTCATCCGTTTGTCCTCCGTGGATCACTTTTTCGGGTTCAATCATGTCTTTTAGTCGGTTCCAGTTTTTACTGTTTACAATTCGAGCATAATCAGGAGAATGCTGCGGATTATCACCGTAGGCAAGGGTGATCTCTTGCTTTAGGTATTTAATAAATTGTTCTTTACTGTCGTTTTGAATCAAAATATAATCAGGAGCGATACAAGTTTGTCCGGCATTGATAAATTTACCCCACACAATTCTCTTTGCGGCTAATTTAAGATTGGCGGTTTTATCAACAATACAAGGATTCTTGCCACCTAACTCTAAGGTAACTGGTGTTAGGTTTTTAGCAGCGGCTTGAGATACGATCTTACCAACACCTACACTTCCAGTAAAGAAAATGTAATCCCATCGTTGATCCAATAAATTTTTAGAGACATCAACGCCACCTAGAACTACCTCTACATGTTCTTTGTTAAATGTTTTACTAATAATTTTAGCGATAACTGCAGCCGTATTAGGAGTCAGTTCTGAGGGTTTTAGTACTACTTGATTTCCTGCAGCAACAGCCGAAACTAGCGGGCACAATGCGAGCTGGTACGGGTAATTCCATGGCGCAATAATTAATACTTTGCCGTAAGGTTCTTTGTAGATAAAATCACTTGAAGGAAAATTTAATAGTGATGGAAAAACACGTTTTGGTTTTGCCCAAGAATTTAAATTTTTAATAGTGTTTTTTAATTCCGTTACTACATAATTTGTCTCGGTAAGTACGGTTTCAAATGCGGGTTTTTTGAAATCTTTATACAATGCATCAATAATCTCTTTCTCATGTGCAATGACGTTGTCCAGAAGTTTAGTGAGCGTTTCTTTTCGGTATTTTAAATTATTCTTGTAATTCATCGTAAAAATTAACTTGTTGAATAGATATGCAAGTTAATTTTAAAATTTTAATTACTTATTTTTCTTTTCGAAAATATTACAGTGCTTTCCAAATTACTTCATCAGGCACCGGAGCCGTCACTTGAAGCGCTTCTTTAGTAACTGGATGTATAAATACTAATTTTCGAGCATGTAAATGAATACCGCCGTCAGGATTACTTCTATCAAAACCGTATTTTAAATCTCCTTTTATGGGTGAGCCAATGGCCGAGAGTTGCGCACGTATTTGATGGTGTCTCCCTGTATGAAGATTGATTTCTAAGGCAACATAATTGTTTAATTCTTTAAAAATGGTATAATCTAAACTAGCTAATTTACTGTCAGGAACTTCTTTTAAATGCGCCTTAGAACTATTGTTTTTTTCATTCCTTTTCAGGTAATGAACTAATTTGTCTGTAGGATTTGCAGGTTTGTTTTTCACTATGGCCCAATAGGTTTTTTGAGTTTCCCTATTTTTGAATAATTCATTTAATCGGGTAAGTGCCTTTGTTGTTCTGGCAAAAACTACAATTCCAGTAGTAGGTCTGTCTAAACGATGAACGACTCCTAGAAATACTTCACCAGGCTTGTTGTATTTGTCTTTAATATATTCCTTAACTACTTCTGATAATGGTTTGTCGCCTGTTTTATCACCTTGCACGATATCACCAACGCGTTTATTCACGATGATAATGTGGTTGTCTTCATGCAAGACCTGCAAATTATTTTTAGTAGAAATTATTTTCAAAACAAGGATGGTATTTTGGATTGTTATAAAAAAAAATCCTTTAAATAGTAGTTGCAATTGCAGTAGCAAAAACTAATTAAAGGACATAAGTAATTTATTTAGTATTGTTCTTTTTCATTAGGAAAGTCACTTGATTTTACATCAGCAACATATTGACTAATAGCAGTCGTCATTCCTTCATACAAGTCCATGTAACGACGTAAAAATCTTGGACTAAACTCATTGTTCATTCCTAACATATCGTGGATTACAAGTACTTGACCGTCTACACCACCTCCAGCTCCAATTCCAATAACAGGAATCGAAATACTCTTAGCTACTTTTTCGGCAAGATGTGCTGGAATTTTTTCTAAAACTAAGGCAAAACATCCTAGGCGCTCTAATAATTGTGCATCTTCAACAAGTTTGTCTGCTTCTTCCTCTTCTTTAGCACGAACAGTGTAAGTACCAAATTTATAAATGGATTGTGGTGTTAAACCCAAGTGGCCCATTACTGGAATTCCTGCATTTAATATTTTCTTTATAGATTCTTTAACTTCTTTTCCACCTTCTAATTTTACAGCATGTCCTCCGCTTTCTTTCATGATTCTAATCGCTGAACGCAGGGCTTCTTTTGGATCTGATTGGTAACTACCAAACGGTAAGTCAACCACTACTAGAGAACGCTCTATAGCTCTAACTACTGAAGATGCATGATAGATCATTTGATCTAATGTAATAGGTAATGTTGTTTCGTGACCAGCCATTACATTTGATGCGGAATCCCCTACAAGGATCACGTCAATACCAGCAGTATCCACAATTTTTGCCATAGTATAATCGTAGGCAGTCAACATAGAGATTTTTTCTCCATTTGCCTTCATTTCAATCAATGACTTTGTTGTAATTCTTTTATAATCTTTTTTTGCTACAGACATAGTTGTATTTTTTGGAACCGTAAAAGTAGTAAAACATATTCTTATGAAACGCAAAAAAGGATTCGAGTTTTACCGAATCCCTTTTTACAATTATAGATTGTTTTGCTAGTACTTTAGTTTTTATTTAAAATATCCGCAATTATTTTAATACTTTCAGCCGTATTTGTATGGTTTGTGTTTATAGCAAGACTGTTATTCCCGTATGGAGTATACATATTTTCATTTGTAACCGAAAATAAACCGACAGTAGGCGCTAGGGATGCGCTAGCGAGATGCATCATTCCGCTATCTGCGCCAATGAATATTTCAGTGTTAGCAATAAAAGCGGCAATTTCTCTAATATCTTTACTATAGAAAGTAGGCGCTTTAAAATCAATTTGTGAAACATTCTCTACTGGTAATACTTCAACAATATTATAATCAGGAAAAGCCACTTTTACTGATTCGTAGAAAGGTTCCCACCATGCTGGACTGTAACATTTAGCACCAGTAGCAAAAGTAAAGATGCAAATTGTTTTTTTATCGTTCTTTACAATGTTTTGAAGTATTTTGTGTGCCTCAGTAATTTCTGATGGATCTAATTTTAAATTTAAAGAAGGTATCGGATTGTTGTTTTCAGGATACCCCAAAAGGTTTAAATAATGTCTAAAATTATAGACAGGATATTTAGCGATATGTTCGTAATCAGGGAATTTAGAGCCTAGGTCATCAATATCGTCACCAAAAAATTTGAATTTAGCATTGGCAAATTGTGCTGAAAGTCTACCAGAAGAAGAATTTTTGACCACATTAATGACAATGTCGTATTCATACTTTTTAATTGCCATCCATCCCTTTAGGTATTTTACAAGTTCCTTGAACGGTTTTCTTGGCAAACGAATAATTTGCTTTACATTTTTATAGTTCTGAAAAATACTGGGTGCGGCATTTCCGTTTACAAATAAATCAATTTCACAGTTAGGGAAAGTAGCAATAACTTCCTGTAAAAGTGGCGTCATTAACAACTGGTTTCCTAGTCTAGGATTAGGTCTGCAGATCAGGATTTTTTTTACGTCAACCTTAGTTAAATCCGCAGTTTTATCAAAATGTGAAGTACCAATGTTCTTTGTTAATCCTTGCATTAATTTTCTGCGTACACTATTGATTTCTTTTTTTAAGCTCATCTTGTTTTTACTATCGGTTGAAGGTTTTGAGAAATAGGCTTGAATTCAAAATAATTATTTAAAATACGGCAGTTAAATAAGAAATTGAACGAGTTATTTACTCTTTATTTGTAATGCCCAAAGAAACAATTTTTTTTTCAAATTTGTATCTTCACAACGGTATAGAGTAGGTGTTGATTTTAAATTCGTATTCAAAATATAAAATTGCCTGATTTTTTACTATTTAATCTGCTAGTAGGTTAGTTTATAGAATTGGATTTCTTCTGTTTCATTCGGCAGTACTATATCTTTCTCATATTTCAAACCTATTTTCATCAGCAAAGCTTGTGAAGCCTTATTTTTTTTAGATGTTATTCCGCTAATTTCTTTAAGTTTAAAATGTTCATTTGCAAGGTCCTTTAATTTATTTACCGCTTCAAAGGCATAGCCTTTTTTTTCATAATCGGGCAGGAGGGCAAAACCAATATCAATACCTTCTAGTCCTTCTCGATCGTAAAGGCCGCAAGAACCAATCTTATGTTGGTCATCTTTTCTAATAATAGTAAAATTTCCAAACCCTAGTCTTTCCATTTGCGGGCGCATCTTATGGGTAATATAATCTTCAGCTTGCTCAATATTTCTTACATTTCGGTCCCCTATATATTGTAACCATTTGGGTGAATAGAGCAATGTAAGTAATAGAGGCGCATCCTCTACGCTAGTTGGTTTTAGAAAAAGTCTTTCGGTTTCAAATGTTTTCATTTGTTAAAATTAGAGTGAATGAAATTATTGTGACTGTTTTTTTTTATTACTACTGTAGAGAATAATAAAATTAGTTTATTTATTGTTCTAAAAAAAAACTCTGCACTAATTAGTGCAGAGTTTTACTATTATAGTATGCATTTTAATGCATGTTGATTAGAGATTACAAGTGGATTACTTCTCCGTATGCATCAGCTACTGCTTCCATAACCGCTTCACTCATTGTAGGGTGAGGGTGGATTGATTTTAGGATTTCGTGACCAGTAGTTTCTAGTTTACGAGCTACAACTGCCTCAGCAATCATATCAGTTACACCAGCTCCAATCATGTGACATCCTAACCATTCACCATATTTAGCGTCAAAAATTACTTTTACGAAACCATCTGAATTTCCAGAGGCTTGCGCTTTTCCAGAAGCTGAGAATGGGAACTTACCAATTTTTAATTCGTATCCTTTTTCTTTAGCTTGTTTTTCAGTCATACCTACAGAGGCAATTTCTGGAGTTGCATAAGTACAACCAGGAACATTTCCGTAGTCAATTGGCTCTACGTGCATTCCTGCAATTTTTTCAACACAGTTAATTCCTTCGGCAGATGCAACGTGTGCTAAAGCTTGTCCAGGAGTTACATCACCAATAGCGTAGTAACCTGGAATATTAGTTTGATTGTAAGCGTTTACTAAGATTTTATCTCTGTCAACTGCAATACCAACTTCTTCTAAACCGATGTTTTCGATGTTTGTTTTGATCCCAACAGCCGAAAGTAACACATCAGCTTCAAGAACAACTTCTCCTTTGGCCGTTTTTACAAAAGCTTTAACACCGTTTCCAGTAGTATCAATTGTTTCAACTGATGAATTAGTCATCACCGTGATACCTGATTTTTTCAACGATTTTTCCATTTGTTTAGAAATGTCTTCGTCTTCTACGGGTACTACGTTTGGCATAAATTCTACTATAGTAACTTCTGTCCCCATAGAGTTGTAGAAGTGAGCAAACTCAACTCCAATGGCACCAGAACCTACGATAATCATTTTCTTAGGTTGGCTAGGTAAACTCATTGCTTGACGGTAACCAATTACTTTTTCTCCATCTTGAGGTAAGTTTGGTAATTCACGTGAACGAGCACCTGTTGCAATAATAATGTGATCAGCGCTATATTCAGTCACTTTATTATCCTTATCTGTTACATCAATTTTTTTACCTGGTTTTACTTTACCAAAACCATTGATAACGTCAATTTTATTTTTTTTCATCAAGAAAGTAACTCCTTTGCTCATTCCTTGTGCAACCCCACGGCTACGTTGAATTACAGCTGGGAAGTCTTTATCGAATGATGAAACAGTCAATCCATAATCAGAAGCATGTTTTAGATAATCGAAAACTTGAGCTGATTTTAGTAATGCTTTTGTTGGGATACATCCCCAGTTCAAACATACACCACCTAAGTTTTCTTTTTCAATTACGGCAACTTTAAACCCTAATTGTGATGCTCTAATGGCAGTAACATATCCGCCTGGTCCACTTCCTAAAACAATGATATCGTATTTCATTTTTATAAGTTTTCTAAATTATTTGATTTGGCGAATTTAAGGATTTATTCTGTTTTGAGAAAGTTTCAAATGGATAAAGTAATAAAGAAACCTATTTTAAGAAATTTGTTAAAATCTTAAATGACAATTGAAGATTGGATACACTTATTATCAGTTCTTAAAAGCTATTTTTTTACTACAAATCCTTAAACGTTTTCAACATACTAATTTGCCTAAATACCGGTTAATTGGCCACTGAAAATTGCGAATCATACAAATTTTTGTAATATCCCGTCTCGCGATTAAGTAGCTCTTGATGGGTTCCTTGTTCCACAATTAAGCCTTTGTCCATAACTACAATTTTATCTGCATTTACAATCGTTGCTAATCTATGGGCAATAACTATCGAAGTTCTTCCTTGTGTAATGGTTTCAGTCGCGCGTTGTATCAGTTCCTCAGAATAAGAATCAATGGACGAGGTCGCTTCATCAAGAATAAGGATACTTGGATTACTAACATACGCTCTTAAAAAAGCAATTAATTGGCGTTGTCCAGATGACAACATCACACCACGCTCTTTTACATCAAAGTCGTAATTGTCTGGCAGACTCATAATAAATTCATGTACACCAATTTCTTTGGCAGCAGCCAAAACATCTTCTCGCGTAATCTCTGGATTATTTAACGTAATGTTATTGTAAATGGTATCTGCAAATAAAAATACATCTTGCAGTACTACGGCAATTTGCTTGCGCAACGAACCTAGAGTATAGTTTTCAATATTGTTTTTATCAATACATATAGAACCACTATCAATCTCGTAAAAACGATTTAATAAATTAATTATCGTTGATTTCCCTGCGCCAGTAGAACCTACAATCGCAACAGTATCGCCAGGACTAACGTCTAAATCGATGCCTTTAATAACTTCTTCCTCTTCGATGTAACTAAAACGCACATCGGTAAATTCAATTTTCCCTAAAAACACTGGCGCTTCTATTGTTCCTGTATCTTGAATTTGATCTTCAGTATCAATGATGGCAAAGACACGATTAGCAGCAATCATTCCTAGCTGCATTTCGTTAAACTTATCTGCTATTTGGCGCAGTGGATTAAACAACATACCTATAAACATAGTATAGGAAAACAGATCGCCAAAGGTGGTAAAGTTATCACCATTTAATATTTTAATACCACCATACAATACAATGAATCCTAAAGTCAAAGACGAAATAATATCAGCAATAGGAAAGAAAATGGAGTTGTAAAGAATGGTTTTAATCCATGCTTTCTTGTGCTTATCGTTGATTTCTTTGAATTTTTCGGACTCAATATCTTCTCTATTAAATAGCTGAACAATTTTCATTCCTGTCACTCTTTCTTGTACAAAAGAGTTCATATTCGAAATCTGATTTCGTACTTCCTCAAAAGCTACTTGCATTTTTCGTTGAAAAATTCTGGTAAAAAACACTAAAATCGGCATGGCTACAATTACGATCCAAGTTAATTTCCAGTTCATATAAAACATGAAAATCAATACCACAACCATTTTCATCAAGTCACTAATTATCATAAAAAGTCCCTGGCTAAAAATGCGAGCTATAGATTCAATATCCGAAACCGATCTGGTCACTAATTGGCCAACAGGCACCAAATCAAAATATTTCATTCTGAAACTTAAGATGTGTTTGAATAGCTTTACGCGTATGTCTTTTACGATATCTTGACCTAACCAGTTTGCCCAAAAAACGAAATAAAACTGCGAGAAAACTTCGCACAACAAGACAATTCCCATCAAGGTTATGTAAAATAGTAGTCCTTGAGCATCCTCTGTCTGTATGTAGTCGTCTACGGTTTGTTTTAATAAATAAGGACGTAAAGCTGCAAATAAGGATAAGGATATTGCAAATACAATCACGCCGTTAAAACGCCATTGATACGGTTTAGTATAGTGTAGTATTCGTTTAAATAAACGAGTGTCAAATGCTTTTGCTTTCATTTTTTTTAAGCTGAATTTAGTTCGGTTATTTGGAGCTATGTCCTGCTGTTCGTTGCAATCTTTATGTTTTTAAAGAAAAAACATAAAGGATTTTCACTGCCATCAGGGCTATTTTGTAATATAATCATAATCAATTTCGGTTAAATACAAACCATGTGCTGGTACCGAAAATCCAGCTTTATCTCTATTCTTATTTTCAATAATAGTGTTGAAATCTTCCAGTGTGATTTTGTGTAAACCAATGTTTACAAGGGTTCCCACAATGGAGCGCACCATGTTTCTCAAAAACCTATTGGCTGATATCGTAAAAATTAAACTATTATTATCTTGTTTCCAATGGGCTTCATAAATGGTACAATCAAAGGTGTTTACATCAGTGTTTACCTTAGAGAAGCATTGAAAATCAGTGTGATTAAATAATAACTTTGCTGCTTCATTCATCAAGGGGATATCTAGTTTTTGATGAAAATACCAACTCTTTTCCTGCAAAAAGGCATCTTTAAAAATATTGATATGATATTCATACGTTCGCTTTGTGGCGTCAAATCGTGTGTGAGCATCATCATGAACCGGTATAATATCATAGATAACAATATCTTTTGGTAAATAAGCGTTCAATTTGTGTACTAACTTAGAAATGTCAATTGACGGTTCAAAATCAAAATGAGCAAACATAAGCTTTGCATGAACACCAGTATCAGTGCGTCCTGCTCCCATAACGTTGACAGGGGTATTGAGAAGTACAGATAAAGCGTTGTTTAAAGTCTCTTGCACTGAAGAAGCATTAGGCTGGTATTGCCAGCCATGATAGTCGGTTCCGTTGTAAGCTAATTTTATAAAATATCTCAAGATAATAGGTCGCAAAGTTTTAAAGAACAAAGGTACAAAGTTTTTATGTGGAGAAATGCCTAAAAATGTAAGTTGTGTTTGTAAGTCTTTATTTTAGTTTTCTCAATAAACAATTTACCTTTGTGAGAATACTTATGATAAAAGCTGACTCTAAATGAAAAACATCCTTTTGCTTTCTGATACGCACAGTTATATGGACGATACCATATTGAAATATGTAGTACAAGCTGATGAAGTTTGGCATGCCGGTGATATTGGGAATTTATCGGTTACTGATACCTTAAAGGAACTGAAGCCTTTGCGTGCTGTCTACGGAAATATTGATGATGATAAAGCGCGTTTAGAATTTCCTTTGCACAATCGTTTTATGTGCGAAGGAGTTGATGTTTGGATTACCCATATTGGAGGTTATCCAGGAAAATACAATCCTAATATTAAAGCTGAACTTGCTGCAAAACCGCCACAATTGTTCATATGTGGACACTCGCATATTTTAAAAGTGATGTTTGATAAAAAAAACAATCTACTACATATGAATCCAGGTGCTTGCGGAAAAAGTGGGTTCCACCAAGTACGTACCATGCTGCGATTTGTAATTGACGGAGATAAAATAAAGGATTTAGAAATTATTGAAATCGAAAAACGAACTTAGACTTTATATAAAATAGGGGCAATAATGGAGATGGTTGTTCCTTTATTTGTTTTGGAGTCAATTGTAATTGCTCCATTCATGTTATTTATTCTAGCTTGAATCTGATTAAGCCCAAAACCTTCGATAGTATTGTAAGCATTATTATCAAATCCTTTCCCATTATCTTCAATAAGAATCGATAAATTATGGTTGTCTTCTTCAATAGTTAATTTAGCATAATTTGCCTCACTATGCTTGATGATATTATTGAGCAATTCAGTGATAATGAAATACATTTTCATTTCAAACTCTTCGTTATAGCGACTTTTTGTATCTACTATGCTGGAGTAATCAAAAGTAATTAGCGAGTTAGAGTTCTTTTCACATAAATCCTTAAGCGCATAGTATAGCCCAAAACGAGCCAGCAAAGAGGGGAGTAGTTGGTGTGATAAATCACGCACCTTATCATGAGCCTCACTAAGAATAGCCTTTGTTTTACTTATTTCCTCTATTCCTGATGGGTTTTTGGCGCTAAGCACACTTAAATGCAATCCTGCTGAGGACAATAAGGCACTGATGTTATCATGAAGAAAGCTAGCAATTTTTTTTCTTTCTAACTCTTGCCCGTTGATAGAGGCGTTGATAATATTTTCTTGAATTTTACTCTGTACTTCGCTCAATTTATTTTTTTGTTTTAAGCGAATATTCTGAAAGAAGAAATACAACAGAATAATTACTAGTAGTAAAATAGAAATAATAATAACACTTATTTGTTTGTTTTTAGATTGTTTGTCTAATAACATTTCTTCCTTAGTCTTGTAGCGAAGTTCAATCGTATCAATTTCTCTTTTATATTCATCAATTTCGAGATTAATACCAGCAATGTTCGCTTTCTTAAGTTTGTCTTCGTCATTTATTAAATTAGTGAGTACATTGTATTTTGCAAGGTTTTCATAAGCTTTTTTGTAGTCCCCATGTTTCAGCAAAAACCTTGAATATTCCTGATGTGAAAATGAAAGATCTGTTTTTTCATCACCTTTATTACCTAGTAAAATAGCTTTTTCAAAATAAGAAACGGCTTTGCTGGAATCATTGGTATGTCCAAAATACATTCCGTTTAACATGTTTAAAGCGACGATTGTAGACTGATCTCCAAATTTGTAGTGGTATTTATTAATGAATTTTAAATAAGGCACACCTCTTTTAAAATCGCCGATATCAAAATAAGCCCAGGTAATATTAAGATTTGTAAATACAATTTGGACTGAATCACCAATTTTACTACTATAGTCTAATGATTTTTTATAATAGTAGATTCCTTTTTTATATTCTTTCTTATCAAAACAATAGATGTTACCTAAGTTATTGTATAACCAATTTTTCAATTCGTCATTAGTAGTTCTATCAGCATATAATAAGCCTTTTTTATAATAGAAAAAGGCTTTTTCAAATTCGGCTATACCGTCAAAGTTAGCTGCAATAATATTGTAACAGATAGCGATAAGCTCATCATCTTTTAAAGTGATGGCTTGTTTTAATGCAATTCGAGATTTAATTAATGATTTTTCATACTTCTCATATTTCATGAGATTTGTAGCTTCATGTGTGAGGCTTAAGACTTCTTTTCTTGATGGTTTTGTTTCTGCTGCATTTACAACATTATTAACACTAATGAGGAAGAAAAGTAAAATAAAAAATCTTTTTAAAAGCATAAAATAGTTTTAGTCAGTGGGTATATGCAAAGCAGAATTAAGATTTTATTAGTTTATTCTTAAGTGCATATTTCACCAAACTGATGGTGTTTTTTGCTTTTAACTTTTTCATGATATTTTTGCGATGGGTTTCTACAGTATTGGTACTAATGTATAATTTTTCGCTAATTTCTTTACCGCTAAATTCTAACGCAATTAAAGTGATGATTTCAATTTCTCGTTCTGTTAAAAGGTCTAGAATTGTGGGTTTGTATTTGTTTAATTTGGAGTAATCTTTAGTAGCTGTAGTGAATATTTTTTCTCTTACTGTATTGCAAAAATATTCTTCACCGTTAGTAACCGCTAATATCGCTTCCACTATATTTTCTCCGGCACATTGCTTAGTGAGGTAACCACTAGCTCCTAATTTCATTACTTCTTGAATGATTTTTAAGTCATCATAACTGGATAGAATGATTACTTTACAAGGAAAACCTTTTTTAGAAAATTCTTTAATGACTTCAATACCATCTTTTACAGGCATGCTAATATCAAGAACAAGAATAGTGGCATCGTTTTGAGATACTTCTTCGTAAAGTATACTGCCGTCTAAGGAATGACCTACAACCTCAAATTCAGAGACCGTATTCAATAAGGTTTTCATTCCATCAATTAGTACTTGGTGATCATCTGCGAGATGGATCCGTATTTTTTCTGTCATTTTTAATATACTGTATTCAAATTTATAAAAATTTATTTAATGCAGGGATTCTTATTGCTTTTTTTAAAATTTTTTCAGTTTATTTCATAAAAAAACCCGAATTGTTACATTCGGGTTTCCTTCGCACTAATAAACTAAGTTTATAGGTTTACCTCAATCTGTCCACAGATTTTACAAGATCTTCATCCTTTTTGATGGCCTTATTAGCTAGTACTAATAATACGATAGCAACTATAGGTAGAAACATCCCAATACCTTTCTCAGAAACAAGTACTGTTTCTCCAGATACATTTAGTGACCGATATACAAACAATCCTAATAAAATTAAATTTAATATGATATTCAATCTGCCAATAACAAATTGATTTTGTCTTTTTTTATACGAAACAATACTTAAAACTGTAAGTGTTGTACTTAAACCTTGTAAAATAATATAAAACTGATTTTGCATGAAGAAATAATCCGTGCCATCACTCATTGTCCACAATGGAAATAAAAAAGGTAAAATTCCTGTTACTACAAAAGCAAGTAGGAGATATATCGTTTGAATTCTTTGTATCATTTTAATAAATTGTTCCACAAAAATATATTTTCTTTTTTAAAAATACTATTGTATCATTAAATTTTATTCGTATTATTGCATAACAATACCGTAAGCACTTCATACTGCGGGCAATTCACAATAAAATAATTACCACCTATCCTTTTTATAGTAATTCCAAATTAATTAAATTCCAAGAACATTCATGTTTGATATTTCTGCATTAAAAGAAATGAAGCTTTCTGAGCTTCAAGAAATAGCTAAAGCTGCTAAAACCATAAAATTTAATGGTGTAAAAAAAGATACTTTAATAGCTAATATTCTAAAACTTCAGGATACTAATGTTGCCTCACCAACCGAGACGAAGACAGAGGATAATTTTGATGATGACAAGCCTAAAAGAGCACGAATTGTTCCTGTGAAAAAGGGAGTTATACAAAAAGGAAAAGGCAAAGCTGCCGTTTCTAAAGAAGCGGAGCAGCAAGAAGATGAAATTTCTTCAGCAGAATCAAATGTTGCAGTTGATGCAGTTGCACCTTCTGAAAGTGCAGAAACAAATGATCAAGAAGCAGGGAAGAAGGGACCTAAGATAGTTAAGTTTAGTAAATCTGCTTACGAAAAGAAAATCGCTTTAAAGAAAGATAAAGAAGTATCTAAAGATACTACACATACTGCAAAGGAGAGCGCTACAATAGCTCCAGCCGCCGTTAGTGATACTACTGAAGCCCCAGCTGCTCCAGCAAAAAAGGTAAATCCAAACCAGTTAAACAAGCAAAATCAAAATCCGAATTTTAAAAATAAGAAAAATAATTTTAGAGATTCTGATTTTGAATTTGACGGAATAATTGAAAGTGAAGGAGTTTTAGAAATGATGGCTGATGGCTATGGTTTTTTAAGATCTTCAGATTATAATTATTTGGCTTCACCAGATGATATTTATTTATCCACATCTCAAATTCGTTTGTTCGGTCTTAAGACGGGAGATACTGTTAAAGGTGTAGTTCGTCCTCCAAAAGAAGGAGAGAAGTTTTTTCCTTTAGTTCGCGTTCTTAAAATAAATGGCCACGACCCGCAAGTCGTGAGAGATCGTGTTTCTTTCGAACATTTAACACCAGTGTTTCCTTCTGAGAAATTCAAATTAGCTGATAGACAAAGTACGATTTCGACACGTATTATTGATTTGTTTTCACCAATTGGTAAAGGACAGCGTGGAATGATAGTTGCTCAGCCGAAAACGGGTAAAACCATGTTGTTGAAAGAAATAGCCAATGCTATTGCTGCAAATCATCCAGAAGTCTATTTAATAGTATTATTAATTGACGAACGCCCTGAAGAGGTTACTGATATGCAACGTAGTGTGCGGGGAGAAGTTATTGCTTCGACTTTTGATAGAGAGCCACAAGAACACGTGAAAATTGCAAACATTGTGCTTGAGAAAGCAAAACGATTAGTAGAATGTGGTCATGATGTTGTTATTCTTTTAGATTCAATTACACGTTTAGCCAGAGCTTATAATACGGTACAGCCTGCTTCAGGTAAAGTATTGAGTGGAGGTGTAGATGCTAATGCTCTACAAAAGCCAAAACGTTTCTTTGGTGCTGCCCGTAATGTTGAAAATGGCGGTTCGTTAAGTATCATTGCAACTGCGTTGACTGAAACTGGTTCTAAAATGGATGAAGTAATCTTTGAGGAATTCAAAGGAACAGGTAACATGGAACTGCAATTAGATAGAAAAATTGCTAACAAACGTATTTTCCCGGCAATTGATTTAACGTCTTCAAGTACAAGAAGAGATGACTTATTACTAGATCAACAAACATTACAAAGAATGTGGATTATGAGAAAATACCTTTCTGACATGAATCCTGTTGAAGCAATGAGTTTTATTAATGATCGTTTTAGACAAACTAAAAACAATGAAGAGTTTTTAATCTCAATGAATGATTAATCTAGAGAAAAGAAGCTAGACTTATTGCTATATAAAAAAAATGCCTTCAAGTTGAAGGCATTTTTATCTATGTATTAAGTAAGTATTTAAGCTTTAGCCTCTTTTGCTTCTTTAGGCTTTACCACTTCTTCTTTTCTTTCTAATAGTGCCATGTAAAAACCATCAAAACCAGATTCATGAGCTAGAATTTTTTGATCTTTAATAAAGTTAAATTCTTTTCCTATATCAGTAGTTAAAAATTTAGCTACTTGTTCTTGATTCTCTGAAGGTAATATGGAACAGGTTGCATAAACTAGTTTTCCACCTGGCTTAACTATTTTAGAGTAACTTTCTAAAACTTCCGCTTGTACTTTACGGATGTTGTCAATAAATTCCGGCTGTAACTTCCATTTAGCGTCAGGGTTTCTTTTTAAAACTCCTAAACCACTACAAGGCGCATCAATTAAAACACGGTCAGCTCTCTGGTGTAATTTTTTGATAACTTTCGTCGTATCAATGATACGGTATTCAATATTAAAAGCACCGTCTCTTTTTGCTCTGATTTTTAATTGCTTTAATTTACTTTCATATAAATCCATGGCAATTAATTGTCCTTTGTTTTCCATTAAGGCTGCTATGTGCAACGTTTTTCCTCCAGCACCTGCACAAGTGTCTACAACACGCATTCCTGGCTTTACGTCAAGAAATGCAGCTACAAGTTGTGAATT
Source organism: Flavobacterium sp. W21_SRS_FM3 (assembly GCF_052113625.1). Lineage (NCBI taxonomy): Bacteria > Pseudomonadati > Bacteroidota > Flavobacteriia > Flavobacteriales > Flavobacteriaceae > Flavobacterium > Flavobacterium sp. W21_SRS_FM3. The sequence continues at coordinate 3,350 of NZ_JBGQOD010000002.1, read as the reverse complement.
AGCATCTTGAACTTCAAAGAAACCTTGTTTAAAGGCATCTGTCATAAATACGTTAGCTCTTTCTTTCAAAACAAGTGCGTCCGGCTGGTCTTTCAAAACATCGGTCTCGATATCCAAGTCCATTAAAATTGCTCTTAATTCTGCTTTAGTAGTTTTCAGCGTGTTTACTCTCAAGATTACTTTAGCGGGTTGATTTTGAGCGGTAATTTCTTTAGACCAAACTTTTTCACCTAATTCTTTAACACCGACTTCATCCATCCAATCTGGAATAGACTCTTTTAATGCTCGTACTTTTGAAAGTTCGTCAAAACGTCCTTTTATCTTTCTTTCCGGAGTTCCTTCTAATTGACGCCAATCAGGGATCGGGTAGCCTCTTAATACAGCCCAAACTGCAAACATTCTCCAAATATTATCTCTGTCAAAAGGTGCTTTTACCTCTGCAATTTCTGCATATAATCTTTTCCATCTTACGATTTCGTAGATAGTTTCGGCAACAAATTTTCTGTCAGAACTTCCCCAACGTTTGTCTTTCTTTAAGGCTCTTGCTACCACTTTATCAGCGTATTCCCCTTCGTTAAATATGGCATTTAGGGAATCAATGGTTGTATAAACTAAATTTCTGTGTAATCTCATTTTAAATAATTGAGGTGCAAAGGTACTATTAATTGATTGAAAGTTAAATTTTTAATAATGATTGTTGGTTTTATATTTTCAACAATAAAAAAAACACTGTTTTTTAGGCAGTGTTTAAGGAGATCTAAAGGTGTATTATACTACTTAACCCGAGTTAAACCTATATTTTCTGGTGCATGCAACACCATCGGGAATTTTTCAATTTTTACAGAGCTACTGTCTAAGCCAAAGGCACTTTCTTCAGATAAACTTAATTTCTTGATTAAGAAATAAGAATTCATTACTAATTTTTCATGCCATCTCATATCACTATCATTCGACAAGAATTTTTCAGACAAGACAAATTTAAAGTCTCCAATGATGTTATTCTTATTAAGCGATTCGTAACGGCTCGTAATATCAACTTCACCATTTTTCACCATGTCTTTAATAACTTCTCTAAACATCAAGTTGATTTTAGTAGGTTCTCTAAATCCGAGATTGAAATCTACACGGTACAAATCATCTTTGATAATTTCACTAACCTTATATTCTGTTTTGTAAGGCTCACTTAAAATATTTACGTGTACAAACCAATAAATATCTGCTCTTTTAGGTCTTTTTTGAAGAATAGAATACATTACTTTTTCTTCTATTTCATCAATGCGATTAGCATTAGTCATGTAAACTAAATGAGTAGCGTATTTAGGGATACTTAAGTCGGCACTTAACTCTGTTAATACCTTTCTATAGTCGTCAATCTTGACAATTTTAGTATAGTTTTTACTGATTTTTTTAGCTAGGTACCAGGTAGTCATTACTGAAATTAATAATATAGCGATGATCAAGGTTACATAACCTCCGTCAGCAAATTTAGTAATGTTAGCTGCAAGAAAACTAAATTCGATTATTAGATAAACTGTAATTAACGGAACTATAAAGTATAGTTTTACCCGCTTCATAATTAAATAGAAATTCAGTAAAACGGTTGTCATTATCATACATAAGATAATCGCTAAACCGTAAGCGTGCTCCATATTACTGGATTCTTCAAAATGTAAAACGATGCCCACACAACCAAAAAATAACAACCAGTTGATAGACGGAATGTATAGCTGTCCCTTTAATTCGGTTGGGTATTTTATTTTTACTTTTGGCCAAAAATTAAGTCGCATCGCTTCATTTATAAGAGTAAACGATCCACTAATAAGCGCTTGAGAAGCAATAACTGCTGCAAGAGTTGCAATCACAATGCCTACCGGTTGAAACCAGTCAGCCATGATTAAGTAAAACGGATTTCCATTAGAACCACCTAAAGTTTGCAATGTTTCCCCTTCATGATGTATTAAATATGCAGCTTGTCCAAAATAGTTCAAGACTAAAGTTGTCTTAACAAAGACCCAGCTTACGCGTATGTTTTTTCGTCCACAATGTCCCATGTCTGAATACAATGCTTCTGCTCCAGTAGTACATAAAAAGACAAAGCCTAAGACAAAAAAACCTTCTGGGTGAATAGATAATAATTGGTAAGCATAATAAGGGTTAAATGCCTTAAAAACTTCTGGGTGTTTTGTTATTTGGATCAGTCCAAGTATTCCAAGCATACTGAACCAAACGAGCATCATAGGGGCAAAAAATTTCCCAACTAATTTAGTTCCAAATTGCTGTATTGTAAATAGCACAAATAAAATCCCAATTACAATAGGCACGGTATTAATAGAGGGGTAATAGGTTCTTATTCCTTCTACTGCAGAAGAAACAGATATGGGAGGAGTTATAATTCCGTCTGCTAGTAAGGCGCTTCCCCCAATTATTGCGGGGACTATGAGCCATTTTATTTTTGTTTTTTTGACTAAAGCGTATAAGGCAAAAATTCCACCTTCGCCATGATTATCTGCGCCTAGAGTTATTATGACATATTTTATTGTGGTTTGTAGGGTCAATGTCCAAAAAACGCAAGAGATTCCTCCAAGAACAATATCAGCATTTATTATGTGATCGCCAAGTATGGCTTTCATTACGTACAAAGGTGAGGTTCCAATGTCTCCGTAGATTATTCCTAATGTAATTAATAAACCTCCTAAAGTTAATTTTGTATGTAGGTTCTTATGCGAAGTGCTCATCTATTATTTTTAAAAACTCGTCAAATTTACTCTTTTTAAATAAAATAGGATAATTAATTTAAAAAAAGACATAAAAAAACACGGCTGTATGAAACCGTGTTTTTTGACTTATATTGACTAACTTAAGATCTTCGGTCTTCCATTCTTGAAATGGTAGCAGCTCTTTCTCTAGAAGAATTCCCTCTAGCTGACTCTGTTCTCTGTGGTGCACTTTGTCTAGCGCTATTCGATCTGTTTTGACTAGGCGTTCTTTGTGTTTGTACTCGTTCTGGAGCGGACTGTCTTGCACTAGAGTTTCTACTTTCAGAATTTCCTCTCTGTGGCGCTACTCTTGGAGCAGCTTCATTTCTAGATGTACGTCCCTCACTGTTAGAGTTACTTCTTTCCGATTGCGTTCTTACAGGCGCTTTTTCATAAGAGGATGCTCTTTTATTTTGAGAATAATCTCTTTGAGATCTAGCTTTGTCTGCCTCTCTATTAGAATTAGGAGCTGTTCTACCTTGCGAATTATCTCTTTGTGTGTTAACTCTTGCCGTACTTCCTTCATTAGCGCTTCTTCTATTTGCTGAATAATCTCTGTTAGCATCTGTTCTTCTAGAAGCAATTTCTCTTGAA